>JBCCFY010000020.1:0-81694 GCA_039110515.1 Pseudomonadota bacterium
AGGCAATGACCAGGCCCAGGTGCACATTCTGATACCACATAGCGGCAATTAGTGCGATCACCGCAGCCCAAAGTAATCCGTTGAGCACACCTACCAAGGACTCCTTTTTCAAGACGGTCATGACATTACCAGCGGAAATGGTGCCAGTGCTCATGCCTCGGATAACTACGGTCAAGGTTTGGGTGCCGGCATTGCCGCCCATGCTGGCAACAATTGGCATCAGCACCGCCAATGCCACCAGTTCCTGAATTGAACCCTCAAACTGACCAATTACCCAGGATCCCAGCAGCGCGGTAATCAGGTTTACTCCCAGCCACAAGGCGCGGTTGCGCGAGGTTTCCGTCACCGGGGCAAATATATCTGCCTCATCCTGCAGGCCAGCCGCCGCCATAATATCGTGCTCTGCTTGTTCTCGAATAACGTCCACCACATCATCCACCGTGATGCGGCCGATCAACTTGTTGTCGTTGTCGGTAACCGGTGCAGAGACCAAGTCGTAATCTGCGAACGCCTTGGCGATGTCCTGTTCATCCTCCAAGCAATTAAACGAGACCGGGTCATCAATAACATGTTGCAGAACCGGGTCTTCCACAGGTGCTGTGAGCAGAGGCCCGATGGGTAAAATGCCGGTGAAATGATTGTCGCGATCCACCAGGTAGATGGCATCAGTGTGCTTGGGCAATTCTGATTTCAGGCGCAGAAAACGCAGCACCACTTCCAGAGACACGTCATCACGCACTACTGTGGCGTCGAGGTCCATCAGGCCACCCGCGCTGTCTTCGGGGTAGGACAGCACCTCATCAAGGCTGTTCCGGGTATCCCGGTCTACCGCTATGCGAACTTCAGCAAAGGTTTCTTTTGGCAGGTCAGCAGCCAGGTCGGCGATATCATCAACGTCCAGTTGTTTGATTGAATCCACCAGCTGCGCATTGTCGATATCCTCGGTGAGGTCCTTAAACACCCCTTCGCCAAGCTCGGCCAGCACTTCACCCTTGGCAGATTCCGGGATGTGGTCCCAGGCTTCCAGCCGCATGGAGGGCATAATACTCTCCAGCATGTCAGCAATGTCGGCCGGGTGAGCATCCGCGAGCAGCAGGTCAATTGCCTGGACATTTTCTGTCTCAAGCAACTCGACAAAGCTCTCCAAGTTTAAATTTGCATGTGCCACGCTAACGAAGAAGGGATTCTGACTGCGGTTCTGTTGCGCACATTATAGCGGCAGGATATTTTATAGCCACCGCACCAGCGCCAATCGGGCACTTCCTTGGCTACAAACACCCAGCTCGGCTGAATTTACTTTATCTTGTTTAACACCGACAGGCGATCACGTGCCTGGCTTGGGCTGTCTGCGGCGAGTATCCGTTTAACCTGCCTGCGCATTTTGCTGATGTCAGATTTCAGTACCTGTTCTTTCACATCCAGCAGATAGGTTGAATCCATGCTGAAGTTTTTCAACCCCAGGCCTAACAGCAAACGCGTGTACTGCACATTACCCGCCATCTCACCGCACAGCGATACCGGGATGCCAGCTTTGTGCCCGGCCTTGATCACCCGCGCAATTAATTGCAATACAGCGGGGTGGATGGGGTCGTACAGGTAGTTAACTGCGTCGTCAACACGATCGATGGCAAGCGTGTACTGAATCAAATCGTTGGTGCCGATCGACAGAAAGTCCAATTTTTGCGCAAACAATTCGGCCATGATTGCAGCTGCGGGAACCTCTATCATCCCACCAATACGGATGCGTCGATCGTAGGCGATCTTCTGTTGCCGGAGTTCCGCCTTGGTCTGCTTGATGATGTTGAGCACCTGGCTGACCTCATCAAAGTTGCTCACCATGGGGATCATAATGGCCATCTTGCCATACGCCGAGGCACGCAAAATGGCGCGCAGCTGCGGCTTGAACAATTCCATGTTGTTCAGACAGAGTCGAACCGCCCGCAAGCCCAACGGTGATTCGCTGGAGGCTTTTTGCGGGTAGTTAAAATCCAGTTGCTTGTCGCCGCCAATATCCAATGTACGAACCACCACGGACCGATCCATGCTTTTGGCAATGCGTTTATAGGCTTTTAACTGTTCGGTCTCAGTCGGAGCGCTGTCGCGATTCATAAACAGGTATTCAGTCCGGTACAGCCCGATACCCGCGGCGTTAACCCGTTTAACATCGCGCAGTTCACCAACGGATTCAATATTGGCATGCAATTGGATGCGTTCACCATCAAGTGTTTTACTTGCCCGCCGGGTGAGCCTGTTCAACTCTCTTTCGCGTTCGCGGATGCGGCGCTGAATCGCCTTGTACTGCCGCAATACATGCAGGCTGGGATTAATGATGATAATTCCGCGCTTGCCGTCAACCACCAACACATCATCATCGCTGATGTATTTGCTGCTGCCATGTAAACCAACCACCGCAGGCAGGCGCAAGCTGCGCGCAACAATTGCTGTATGTGAAATCTGGCTACCAAGGTCGGTGACAAAGGCACCCACTTTTTGATCCTTGATAAACATGGTTTCTGCCGGACTCAGATCCTTACTGACGATGATGCGTCCACTCAGGTCATCTTTATTAAACTGATCCAGGCTGTGTGACACGATACCCAACAGGCTACGCAACAGGCGATTGGTGATATGTTGCACATCGGTTTTCTTGTTGCGCAGATAAGCATCACTCATCTGCTCGAACACCTTCACCAGGTTTTCTGACTGGGTGCGCAAAGCATGCTCTGCGTTTACCGCATCGCGCCGAATGATGTTGATGGATTCGTCGACCAGCAGCGGGTCTTTCAACATCATCATGTGCGCATTGATAAACGCTGCGCTTTCCTTGGGCGCATTGGCCGGCAATTGCCGCAATATGGTTTTATATTGTTTTTCGGTTGCTGTGACAGCCCGTTTGAATCGCTTTACTTCAGCCGGGATTTGCTCCGGGTCCAGGTCGACCTGCTGGGTTTCTATGTCGCTGTTCTTGAGCACATACGCAGGCCCAATGGCGATTCCGCGCCCAATCCCAGATCCGAACAGGCTCAGCATGGTTATTCGTCCTCTCCGAAGTAGTGTTCGATCAGGTCAACCAGCGCGTCCATCGCTCGTTGTTCGTCCTTGCCATCGCAGCGGATTGTTATAACGCTACCCTTGGCCGCGGCCAACATCATGACCGACATAATACTTTTGGCATCGGCAGCCTTGCCGGCAAAGTCCAGTGTCACTGAGCTGGCAAAGGATGCCGCGGTGCTGACCAGCTTTGCTGCCGCTCGGGCATGTAGCCCAAGCTTATTTACAATTTCTATTTCTTTCTCAATCATTTAATCGGTTCTGGTTGCCGGCAAGGGTCAGAGGTTCAACTCGCGGTGACGCACCTGGGTTTGCACCAGCTTATTGCCAGAAAAATGGCGGCGTAACAAATCACTCAAAAAGACAGAACGATGCTGTCCGCCAGTGCAGCCGATGGCTACCGTCATGTAATTGCGATTGTCATCAACAAAACTCGGCAACCAGTGCTCGATGAAATCGCGAATTCGTTCATACATGTCAATACACATATCTTGCTCAGATAAATATTTGTACACTGCAGGATCGAGGCCTGTCAGGGCGCGCAACTCAGGATCCCAGTGTGGATTAGGCAGGCAGCGCACATCAAATACGAAGTCTGCGTCGCCAGGGCTGCCGTGCTTAAAGCCGAATGACTGAAATAACAGCGTCATTGACCCCTGGTTGTTGGACGCAGCGTAATTGCGAATATTGGATCGCAACTCATGTGGTGTCGTGTTCGCGGTATTGACCTGCCAATGTGCAATATCGGCAATATGCTCCAGCAGTTTGCGCTCCTTGATGATCGCTTCCTGCAGGGACGTGTGTTTGTCCGACAGCGGGTGTTTGCGACGTGTCTCGCTGTAGCGTTGCAACAGGGTGTCATCATCGGCATCGAGAAATATTACCCGGTAATCGATGTTCAGTGAGCTGAGGCTGGCAAAATGACTTTTTAGATCACCAATAAAATCCTGGTTGCGCGAGTCAATACTCACCGCGTACTGCTGCTCCGCATTGTCGCTGGTCACCGCTCGGGAAGCCATTTCCGGCAACAGCGAGGCAGGCAAATTGTCGATGCAATAAAATCCGAGGTCTTCCAATACCTGCAAGGCAATCGTTTTTCCCGAACCTGAGGTCCCACTGATGATGAAGAAATTTATTTCACTCATGGCGGCGGCAGCGACTCATCAAGTTCTGGGTTAGCAGTTCGTATGCCCTAGCTGGGTTGCGGTTTGTTGGCCCAATCGAGAATCATGTCCAGGACCATCTCAGCAGATTCGGCAGAAGAGAGCTGCTGCTTATTATCACTCTGCGACATCAGGCGTGCGATTTCGGCCAGTATTTGCAGATGTTCCTGGGTGGCTTCTTGCGGCACTAACAAGCCAAAGGCCACATCAACAGGTTGACGATCGATACTGTCGTAGTCTATTGCCTCGTTTAAGGTGATGATCGCGATTATGGCCCGGTCGGCAGGTTCATAACGGCTGTGTGGTAACGCCACGCCGTTGCCGATGCCGGTGTTACCCAATTTCTCACGTTCCAATAGGCTGTGATAAACATCTTTTTCCCGGCACTCTTCGGAGGTTTCTTTGAGTGGTATCGATAATAATCGTGCCATCTCCTGCAGCAGTTTCTTACGGCTACTGAGGTTCGCGTTGACGGCGATTAGTCGTGCATCAAGATATTGATGCAGCGGAGAGGTTTGGGTCATGACCTTAAACAATCAGATTACAATCAGGAAACCCGAAGATTACCAACAATCCACTTTTTGTAAACCAAAACCACCCAAAAACGCTTGGCTGGCCCGGTTTTTACCAGGCCAGCCAGTCCACACTGTTGTTCGGATTGTTTATCCGGAGTGGTTAATGCGCACTGATCCCAGTTGGGGCAATTGACTGTTCTGGCTAATAACTGTCCTGGCCTTGATCAACTGGTAACTGGTCCGTGAAGTCCTGATTTTTCAGAGCACCACCGCTGCGATGATGGTCGGTGATTTTTTCCTTGTGTTTGCGCACTTGCGAATCCAGCTTATCGGTCAGTTCATCGATGCTGGCGTACATATTGTTGGAGTCTGCCTGAGCGTGCATGGTGACGCCTTTTGCGTTCACGGTCGCCTCGGCTTTATGGTGAATTTTTTCTACATGCAAGATCACATCAATACTATTGAGGTGGTCAAAGTGGCGTTCGATGCGCTGCATTTTCTCGCCAATGTAATGCTTCATGGAATCAGTTAAGTCAATTTGATGTCCAGATATTGTTAGCTGCATATATGTCTCCTGCTGATTTAGGGTGCTTTAGTCAGACTACCTGGGCAAGTTCCGGTTACCGCTGACGCTGCGTCCACACCTTGGTTAATATCTTATCGTTTACTTTATTATCGTTTAGTCAGTTTTTGGTCTCTCTTGTTCTTTGTATGGGGGCAGATTCACCGTGCTCAATGCAAGGATTTGCGCTGGCTGGATGGCGCTATCTGCATGCTTTCACGATACTTGGCAACCGTCCGTCGGGCAACAATATGCCCCTGTCCAGCCAGCTGCTTGGCAATCTTGCTATCACTTAAGGGTTTTGTTTTTAGTTCCGACTCCACCATCTTGCGGATGAGCGAGCGAATCGCAGTAGAACTGGTGGCCGTGCCATCACTGCTGGTCAGCGCGCTGGAGAAAAAATACTTGAGCTCGTAAACACCACGCGGTGACAACAGGTATTTCCCGGCGGTTGCGCGCGAGATGGTTGACTCATGCATATCCAAACGCTCAGCGATATCCTGCAGTATCATCGGCTGCATTTGTTCCTCACCGTGCTCGAAAAATGCCTGCTGCTCAGCAACGATGGTCTGCGCCACCAGCAACAAAGTGTCATATCGACTCATCAGACTCTTGATGAACATCTTGGCCTGGTTGAGGTTTTCCTGGATGTACTCACTGCTTTCGTTGTCGATATCAGCCTTGAGCAATTCACTGTAAGTTTCATTGATGCGCAATTTGAACTGATTGTCAGGATTGATTTCTGCCACCCAGGAATCTGCCTGCCGTTTAACAATGACATCTGGCACTACCTGGTCCAGGTTGTCGGATTTGAACGTATTCGCGATGCGCGGGTTGAGCTGGGTAATTAAGTCCAGGCCGGTGGCCAATTCTGTTTCGCTGATGCCAAGTTCTTTGCGCAACTTCGTGTAGTTGCGCGTTGCCAGCAGGTCGAGGTGTTGGTCTATGGTGGCGGTCGCAATGTCGAAGCCAATCGTATTTGGGTCAAGTTGCGCTATCAACAGGGCCAGGCGTTCTTGCAGGTTTGCTGCACCCACGCCAACTGGGTCCAGGGTTTTTATCAGGCTTAACACCGCGTGAATTTCGTCTTCCTCTATCTCGAGATTTGCTGGAAAGTATTCAGCCACCTCTGACAACGGCGCGCCTAAATAGCCTTCTTCATCCAGGCAATGCAGCAAGGCATCGGCGATCGACTTGTCGCGTTTGGTTAGCGCAGTCATTTGTATTTGCCAGCTCAGATGCTCATGCAAGGTCTCGGGTTGACTGGTGAACTGAGTAAATTCAGCCGAGCTGGCGGTTGCATCTGACGTTTGGTTGCGTATTTCTGTTTGACGGCTGGCAAAGGTCTCCTGCCAGTTGGCATCCAGTTTTTGTTCTGGTTCCAGGTGATCGGAGCGTGCTATTTCTAGCGATGGGTCGACGGCTTCGGCTATTGGCTGAGGAATGTCGTTAGTGGTGGCTTGGGTGCCCGCTAATTCTGTCGGGATGGATGACTCTGATTCCAGCTGTTCCAATAAGGGGTTGTTGTCCAGGGTTTGCTGAATTTCCTGTTCCAGGTCCAAAGAAGATAGATGTAATAGCTTGAGCGATTGCTTTAGCTGCGGCGTCAGCGAGAGTTGTTGAGCAATTTTTAGGTTAAGGCTTTGCTTCATCAAGTATCGATCAGTGGTCGTTGGGTGCATCGCAAGCGCGGACTTCTTCGCCAATGGTAACCGGGCGAGGATGAAGGTTCTGCTGTCATCCGCTATGAGGCCAAACCGGGTAGCCTGCTGCGTATTTAAGAGGCCATGCAATAATCAACCTGGTATTGATTTCCCTCTCTGGCAACACCAGCAATTATTACCGAGTCCATAACTCAATTCTAGACAGAAGCAGCAGGCATTACCAACTAAATTTATTTAGTGGACAATTTGGTGGGCAGGTTGAGTCTCGCTAAGGAATCGGCGAGAAAAAATCGCGCGACTATATTTTGAACTTTGACCCCAGGTAAACATCCCGTACGCCTTGATGGCTGAGGATTTGTTTGGCCGTTCCTTCGGTCAATACCTTGCCTTCGGTGAGGATGTAAGAGTGGTCACAGATGTCCAGAGTTTCGCGGACATTGTGATCGGTGATGATAATACCAATACCGGTATTGCGCAGGTAGTCGATGATTTGCTGGATATCGCCTACGGAGATCGGATCGATCCCTGCAAATGGCTCATCGAGCAAAATAAAATAAGGGCGCAATGCGATCGCGCGGGCAATCTCGGCGCGTCGGCGTTCACCACCAGACAGAGAGATGCCGAGGGTGTCGCGCTTGTGGCCGATATTAAACTCTTCCAGCAGTTGTTCAACGCGTTGGCGACGTTCCTGCAGGCTGGTGGTGCGATCAGTTTCCAACACCGCCATCAGGTTTTCTTCCACGGTTAACTTGCGAAATATGGAGGGTTCTTGCGGTAAATACCCGATGCCCAGTTTTGCGCGGGAATGCATCGGCAGATGACTGATATCCTGGCCGTTCAGCAGGATGCGCCCGCTATCACTGCGAATCAATCCCACCACCATGTAGAAGCTGGTAGTTTTGCCTGCACCGTTGGGACCCAGCAAGCCGACCACCTGGCCGCTCTCAACCGAGATATTGATTTTTTTAACAACCTCCAAGCCCTTATAGCTCTTGCACAGGTTCTTGGTTTCAAGAATGCTCATAACAACAATTCTGAAGACGGTTGACTATTTTGGTTGAATAATAAGGCGCGATCTACCAGATCGAGTGGGCGCCTCCTCATTAACTTCTTCTTCGACTTCTTCATCACTGCTGTCTTCACTGGCGACTTCTTCTTCGTCGAGTTCTTCAGACTCTGCATTGTTATCTTCCTTGTCGTTCTTATCTTTTTTCCCTTTCTTCTTTTTCTTCTTCTTCTTGGCATTCGCCGCGGTGGGAAGTGATGGGCCCTGAGCATCATCTGCAAAAGGGTCTTTCAATGTGCGCTTGGGCTTGGTCTGGCCGTCTTTGCCGGCTGCGCCGACGCGTGCGCCACCTTTCACCTGCAAAGTGTCAGTCGCCATATTGTAGATGATGGTGTGCCCACGAGCGGTATCCGCGCCTTGTCGTAACGCGGCTTTACCAACCAGGGTCAGGGTGTTTGCCTTCTGGTTTACCACGATTTTCTTCGCCCAGCCTTCAACATCATCTTCCTTGCCATCTGGTCGTTGCTTAAAGCGAGCCAGGGAGCCCCAGGCTGTGGCATTGTCCAGATCATCATTCTTGTAGATTGCCACCACCTTGTCGGCCTTGAGCCGTAAGGTGCCCTGGACTACCAGCACATTATTCAAATATGTGCGAATACCTTTTTTGAAATCAAACTCAATATCATCAGCTTCAATCTCAGCCGGCTGATCTCGGTCTGTGCTCAGGGCATGAACAGATGTCAGCGGAGTCACCAGCAACAGGCTGGCCAATAGTAAAATCGAATGACGCAATAGTTTCATAGTGGTTTCTGAGTGATCTGTCCAAGAAGAGTGCAACACTGTTGTGGTTATTATATTTCTTATCAGCGGTGGCAATTTGTGCAGCAGAATATATCACACAAGCTGTATGGTAGCTGAATGATCAAATTCAATTTTGTTGATAAATATTCTTGCGGGTTTCAGCTGCCGCAATCCCTGGTTTAGTTAAACAAACCACCGCCTTCTTTGGTCTTATCCAATAATATACGCAAGCGCTTTGATTTCATGGTCCCGCCCGGGCCCCTTGAATCTGCCTCTACAACCACCTTTACATTTCCAGTCAAAATAATTTCATCGCCCGAGGACGACATCCACCCCGAATCGGAATAAGTGTGTCGGGGCGCGAACCCAACTTCGTATTCAATTACATGTGGGTTATCTAGCAGCGCGGTATCGTCGTCCGGAAAATGAGCCATTCGTTCTGCCTCGATGACGAAGCGGCGTTGACCATTTTTGTCCAGACCGGTGGCAGTAAAATTCTCTATATAGTAATCGGGGTCATGCCGATTATTGTAGTCACGCTCTTCGGGTTTTTCCTCCATCAGCGAATTTTGCAGCCAGATGCCGGATAATCCGACCAGGCCCAAAATCGCGATGTATAACAATGATTCAAGTTGTTTCATAAGCAAGCATAAGTTTTGTCACACACTAGCGCTTCGCTACTGCTGGGTGGTCAAACCTAACGGATAATTATTCTGGCTGTACAACAACAGGTCGCAAATTGCCCGCACTGCACCCTGGCCGCCAGCAAACGGTGCGACCCAGTCGGCGAAATCCCGCACAATAAAATGACCATTTTGTACTGAAAAACGCAGGCCGCACTCTACCATGACCGGTAAATCGATGACGTCATCGCCAGTGAATGCGCATTGCTCTTTAGCCAGTTTCAACGATGATATCAAATCGGAAAACACGGACAGCTTGTCTTTAACTCCAAGGAAACTGTGGGTCACCCCAAGGTCTGCCAAGCGTCGTTGCAGTGCCAGCGAGTCTCTTGCTGAAATCACCCCAACTTGAATCCCAGCGGTTTGCAGCATTTTCAAACCATGGCCATCCAGGGCATTAAAGGCCTTGGTGCGTTCGCCACTTTCGCCGTAGTGTAAAGTGCCGTCGGTGAGGACGCCATCGACATCAAACAAAGCCAATTTGATTTCGCTAGCGGCCTGTAATACCTTTTCCGGTACGCCGAAGGGAAGCGGTGGAAGTTGTGTAATATCGCTCACGTTTGTTCTCTGCTCCTTTTCTTCTTAAGTACGCGGTCAAGTTGGCTATAACACACCGGCGCGTAACAGGTCCTGCATATTCAGTGCGCCAATAACGCGGGTGCCATCGGTGACCAGTACACTGCTGATCTGGTTGGCTTTCATCATGGCGACCAGTTCCGCTGCCAGCGTATCCGCGCTCACGGTGATTGGATCGGTCGACATGATCTCCTCAATTGGCGTGTCCAGGCTGACGTTGGCAGCCAGCGAGCGACGCAGGTCACCGTCGGTGTAAATGCCTCGCAGGGTTCCCTCGTCGTCGACAATGCCAGTCATGCCGAGACGTTTGCTGGACATTTCAATCAGTGCGTCCGACAGCGCCTGGCGTTGGTTCACAATGGGGATACCTTCGTCGCTGTGCATAATGTCTTCTACATACAGCAACAGCCGTCTGCCGAGCGAACCACCTGGATGCGAGCGGGCAAAATCCTGCTCGTTGAAATCGCGCGCTTTTAGCACCGCGATGGCCAGCGCATCGCCCACTGCCAGGGTTGCGGTGGTGCTCGCAGTCGGAGCCAGGTTCATTGGGCAGGCCTCTTGAGATGTCGCCACCTGGATAAAAGTATCCGACAACTTGGCCAGGGTGGAATCGCGGACTGCGGCTATGCCGATTAAGGGCACACCCATGCGTTTGATGATGGGTAAGATGGTGAGCACTTCCGGCGTCTCGCCAGAGTTTGAGATTGCCAGCACCAGGTCTTTTGGAGTGATCATGCCCAGGTCGCCATGGCTGGCCTCACCAGGGTGTACGAAGAAGGCTGGCGTGCCAGTACTGGCCAGGGTCGCGGCAATCTTGTTCGCGATATGTCCAGACTTGCCCATCCCGGTCACCACCACGCGACCGTCGCAATCCAGCAATTGTTGGCATGCGCGTTCAAAGTCCTCTTCCAGGTATTCATCCAGCGCAGCCAACTGCTGTTCGATAGCGGCGGCTTCGATTTCCAGAACTTCTTTTGCGGAGTCAATAAAGGTCGTTTTTTTCATGACCATTTTCACCCTGATTCACCAGTCGGCTGGTTGATGAGTGCTGATGTTGTTACTGCTGGCCTAAGCTTTTGATTGCTGCAATCGGCAGCTGCGAGTAGCCAGGCGATTGAATAAACTTACCTTAGCGCCGTGAATACCAAATAGCAAATGTAGACCGCATAGGCGGTAAGCATAACGGCCCCTTCTTTGCGGCTGAAATTTCCCTTCGTCATGGCAAAAACAAACATCATGATGGTAAAAATAAACATGATCGGGAAGTCACGCCACAGGGCGCTGGTGTCAATCTCGGTGGCGCGGATGGCGCCGGTAAGACCCAGCACCCCCAGCGTGTTAAACACGTTGGATCCAATGATGTTGCCGATAATCATATCGTGCGCACCTTTGCGGGCGGCGGCTATGGCCGCTGCCAGTTCCGGCAAGCTGGTGCCGATGGCGATGATGGTCAAACCGATCACAAGCTCAGGCACACCCAAATGGTGTGCAACAGTGATGGCCCCCTCAACCAGCATGCGAGATGCGAGCATCAGTAAAATAATACTGCCAACCGTCCACAGGATAGCGCTCGGTGTGGATTTAGCCCTGGGATGATCCAGAACGCTCAGGTCCAAATCATGAGGGTCACTGGCTAGCTTTTCAATTGGCGGTTCACCACCATAGCCTCGTGAATGTCGGGCCGACCACACCAGGTAAGAAACCAGCAACAGCAACAGGACAATCCCGTCCATATGCGAGAGCAGTCCGTCCGAGACGATGTAAATGGCGATGGCGCCAGCCAGGATGACCAGGGGGATATCTTTGTGTGCCGTGGTCCGGGTCACTGGCAGGGCCCGTACCAGGGCGGCACTGCCCAATACCAGGCCGATATTGGTAATATTGGACCCAAGCGCATTGCCCAGGGCCAGGTTGCCACGGTCATTCAGGGCCGCAACCGCTGACACAAACATTTCGGGTGCCGAGGTGCCAAAGCCAACCACAACAATTCCCACCAGGAAGGTGGAAATTCCCAATCTCTTGGCCAGCACCGTGGCATTGTCAACCAGTAGGTCAGCGCTCCACATCAATAAAGAAAACCCAAAGATGATGAGTAGCGAGGCGATTGCTAAATGCATAGAGTGTGTCTCAAGTGGAATGCGCTGGCAAAGCTGCGTAGTGTCTGGTTTTGCGGAAAATTATGCAACCTTAAAGTATTGAATAAAAATAAGCCATGACCATATGACGTATTTATTCGGGCAATGGTTTCTGTATATCAGAAATCAAATAAAACAATGTAAACTATTGTCCCAGTTTTGGGTTGCAGGTTTATACTGGATCGGCTAAATCCTATTATTGTTATCTACATATTTATAGAGGTGCGTTGCGGTTTAACAAGCAGCACATCCTACTTTTTTAAACGGAGTACCACATGAACGACAAAATTAATGAGTTTCTGAATGAGCCGCTCGCACAAAAGGTGTTATTTTTTAACGAGATGCTCACGCCCAGCCTGATCCGATTGGCGTATTGGCTGTGCTTGCTGGCGGTTGCCTGGACCGGCCTGGGGCACATGTTTTCCGGCGGATTCTCTAATTTTATCGAAGGAATAGCGTATATCGTTACCGGTGGCATCCTGGCCCGTGTCGGGGCAGAAGTGATTATCTTGTTTTTCAAGATCAACGAAAACATTGAAAAAGTAGCGGCTAATACCGACGCCAAGCCTGCGCCTGCTCGCATCACCAGCAAGAAAACCACCAAAAAGGCGAGTAAACGAACCACCAAGAAGGCCTGAGGCCTGAGACTCCTGGCCATACACTCTGATGCCGCTATGTTTGGTCATCACCGGTGAAGTATGATTTGGCGGTTTTACCCGGTCTAGAATGATCTAGCTGATGGCCCGGCGCCGGCACCACTGGCGGTTTGGCCCAATCTCATTGGTTAATTGGAAGATTAGGGTCTATAAAATACAGATATGCAACGGGCGGTGCAGAGCCTTCCGCTAGCTTGGGCAGGGTTTATATTGTTATCACTTCACAAATGATAGGTTAATCTTCGGTTAAGCTGGAATCTGCCAGACTGCAAACTGTTATCTTATGACGCCCGATGGCCCCGGCCCTGCGAGCAGGTAATCAGAGTAGAAAAGGTGAATATTGGTTGAACATGACCGCCGCCGATAAAAAGCGAGTAAAACAGGTATCAATACGTTCAAAATTGTACAGAGTTAAGGGCAAAGGCCGAACCTGCCTCACTCGAGCATAATTTCTGACAGAGAAAATGAAACAATGAGTATTTCAAAAGAAAAAATTTTTCGTCCGTTCATGCAAGGCATATTGCTTTGCCTGGTATTGTTAACAACCACGGCGCATGCCATGAAAGCACCCGACCAGGTGGTGAAAGACACGGTTGATCGGATTGTGGAGAATATCCAGTCCAATCGCGAAGCATATCGTGCCGACAACAAAAAGCTATTCGCCATGGTTGAAGAAGTCCTGGTACCGTCTTTGCATGTACCGCGCATGTCCAGCCTGATCCTGGGCAAGGCCGCAAAAAATGCTTCGCCAGCGCAAAAAAAGGCCTTTGCGGATGAGTTTAAAACGTTCCTGATGCGCAGTTATGCAACCGCATTGCTCGAGTACACGGGTTCGGAAAAAGTCAATTATGAACCAGTTACCCTTAATCCGGGTGATGATAAGGTTCTTGTAAAAGCGACCCTGGTAGCGAGTGATGGGCAGACCTATCCGGTCAACCTGTACATGAGCAACCGCCGTGACACGCAATGGCGTGCATACAATATGGAGGTGGCCGAGATCAATTTTGTCTCTACTTATCGATCTTCGTTTGGCGGCATCATAGCCAAGAAAGGCGTGGATGGTTTGATCGCTGAACTGCGCACCAAAAATAGCAAAACGGCTCCCAAGTCCTAAACACGAGTCCTAAGTACGAATACTGAATCGACAAGGGTCGATCACGGCCCACCCACACTTCCCTGCTGAGTGGGCGCGGATTATACTAGCGCAGTCTAATGACTGCGCTTTTTGTTGTTAGTATGTTGCTAATGAGTAGTTAGTGTCGCTGTGCTTGCGAACCGGTTAACAAGCATCAATCTCCCCAAAGTTTATGAACCAAAGCTACGATTCTTCGGAACCAGCCATCACAGTTGCGGATGTCTATAAAAACTATGGTGATCTGCAAGCCCTTAATGGCGTCAGTTTTTCCATTCGCCAGGGAGAATTTTTCGGCTTACTAGGCCCAAATGGTGCGGGGAAATCAACTTTGATCAATGCCCTGGCTGGCCTATTGCGAATCAACTCAGGCAGTTTGCAAATCCTCGGCAGTGATGTCCGTAGCGATTATCGGCAGGCGCGCCAGAAACTGGGCGTGGTACCGCAGGAAATTGTTATGGACCCGTTCTTCACCGTACGCGAGACCCTGCAATTTCAATCCGGTTATTTTGGCATTAAAAACAACGAAGAGTGGATTGATGAGTTGTTGGAGCAACTCAACCTGACCGATAAACAGAATACCAATATGCGGCGTTTGTCGGGCGGGATGAAACGGCGTGTCTTGATAGCCCAGGCGCTGGTACACAAACCACCCGTTCTGGTACTGGATGAACCCACCGCTGGCGTCGATGTCGAGTTGCGGCAATCTATGTGGCGTTTTGTGCGGCGTTTGCATCAAGACGGCCACACCATTGTGCTGACCACGCATTACCTTGAAGAAGCTGAAGAGCTATGTGATCGCATCGCCATTATTGATCATGGCGAGATCATCGCACTGGAGACCAAGGAAGATTTGCTTGCGCGCGGGCTTGGCAGCAAGTTATTGGTTCGTGCCAGCGATCGCATCGATGCTATTCCAGCGCAGCTGCAGGAGCGCGTGGTACGCTTGGACGGGAACGAAGTTGAACTCACAATTCATCGGGACAACGATTCGGTTATGGCAATACTTGATGAACTGCGGGCGGAGTCAATTGAAATCGAATATGTCTCTGTGCTGACAGACAGCCTGCAAGATGTGTTCGTGCAAATGACCGGTTCACAGGGCGGATAGAGTCATGAATTGGATAGCTTGTTTCACCCTCTTTCGCAAAGAAATATCCCGTTTTGTAAAAGTGTGGTTACAGACCGTGGTTGCCCCGGTGGTCACTGCATTGTTGTACCTGCTGGTCTTTGGTCATGTGCTGGAAGGAAGGGTGCAGACCTTTGACGGGGTTACCTATGGCGCTTTTCTGATCCCTGGCTTGCTGATGATGACGGTGATTCAAAATGCCTTCGCCAACACGTCCTCAAGCTTGATCCAATCCAAGGTCATGGGCAGTTTGGTATTTATCATGCTGCCGCCATTTTCTGATTTCGAATTCTTCCTGGCTTATGTTGGCGCTGCGATCATGCGCGGCCTGGCAGTTGGGATGGGCGTGTTCCTGTTAGCAGTGTTCTATGTAGATGTGCCCATCGACAACATCGTTATCATCATAGGTTTTGCCATTCTCGGTAGTTATGTAATGGGCGCACTGGGGATGATCGCCGGGATCTGGGCAGAAAAATTTGACCAGATTGCCGCTTTCCAAAGCTTTCTTATCGTGCCACTGACATTTCTAAGCGGTGTGTTTTATTCCATCAAGTCGCTGCCGCCCCTATGGTATGAGTTGTCCAAGTGGAACCCGTTTTTCTACATGATTGACGGATTTCGCTACGGCTTTTTTGGACAGTCTGATCAGCCGGTAATACAGAGTTTCCTGGCCATGCTGGCAGCCGCGGCAGTGCTCACCATCGCGTGTCTGTGGATGTTACGCAGTGGTTATAAATTGCGCGATGCCTGAGTATTACCAGGCCATTAACTGCGGTGGGTAAACTCGTGGTTATTCATCCTCAAAGCTAGCTGTGTAGCGGCGTTTCGGGTATTCTTGCGCGCTATGTTCGGGAGCAGTTTGCACACCGCATTTTGATTAAACAAAGAGTAAAATGGTAACACCAGAACAACTAAAATCCTGGATAGAATCTGGATTCGAAGCAGCTACCGTAAGTGTAGAGGGCGATGGTCATCACTTTGAAGCGGTGATAGTGAGCGATGAATTCGAGGGCAAGAACCGTATTCAACGACATCAATTGGTTTACGCCGCGCTCGGCGACAAGATGAAAGCGGAAGTGCATGCGTTGTCGATGAAAACCATGACCGTTGCTGAGCAAGCTGCAGCGAACGCCTGATCCGCAAACTGACAAACATTCCCAGCTGAAAATTTTCAGCCAGACAAAATTCAACAAGCGAGTGCCTGACCACTCGTTAAATAGACAGGTAACAATCATGACAGATCAAACTACAGCCCCGGAAACTGCGCAACCTGATATGCAAGAGCAGATTAAGCAAACCGTTGAAGACAACCCGGTGGTCTTGTTTATGAAAGGTAATGCGAGTTTCCCGCAATGCGGATTCTCGGGCCGAGCCATTCAAATACTGCAGGCACTGGAAACGGAATTCGTTACCGTTGACGTGCTCAGCAACGACCTGGTACGCGAAGGTATCAAGGTCTATTCCAATTGGCCTACCATTCCTCAGCTCTATGTGAAGGGCGAGTTTATTGGAGGCAGTGACATCATGACCGAAATGTATGAGTCTGGTGAACTCAAACAAGTACTGAGTGCTTAGATTCAAGGCCCGCTCTGAATTTCAAATTCGAATTGAAAAACCAGGTTCCTGAAAAACAATGGATAAACTGATTGTTACCGGTGCGGGCCCACTCGACGGTGAAGTACTCATCTCGGGGGCAAAAAACGCCGCCTTGCCGATCCTGATTTCTTCCTTGTTGGTGGATGGCAAGCTGACGCTAAGTAATGTGCCACATTTGCAAGATATCACCACCACTATGAGCCTGTTGTCCTTTCTCGGGGTGGAGATGGAAATTGATGAGCGCATGAATATCTGTGCTGACGCCAGTGGGTTGAATCAGATTCGAGCCCCGTATGAGTTGGTGAAGACCATGCGTGCCTCGATTTTGGTGTTGGGTCCATTGCTCGCTCGTATGGGCGAAGCCGAGGTGTCATTGCCAGGTGGTTGTGCGATTGGATCAAGACCGGTTAATTTGCACATCAAGGGACTGGAGGCCATGGGAGCCGAGGTCGTTATCGAAGACGGTTATATCAAAGCCAGGTGTGAGCGCTTGCAGGGCGCGCGTATTTTTATGGACATGGTATCCGTCACGGGCACCGAAAACCTCATGATGGCTGCCGCCCTGGCCCAAGGTACGACCGTCATCGAGAATGCAGCGCGCGAACCCGAAATTGTTGACCTGGCTGATTGCCTCAATTCCATGGGCGCAAAAATCAGTGGTGCCGGCTCTGCTGAATTGATTATCGAAGGCGTGGATTCGTTGACCGATGCCCACCATAAAGTTATCGCCGACCGTATCGAAACCGGCACCTACCTGGTCGCAGGGGCGGTGACCCGCGGGCGAGTTAAAACGCGCCGAACTGATGCAACCTATCTTGATGCAGTACTCGACAAGTTGACCGAAGCCGGTGCCGACTTGACCATCGAAGATGACAGCATTGAGTTGAATATGCACGGTAACCGGCCCAAGGCAGTGAATATTCATACTGCGCCACATCCAGCGTTTCCTACCGACATGCAGGCGCAATTCGTGACCATGAATGCCCTGGCTGATGGGACCAGCAAGGTCGTCGAAACCATTTTTGAAAACCGCTTCATGCACGTTCAGGAGTTGCAACGCATGGGGGGTATTATTGACCTGGAAGGCAACACCGCATTCATCACCGGCCGCAACAAATTTCGCGGGGCACCGGTAATGGCCACCGATTTGCGTGCGTCAGCCAGCCTGGTTTTGGCCGGTTTGATGGCTGATAAACCCACTGTCATCGATCGGATTTATCACATCGATCGCGGTTATGAGAGTATCGAGGAGAAGCTTTCCAGGTTGGGGGCGAACATTCGCAGGATTCCTGGCCATGTGTGGGATAAAGACGAGGCCTTGCGCGAGTTGGCCAGTTAAGGAAGAATTGCAGCTTCGGGCCTGGCCCCTCTATTGTTACTAAGCGGTTATACCAATGATTACCCTGGCGCTCTCCAAAGGGCGAATTCTTAAACAGACCCTGCCTCTGCTCGAGGAGATCGGGATTCGTGCGCTTGATGACCCCTTCACCAGCCGCAAGTTGATTTTCGATACCAATCGCGAAGATTTGCAGTTCGTGATAATTCGTGCGACTGATGTACCGACCTATGTGCAGTTTGGCGCGGCGGACATGGGCATCGTTGGCAAAGATGGACTGATGGAGCACGGTGGTGAGGGTTTGTGTGAGTTATTGGACATGCGCATCTCCAGGTGCCGCCTGATGACCGCCGTGTCTGCCGCCAAGGTGGATGAGCCGCGCACACGCAAGCGCCTGCAGGTGGCAACCAAGTACGTGAACCTGGCCCAGCAATATTATCAATCACAGGGCATCCAGGCAGAGATCATCAAGCTTTACGGGGCGATGGAATTGGCGCCATTGGTTGGATTAGCGGATGAAATTGTAGACCTGGTAGAGACTGGCAGCACTTTGAAAGCCAACAACCTCGTACCCAAGGATTTGATAGCCGACATATCATGTCGTCTGATTGCGAACGCGGCGTCAATGCGCGTGAAGCACGAGCCTATAGCCAGCCTGAGTGCCCAGCTGGCGACGGTGATCCCGCAGGCATAACAGGGTCGCTGCAGTGATGACTTCTCTCAAAATAAAAACTCTCAATGGTCAGCAGGCTGATTTTGCTGATCGCCTGCAGCAACTGCTGCAACGAGATACTGAAGCGGGCACTGCGAATGAAGAGATGGACGCCTATGTGCGCGACATAATTGACCGAGTACGTAAACACGGCGACCGGGCCCTGTTTGAGTATACGCAGCAGTTTGATGGTTTTGAGATCAATTCGGACAATCTCCAGTTAAGCGATGCCAGGTTGCAACAGGCGGTAGAGCAGATTCCTGCTGAGCAACGTGACGCATTGCAGTACGCCGCGAAGCGGGTGCGAGACTACCATCAACGGCAGCTGCAACAGAGCTGGCAGTACCAGGAAGAAGATGGCACGGTCCTCGGCCAGAAAATTAGCCCTATTAAACGTGTTGGCCTCTATGTACCGGGCGGCAAGGCAGCGTATCCATCATCTGTTCTGATGAATGCCATTCCAGCCAAGGTGGCCGGGGTGGAAGAACTGATCATGGTAAACCCGACGCCTGGCGGTGAAGTCAATGAGCTGGTCCTCGCGGCCGCGCATATCGCTGGCGTGGATAAAGTGCTCCGCATCGGTGGCGCGCAAGCCGTGGCCGCCCTGGCTTACGGTACCGAAAGCGTGCCCGCGGTTGATAAAATTACCGGGCCGGGCAATATCTATGTAGCCACTGCAAAGAAGCAGGTATTCGGGCAGGTGGGTATCGATATGATCGCCGGCCCATCCGAGGTCTTGGTCATTGCTGACGATACGGTCAACCCAAAGTGGGTGGCCATGGACTTGTTCGCCCAGGCTGAGCATGACGAAAACGCCCAATCAATTTTCCTTACACAGAGTAGTGTCATGGCAGACCAGGTCAGTCAGGCAATCGCTGAATTATTGCCGGGCATGGAGCGCAGGCAGATTATTGCGGAATCCCTGGAGAATAATGGGGCCATCATTGTGGTTGAGTCACGTCAGGACCTGGTTGCTGTCGCCGATCAAATTGCCGCAGAACACCTGGAGATTTTTACTCAGGATGCCGAAACCCTGGCCAACGACATCAGCCATGCCGGGGCGATTTTTATTGGCGCAAACAGCGCCGAATCACTGGGCGATTACTGCGCGGGGCCCAATCACGTCTTGCCCACCTCGGGCACTGCCCGGTTCAGTTCACCGCTTGGCGTATACGATTTTCAGAAGCGCAGCAGCATCATTCAAGTGTCGCAACAGGGCGCGCAAACTATCGGCCGCAATGCCGCCGTGTTGGCCTATGGTGAGTCATTGACCGCACACGCGCGATCTGCAGAGTATCGTGTCGCTGAGAAATCGGACTAACCGCCATACATCACTTCATCTCTCCGCTAGCGATCCTCTCGTCACTAGTGAAGACTGGCCACCAACTGTCTCTTCTCTGAATCAACCAGCCGCCAGGCTTTTGTAGTACGACAAAAACGCGCTGTATACTCATAGCCAGTTATCATTAGTGTCCTATTGATACACAACAGGCTGTGCATGACAGGTCTCCTTCCTGCTGCACTGAGATTAACAAGCAGATTGGAATGAACTATGTATGCTGGCAACAATTTGACGAAGTATGCGGATCGTCCCGCCTTTATTATGGCCGCCACTGGCGAAGCGGTCAGCCACCAGGAGTTGGACGAGCGATCCAATAGATTGGCCCAGCTGCTACGGGCTCATGGAATGCAAGCGCTGGACCATTACTCGGTGTTTATGGAAAACAACGCACGCTACCTCGAAGCCTGCGGCGCGGGCGAGCGCAGTGGCTATTACTACACCTGTATTAACTCTTTTCTGACTGCCGACGAGCTGGCCTATATTCTTAATCATAGCCAGTCCCAGGTCTTGATTACCTCAGCCAGCAAGCTGGAAGTTGCGCGCGAGGCTTTAAAACAATGCCCGAAGATTACCCTGACCCTGGTGGTGGATGGGGCAGGCCTGCAACTTGACAACAACGAGCATGACTTTGTTGGCACAGTTGCTGAGTACAGCGCGGAACCAATTGCAGATGAACGCCTGGGCTCCGCGATGTTGTATTCATCAGGCACCACGGGCCGGCCGAAGGGCATTATTCGGCCCTTACCTGATCAACCGCCTTCTGAGCCGCTGCCGATATTCCATTTTCTATCGCAACTGTGGCACTGCCATTCAGATATGGTCTACCTGTCGCCTGCGCCGTTATATCACTCAGCGCCGCTCTCATCTGCGGCCGTGGCGTTACGACATGGTGGCACCGTGGTCATTATGGAACGCTTCGATCCGGTTAATTATCTGAGCTATATCGAGCAATATAAAATTAGCCACAGTCAGCTGGTCCCCACCATGTTCAGCCGCATGCTCAAGTTGCCGGAAGACCAACGGACGGGTTATGACCTGTCTTCCCTGGAGTACATTACCCACGGTGCTGCGCCATGCCCGGTGCAAATCAAGCAGCAAATGATCGAGTGGTGGGGGCCGATTATTCACGAATACTATGGTGCCACCGAGGGCCTCGGGTTTGCCGCCTGTAACAGCGAAGAGTGGCTGGCCCATCCTGGCACAGTAGGCAAAGTGTTGTTCGGCGAGTTGCATGTCCTCGATGATGATATGAATGAACTTCCCGTTGGGCAGGCCGGTACCTTGTGGTTTAAAACTGCTTCGCCATTTTCATATTTCAATGATGAGGAGAAAACCCGCAGCGCGAATTCGGAAGACGGTGAAATGTCTACGGTCGGCGATGTCGGCTACGTCGATGAAGACGGTTTTCTCTATCTCACGGACCGTAAGACTTTTATGATTATTTCCGGTGGCGTCAACATCTACCCGCAGGAAACGGAAAACCTGTTAATCACTCACCCGCTGGTGGCTGATGCAGCGGTGTTTGGTGTCCCCAATGAAGACCTGGGTGAAGAAGTAAAAGCCGTGGTTGAATTGCTCCCTGGGGTAGAGCCAGGTGATGAACTGGCGGCCACGCTCACTGAGTTTTGTGCTGAAAACCTGTCCCGCCAGAAAGTCCCTCGATCAATCGATTTTATGGAAAAATTGCCCCGCTTGCCTACAGGGAAGCTTTACAAGCGAGTTTTACGCGACCCATACTGGAAATAAGCTAACGCAGATTTACCGCGTTAATTTTGTAAATCCCTGGCTTTGGGCGGGTCTGAAGCCGGCAGTAGAACTCCGGAGGTGTTCGATGATATTGGGTCGTAGCATGATAAAAGTAGCTGTGATGTTTGTGGCAGCGCTTTGCATTTATCCATCGCAGCTGTTCGCGCAGGAGAAAGATCAACCAAATATCCTGTTGGTGTTAATGGATAATTTTGGATACGGAGAAATTGGTCTGTATGGTGGCGGTGTGCTTCGGGGTGCGCCCACGCCAAACATTGACAGCATCGGTATCGAAGGCTTCCAACTCACTAACTACAATGTTGAAGCGGAGTGTACGCCATCCCGGTCTGCCCTTATGACCGGGCGCTATGGCATTCGCACCCGGCAGAGACCTGATGATCAACCGACGCGGGGCGTTTGGTATGGCATCACCAAATGGGAGATCACCTTGGCGGAAATGCTCTCAGATGCCGGTTATACCACCGGCATCTTTGGGAAATGGCACCTGGGTGATACAGAAGGTCGGTACCCGGTAGACCAGGGGTTTGATGAATGGCGAGGCATTCCCAGATCGTCTGATCGAGCATTCTGGCCAGATAGTGATAGCTATGTTCCCGGCACTCATGAAAGAACCCGTTTCGCGCATGTGATGTCAGCCAAACGGGGTGAAAAACCAAAAAAGCATGAAGTGTTTGATCGGGCCAAACGGGCGACGATCGATCGGGATATAACCGACAATGCCATAGACTTCATCAATCGCAAGGCCAAAGGCGACAAACCGTTTTTTGCCTATTTGCCTTATACGCAAACTCACGAACCCGTTGATGCGCATCCAGACTTTAAGGGTACCACCCGCAATGGGGCGTTTGCCGATGTGTTGGCCCAAACCGATGCCTATGTAGGTGAATTGCTGGAAACACTCGAAGACCTTGGGCTGACGGACAATACTATTGTTATCTTCACGTCGGACAATGGCCGCGAAGGCGTGCCACGCTCCTGGGGTTTTACCGGTCCATGGCGTGGCAGCATGTTCTCGCCTTATGAAGGCTCATTGCGGGTTCCGTTCCTGATTCGTTGGCCAGGCAAGATTCCACCGCGGCAAGTTTCCAACGAAATCGTGCATCAAATCGATCTGTTTCCAACACTGGCCAGCTTTGCTGGTGCTAGAGTGCCCAACGACAGGGTTATGGATGGCGTCGACCAATCGGCATTTTTCACCGGAAAGTCAGCGCACTCTGCCCGGGAATCGATGGTGATCTATATTGGCAACGAGTTGTTTGGTGCCAAGTGGCGCAATTGGAAAATCCTGCTCAAGGAGATGGACAGCAAGAGTTACGCCATCCACAACATGGCCTATCCTTCGATCTATAACCTGGTGGTTGATCCCAAAGAGGAGGTGCCGGAATTAAACTATCTGAACGATACCTGGGTCGACTATCCCTTGTACCAGGTGCTAGAAGACCATGAGGCCTCGATTGCTGCAGATCCCGGCTCACCTGACCCCTAAGGTTCATTAAAGCAATCGCCTATCACGTGAAGCCAGGTCTCATACGTAGTAAGCTAAACTGCGCAGCTGTATTATCCCGTGGTTGAATCCATTGGGTAGTAGATTGGCCGCCCGCGGTCGAGGATATTAATCTTTCTCTGGAGTATTGCAGATGACTTTTTTAAAACGTGTAATCCTGGTTGTATTTTTTGTCGTTCCCCTGGCAGTTTTTGCTGGAGATAGTAAGAAGGGAGAGGAGTTTGGGCCACCTTCTGAGGGTGCTAAAGACATGCCCGGTGCAGTGGGGACTTTCTCCTTGTATCCGCCAACCAGCCACTGGGTAGATACTGACGGTGTTGCCCCTGGGGTTGCCGGGTGTCACTTCGGCACTGATGAAAACGGTGAACCAAATGGGCGAGCATTTGCTGAAGGCTGTCGCGCAGACGGCTTGTTGATCGAGTCAAACCCGGGCGAGGGTGTTGTGCATGCACATGCTAAAGACACCGGGCATCCGGACGTGTTTGATTGTGACCAGTGGTGCAAGGGCACAGGCCACGAAGGTGGCATGTGTGTGACTGTACCGGCGCCTGCACCATGTGATGAAGTTGATCCAGACATGACTTCCGCCATGTGCTCCTGCAGTTAGCCGGATTCCTGCTCAACTGACGGTTAAAGAACTCGGGGCTGCCCCAGCTAACAGGCTGAGGCAGCCCCGTTTTTTATGCCGGGAATATCAGGTCGGCCAGGTAATCCGCGTGCCGTTCAATGGCTGTTTGCGATTTGGTGTCCATCCCGGTGACGACCGCAATTTCATCGGCAGAGGCAAAAAACACACCCGACGCGCCCGCTAACACGTAGAACGCATGGGCTTTGTGTTCCTGGTCCAGTCCGACCGCGGTCATACTGAAAGCCTGGAAAATTATTTTCAGATGGTTTTCAACTATCCACTTGCTGCGTTGCTCGGAGCCTTTGCCACGATCGAGCATAAAGCGCAGCAATTCCGGGTGCTCAGCGTTAAAGAACACAATCTGCCGCACCGTTTCCCGGCCGAAATCATTAGGTTCTTTCGCTTGGAGTTGTCCGACGGTGTCGAACATATGCTGATCGAGAAGCCAGAACAATCTGTCAGCCGCCGCCTTCCAAAGTGTTTCCTTTGATCTGAAATGATAGGTCAGTAGACCCAAGCTTACGCCCGCCCGTTCTGCTAGTAGCCGAGTGGTTACCGAGTCATAGCCAAGCTCTGCGAAGCACGACAGCGCCGCATCGACTGTTTTGTCTTTGGTTGATTCGTTTTGAGGGGCTGACATTCAGGCTAAACAATGGCGCGATTTGAATCGCGTTAAAAGCTGCGCGCAGATTAGCATTACCCCGGTCATATGACCAGTGACTGCGGTGAGGTCTCCCGCTGCCGAGCGAACTTACTCTGGGGACAGACTAGCCACGAACACGCTGGGCGACTGGCCAGTGTATTCCTTGAAATTGCGGTTAAAGGAGGCCTTGGAATTGAAGCCTGATTCAAACACCAGTTCTACCAGTGATCGCTGAGGGTTCTCCCTCAGTAACTGTTGGCAGTGTTGTACCCGGGCCGCATTGATGAGCCCATTGAAGTTGGTCTCCAGGTGTTGATTGATAGCGCGCGAAATATAACTTTCATTAGTGGCCAACTCCCTGGCCATATCCGTAATTGAAAACCGGGGTTGGAGGAACCACTGACGAGACCATACCTGTGCCTCTATGTCGTTTGCCAGGTTTTTCAATGTGGCCTGGTTTTCCTTTGGTAACGACGCTTCCTGCTTGAGCGGGACCGGGAAAGGGTATCTAATTGAGGACAAGGCCTGCAGGCCCATCCATAAAACGATCAGGCTGAGGAGCAAATAAAAGGGATATTGCGACACGTAACTCAGCTCATTAAATTGGTGCACCAGTTCCATGCCAGTCCAGGTCACGAACATGATCAGCATGGCAACGATAAAGCGAGTTAACCAGCGGCTATCGAAATCCTCCACATTACTTTGTACTTCAGACAACTCGACCCGGTAGGCAGAGATGCTGCGCCAACTCATCTGTAAGCACCAGGCCGTGAGCGCGATGGTCAATCCCACTTCCAGGGGTCGGATATAGACAATATGAAAAGCATCGTTATAGGCCCATTTCTGCTGATAGTCCGGGATCAGGGTAAAAGCGGCACAATAGTAAAGGGTTTGCACCACCGCTGGTAAATACAGGGTGTTGTGCCACTTAGGTCGCGGCTGTTTCAACAGGACCAGGGTAAAGTGCAGCAACAGCGGGCCCAACCAGAGTTCGGTGTTGAAGGGTGCAAAGGTGAGATCCGGATAAACTCGGTAGAAGCCGGAAAACCCCAACACCTGTGGAACCAGGTTCCAAGCGAATACCAACAGGAAGACACCTAAGAGTTGACTTGCCTGCTGTTCTATCGCTCGGCCTATATGCGTCATGGCGACCGATGCAATGCCGAACAATATAGCCATCAACACTGCGCTGCGCCAGGTCACATTGAGAAGTTCTGTATCATGCATGGTTTTGAATAGTTGGTCAGTCTGTCACTGCTTGATTTCGGTCTATGCACTGGCCGGGTCAAGTAAAGGCAAACCGGGTAAGGCTACCAGTCGCCAAATTGACCGTATGCTCAAATTCAGTAAATTCTGCGAAATCACCGATTTGAGACGATAACAACCGTCTGTGATCTGTATCTTGCATCGCTCTTTGAATACTTGGTTTATAAAAACCTGCAATCTATGTTTAAGACCCGCTTATTACCAATACTTTCGGTTTTCTGTTTACTTTGGACACTACTGGCTGGCGTGCAGGCCAAAGAGGTACAAAAACTTCCAGCACAACTTCCTGATCTCGATGGGAGTTACGCCGGTCAGCTCAACTATATCGATTATCGCAGTAACAAAGCGGTCGCCATACCCATGCAGCTGCATCTGAAGACCAGCAGCGATAAAACCATGCTCATTGCCGACCGCGTCTATACCGATCCGGGTTACCAGGTATTCTCACTGTCGGTGATGCGCTACGAGGCCAAGCAAGCCAAGTGGTATGACGAAAATTTTGAGCAAGGCAACCACGTCAGCACGACCTATGAAGTACTGAGCTTTGATCTCAAGAATGATCGCGATTGGAAGCTGGTGAGGTCTACGCAGGGGCAGGATAATAATCGCGCGGCCAGATTGACCATTACCGAATCACTGCAAGGGCGTACTTTCAGGAGTGAAACCCGGGTTGATTATCTCGATACTGATGAGGATGAGAATTTACGGCGCAACTGGATTGAACTCACCGAAAAATCTGCACAAACTGCTCCCTAATTCAGTCCCCGGCCGTTCTACTGACCGTTGGTGGCAACAGCTGCGGTGGCAGCTTCGAGGCCCGAGCGCAGTGACCTCAATTCATTCTCAGCGACGTTCAACCGCGCTTGAGCGGCTTCGAGCTCCTTATTCGCGCCGGCACTCGCCAACAACATCTGGTTGTAGTGCGCAATCGCCTGTCGCTTGCCATCGCTTAACAGCGTTAACAAGGGTGGCTGCCAGGTGGCTTCAGCAAAGCCTGCGACGGTATCGCTGGCTGCCTGTAGCCGTTCTGCGGCATTGACAAAATTCTCATTACTGGCTGCCAACATCGTCTTACTGGTGGCAAGCCTGGATAGCGCATGTTCCAGGTATAAAGACATCACACGAAAACGACTTTCCACGGTGGCCAATTTTTTGTTTAACTGTTGCAGCTTGTCGGGATTTTGTTCGTCCTGGATGCGCGCTTTAATGTCCCGAATGCGTTTTAACTGCGCAGCGTGCCGCTCGCCGATCTGTCGCGCATATTTCTCACTGCTGATTAGCTTTTGTTGCGCAAATTGCACAGGCACATCAAGTTGCAGATAGGACTCATAAGTCTTGGAAAACTGATTTAATGCACTGACTAGTGATGCGCGGGTGGCTGCAGCCAAGTCGCTTGCCGCGCTGTATTCCAGACGCAGTTGTTCCACGGCTACAGAATCTTGTGACGAGTGTTCCGCAGCCTCCAGTCTTCGAGCGAAACGGGTCATTTCCTCGCGGTTTTTTTCGACCTGTTTGGTGAGCTTACGAATCGCCTGATTTTCGCTGATAATCTGACTGTCAATGTCCTCGGTAATCGTGGCATCACTGTACAGGCACGCCCGAACCTCTGTTTCTGCTTTGTAGACCGCGTCGAGATGGCCACTGAATTCCTCAAGTTGTAGCTCCCTGGCTGGTAGTACACCACTTGCCTGCTGGCCAGTCATTAGCGCCAACAACTGTGCATTCTCAGCAACGCCAACCGCAGCAAGGCTACTCGCTTGCAGGGAGTCGTATGCCGCTTGCGAACAAGAATTGAAGGCAGTGAGCGATGCGGCCATCGCGGTGTTGGAGTCCTGGCTGGCCTGGGTCAGAATTGCCAATAACTCATCAGGTATCGTGGGGTTTTCGGCTTTACGCATGGTAACCAGCGTTTGCAATTTGTCGACAAAGTCGATGGCATAACTCAATTGTTCAAGCAGCTCGCTTATTTGTGCTGCCGTAGTGTCGGTCTTCTCGCGCGACTCATTGGCTTGTTTATTCAGTGTCGTGATGCTCTGGTAAAGAGTCGCGGCGTCGTTGGCGGCGGTCTGAACCTGCTCCAAGTCCTGCATTGCACGATCTTGCCTGGTTTCAGCGGTCGCTAATAAGTTTGCGAAACTGGCTTTTTTCTCATTGAGGGATTCCACGATGGCCTGTAGCTCGCTTACCCGATTTTGGGCGTGAAACACCTTGTCAGTTAGTTCCTGAACCTCGGCGTTTTTAGCCTGTCTTATTTGGTCAATGCTCATTTTGTGTTATCAGCGAATTTCAGAGTGATCTGGCCCGGCCAACAGGGTCTGGTCGTTTACAAGTGAACGGGGTTGGCGGTCAGTGGTGACATGTTGCTTGTATACCGTCCCAAGGCGGGAGCTTCGGAGTGATCAAACAAGTGGACTGCTTCGGCCTGGTCGTAGTCGAAGACCGCCAACACCACCGCAAAATAGGGCTTACCCGGCACCAGCAGATTGCCAAAATTATCCTGGGAATCGGGTCGAAGCTCGGCTCGATAATCAGTGTGTGCGTCTGTCTGTTGGGCAACGGAATACGAAGCGGCAGGTATTTGCTCGGCGATGGCTAAGTTGAATAAAAATCCTGCGTCGATTTCACCCAATGCTCTCTCTTGAGTATTCACATGCTCATCGACCAATTCGTCGGGTAGCAAAATGCACCGAAACTGAGTGCCAGCCGGTACCTCGTCAGCAATCGAGAATTCCAGTGCGGGTAATTGGTCTGAAGAGCTGGCCTGACTCAGTGACACTTGTTCAGGTATCGGTAATAGATAACTTGGTGTCACAGGCTGCGACGGAGCGGAAAGCACATCGTCAAAATCATTGCGCAACTTTTTGTACTCTTCTGGCAATTGAATATACAAAAATACGACATACGTGCTACCAGCCTGCATTCTGCTGCTGTCATTCTCACTCAGGTAACGAGTTGCGTCGATATCGCGTTGCCAATGCAGTTCTCCATCAGCAAGTGCCGCCAGATCGACCGGATAAAACAAGGGTTCCTCATCCCCTTCAGAACTGGTGAACAGGGATTCCGCCTGTTCCAGGGTAATCAGTTCACGCTGATCCGCTGGCGCAAAAAGCAAAAAATAGCGCGCGCCTGCCAACGGCGCAGATGCAAAAGGGTCGTTGTATTGACGAAAACGCACGGACACCGATGGTGGTTGTTCCGCTGCGGGGGTGGAATTCGCAGTGAGAGCATAGTTCAGACGTTGATTGATCTGCTTAATCTGCTCTGCGCTGGCATCTAGTTTCGCCATGCTATTTGCTAAATCCCCCTCCGCTTTCTTCTCATGCCGGGCATTGGCCGCGAACCGATCCCCAGCCGAGACATCCTGGGCGGTCAGAGTTTCCAGTTCAGTGCTCACTAACTTTAAAGTGGAAGCAATTTGTTCTGATAGCTCTGACGCTTCTTTGGCTACCTGGCTGGCAATGATCTCCGAGGCGTCCACGCTGCCCTGCATCGCAGACAAAGATGCCCGTTCCGCATTGTAAGTGGTTTTTGTGATCAGTTTATTGGTCTGGTTGATCAGCTTTATGATCTCTGTCCCCAAATCCATTTCCGTTACTAAAGCTACGGCAGCCCCGATATCAGCTGCAAGCTGCGCAATCGCAGTGGAGGCCGTTTGCATGTTTGCGGCGGCTGTTGATGCGCTGCTTACCGCAGCAGCCACGCCAGTGTCGATATTCTCGGTGGTTGTAAGTAATTTATCCATCGAGTTGTTGACCTGCACCGCCTGCTGGTTAGTCTGTTGAGCCAGCATCAGGAGATGATCTATTTGGGCGATATCTTCCACGGCGCGTTCAGTGGCGCCCTGGGCATAATACAGGCTAAATTGAGCAGCGGCGTTCTTGCTCTCGAACTTGGCTGTGCGTTCCTCTGCCATAGCAAGATTCTGTTCGATCGTCTGTCGGTATTCGTTGTTATGGGTGCTGCTCACAATCGTCTCCGTAAACATTACTCGTTAGCTGTTATCGCCATTGTCTGACCGGTCATCCTGGCTCGCAATCCTGCACTAGTCCTGATTTTGCTGGTTCTTTATCTCTCAATCATACCAACTCTGCGAGCGACCCCATTGTAGGGTTAGAATTATCTGGTTGCCAGCACGTTTCGGGGTCGAGATTCACTTACCTGCTACTCTCTTGCAAACAATCAATGGCGTTAGTGGGGCTGCAGACCAGCAAACGCTACTCCTGGTTAATCCTTAATTCGGCAAAGGAATGATCATCCTTCATGCGTAACAGGCAATCGGCCGCTGCAGGCAGGGTCGACAGCGCGTGTTCAGTGAGTCGCTGATAATGCGAAATAAATCGCGATACCTCATCCGGCGAGAGAGTGTTGCCTGTCGATTTTCCCTCGGCTTGTAGCTGGTCAACCAGCTTCTCTTCCTGCAACAGTCGCCAATCATGCACGCATGCGAAACTGGGAGCCTGCAATACAATCATTCGGTCCAGGCGTTGAAAAATGGTGAGGTAAGGTCCCAGAAGTGCCTCATTAACCAGGGTGCGCCATCGGCCATCAGGGTCTTCCTGGCGCTCCAACTGATTTATTGGTGCTTTCAGTGCTCGGGTGCTTTGTGCGCGAATTCCTACACACCAGCCTTCCAGGATAACGATGTCCGGTTGATAGTTTATGTGCTGCCATTCAGCTTTTGCGGCACGATCATCGGTGGCTTTATCAAAGCGGGGTATTTTAAAACTGCGTTCGGTCACGACATTTTTCAAAAACTGATCAAGCAAGTCGACATCGTGTGTGCCGGGCACACCACGGGTAATAAACAGGGGGTGTACAGTCTCAGACAACGGAATCCGTTCTTTACGTTGTAGATAAAAGTCATCGATCGAGGCAATCAGAACCCGCAGACCGAACTCCTGCTCCAATAATAGCTTCAGGAAACTGGCGAGCGTGCTTTTGCCGCTTCCTTGCGCGCCCTGAATTCCGACCAGTAGAGGCATGTTCGACTGTCTGCAATTCCCCAGGTAATCGGCCACGGGCCAATAGTATTGGTCCACGGTGACACCAAAGTCGCCAGGCAAGCGGTGACTTGCTATCGCACCGTTGAGGGCTGCCTGTGTGGTGGAAGCGTATTGCTGCGTCATGACTAGGCAATCTGTTATATAGAACCAGTCTTTCACTGTAACGCACAGCGGCATTGAATGGTATTAGTACGCGGATTCGCAGTGAGGGCCTGCGCAGACTCGCGACAAGACATTATTAACAACTGATGGACTGATCCATGGTGCTACAATCTCTATCTTTCGGGGAGGCCAGACCTGTTCGCGTGAGACATTTACATATCCTTATCGTTTTTATCCTAGTGTTGATATCGCCTGCTGCGGTAGCGAGCTCGGCAGTCCAGCAAGTCGAATCTGGGGTAGTTCAGTCGGAGGGTCTGGCGATTCATTTCCGGGTAGTTGGGGCTGGCCCACCGTTGATACTGGTGCACGGGTGGGGTAGTGATGCTAAGCGAAATTGGGAACAAACGGGCTGGGTCGGTTCTTTTAGTGATAAGCGGCGCGTGATTGTGTTGGATATTCGTGGACATGGGAGCAGCGATAAACCACTCGAGTCCGCCATGTACAGCTACCATCGCATGGCGAATGATGTACTCGCGGTGTTGGACCATCTCGAGATACAGAAGGCGGATTTTATCGGTTATTCGATGGGCGCGTTTATCGGTGCTCACCTGTTAGGGCATCACAGTTATCGCTTCACTGCCATGGTGTTGGGTGGTATCGGAGATGAAACGCCAGAGAGTATCTCAGTGAGCGAAAATATTGCCATTGCGCTGCGCGCCGAAGATCCAGCATCGATAACCGATCCGATAGGCCGAGCAGTGCGGGCATTTGTCGACTCCAACCCCGATCACTCCAAAATGGATCGTGAGGTCCTGGCTATTTCCGCGTTACAGATGTGGCCAGAGGGCTTTCCCATTCGCTTGGCCGGTGAAGGCTTGAAGTTAGTAGATATTCCGGTGTTGGCGGTGGTTGGGGCTGACGATATGCCTTATGCGGCGACGGTTAGCGATTTCACCAATGCGGTCCCTGGCGGTCGTTTGGAGTTGATTCCGCAGCATGATCATCTTTCGGTGGTCACTGCGCCCGAGTTTAAACGGGCCGCGTTTTCGTTTCTTGGCGTTGAAAGCGGGCAAGCTGGGGAAAGCGAGACTACGCCCTAATCGTTTGCCCCCTGTTCGGGTATCGAGACGGCCCGTAATGCGAGACCTGCCCTGGGACATGTCAGCTCGCCGCGGGCTGCCATCCAGGTTACCGATATTGAATTTGTTTTTCGGGGCGATTCCGGCTGTAACACCACAAAATGCAGGTGCGGCCCACTCGAATAACCGGTGTCACCTGAGTACGCGATAAAGTCGCCCGCTTCGACATGTTCCCCAAGGTCAACTTTCACTCCCATGGTGCGCAAATGATGGTAACTGGCGATGGTGCCATCGGCGTGTTTTATCTGCACGAAGTTACCCTTGTCATAATGCATGGTCGATAAACCGCCAGAATTCGAAACCTCGTGCAAATCCACCACCGTCCCACCGCGAGCGGCGTGCACGGGTGTGCCAACTGGTAGTACAAAATCAATGGCATTGCGGGCGTGTGACCCCTGGTGGGTGCCAGTCGAATTGCAGGATTGTCCTACATAGAAAGTTGATCCCAATTTGTAAGGCAGCCGATACAGCGATTTACCATCGTGCTTGGCATTGAAATCTCCTGGTACCCACCAGTAGGAGTACTGCATTCCCGACCTAGCGTAGGGATCAGTTATTACCAGGGTAGCCAGTTTTTGTTCAGAATTAGCGCTAACCACAAACTGATTTTTGTCGGGCTCCGCAAGGTGCATATTTCTTAGCCAGAACTGCAGCTCTACCGAGATTTCGAATGCCTTGCGATTTCGCGCGAAGATTGCAATGTGATCGCCTTCCTTTTCTTGGTAGACACAAAGATCTTCTTCACTTATGTCACAATCTGCTCGCGTGGCGGTTTCGGCCAGCGCTACGGAGGTGGCGACGAGCGATATCAAAACCATCCAGCAGCAAGCCGTTGGTAGGAATTTAAATACAGATTTAATCAAAGCTAAGAAATACACTCACCACGGTGGTTGCGAGCGATCAAATAGTACCATTGCTTAGCTCAAGCAGGCCATCAGTGCTGGATTGCTAATCGCAAGTCCGGTCCGCTCAATCCAACTTCACCCAAGAAGAAGGGATATTCTGCTCCAACAGCTCGGCAATACTGATGGTGATAATGTCGTGTTCCTCACTCACCTCAGAGGCGAATAGCGATTCCTTGCTGCTGCGAGAAATAATCATGGCGTCCGGATATTGGCGACGCAGCCATAAAGAAGTGCGCAGGTTTTGTTCTTCAAATCCCGTTGCCAGGATAAACACGGTATTCTCGCCGGAAATATTGACCGAGTGACGCACGCGCTCCCAAACACCGGGGTTGGATATATCCCCTTCGAAACCTTCTCGGCGGTAATTGCCCGAGAACTTGGTTTGTTCGTCGGCGACCAACACGCGGCGATGAGCATCACGGTCGATAATAAGGACCGTGTCCAGCTCGTCTGCGGCGCAGCGCTGTAGCTCTTCCAAAATTGTTTGACCAAAGCGCCCAAACCCAGCCATCACCACCACGTCACGTGATCGGGTTTCACGAAAGTGATGCAGCAAGTGTTTGTGCACCAGGCCTGCAGCAGCCAGGTGATAGGAATTAAAAATTTCGCAGCTCTTGGCAACCCGAGTGTTCTCCATCGAACGCATAAACCGCAGACTGGCACAATGGATCACCAATCGATCTTCAATGCCAGGGATCAGGTTGATCAGTACGCTGGCAGCTTCATAGCTGCGCAGGCTGTTGTCGTCGAGCAAGAGAATTTTCTGCGCGCGATCAACCTTTAACTCGCATAAAAAGAAGTCATGCGTAATATCGCCACTGACCACAATGGCACCATAATTTTGCTTGAGCTCGTCCTGAAGAAGTGGCTCGCCGCTACCGCTGACCACCACCACGGTAACTTTTGGGTCATGCATGCGCAGCACATTAAGATAACTGGTGGCAAATTCTCCGTCGCCGACTACGATGATGTGGTCATTCAGTCGCTTTAACTGCCATCGTTGTGGTGCCAGGGCTTTAAGCAGGGTGCCGATCAAGCCCCAGGCAGCAAGGACAGGGGAACCAAAATAGGCCAGCCAAACCAGCGATCGTGCGAGCAGTGAGCCACCAACCGGCGTACCAATATCGACGCCACCCACCACGAACAGACTTAGGCTGTAATAGGCTTTGGTGAGAAATCCTGATTCAGCCAGCATTGGCCGTTCGGAACCGGACACGCCGAGCTCAAAACCAATCAACGCACTTAGGAAACTGATCAGTGCGCCAACCAAAAGCCAGGGAAAATCACGAGATAGGGTGCTATGTTGCATGGCGCGAATAATAGCGCAGCGTGTATTAAGTATCGATTACAAAGTTGGCCGATCGCGCAATTTTCTACTCTTGCACGGCCTTGTCCCTTCCATCGGCAATGGTGATACCTATCGCCGCGATTACCACGCAAGCCACCGCCAACACCCCCTGCAAGCCGATGCGCTCCCCCAAGAAAATGGCACCGATCGATGCCGCCACAGCAGGTTCCAGGCTCACTAGTATCCCGTAACTACGAGCGGGTAACTTCTTTAAGGCCTGGAACTCGAGCGTGAAAGGAATCGTTGTTGACAGCAGTGCTACCGCAACTCCGAGTAACAATAGTTTGAGGTCGCTGATAAGAATCTCAGTAATCGGTACAAAAAATGGAATCATCGTCAGAGCGGCAATTGCCATACCGATGGCCAAACCATCATTGCCAGGTACTTTATTGCCAACCTTTGCCGCCAGGATAATAAAAGTGGCCCAGCCAGCGCCTGCCAATAAAGCGAATATAATTCCCACTGGATCAAGCTCAACTCCAGTTAGGGGTGATAACAGGGCGATGCCGACCCCTGCAAGTGCGATCCAGCCCAGATGGCTAAGTTTTCTCGAGTTTAAAACTGCCACACTCAAGGGCCCAATAAACTCCAGTGCTACCGCTGCACCGAGAGGGATCCGGGCAATCGCTTGCATAAAGCAATAATAAAGTACAGCCAGGCACAGGCCGAAACTGATCAGCAGCCAGCTGTTATCAACAAATGTTCTTGCGAAACTTCGAACCCGCCCGCGGGCAGCAATCCAAAGTAAAACCGCTGAAAAGATAATACGTACCGCCACGGTCCCCTCGGTCGTGAGCAGTGGGATCAGCGTCACTGACAAAGCAGCGCCTAGCTGTATGGCGACAATTGCCAGCAACACCATTGCTTGTGGAGGCATCAATTTCATAACCAGCAAAGAAAAGTTGAATGACCTTTTTACATTAGATCAGCGACCGAAGAAAGACTTTCACAAGAAACGACCGTAACAGAGAAAAGGGGTTGATTGTCGCTTCACATTTCACTATCTATAGAGCCCGCTTTATACTCTTTCCGGCCTTTCTAACGAGTAAGAACACTAGGTAAAGTAAGTGAATAGCAAAAGAAAAACGCTACAGAAGATATCAGGAATTGGGATGATTTCTGCGGTGGCTCCAAACTTGTGGGTTACGCCAATTATTAATAGCCTTGCTTTGCCTGCTCACGCACAGACATCCACTGGCGTCATACTTAATGATATTCAAGATATTCAAATCATTGGTCAACAAGATGACAGCGACCCTCGCGTCACCTTTCGGCTCACGCCTAACACTGATAACACGGTATTCACATTTACTTTTGACGTAATTGAAGGATCAAATATAAGTCAAAACACTGTTTTGACTTTGATAAATAATCCTACCGTTGGAGCAAGAATAGGAAGTCTCTTCTTTTCAGGCCGAAATTTAATATGGTCTATTCAACTTAGTAGATTGTCGCCTAACTTTTTAGATGTATTCCCCACCGGGACTTTCCTAATTGTGATACAAGCTGAAAACCCTGATGGGAGCCGAGCACAGAACAGCTTCAATATTAGCTTTATTTGATAGGTTACAGTCATTCAATCTGATATTGAGTCTGCTTGTGGTTGTGTTTATCCCTTTCCAGTGCTACGAGGCGGCGCTCAGCGGCTTGTAGATCACGGCGGTGTCGCGTGAGTAAACTTTGATAGTTCTGTTGCATATCACGCGCAGTGGTCAGAGCATTCTGTGCGTCTCGTTGAATTCGGTCTATGGCAGCCAGTTGGCGCCTTGTGCTGGCTTGGAAGCGCTCAAAATTTTCCAGGTGAGCTTGTTGCGCTGTCTCCAGGCTATCCAGCTCTCTGCCAGTACGCTCAAGCTCGGCTTGAACGATTCGTAGATTCCTGTTCGTTTCATCAATATTGCCCGTGATCTCGCGCAGCGACGTTTGCAGGCCAGTAAACTCGTTTATATGTTGCTGCAGCGTGTTGGCAAGCCTGGTCTGTTCGGCAGATAGTTGTTCATCGCTTCTGCCGAGCGTTTGTATGCTGGTTTCGCTGTTGTTTATCCTCTCACCAAGCGCGTTCAATTTGCCTGGTGTGTCGCTGACCTGGTTTTGCAACTCGCTCAGTTCTCGCTCAAGTTGCGCAATATGCTGCAGGAGTTCATTTTGAAGTTCATCATCCTGATTTAGCGAAATCACGCGTAAATTGTGTACCACGGTGCTGATGCTTGGTTGACTGATCGGCTGTGCGAAGGCTAATTGTTCCATGACCTGAGCTTTGGCAATGGCGCTTTTCGCAATGCGAGTGCTGTCGGAAAGCGCAACGGCTGACAACAACAGCAGAGGGATGCACACTGCCGGCAACGCCAGTTTTTTTACCACTCCCGAATAATCGGGGTCACTGACGCCATTCTTTTGTAAGGAGAGGCTACGTTGCCAACTAAACCAGATTGCGTACGCCAATAGGAGAACGATAGCAGCAATGATTAGCGCTTTTTCTAGTAGGGGCGCAAAGTCCACCATTTTTGAACTCGTGGATAATTTGTCGACGATGGCTTGCACGATTAGGTTGGCCTGTCGATTCATGCCCTGGTCAAGCAGGGGACGAATCAGGGTTTCCGCATGGATGCCGGTGTTGCGTGTGGACTCTTCAGATATCCACTCCAGCAGATTCTTTTCTGCGGCATTCGACCCTACCAGGTCCAGTTGTAAGTCGCCGTTGGTTCCTGGGGCGAGAACATTCTTCACTAAATCTTGTCCAGCTAGCGCGATGTCCTGTTCCAGCACCAGTTCCACTTGCTGGTGTCGCACAGACACGGTTAATGCCAACAATACCGCAGTGATAATGCTCAAGCAGTATTCACCCAAATTGCGCCTTATTCGGGAGGCTGATGGAAACAGTAATTGCCCAATGGTGTACGACTTATCCATCCGCAAGCGCGATAACAGAAGTAGCACGATTGCATAGATGACAAAAGCGAATACCAGGGTCGTAAATGTCCCCAGCAGTAGAAAAATAACTATTTCATCGGCGCTTGTTTGCTCGGCGTAGAGCGCTAGTAACCAGTCCATCATTTCCTCGTCCTTTTAGGTTAATTTCCTGACAGTTCTCCTTTTTTATAGTGCATATGCGCGGCAAAATCTAGCAAATCCAGCCCTTTTGGAATGAATAGCGATCAGGCTACAACCCAAAATTTGATGGGTAACAGATTCCAATAACCCAGCAGCAAACAAAACTGTAAAGCCGCCAACATGGCTAGCCGATCTCTTTTTGCGGCCTGGCTAATTTCCTGGCGTCTGCTTATTAGTGCAATAGCAATGATTAATGTTACCGGGAGTGCCAGTGAAACAGCGGTTAACAAACCACTGGCGAGCGTCAGTTCGCCGAACTGCATAAAGCTTTGCTGTTGAAAGGCTAGAATTGGCAATATGAACAGCAGGATGGCTGAAAACGGCCAGAGAATTTGACCCTGGTCCTTAACATTGCGGAAAGCAATACGAACGGCGCCTAGCGAAACTATGTAAAGAATGCCCAGCAAGCCCAGAGCCAAGCTCAGCCAGTTCAAAAGCAACGTAATGCTCGAGGATCGGGTGTACGTATTTAATCCATCACTGAATTGAATGAAATTGTCAGATTGAATGATAACGTGAGATGGCATGCTACGATCGCTGGCGCGAAACAGCGATTGCGTAATCGGGATAAGTAGTTTCTCGGGGTGCTGCAGAGAGCGCACCACCAAACGATCAACATCCCAACTTAAATGTTGAAAGTTGAAGACCAGATCCAGCCAGGCAAACTCTTCCATATTCGCTGGCCGCAACAAATAGAAGCCTTCGATAGTGGAATGATCTGTGTGCTTTGCCATAGGGGCCGAGTCATGAGCGGCTGAGCTCGGCAAATTTAGTGCCTCGATCAGGCGGATAGTAAATTCTTCATAGTTGGCCGATTCGCTATCGGTATTGATCGCGAAGAAGAATGCGCTGTTATGATCAGGAAACAAACAAATATTGGCCTGGAAGCCAAAGGTAGTGCCGGGGTGACATTGACCCACTACGCCGTGACGGTCTCGAAGTGCTAACGCCAGGCCATGGCCAATCTCAAGGCCTGCCTTAGCAGCGGATGTTGTTGTCGGCTTGCTTAAACTCTCCAGCAGGTTTGCTGGAATAAACGACTGGCCATCTAATGTAGCCCCCGAGATCAGGAATCGGGCGAACTTCGCCATGTCATTAGCGGTTGTTGTGAATTGTCCTGCCGGTCGTAAATACATCGGCTGCGCCAGTGCCTTCTGTCCACCATCAAAATATCCCGTGGCCAGCCCTAGTTCGGCATCGTGCTCCTGATGAACAAAATGAAAAGTACTCTGTCTCATTTTAAGCGGCGCCAAAACCTGCTCATCGAGGTAGTCTTCATAGCGTTGACCGCTCACTTTCTCAATAATCATTCCCAGCATGGCATAGCCAATATTGGAATATGAATACTGAGTGCCGGGTTCGGTTCGAACCTTCAATCGGGAATCGGCGTCTGGCAGTAAGCCCTCTCGTAGTGGGGTGTTCGGAGTTGGCCTCGTATTCAAGAACTGCCACATGTTTAGATTGTTTAGTCCGGCCGTATGTTCGAGTAAATGTCTAACTCGAACAGGCGATTGATGCTGCCGGGAGTTTTCCAGAATCTTGTCCGATAGTACCTCGGTCACTTTGCTATCCAGCGTCAGCTCTGACGTTTCGATCAGCCTGAGTACACCGATCGCTAACACGACTTTGGCCACTGATCCAATGTGAACAGGCGTTTCAGCCTTCATTGGTGCCTTGGTTTCAAGGTCAGCAAACCCTCTTCCATCGATGGATACCTCATCTCCTCTAATTACAAACCAGCTCACACCTGCCAGACCCTCTTTTTCTAACAGGTTAGCGAACTGTGCCTGAAGTGAGCCCTCCGTTAACTTATTGTCTTGGGCGAAGGCAGGATACGAAAAAGCCAGTACCAGCATTAAACACGCCAGAAATGGTGACCAAGAGCCTACTGCACGCCTGGTTTGCTGATTTGATTTCCCCATAGGCTTAGATTGGGGTCTATTTTGTCGAATTCCAACGGATGAATGCAGCGCTGTCCCGCTCGGTGCAGGGTTCGCCCGATCAATAAATTGGCGTAGTTTTTTCTTGTCATTGTTACTCTTTTTCCTTGCCGAAATTTTTTCGCCACCAGTTGCCTAATAGCGTCCCTTTCTTCTTTTTTTCGGGTTGGGTTTTTCCTGGCTGATTCGTCTGCCCAGAAGTGTCGGCATTGAGTACGTTTTCAGTTGTAGAAAGGCCCAGTGCCGTCGCGTTTGTCGATCCCATCTTTTTTTCCAGCCTGGTTGCGACAACCAGTCCTGCAGCAACTCCAATTGCCGTCTGTAGCGGTCCGGGTCTCTTATTGTTCATAGCATTGTAAGAAGCTTCTGTCATCCCTGCTGAATTGGCATTGCTTGAAGCTACAGCGGCTTCCAGCAGTTCCATCGACGTATCAGCTTTTTTCAAGACGTCTTCAACCACTGCAGATAGCAAACTGGTGAAGGGCCGCACGTTTTCCTTATCTAAATTTAACTCTAAATCTGCTTCGCCTGTATTGCTTATCTCATACCACTTGGTTGAACCATCGTCTTTTTCACCTTGCTTGCGTGAGAACATTACGTCAACGAATCTAAGCCCGCTATCAATCTTCAGTTCCAATCTTTGATCACAACTAAAGTTCACGTTGCCGAATACTCGGCCATTCCTCGCAATTAAATTTGGTTCCGGCAAGATATTCCAGATCGTTTCAACACTGACTTTATCTAATGTCAAACGTCCACTCAAATTTGGGTTCCATCGAAGATCCGATTTTCCGTTTTTGATTTCGGGCTGCCAGTTAAAAATAGACCCGTCAATCTTGAGATCAAAAACGCCTTCCCAAACCCGGCCAAAAAAATTCACATTCTGATCCGAAGTATATTCAGATAATGGCCAGATTACGTTCGTGACAACCAAATTAACATCATAAAAGTTGACATCGCTATAGGTGGTTTCCCCGGTTTCACTTTCTTTAACGTCATTCTTATTTGCACGGAAATCAATGCGCATGTCGTCTGCGCTAATTGTATCGAGATGGATGGGTTGATCTTTCTCCTTTTCGCCAGCGTCCCTTGTCAAGTTAGACAACAAACTCCAGTTCTTCGCAATGACACTAGTGTTAATTAAGGAGTTTAGCTCCAATTCGTGCGTAGACTCCTGAATTATCGTTAAGTGGGGCTTGTCCAGTCTAATTTCCCGAAGAGCACTTCGCAGCCCTTCTCCAGCGAGTATGCGAAGCCACTTGTAGTCGAATGTTACTGACTCAATATCCAGCTGTAACACGTTATTATTTCCGCTCTCTAATTTGACGTCGTATGCGATGACATTTGCGTCAATTAAACTAACCGACCAACGCCCTATCACGGCGTTAAGCCCAACCTCTTGTTCCAAAAAGCGGTTGATTGTGCTCCCGGCAAGGATGGGTAAAGCTACAAAGAGAAATCCCAACCCCGCTAATCCAACAGTCCAAGAAATTACTTTGTTCCTAACCGACGTCCTAAAATATCGCCAATAATCTTTAATGCTCAATCTCCAATCTCCAATCTCCCAAAATCCCATAAACTAACTTTATTCCTACCTACTCCATATTCTATCACGCAAGATGTTGAGTTAGCGTTGGGATTGCAGCAACATCTCCTGAATCCGTTTTCTGGGGTTCACTATGAAATGGGCCAAGCTCAAAATATGTAAAGTCGACATCTGTTATCCCAGCAGACAGATCCAGCATGGAAGACCATGAATTGTTCCTCCAGCAAAACTGTTGCTTCTATTTATCACCATTAGCCAGTAGAATTCGACGCTTGTTTCCACCCGCATAACAGGCTGTTTTTTGTTCCAACAACTGAACCCAGAGCAGCGTCGTGCTGTGCAAGACTGTGAGCAACCCATGCTGGTGCTGGCGGGTGCTGGCAGTGGCAAGACCCGGGTGATTACCTATAAAATCGCCTGGCTGTTGGAGAAGTTGGTGGTGGACCCCCACAATGTCTTCGCGGTGACCTTTACCAACAAGGCGGCGCGCGAAATGAAGGAACGTGTTACCGAGCTGCTGGACGCGGAGAAAACCAAGGGGCTGACGGTATCCACCTTTCATCGCCTCGGTATGTCTATTCTGCGCCAGGAAATAGAGGCATCGGGTCGTAAGCAGGGCTTTTCCATTTTTGACCCACAGGATTCGCTGTTCGTGGTGCGCGAACTTCTCAAGGCGGACCTGGACGACAATGGCCTGGTTGACCGGGTGCGCAACCAAATCTCAAACTGGAAAAATGAGCTGATATCGCCCTCACAAGCGGAGCGGTTGGCAATGACCAATCCCACTGAAGTCGCTGCCGCCCGCATTTATACTGAATACGAGCGTTACCTGCAGGCCTGCAATGCGGTGGACCTTGATGATTTGCTTTATCTGCCCAATGTCATGTTGCGAAAATTCGACAATATTCGTTTGAAGTGGCAGCAGCGGGTGAAGTACCTGCTGGTGGATGAGTACCAGGACACCAATACTGCGCAGTATCAATTAGTGAAAACGCTGGTTGGCGGTAGCAAGGGCGATGGGCTGACGGCGGTGGGCGATGATGATCAGTCGATTTATGCCTGGCGCGGTGCCAAGCCGGAAAATCTGGTGCAACTCGAAGAAGATTTTCCCAATTTGAACCTGGTAAAACTGGAGCAAAATTATCGCTCCATGGGGCGTATTTTGGCACTTGCGAACCATGTGATCCAAAACAACCCGCGACCATTTGATAAAAAATTATGGAGCGACCTGGGTTTTGGGGATCCGATCACCATCATTGCCGCTGAGAACGATGAACGTGAGGCCGAGAAAGTGGTAGCGGGCTTGATGCAGCATCGTTTTCAGCATCAGGCCCAGTATAAAGATTACGCTATTCTCTACCGCGGCAATCATCAATCTCGCATACTTGAGAAGAAACTGCGTGAGATGCACATTCCTTATTACCTGAGCGGCGGCTTGTCGTTTTTCGAGCGCTCCGAGATCAAGGATGTCATGGCTTATTTACGTCTGCTGACCAACCCGGCTGACGACAACGCCTTTATCCGTGCCATCAATACGCCGCGGCGCGGTATAGGTGCTGGCACCCTGGAAGCTCTGGCCGAGGTGGCACAACAGGAAAAGCTCAGCCTGTTCCAGGCCATCAGCAGCGCAGCGTTACACAATCATCTATCGCCCAGCCGCCAGGGAGCAATCAAGCAGTTCGAAACCTGGCTCAGCGAGATGATGGAACGCGCTCAGACCACACCACCCGCCCGAACCATCAATATCCTGTTGGACGAAATCCAGTATCAATCCTGGATCACCAAGCAGAGTTCCAGCCCGGAACAGGCCGAAATGCGCTGGCGTAATGTTGAAGAATTGCTTAACTGGATCAGTTCCATTGCCAGTAAGGATCCAGACGCAGATCTTGCTGATGTGGTGGCGGCAATCAGCCTGATGGGCATGCTGGACAAGAACGATGATGAGGACGATGGCAATGTGGTGTCCCTGATGACCTTGCATGCCGCCAAGGGCCTGGAATTTCCTCATGTCACCATCGTCGGTATGGAAGAAGATATTCTCCCTCATCGTACCAGCATCGAAGATGACATGGTCGAAGAGGAACGTCGCCTGTTTTATGTGGGGATTACGCGGGCCCAGCGCGAGCTAACGCTGTCTTACGCAAACCAGCGTAAGCGCTTTGGCGAAGAAATAGAGTGTCAGCCCAGCCGCTTTCTGGATGAACTCGACGAACAGCACATTGTCTGGGAAGACAAAATAGCCAATGATCCGCAGCGCCGTGAAGAGGTTGGTCAAACCCACTTAGCTGCAATGCGAGCATTGCTCGGATAGGTTTACAGGCAGGCATCCTGGCTAACTCTGAGAAGGAATCGCATTAATAAAGCCGCAGCCGTCAAAACGTGGCAAAATAGGGGCTAATGGTCGCTAAAAGCACCAAAGGCTTGACACATCTGGTACAATCGCGACCCGATCGAACGAATCACGCTGAGCTAATGTTTTGCGTATACAATAGTAATAAAGTTTGATCTGCAATCGCCGCGTTTTGCAAGCAACGCGGCGAAAGAGTACTTAAATCAAAATTTCTGGGAGACCGTATGACTGACAATCACGTAAGTGACGATCACATCAGTGACACGAGTGTAGAAGATAAGAAGAGGCGGCGATTTTTAACTGGCCTGACTGCCGGATTCGGCGCAGTGGGTGGCGCAATCGCTGTAACCCCCTTTGTGATGAGCATGTCGCCAAGCGAGCGTGCCAAAAACGCCGGCGCCCCGGTCAGTGCTAATACCGGCCGAATCCAGGACGGTCAGATGATCAAGGTTGAGTGGCGTGGTAAGCCAGTGGTATTACTGAAACGCACGCCTGAGATGATGGAAGGCCTGGAAAAAATTGAGAGTAACCTGGCAGATCCTACCTCGCTGGTGAGTGTTCAGCCAAGCTACGCACAGAATGACGCACGCGCCGATGCGAGTCGCCCGGAATTACTGGTGATGCTCGGAGTATGTACTCACCTGGGTTGTTCTCCCGTGGAAAAACTTGCAATTGGCCCAGACCCACAAATGGGAGATGATTCGCAAGGTGGATTTTTCTGCCCCTGCCATGGTTCCAAGTTTGACCTCTCTGGTCGCGTTTATAAAAACGTTCCAGCCACCACCAATATGGATATTCCTCCTTATAAATATGTCGAGGACATGATCATCATTGGTGAAGACGATGGGAGGACTGCGTAATGGCCATTCATAGACATGATAACCATAAGAGCGCCAATGCGTTTATGGAGTGGATTGATCGCCGCCTGCCGGTGACCAAAGTTTGGAACGAGCACCTGGCCGAATACCAGGCTGCCAAGAATCTGAATTTCTGGTACTTCTTCGGTTCACTGGCGATTTTGGCGCTGGTGATCCAGATCGTGACCGGGATTTTCCTGACCATGCACTACAAGCCTGATGCGGCGTTGGCGTTTGCCTCGGTTGAATACATCATGCGCGACGTGCCCTATGGCTGGTTAATGCGTTATATGCATTCCACCGGCGCCTCGGCGTTTTTCGTGGTGGTCTACCTGCATATGTTCCGCGGAGTAATCTACGGTTCGCACCGTGAGCCGCGTGAGCTGGTCTGGTTGATCGGTTGCGTGATCTTCGTGGCCTTGATGGCCGAAGCGTTCATGGGCTACCTGTTGCCTTGGGGCAATATGTCCTATTGGGGTGCACAGGTAATTATCTCGCTGTTTGATGTTATCCCGTATTTTGGGCCGATCCTGACCGAGTGGATTCGTGGCGATTTCGTAATTTCGGATGCCACCCTGAATCGCTTCTTCGCCTTTCACGTGATCCTCTTGCCGCTGATCCTGATTGTCTTGGTGTTCCTGCACCTGGTAGCCCTGCACCAGGTTGGATCTAACAACCCAGACGGCATCGATATCTACGATCACGTAGATGAAAACGGCAAGCCATTAGACGGAATCGGCTTCCATCCGTACTACGTGGTGAAAGACCTTGTCGGTGTCTGTGGATTCCTGATCATTTACTTTGGCATTATTTTCTTTGCACCGGATTTCGGCGGCATTTTCCTGGAGAAGGATAACTTTGCGCCAGCGAACCCGCTGCAGACACCTCCTGATATTGTACCGCTGTGGTACTTCACGCCGTTCTACTCAATATTGCGAGCGAGTAATGATGAGTTGCTGCTGTACATGGCAATTGGTACGGGTGTTATCGCCGTGGCAACCATCGCGCTTGCCAAGCTGAACACAATGGCGAAAGGGGCAGTGGCAGTGGGAGCAGCGGTGCTGATCTTTGCCTTGCTGAACTCCAGCGGAAAAGCCTGGGGTGTGATCTTGATGGGGCTATCCATCGTCATGTTCTTCCTGTTGCCGTGGTTGGATCGTTCACCGGTGTTATCGGTTAGATATCGCAGCATGCCCTTCAAAATTGCGCTGGCTCTGTTCCTGGTGGCATTCGTGATTTTGGGCTATTTGGGCATGAAGCCGCCAACGCCTGGACGCGTCTACATGGCACAGTTCTGCACCGTAATCTACTTCGCGTTTTTCTTCCTGATGCCGTGGTTTACCAGTATTGGTAAAACCAAACCGGTACCAGATCGCGTAACGTACGACGCGCACTAAGCGGAGGATTAAAAATGAAACAATTAGCAATTTTATTTTTCGCATTCCTGGTTACCGCATCTGCTACCAGTACGGTACACGCCGCCGGTGCCGCCGGTGCAGTTGATGAAGTCAGCATGAATATGCGTGACAAAGGTTCATTGCAAAATGGCGCCAAGTTGTTTGTGAATTATTGCCTGTCTTGTCACAGCGCCAGTTACTCACGCTACAACCGAGTTGCGGAAGATCTCGAGATTCCACTGGCCCTGCTCAAAGAGAACCTGATGTTCACCACTGAGAAGGAAGGCGATCTGATGAAAACCACCATGCCGATGGAAGATTCCAAGCGCTGGTTTGGTGTGACTCCTCCCGATTTAAGCCTCGCTGCTAGAGTGCGTAAACCGGATTGGTTGTACACCTATCTGCGCGCGTTCTACCTGGATGAGAGTTCTCCCAGTGGCTGGAACAATTCACTGTTTGAGAATGTTGCCATGCCGCACGCACTGTATGAATTGCAGGGTGTGCAACGCTTTGTTGGCAAAGTTGATCCAGTCGAATTGGCCGCCGGCGATGCTCATGCAGCCGAGGGTGACGATTCTGGCGCAAACTATCGAATTGTGGGTGACGCTAAATTTGAACTGGTACACCCAGGCATGATGACGCCCGACGAATTCGACGTGGCCATGGCCGACCTGACCGCCTTCCTGACTTACCTCGCAGAGCCTGCGCAATTACAGCGCCACAGCCTGGGCGTTTACACCATTGCTTTTCTGATCATCCTGATGGGTCTTTGCTACCTGTTGAAGAAAGAGTATTGGCGCGACGTACATTAATATAAGCAAATAACGAGCGCCACAGGCTGGATCAGCCTGTGGCGTTTTGTTTCTCTACCATCCTGTCATTCGTCTTATTGCGACACGAGTCCAGAGACGATTAACAAACCCAACCGGAAACCTCCTATGAATACCCTTGCCACCAGACGCTCCATCATGACTCTCTACTCTGGTACAGACTGTGTGCTAAGCCATGCTTGTCGTATCGTGCTGCAGGAGAAGGACATTGAATGTGAGGTGGTGTACACCGATCCAACCGACACTTGCCAGGAATTGGCCGAGTTTAATCCCTATTACGAGACGCCAACTCTGGTGGATCGTGACCTGATTCTGTATGACGCCTTCATCATTAATGAATATCTTGATGAGCGTTTGCCACACCCACCCCTAATGCCAGTCGACCCAGTGTCACGTGCCAAGCAGCGCCTGATGTTAATGCGCCTGAACCGCGACTGGTTTGGCTCAATCAAGGCCCTGCAAGAAAACAAGCAAGATAAAGAAGCCCATCGCGTGTTGCGCGACGGACTGATTGCGATTTCCCCGCTGTTCGCCGAACAAGAATACGCCATGGGCGAGGAATACACGCTGGTGGACGTGGTGCTGGCACCACTGTTGTGGCGCTTGCCAGTATTGAATATCGTGCTGCCAAAACAGGCACAAGTAGTGGTTGATTACTCTGAAAAACTGTTTGAGCGCGAAGCCTTCCAGGCCAGTCTGAGCGATACAGAGCGGGATCTACGCGGATTCTAGCGCTGGTCAGCGCCGCTGAGCGTGCCCGCAATAAACCTATTTAAGAGCGCCAAATCCTGAATTATTGGGTAAACTGGGTGGTTCCGGCACGTACCTGTCCAGGCTGAGCCACGCTTGCCTGGCCAATAATTGTCGCGATCGGTTAATCATCGTCTATGAATAGCATCAGTATGACATCCACCAAGCCATATCTGCTTCGCGCCATTTTTGAGTGGGCGGAAGATAATGGCTTTACTCCGCAGGTATTGGTGAATGCCGAAACCGGCGGTGTCGAGGTGCCGAAAAATCATATTGTCGACGGGCAGATCGTGCTCAATATCAGTTCCAGTGCCATCCAGTTACATGTGATGGACAATGAATGTCTCAGCTTTTCTGCGCGCTTTGGTGGCGTCGAGCAGGACATTTTCCTGCCTATTGAATCAATCCTGGCAATCTTTGCTCGGGAAAATTCCCAGGGCATCTTTTTCGAGGAAGTCGGGGATGATGGACCAGACCCGGACAAGCCCCTCACACCGCTTAAAACCCAAAGTAAAAAACCAGAGAAAAGCGACGGTGGCAGCAGCAAAAAGAATGGCGCCAAGCGAGATACTTCTCACTTGAAAATCATTAAGTAATGCCTACCTAATGGATTAGTCGTCCATGTTTCCCGAAAAAACGACTGAATAAATACCGGGCCGGTTTAAAAGTACAAACCGGTCAGTTTGTAACAATCCAGACCCTACACGAATCAACAAGGATCAACACCATGCCTGAATTCAGAGGAACAACTATTCTGTCGGTACGCCGCGGTGACCAGGTGGTCATCGGAGGTGATGGCCAGGTCTCACTGGGCAATACCGTGATGAAAGGTAATGCCAAGAAAGTACGCCGCCTGTACAAAGGCAGTGTTATCGCTGGCTTTGCCGGCAGCACCGCTGATGCCTTCACCCTGTTTGAATTGTTCGACGCCAAACTCGCCAAGCACCAGGGCATTCTCACCAAGGCAGCGGTGGAGCTGGCTAAGGAATGGCGTACAGATCGTATGTTGCGCAGACTGGAAGCCTTGCTCTGCGTTGCAGATAAGGAGGCTTCATACGTGATCTCTGGTAACGGTGATGTGATTCAACCAGAAGGCGGTGTCATGGCCATTGGCTCAGGTGGCTCCTTTGCGGAAGCGGCCGCACGCGCATTAGTCAACAACACCGACATGAGTGCCCGCGACATCGTCGAGAAGTCATTGAACGTGGCGGCGGATATCTGCATTTACACCAACCATAATCTAACCATCGAAGAGCTGGACCTTACACCAGAAAATTCATAATGAGTACCATGACCCCACGCGAGATCGTACAGGAGCTCGACAAACATATTATTGGCCAGGCCGATGCCAAGCGTGCTGTGGCCATCGCTTTGCGTAACCGCTGGCGCCGAACCCAGGTACCGGACGAGGAGCTGCGTAACGAAATCACCCCGAAAAATATCCTGATGATTGGCCCAACCGGGGTCGGCAAAACCGAGATTGCCCGACGCCTGGCCAACCTGGCAGACGCCCCCTTTATCAAGGTCGAAGCCACCAAGTTCACTGAAGTGGGCTATGTCGGTCGTGAAGTGGATTCCATCATCCGTGATCTCGCTGACATTGCTGTTAAAGGTCAGCGTGAGGCTGAAATGCGCAAGGTGCGCGTACGTGCCGAGGACGCAGCCGAAGAGCGCGTGCTGGACATCCTCCTGCCACCCGCTCGCGATGTGGGCTTCACGAATGACAGTGAATCCAGTTCTGACGGTGCCGCCCGCCAGCGCTTTCGTAAAAAATTGCGCGAAGGCGATCTCGATGATAAGGAAATTGAAATCGACCTGGCTGCACAGCAACTGGGTGTCGAGATCTTCGGCCCTCAAGGGATGGAAGAACTCACCAGCCAGTTGCAGGGCATGATGAAAAACATGGGCCAGGCAAAAACCCAAACCCGCAAATTGCCTATCAAAGAAGCCCTCAAGCTACTGGTTGAAGAGGAAGCAGCAAAACTGGTTAACGAAGAAGAACTCAAACACAACGCCATCCAACGCCTGGAAAACAATGGCATTGTGTTTATCGATGAAATCGACAAGATCGTTGGCCGCTCCGAAGGTGGCAAGAGCCCGGACGTCTCGCGCGAGGGCGTGCAACGCGATCTACTGCCGCTTGTTGAGGGCAGTACGATTTCCACCAAGTACGGCATGGTCAAAACCGACCATATCCTGTTTATTGGTTCTGGTGCCTTCCAACTGTCCAAACCTTCAGACCTGATCCCGGAGTTGCAGGGCCGCATGCCGATTCGCGTAGAGTTAGCCGCGCTGACGGTGGACGATTTCACGCGCATCCTGACCGAGCCTGACGCCTCCTTGACCGAGCAATACGAAGCGCTGCTCAAAACTGAAGACCTGGGATTGAGCTTTACCGAGAATGGTATTCGCCGTATCGCCGAACTGGCCTGGCAGGTGAACGAAAGTACCGAGAATATTGGTGCCCGCCGATTGCACACCATGCTTGAGCGCTTGCTGGAAACGGTTTCTTTCGAAGCCAGCGATCGTGGTGGTGACAAGGTCACCATTGACCAGGAATACGTCAACCAGCATCTGGATGAATTGGCCGACAACCAGGATTACGCACGGTATATACTCTGATTCACAGTTAATCCAGAGAATCGGGCGCCAGTATCAATCGCATTCTTCTAATCTTTCTTGTTTCGCTGATTGCCTTGCAGTCATCGGCGTTAACAGCAAAAGAGAATTCAGCAAATGGATTCACCTTTCTGTGGAAAACAGGCGAGATGTTTAAGTCGCCGGAAAGCGCGATTGTGGATGTTGCTCGTGAGCGAATCTACGTCTCCAACGTCAACGGCTATACGGAGAACGGGCTGGGCTACCTGACTGCGCTCGATCTCAACGGTGAGGCAGTGGCGGAAAAATGGATAGAGGGGATTAACGCACCCACCGGCCTGGCGATCAGCGGAGACACCTTATACGTGGTCGACTTTAACCGCCTTCTGGAAATTGATATTTCGCAAGCCAAAGTGCGTGCTACTTATCCGGTTACCGAAGACAATCCTGGCCTGAATGATGTGACGGTTTCGCCATCAGGCGACGTGTTTGTGTCCTCTTCCAATCTTGCCGCTATCTACAAATTGCAGGATGGCAGCTTACAAAGCTGGGTGCAGGATGATCAACTGAAGTGGGCAAATGGCGTGCTCGCTGAAGAAAGCCGTTTAATCGTGGCTGGATTTCATTTAATGAATATCGATTTGGCCAGCAAGGTTGTGACCCCATTCTCCGCCGGGGCTGAATTCCAGGCCCTGGAAGACCTGGAGAGCATTGAAGCAGATGGTGATCAAGGGTATTACCTGACCCAGATTGGCGACAAACCCATTATGCATATCAGTGAAGAGGGCAAACTGAGCGTAGCCTTAACCCGCAAGGGGTATTCTGCGGATATTGACTACCAGCCCAAACGCAAAATGATGGTGGTGCCGCGTGCGGAAGACACCGTCTATGCTTACCGCGTAGATCGGTAGCCCTCAAACCAGGATTAATAATTACGGAGCTGCTTGCCTGGCACAAGACTCGGTGTGAGCCTCGCGCGCATTAACGGCTGATTCAGGCAAGCGCGTATCAGGCTTCTTCGCCACCAAGCCCAATAACTCAAACATCGAGTGATCATCCTGAAAATCAGGGTTCGGCGTGGTCAGCAGTTTGTCTCCAGCAAAAATAGAATTAGCGCCAGCCAGGAAACACAAAGCTTGTTCCACCGTCGACATTTCATTTCGCCCAGCTGAAAGCCGCACAACGGTTTCCGGGAATAGAATCCGGGTAGTCGCGATCATTCTCAGCATATCCCAGATTTCAACGCGTGGTTGATCGCCCAGTGGTGTTCCTTCCACTGGCACCAAAGCATTAATCGGGATCGACTCAGGCGCAACTGGAAGATTCGCCAGGGTGACCAACATGCTGATGCGATCATCGGTAGATTCACCCAACCCGATAATGCCGCCAGAGCATACGGTAATGCCTGCCTTGCGCACATGGTCAATGGTTTCCAGCCGGTCATCATAGGTGCGCGTGGTAATTACCTTGTCATAGTATTCACGGCTGGTATCCAGATTATGGTTGTAGGCATACAAACCAGCATCGGCCAGCTTTTGTGCCTGCTCGGCCGTTAACATGCCCAGCGTGCAGCAGACTTCCATGCCCATATCATTCACTTCGCTGACCATCTCCAACACCTGGTCAAATTGTGCATTATTCTTGACACTGCGCCATGCGGCACCCATGCACAGGCGCGAAGCGCCAGCCTTCTTGGCAGAGAGTGCCTGTGCTTTGACCACGTCGAGGGGCATCAGCTTTTCGACCTTGATGTTGGTTTTGAAGCGCGCTGATTGCGAACAATAGGAGCAGTCCTCGGGGCAAGCGCCAGTTTTGATCGAGATCAGACTGCTTACCTGGACCTCATTGGCTTTGTTGTGTTCGCGATGAACTGACGCAGCCTGGAAAACCAGGTCCAGCACCGGTAGATGATAGATGTCGCTAACGTCTTGGTGACTAATCGTGTTATTCATCGAGGTTGACGACTGATTCTCAGGGTCTAATGGCTTCTTCATAGGGAAGGGTGTTACGCAAAGTAACAGTGGGAATGGGTAAAAATTAAATTTGTCTAGTGGTACGTCTACTACCGCGTGGTGCTGGGCCCAGTTTAGATATAGTCCTTGAGTGCCTCGCAGGAATAATCCCAGAGGCGGTTGGCCAGCTCAACATCCTGGCCCAGGCGGCTGGGTCGCTCTTCGTTGTTATCAGCAAAATATTTGCCACTCACATCATCGAGTTCCGCAGCTGTGGCGGCGTAGCATTGCGTGGACGCTCCGTGCGGAATGGTTTTACTGCCCATCAGTTTCCCGGTTACCCAGCCAGTAATTGGATTATTAAAAATCAATCCCTGGATACCGCCCATGCTGCGGCTTAGATTAGTACGGATTATGCCGGGGTGAATGGCGTTCGCCGTGGCATTCGAGCCCTCGAGGCGTTCTGCCAGTGCTACGGCAGTCAGCAGGTTGGCGAGCTTGGATTGACCGTAGAACTTCCAGTCATTGTAGTATTTGCTGCCATCAAGATTATCGAAGTCGATGCCTTTGGATGGCGCCATTTTATGGGCCAGGCTCGACAACATCACAATTCGCCCCTGCTCGGCACTTTTAACAGACTCGATCAGGTTGTGTACCAGAATAAAGTGCCCCAGGTGGTTGGTATTGAATTGCTGTTCAACGCCATTAGCCAGCACCAGCTTTGGCAGGGCCATGATGCCGGCATTACAGAGCAACACATCAATCGGAATGTCCAGGGCCTTGATGGCGTCGGCACAGGCTTTCACTGAAGCGAAATCACTGAGTTCACAGGCCATCGGCGTGATATTACCGTCGATATTGTCTGCGGCAGATTGGGCCTTCTCCATGGTGCGGGCGGTGCCGATAACGTGTGCGCCGCGCATGGCCAGCACGCGCATGGTTTCTTCGCCCAGGCCAGAATTAACGCCAGTAATAACGATATTTTTACCGCTTAAATCGATTCCTTCGGTAACGTCTTCTGCGGTGTGGGAGCGGTTATATCTGCTTTTGATCATGGTGGCCTCTACATCTGATTGAACAGTGTATTCGTTCAGTGTCACCCCGCTGGTTCGGGCAGTGACAGGCAGGCTATTTTACGGTCAGGCTCCTCAACATACAAATCCGGTGTGAAAAACCTGCCTGATCAGTCCTTGAGTATCACCGTGCTTTGACGTTGGCGGTTCACCGTGAGCGAAGTCACATCGGGTCGAGAGTAATGCCCGGCGGGATCAAAATTCTGGCGTTCTTCGCGCACCCGTTCTAAATCAACGGTAGCCACGAACAGGCCTTCCTTACCAACCTGGGGTTCGATGACCCAGTCACCATTCGGCGCCGCCAGGCAGGAACCGCCATTGGCGAGGAATCCATCGACCGCACCGCTGGCACCATCGATGATGGCCTGGTAGTTAGGCAATGAATCTGGCACATCGTCCACATGTAACATGCCGCTGACGCTCAGCACAAAAGAGCGACCTTCCTTAGCCAGGAACGGCGTGATGTCGATGGTGTTGCGCACCGAGCCCGGCCAAATGGCCACATGCAGGTTTTCGCCCTGTCCATAAAGCGAAGCCCGCGCAAGTGGCATCCAGTTTTCCCAGCAATTTAGCCCACCTACCTGGAAGGCGCCCAGCTTATGCGTGCGCAAGCCATGTCCGTCACCAGGCGACCAAACCAGCCGCTCCTCGTAAGTGGGCATCAGTTTGCGGTGCACTGATTGGATCTCACCACTCTGATCGATATACACCATCGAGCAATACAAGCTCATGCTGGTGCGATCGGCGGGCCGTTCAATGGTGCCGAGGTACACAGCCAGGCCATGTTCCCGCGCCAGGTTGCAGACTGGGTCCAGGTCACACGCATCAATATCCAAGGCATTGCGAATATAATGGGCAAACATCTGCTTTTGGTCGTCGGCGTTAAATCGCGCACCGCCAGTCAGTTCTACCCAGAAGGGATAGCCCGGCACCAATGCCTCACCAAAGACGACCAGCTCACACCCTTGCGCGGCCGCCCGGCCTAGGTAGTCACAGACCTTGTCGATGGTGGTGGCCTTGTTCAGCCATACCGAGGAGATTTGTGCCAGGCCTACGGTAAGTTGGTCCTGCTGGTGGGTATCTGAGTGCGCGTTATTAGTCATGGTGGAATATGGTTTGGAGCGTTTACGCTATGTTACTACCACCGCCTTTTCTTTGCAGGCCAGGTCCTTATTGAATTAACTGCGTTTCAGGGTAGGCGGCGTGCCAACCGAACCAGAATGCTCGGTGATAGGGTAGCGTGGGCAGTTGGCTGCCATCCTCTGCTGATAAAGACTGTTCCGATACTCGCCATCTGCGCCCGGTATTGTCGGTTGCGGTATCCAGGCCATCGTAGTTGCGAATCTGGATATCGCCCGGATCGTAAACGCGATTGGCCCCGGTCTTATCGGTGAGCACGACAAACTTTTGCGCACCAATCTGGTGGTGAAAAACCGGGTTGTTATTCAGATAGTCCGTATCAATCGCCAGTTGTTTGTCAGGAGCGGCAGTAAAACGCAAAGCCAGAACCTCCTGCTTGTTCGCCAGGCGTTGGTCGTCAAAGGGGGTGTTAAACATCAGCTGATCGGTGGCGAAGTAATTCGCATAGGCGACACCCTCGCCATAGTCCCGCCGATGCCCGGTATTCAGCGACAACACCTGGGTGTTTGGATGGCGTCGGCGCCATTCCTTCCAGGTGGTGGTCACCACACTCAGGTGTTCCAGCGAGATGCCTTGATCAACCAATGGCCCCAACACCGGTTCGCCGCGTACGGTGTTCCACATAGACTGCGTGGCCCTGTCGTACATCAGCTTGTTGGAGCGGTATAAAAATCCACTGGTGCCGAGTTCATGCTCCACGCCCTGATGACGGGTTTTGTAAATAATCACCGTACCGCACAAGGTGCAATACACACCCGCGATGGGCTCGGCATCCTCGCCCTGGCCAAAGGTGTCGGTAAACATTTCGTGCCAGGCCAGGATGCGCTTGGGATAGGCACGCACATCGCCATTCACCACCACACCAAAGACGATATTGTCGTCCTCCAGGTAGTCGGCTTCATCGGCGCTGATCATCTCCGGGTTGCGCAATGGTGGAATGCCATCCTGGCCCACACCACCCCAGCGCACCTCATCCAGGCGGATGCGCGCGCTGTCTTGACGATCACGGAAATACGCCTCAAACCGAGGGTCGATCAAACGATACAGGTCAGCTTTAAAGCTCGCATAATCGGGTCTGATGTGTTCATCCTGGTTCCAGAGCCATTGATACCACTCATTAGGTTCAGACAGCTCTTTTTGGCCGGTTTTATCCACCAGCAATTGCTGGAGTTGCCGGCGTACATAAGCAGAGCCGGAGTAGGACATGGTTTCGACAATGACTGGAATCAGGGTGGGCGACCAATGCTGATCCAGTTTCAGCAAAAAAGATTCCACTACTATCGGGTCGGCGCTGCCAAGGAGTTCAATAAACTCCGACGTCTGGACATGGCTCGGTGCAGCACTCGTTTGTTCGGTGGTCTGAGTTTGTTCAGCCCTTGCTGAAAAAGCCAGGATCAGGAGGACAAGGGGTAACAGGCCACGGAGGAGTGGCCTTATCTGTAGGGTATTTGAATGGGCTGTGCGATTCAGAGTCATAGGTCACCTGGGAGAATACGGTCGCCCGCCAAGCGGGCCTCACTCTAAGTGACCAAGGTAGCGATCAATTCATTGCCGACTTACCAATAAGTTAGGAATGCCAAGGTTGTGTGGAAGTGGTGTCCCTTAGCCTGCGGACACCGCCTGCATCAATAAGCCGCACAACCACGCACCATAGGTGCCGAGGACATAACCAAAGACCGCTAGCAACACACCGACCGGAGCCAGGGCCGGGTGGAAAGCCGCGGCTAATACTGGTGCGGAGGCTGCACCGCCAATATTGGCCTTACTGCCAATCGCCAGGAAGAAGTATGGTGCGCGGATCATCATGCCGACTGCCACCAGTAGGACGATGTGAATCAGCATCCAGATACCACCGACCAGGAAAAGGCCTGGGTGATCCGCCAAGGATCGGATATCCATTTTCATGCCAATGGTGGCCACCAGCACAAATATAAATACGGTGCCGATCTTGGACGCGCCAGCGCCCTCATAGGCCCGTACCTTGGTGAAGGACAGTATGACGCCAATAGTCGTTGCTGCCACGATCAACCAGAAAAACTTGGAGGTCAGGCTGAACTTGGCCATGCCTGGTGCATTGGCCTCGATATAGGGGGCAACCACATCGGCAATACCATGTGATATGGCAGTGGCCCCAAAAGCGATGCCCAGCATGACCATCAAATCCGCAGTGGTGGGGTTACGCGCAATGCTGTTGCCGTATTCTTCCATCTTCTGTTGCAGGTGCTCCACCGAGCTGGAGTCCGCCTTGAAGAATTTGTCGATTTTGTCTTTCTTGCTGATACCAATCAGCAGGAAGGCCATCCATACTTCTGCAACGATGATATCCACGGTAATCATAATGCCGAACAGGGTATTGGATGGGCTGAACACTTCATACATGGCAGCCTGGTTGGCACCGCCGCCAATCCAGCTGCCCGCAACCGTGGTCATGCCGCGCCAGACGGCTTCCGGCCCGGCACCGCCAACCAGATCGGGGTTGAACACCGACACAATCATGATTGCCAAGGGGCCACCGAGAATGATCCCCACCGTACCTGTTAAAAACATCACCAGGGGCTTATAGCCGAGACGGGCGATCTCTTTTAAATCCACACTCAATGTCAGCAGAATCAAACAGGCGGGCAGCAGGTAGCGCGAGGACACGTAGTAGAGGTTGGAGTGCTCGCCATCAACGATGTTAAAGGTGTTGAGCAGAGAGGGCAGGAAGTAACACAGCAACAGCATGGGGATAATGCTGTAGAACCGTTTAAGCCGGGGATTGTCACTGGATGATGTTTTGAAAACAAGCGCCAGGATGGCCATAAGCAGGCCGAGTACAACCGCGTCGTTGGTGACTAAAGCGTGTGAGGTTTCCACTGAGTTATGCTCCCGATGGGTTAATGGCAAAAATTAGCGGGCAAATCCTGCTCAGGCTTGACGGAGCATGGGTTACACTTCGCGTATGTTATTCGCCTTGTTGTTTATCCTCGCCTTCTTGATGGGCGTGGTTATTTATCGTTTTAATCGGAATTGGATACCCACGGTAGTCATTCCGATGGTGTTATTTTTGCTCACCACCCTGGCCGACCAAGCGGCGCGTGATGCCTGGGCCTTTACCCTTGTGTTCGGCCTGCCTATTGTCTTTTTTGCCAGCCTGTTGGGTGCCTACGTGGTGCAAATAAGAACCGTGGAACCCAATGATGATCTGCCAGATTCAGAGGGTTAGGCAGCGCACTCTCGTTACAATGTTGCGACAAACTGAGTAATCCCGTTCATCAACATCTGGATGGCAATGGCCACCAGGATCATCCCCATCAGTCGCTCAATCGCAATCAAACCGCGGTTGCGTAAAATCTTTGCCAGGGGCGTCGCGCAGAGCAGGATAATTCCGCACACAAACCAGGCACCGCCCAGCGCCGCCAACCATTCCAGCCAACGATCGGGCTCGCCATTCATAATCAGGATGATGGTCGCAATCGTGGATGGTCCGGCCACATAGGGAATCGCCAACGGCACGATAAACGGCTCTTCTTCGTTGGCGACTTTGTGCGGTCCACCCGCAGGCGGAAAAATCATTTTGATCGCGATTAGAAACAGCACCACACCACCGGTGGTGGTGAGTGCGGGTTCCGAGATATGCAGGGCACTGAGAAAGTGCTGACCGGCAAACAAAAAGATCACCATCACCGCCAGGGCAATCAGCAGCTCGCGCATGATCACCCGGGTGCGGCGCTCGTCCGGCACATTCTTCAAGGCAGTCAGATACATGGGGATATTCCCCAATGGATCCATTACCAGGAACAACAGCAGCGCGGCCGAGAAAATGGTCATTGTTTAAATCAGTCTTGGTTTACCGAAGTCAGTGACCTACGACTCAGACCAACCGCATTGACGGCCTTCGTTCTGAGTTTTCAGCCAGGCATTGAGCGGCGCAAAATAATCAATAATCGCGCTGGCGTCCATTTCCCGTTGGCCGGTCATGGCTTCCATGGCATCAGGCCACGGTTTGCTCATGCCCATCGCCAACAAGGCTCCGAGCTTTTCACCAGCCGCTTTATTCTCATAAATTGAGCATTCGTGCAGTGGCCCTTCGTGGCCAGCAGCTTCGCACAATGCTTTATGGAACTGGAACTGCATGATGAATGACAGGAAGTAACGCGTATAAGGTGTATTGCCAGGAATATGGTATTTGGCCCCAGCGTCGAAGTGCTCTTCGGTACGCTCTACCGGTGGCTTGATGCCCTGGTATTCGGTGCGCAGGGCCCACCAACCGGCGTTGTACTCATCCGGGCCGATTTCGCCTGAGAATACTTTCCAGCGCCATTCGTCGATCATTTTACCGAAAGGCAAAAAGGCGATTTTCTCCAGCGCCAGCTTCATCTGCTTGTTGATGGTCGCTTCATCACTGACTTCCACCTTGTCGATCAGGCCTTTCTTTTTCAGATAGTCCGGCGTCATCGACAAGACGATGGTGTCACCAATGGCCTCGTGGAAGCCATCGTGCGCACCGCCTTTAAATACTGGCGGCTGGTCTTTATACATCAGGTAGTAATAGATATGGCCGAGCTCATGGTGCAGGGTGCTGAGTTGTTCTTCGGTCATTTCCACGCATTGCTTGATGCGCGGGTCATTGCCGTTGTCCAGGTCCCAGGCACTGGCATGACAGACCACATCGCGATCCTGTGGCTTTTTGATCAGGGAGTTTTCATAGAAGCTATCTGGCAGTTCTGGCAAGCCGAGTGAGGTAAAAAAGCCTTCGGCTGTTTTGGTCATCTTTAACTCGTCATAACCCTGATCTACCAAGGCCTTGGTTACGTCCAGCGAGGCCACGCCTTCATAAGGCTCGATCAGCGGATAGATGTTGTCCCAGGTTTGCGACCACATATTACCCAGCAGATGGGCAGGGATTGGGCCATCGAGAGACACCTTGTCTTCGCCATACTCATCGGCCAACTTGGCGCGAACATGGCAGTGCAGCTCTTCATAGAATGGCTTTACCTGGTCCCAGAGGCGGCGGGCTTCGATGGTGAAGGCTTCGGTCTCCATGTCGTACCCGGCTTTCCACAGATCGCCCAGGTTGTCGAAACCAAAGGTCTTGGCGCCTTCGTTACCCAGCTCAACAAAACGCTGATACTGCTTGCGATACGGCGGTGATACCGTGCGCCAACCTTGCCAAACATCGGCTAACTCATCATAGTCACGGGATTCGGCCAGCACTTTTTCCAGCTCTTGTAACTGGCGACATTCGCCGGCTTCATTACAATAGGTGCCGGCACCATACTGACCTTCCATATCAGTCAGGATGGCTGATAGCTCAGCACGCGCTTCTGGATCGTCCGGGGCTGGTGCAGCCGAACCACGCAGGATCAACTCAATGGCACGCGCCGTGTCTTCATCCATGTCAGTGCCTTTGTACTTCTTGGCCTGCGCAACCATGCGCGATTCAAACTCCAGCGAACGTTCACCCGCCTTTGCCGCTAACACGGCAGTGTCTGGCGTGATGTAGGTGTTGCGTACCCAATACGCAGCACCTGTTTCTTTGGAGAGCTCAACGCTTTCTTTTTGAATTCGCTCAACGAACTCCTTCGCGGTTTCTTCTGCAAACGCAGGTGCGCAGAGTGACAGGCCGATAACCGAAGTCACCAGTTGTTTATTTAGTTTTGAAAAATAACTCATGATATTAGTCCTTCGAATGTTCAACTTCGCTTTCCCATTTACGGGTAAACATGCCCAGCAACAGCACCACAGCACCGATACCAATACTGAAGGTAACGATTTGCATATACAGGTTAGGCATTTCTGCGACGTTATTCGGATCAAAGTTACCCGCCAACAGGCCAGCAATAATGTTGCCGATAGAGTAGGTCAGTACAAACACACCCATCATTTGGCCAGCAAAACGTGCAGGCGACAATTTACTCACCGCACTGAGCGCAATCGGGCTTAAACAGAGTTCCCCAACCGTGTGTAGGAAGTAAGTCATGATCAGCCAATAAGGTGCGGCTTTCAGACCACTGGCAGCGATTTGCGCAGCGTAGAACATCACGATAAAACCACAGGCCATGATGATCAGGCCAACCGCACACTTGATGCCGTAGGACGGGCTCACCATGCGCTTGCCGAGGTTAATCCACAGGGCCGCAAAGAATGGCGTTAGCACAATAATGAAAAACGGGTTGGTGTTCTGGAACCAGGCCGGCGGCACTTCAAAACCGCCCACCATGCGATCTGTGTAGTCACGTGCGAACAAGTTTAATGTCGAACCCGCTTGCTCAAATCCCGACCAGAAACAGGCAGAGGCAATACACACCAGCAGCAGGGCGCCCATGCCTTTTTTCTCAACCGTATTGAGATTGCCAAAGAAGAAGATGGCGCCAAAGTAGAGCGCAAACATCAATGTAAAGGCAATCGCTGTGTATCTCGCGGTGGCAACTGGATCAATAACGATACTACCGCTCATGGTCAGGCCAGTGATGGCAACTAATACAACGATGAAGGCGGCAATCGCGCCCCAGCTATTGCGATTACCGCTGGCTGACATAACCGCTTGTGGCTCAGCACATTTGCCTTCAAGGTTGTTCAAGGTTAAGCGGTATTGAACCAAGCCTAGGGCCATGCCCACAGCGGCGGCGCCAAACGCCCAGTGCCAACCAACTTCTGAAGCCAGGTAGCCACACACGGTATAACCAATCAATGAACCAATATTGATGCCCATGTAGTAGATCGCATAGCCGGCATCTCGGCGTTGATCTTCCAGCGAATAAAGCTGGCCGACCAGGGCGCTGATATTTGGTTTAAGCAGGCCGGTGCCGAGTACTACCAGGATCAGGCCGATAAAGAAGGTGTCTTCACTGGGGATGGCCAGCACGATGTGGCCACACATAATGATGATGCCACCGTACCAGATGGCTTTTTGTCCACCGATCAGCCGGTCGGCTATCCAACCACCGGGCAGGCCCATAAAGTAGACCGAGGCGGTGTACAGGCCATAAATGGCAACCGCAGAAGCGGTGGTGATCTCAAGCCCACCTTCCTGCAGAGTGGCGGTCATAAACAATACCAGCAGCGCACGCATACCGTAGTAGCTCATGCGTTCCCACATCTCGGTGAAAAACAGCGTTTTCAACCCAGATGGGTGGCCGTAAAAGCCGGTATTTAAAGATTGATTAATTGGTTGATTCATTGATTTACCTTTAACAATTGAGGTTTCCTGAGTATTTAATCCACCCTACGTGCAGATACGGTGGCGCTTGCAAGAATGCGCTCGCAAACAGTCCCAGCATCGGCTGGCGCATAGGTCATAAGGACTCCTTGTTGGTCGAGACCGCCATTAATAAACATTACTCACCTGCGCCACAACAGGGCGCACAAAAACAGCGCGCAAAACGCACAGAAAATTGTTTTGGGGAGGGAAATGCTTTGTACAGTCGGGCTCGTTTTTGTCAGCGTGTGGCGCTGGATTATTATTTTGCACAAGCGTTCGAAACAACATACAACCGGAACGACGAGCGCGGTTAATTATTGGGGCAGTTTAATCTGCATGCCCCGAGTCTACTGGCTTTGCAGGCGGTATGCAAAACGCAACTTGAAAAATTTAATAATCACCAAAAGACTGCAACTATTTCTCCAACTTCTGCATCTAATTAGATGGACCGGAATTCACACAAGATGAAACGCCAATTCCGGGATCTCTAACACTGAAAGAGATCCACGAACAATTTCAAAACAAGAGTTAAGAACAATTAGAACGACAGGAGAAAGCAATGAAACATTTGGTGAAAGCGGGCCTGCTGCTGGCACTGTGCGCAGTGTTCAACCTTGCCATGGCGCAAGACGCAGGTGTTGATGAGGCCGCGGAGCGTGAGCAAATTCGCTGGGATTTAACGGATCTCTATGAGAGCAACGAGGCTTGGGAAGCTGAATTTGAGTCAATTCAAAAGCGTATTAAAGCGCTTGCCGACCTGAAAGACGGTTTTGGCAAATCCGCCAGCAAGTTAGCCGACTCCCTGCACTCCATGTCGGCGGTGCGCAAAGACTTCTTTCGCCTGTTTATTTACGCCAGCATGCTGAACGATGAAGACCAACGTGTAGCTGAAAGCCAGCAACGCCTGGCCAAGGTGCGTGCGCTAAGCACCGAGTTCGGCGAAGTTACCTCCTGGTTTGATCCAACTCTGATTGCACTCGGTGAGAAAAAGCTGCGCGCGTACTTAAAGAAAGAACCACGATTGGAACCCTTTGACCTCTATATCGATGACCTGTTTCGATCCACTCCACACCTGCTGGATGAAAAAGGCGAAGCCATGTTGGCAGCAGCCGGTTCACTGACCTCTAGCCCCAACGAGATTTACGAGTTGATAGCCAATGCTGATATCCCCTGGGGCGAAATCGAGTTGAGTGATGGTCGCAAAGTGTTGCTCAACCAATCTGGTTACACAGGCGCGCGCAGCGTTGCCAATCGCGATGACCGCAAGCGCGTGTTCGATCAATTCTTCTCAACCTGGAAAGACTATGAAGACAGCCTGGGCGCCACACTGAACACCGAAGTGCAGGCCAATATCTTCCAGGCCAAGGCACGCAATTATGATTCGGTGCTGCAATGGCAGCTCTCGCAAGAGAACCTGCCAGAAGGCGTGTACCGCATGTTGGTGAAGCAGGTAAACGATAATCTGCCTACGCTGCATCGTTACTTCCGCTTGCGTGGCCGCATTCTGGGTATCGAGCAGATGCATTACTACGATATCTATCCGCCACTGGTAGAGATGGAAACCGATTTCGGCTTAGAGGCCTCCAACAAAATCGCCATGGAAGTGCTGAAGCCTCTGGGGGAGGAATATAACGAGCATCTGGCCACAGCACTCAGCTCTAACTGGGCACATGTATACCCGCAACCAGGCAAGCGCTCAGGCGCCTATATGAACGGCTCTGCGTATGACGTGCACCCATACGTGTTGCTGAATCACAATGATGATTACAACTCGCTGTCTACTCACCTGCACGAGTGGGGCCACGCGGTACACAGCATGTTAGCCAAACGTGCGCAGCCGTTTGAGAAAGCGTTTTATTCCACGTTTACCGCAGAAATGGCCTCGACCATCAACGAGATCTTGCTGGAAGAACACTTGATTGCCAAGGCAGAGACCAAGGAAGAAAAGCTGTTCTATCTTGGTCAGGCACTGGAGTCTATTCGCGGCACCTTCTTCCGGCAAACCATGTTCGCCGAGTTTGAGTTGGATATTCATGAAACTGCCGAAGCAGGTGAGCCGCTTACGGGGGCGATCTTTTCAGAGAAATATCGTGACCTGCTGAAACGCTATCACGGCCACGACAATGGCTCGTTGTTAATTGAAGAGCCGTACAACCTGGAGTGGGCCTATATACCGCACTTCTACTACGACTTTTATGTATTCCAATACGCCACGTCGATCTCTGGCGCAGCCTGGTTTGCAGAGAAGTTCCTCGCAGGCGATGAGAAAGTGCGTGATGATTTCCTGGGAGTGCTAAAAGCCGGTGGCTCAGACTACGCCTACGAGATTCTGAAAACCGCAGGTCTGGATATGGCCGGGCCAGAGCCCTACGAGGCCATCATCCGACGCATGGAGGATATTATGGATCGCATTGAGGCATTGCTGGACGCAGAGTAATTAAATCACCAGCCTGCATGTCGATTGGCATGTGGGCTGGTGGTAAAACTTGAAGGTGCTGAAATGCCGGATTCTAATGCCCAGCCAAATCCATGGCGTGCTTTACATAGATCGGTAATTCCTCTGTTCTGAAGTCTATGCTTTTGTCGCGTGTTTCGCCTAGGCGCACCACTACCATATCGTATTCCGGGATATTGATGATGTACTGCCCCAGGTGGCCGCTGAAGTGGTAATGCGAGGGGTTGTGTTCCAGGCCCAGCCAGGTTGATAGGCCGTAATAGGGCTGGCCAACAGGGGTAATCATGCGTTGCACGAATGCTGCAGGGACCAGTTGTTGGCCATTCCATTTTCCGTTAGCCAGCATCAACAATCCAAGCTTGGCGTAGTTGCGGGCATTGGTATTCAAACAGCAGTAGACAAACTCCAGACCCTTGTCATCGGTATGCCATAGCGCATCATCGTTCATGCCCATGGGTTGCCAAATCTTTTCGCTGAGGTACTCAGATATGGTGATATCGCGGCCGCCGGCCTCCAGTGCGCGTTTGAGCACAATGCCCAATAATTGAGTGGAAGCGCTGGAGTATTCCCAGAAGCTGCCCGGCTCGGCGCTGAACGAGCCTTGCAGTAAAAAGTCGCTCACGTCGGGGCCGTATAACAATTCCACCGTGGGGCTAAACGGTGAGTAGTAATGCTCGGTCCATTCATATCCGGAGTTCATCAAAGATAACTGTCCAACCGTGGCGGTTTGTGCCAGCGGGTCATCTTTGAACTCAGGCAAATAGTCAGTAAGCGGTTGTTCCAGGCTATCGATATAGCCTTCTTCGATGGCAATACCCACCAGCATAGTAGTGACGGTTTTTGCCATTGAGAACGAATTGGTTTTGCTGCGATCATCGTAGCCATTCATATAGTGCTCGGCCAGGATCTCGCCATTCTTGATCACCAGGAAGGCCGCGGTTTTGAATTTATCCAGGTTAGCGCGAAATTCTTCTGGCAGTGGCTCTAAATTATAAGCCGGGCTTTTTGGTAGAGGTGCCGGGGTGGCAGCGGCGATCAGGTTTACATCAAAGGCCGTGTGGTCATTGATGTTGGCGGTGTTGTGGCCTTGCAGATAAGTGCGCTGCAGGGCAGTGATTAGAAAGCCGTTGCCAGTCAGATAGGCCAGTGCAGTGCTTGCCACTACCAAGGTGATCAAACCCAGTAAAATTCGTTTTAACATTTGTCTTCTCTCTCTATCTCTCGTTCTTCTCTTGCTGTCTTTCTTTTCCAGTTTCTTTCGACTTTAGCCACTGCCTTTATTTGCCATTAAAGCGGCAATTCTTGTTTGTTGATGGCTTGTCTCAATACGAAGCTGGAGTGCACCCCGCTTACTCCCTCAAGCTTGGTGAGCCTGCGTAACAGAAACTCCTCATAGTGTCGCATATCTCGTACCACAACTTTAAGCAAAATATCCGAATCCTGGCCGGTCACCACAAAGCACTCCATCACCTCCGGTAGCTCGGCCACCGCTCGCTCAAATCGCTCAAACTGATCACCGGTATGGCGGTCCATGGTAACGCTCACCATGGCAGTGAGATTCAGGCCGAGTTCTTCGTGGTTAAGCGTGGTGCGGTGGCCGGTAATAATACCGGCGTCTTCCAGGTGCTTAACCCGGCGTGCACAGGGCGTAGCAGAGAGGTTTACTCGCTCGGCGAGCTCCAGGTTGCTGATGCGCGCATTGCGCTGCAATTCCTGCAAAATTTTTCGATCGGTTTTGTCGAGTTGCATATCGCTGGATATCGCGACTTTAGTGGCTAATAACGCTAATAATAGTATAAAAAATAGACAAATCCACTATTTAGGGATGGTAAAACAACATAGTTTGGTTAATAACACTGTTGCTTAGTAGTTATACTCACTCGAAATAAAGCCAAATTTACTGTTTTTCACTCATGAGCCGTTTTAACGCCAGCAAATACAAGCCTTTCGTCACCGTTGATAAATCCGATCGACGTTGGCCCAATCGTGTCATCGAAACATCGCCTGCCTGGTGCAGCGTCGACCTACGCGATGGTAACCAGGCCCTTATCGATCCAATGACACCCCCGCAAAAGCTGGAGATGTTTGAGATGCTGGTCGAGGTGGGCTTCAAGCATATTGAAGTAGGCTTTCCCGCTGCATCGCAAACCGATTTTGATTTTATCCGTAAGCTGATCACGGAAGATCGCATTCCGGATGATGTCACCATTCAAGTGCTGACCCAGGCGCGTGAAGAACTGATTGCCCGCACCTATGAATCCCTCGTGGGCGCCAAGCGCGCCATCGTGCATGTGTATAACTCCACGTCCACCGTGCAGCGTGAGCAAGTGTTTAAAATGTCGCGCGAGGAGATCAAAAAAATTGCTGTGGATGGCGCTACCTGGGTAAAGCAGGGTGCTGAAAAACAGCCGTACACCGATTGGCAGTTTCAGTACTCACCAGAGAGCTTTACCGGCACCGAGATCGACTACGCGGTTGAGGTGTGTAATGCGGTCATCGACGTTTGGCAACCGAGTCCAGAACAAAAGATCATATTAAACCTGCCAGCCACCGTCGAAGTGGCAACCCCGAATGTGTATGCCGACCAAATCGAATGGTTTTGCGATCACATTAATCAGCGCGACTCAGTCATCATCAGCCTGCACACGCACAATGATCGCGGCTGTGGTGTGGCGGCTTCTGAGTTGGGCGTACTCGCCGGGGCTGACCGCGTGGAAGGCACGCTGCTGGGTAACGGCGAACGCACGGGTAATATGGACATCGTCACCATGGGCATGAATTTATACAGCCAGGGCGTAGACCCGATGCTGAATTTTTCTCGCATGGATAAAATCATCAATGTGGTGGAAAAATGCACCGCGCTTAAAGTGCACCCACGCCACCCCTATGCCGGCGAGTTGGTGTTTGCTGCGTTCTCTGGCAGTCATCAAGATGCCATCAATAAATGTCTGGCGCTATATAAAGAAGGCGAGCCGTGGGAAGTGGCTTACCTGCCGATTGACCCGCGCGACCTGGGCCGCAAGTACCAGGAAGTCATCCGCATCAATTCCCAATCTGGCAAAGGCGGCGTTGCCTATGTGCTGGAGCAGGAGTACTCCATCAAAATGCCACGCTGGCTGCAGGTGGATTTCAGCCCTGTGGTGCAGGCGGAGGCCGAGAATACCGAGGCGGAAGTTAGCGCAGAGCAAATTCACGATTTGTTTAACCGCACCTATCTTGAGCCACAGGATCACATGCGACTGAAAAGCTACCAGGTAAATCGTGAGCATGGTGAAGACAGCATGGATGCGGTGCTGATAGATCATGGTCAAGAGCACGCCATCAGTGGTGTGGGTCGCGGTGTGTTGGAGGCCTTTGTGGCCGGTTTGAGTAAATACACCGGACAACCTTTTGTGCTGGTGGATTACAACGAACATACTCTGGGCACCAATGAAGGGGCCGAGGCCATCGCCTATGTGCAAATCAGTATCGACCAGCAGCGCGTTTGCGGCGCGGGCAAGAGCCGGGACATTCTTGGTGCCACGCTGAACGCCGTGTTGAATGCGGTAGCGCGTTCCGAAGCGGGCGAAAAACGTCGCGTCGCCTGATACTCCGACATTCCCCTGGCTATGGGTCCTTCCATAGAGCTAATCCTTTTCGACCTGGGCGGGGTGTTGGTGGAACTGCGCGATACGCTGTTCCCGCCCGACTGGTTTCCTGGTTACACCCGTTTTGGTTTAGATGAGTGGGTCAAGCATGAGTCTGCCTTGGCCTTTGAACGAGGCTTGATCGATGCTGATACCTTTACCCAGGCCTGCATCAGTGAACTCAATTTGCAGGCAGACCCGGCGCTGGTACGAGAGTACCTGATCGGTTTTACCGTTGGCCCATTTGCCGGTGTACATGAATTGCTTGCCAGCATAGATGACCGCTATCGACTGGCGGTGTTGTCGAACACGAATGAACTCCATTGGCCGATCATCACCGAAGAATACGGCTTTGCGCACTTTTTTGAAGGCATGTACGCCTCTCATTTATTGAATATGGCCAAGCCGGAACCCGCCATTTACCAGACCGTGCTAAGCCTTTTGCAAATTGACGCCGATCGCGTGTTGTTTCTCGATGACAATTTTAACAATGTGCAAGCAGCGGGTAGTTTAGGCATGCAGGCGGCGCAGGTTAAGGGGCTAACTGAAGTTCGGCAGTGTTTGCATGAAAAGGGGCTGCTATCATTGGCCTGATTCGCAGGGTTTACACAATGATAATTCGAGCAGCCACCGACCACGACTTCGACGCCATCTGGCCGATTTTTTCGCAGATCGTTAAAGCGGGTGATACCTATGCTTATGCACGGGATACCAACAAGGAACAGGCTCGCACTATTTGGATGGATTCGCCACGCGCTACGTACGTGGCAGAAAAAGCTGGCGAAATCCTTGGCACTTACTATATTAAAACTAACCAGGCTGGTCCGGGTGCGCATGTTTGCAATTGTGGTTACATGGTTTCATCGGCTGCGCGCGGCCAGGGGTTGGCAACTGCAATGTGTGAACATTCTCAACAAGAGGCGGTTCGACTGGGCTATTCAGCCATACAATACAATTTTGTTGCGTCGAGCAATGAGGGCGCCATCCGCTTGTGGACCAAGCTGGGATTTCTCACCGTGGGTCGACTCCCAAACGCATTTAATCATCCAGAGCGAGGCCTGGTGGATGCTCTGGTAATGTTCAAATGGCTGGTCTGAAATAAACGGCCTGCCGAGAAGTATTAGGAGACGACAGATGATTCATCAAACAGGCAAGATATTGCTGGTCACCCTCATGATCAGTAGTGCCCCAGTCGCTCACGCCGACACCTGCTCATCCTTGAAAGACCTCAATTGGTTGATCGGCGACTGGTTTGACCCAGGGGAACAAAAGACTTTCAACGAGTCATGGATATATAGTAGCGGCGATAGTTATAGCGGCAAGGGTTGGACAATGGAAACCACCACCGGCGAAATTAGCTTTAGTGAGTCCATGCGCATTTTGCGGCAAGACGGCGGCATATATTACTTGGTGAAGTTGCCAGAGAATGACGGCGAGGTTGGCTTTAAACTCGTGCGCTGCCCGGACCAGGAAGCCATTTTTGAAAACCGCGAGCACGATTTTCCCCAGCGTCTGCACTATGAGCTGATTGCTAAGGACCAGCTGCAGGTGACGGTCAGCGGAGAAGAAGGTAAATCCTTTGTGCTGGATTTACAGGCAAAAGTTCCTGCTGGTGAAGGGGAAGAGGATGCTGCGCCGGCGAATATCAATTAGTTAATAAAGCCTTGTGAGAGAGCGCAATACGTTACCATCGGCGTCATAAGTAGAATCGAGAGGAGAGATCAAATGAAAACAACTAACTTGCTTATGGCGCTTGCGCTGTCTTTAGTGATCGCCAACCCTGTGGCCGCTGATGTATACGACGATGCAGTCGCCAACCAGGCACGCAGTGATAAGGATCGCGAAGTAGACAGCCGCCGCAAACCTGCCGATATCATGCGCTTTTTTGACATCAAGCCTGGCATGGATGTGTTCGATGTATTCGCTGGTGGCGGGTATTACACAGAGTTGATGAGTTACGTGGTGGGGTCGGAAGGCTCTGTTGCGTTGTACAACAATGATCCCTGGGATCGATTCGTAACCAAGAGTGTAACGGCCCGCCTGGCCGACAATCGCCTGCCAAATGTAAACCATATTGTGGTCACACCAGAATCGCTGGTTGATCGCAGCGAGCGCTATGACGCGGCTATTTTTGTGTTGGGTATGCACGATTTGTATTACGCCGATCCGGAGAACGGTTGGGTGGAAATTGACCGCGCCAAGTTTTTAAAGGGCATTTACACCATTCTGAAAGAAGGCGCGGTGTTTGGCGTGATCGACGCCAATGCGGAAGACGGTGCTGACAATGAGGTGATCGGCGAGAAACTGCACCGGGTCGATCCCAAGGCGATGATTAAAGACATCCTGGCTGCGGGTTTTACCCTGGAAGCCGAGTCAGACCTGCTCAGAAATCCTGAAGATGATAAAACCACCTCGGTGTTCAAACCAGAGAATCGCTACCGAACCGACAGAAGCGTTTTAAAGTTTCGCAAATAGTAAGGATTTCTAAGTTGATTATTCGCTAGCAATGCTGATCATTGCCAGGCAACGAAGATGCGTTTCTCTGTAACACATGCACGGGTCTGGCTATTAGCGGGCTGCCTGCTATTCGCACCTGTTGCCCAGGCTGATAAGCTGCGCATTGCAGTGGCCAGCAACTTCAAGCACGCGACCCAGGCGTTGATCGAAAATTTCGAGGATCAATCCGGGCATAAGGTAGTCGTGAGCTATGGTTCAACCGGCAAGCACTATGCCCAAATTTTGAATGGTGCACCATTTGATCTGTTTTTGGCAGCGGATGTTGAACGTCCGCGACTGCTCGAGGAGCAGGGGCTTAGCACCGGTGAGCCGCGGCATACCTATGCGATAGGTCGCCTGGTGTTGTGGTTTCCTGGAGGCGATTTGCCAACGACACCCGAGGACCTGCTGCAACATGGGAATTTCCGACATCTCGCCATCGCAAATCCACGCTTGGCGCCTTATGGCGCAGCGGCAAAGCAGGTTCTTGAAAAGCTGGGCGTTTGGGAGCAACTTGGATCAATTTTGGTGCGCGGTGAGAATATTGCGCAAACCTATCAATTTGTTGCCAGCGGTAACGCCGACCTGGGATTAGTGGCAGCTGCGCAAATTTCAGATGTGGATCAGCCGGGTTCAAGGTGGCCTATCCCAGCGCACTGGCACGCACCCATCGAGCAACAAGTGGTACAACTCACGGACAATCCGGCGGCGGCCCAACTAATGACGTATCTACGCTCACCCGAGGCGATGGCGATTATCCGCCAATCCGGCTACGATACGTCTGATGCTGAATGAATCCGATCTCACCGCTTTAATCATCACGCTAAAGCTGGCCGGTTTAACCACCTTAATCCTGTTATTGGTGGGTACGCCGCTGGCCTGGTGGATGTCGCGTACGCTGTGGCGTTTCAAGTTTCTACTGGAAGCGGTGGTGGCCTTACCCCTGGTGTTGCCGCCAACGGTACTGGGTTTTTATTTGCTTATCGCACTCGGGCCACATGGCCCTATAGGCAGCATGATGCAGACAGTCGGCGCACAGCCCCTGGCCTTCACGTTTACCGGCCTGGTTATCGGCTCGGTGATTTATTCGCTGCCGTTTGTGGTGCAACCTCTGCAAGACGCCTTTGCTGCAGTGGGGCGGCGCCCGATGGAAGTGGCTGCTACCTTGGGTGCATCCCCGCTTGATCGGTTTTTCTCGGTTGCGGTGCCGCTGGCACGACCTGGTTTTCTGACCGCCAGCGTATTGGGTTTTGCGCATACCATCGGCGAGTTCGGCGTGGTGCTGATGATTGGCGGCAATATTCCTGGCGAAACACAAGTGGTGTCCATCGCCATCTATGACCATGTGGAAAGCCTCGAGTACGCCAACGCGCATTGGCTGGCCGGTGGCTTGCTGGTGTTGTCTTTTGTCATGCTGGTCGCGGTTTATGGGCTGAATCGGCGATTTCGGATTATTCCCTCATGAGTATTCAAACGCGATTCAGCCTGGCACAGGGTGGTTTTCAGTTAGCCCTCGACATCGAGTTGCCTGCGCAGGGGGTCACTGCCTTGTTTGGTCCCTCCGGTGCGGGCAAAACGACCATACTACGCGTGCTGGCCGGACTGGAAAACGTGGAATCTGCCAGGATTGTTGTAGGTGAAGAAATCTGGCAGGACGACAGCGTAAAATTGCCCACTCATCAACGCGGCATTGGCTATGTATTCCAGGAGTCCAGCCTGTTTGCCCATCTGAATGTTTTGGAGAATCTGCAGTATGCCCAGCAACGTCGCAACGCAGACCGGCCCGATAGCCTGGCGCAGGCGATTGAACTATTGGGTTTGGCAGATTTATTACAACGAGACACGCAATCTCTCTCGGGTGGTGAACGCAAGCGCGTGGCGATCGCGCGCGCTTTGGCTGCATCACCGAAGTTGTTGATGATGGATGAGCCGCTGGCGGGCCTGGATTATCAACGCCGTGATGAAATCCTGCCGTTTATCGAAAGTCTGCACAATGCGCTGGAAATTCCGGTGATTTATGTCAGCCACTCAGCCGATGAAGTAGCCCGTATTGCCGACCACCTTATTCTGCTGGAAGCAGGCCAGGTGCTCGGGCAGGGACCAATCTCGGAGATGCTTACTCGATTTGACTTGCCGCTGGCACATGGCGATGACGCCGAAGCACTGATTGAGGCCACCGTCAGCGCGCACGATGAAGAATATCAACTCACGCGCCTGGGCTTTTCCGGCGGCGAGTTCGTGGTGCCTAAAAAGCCATTGGATGTTGGCACACCTGTGCGGCTAAGAGTTGCGGCGCGTGATGTGAGTGTAACCCTGCAACCGCAGTCCGACACCAGCATTCTGAATATATTCCCAGCGATGGTGGAAGAGTTGACGGCGGAAGGCGAGGCGCAAATGACGGTGCGCCTGTCAGTCGGCGATACACCCCTGTTGGCACGTCTCACACGCAAGTCAGTAGCTCTGCTCGATTTGCAGGTGGGCAAACAGGTGTATGCCCAGGCAAAAAGCGCCGCAGTACTGTCCTGATACAGACAAATTTCACCCGGTTATGGCATGCTGCCGGAAACTGAAAACGATCAGATCGGGACGCTGTGGCAGCCGTTATTTGTTCATAGTAGACTTAGCGGCCTGTGGGTGATTATCGCACCTGTGCACTGTGAAAAATTAGATGAGGACACCACGTGACGGTACACATTAAACGCCTGGCCCAAGCAATTTTTAACAACACCTGGCTAGCCTCCAGGCTTGGCTTCAGGCTCGGCTTCCTGTTGCTAGCGATGTCGCTAGCCGCGTGCACTGAACAAACCTCCGGCCCGCAAATCAGCCCCGAGGACATCGCCGAAAATAATCGTGGTGTGGCCCTGATGGGGCGCTTCGACTACCCGGCAGCCACCGATCTGTTTGCCAATTTACTGGAACGAAAACCCGATTGGCATGAACTGCGTATTAATTACGCGGTAGCCCTCAAGAACCGTCAACAACCAGAAGATGCCCAGGCTGCGATTGACCAGCTCAAGCTGGTGTTAGCCGAGGAGCCCGACAATCTGCGCGCAAACTACGTCGCCGGTGTGTTGCATCTATATCTCGGAGACATTGAGCCGGCTGCCAAGCATTTTCAGGCAGCGCTTGCAGTGGACAACTATGATGCCTACTCACACTACTACCTGGGGCAATGCCAGTTACGTAGTGGCGATACCGAGGGCGCGTTGGCCTCCTATCAACAAGCCATTGAATTGGACCCCTATTTGCGCAGTGCCTATTACAGTGCAGCGCAGGTTCTGCGCCGACTGAAACGCAATGAGGAAGCTGGTGAACAACTTCGCTTGTTTCAACGGTTTGAAAACAACCCCAGCGCGCGACTGGCCGAATTCAAATACACTCGCATGGGGCCGCAGTCGCTGGCCAAGGTGTTGGGCGACGCGGGCGATGCGCAAGCAGTGGAACTGCCCGAGGGGCCAATCTTCGATGAGCCAAACACCATCGCCAGCTTCCATGGCTTAAGCGAGACAGTGGGTGCTGATGCAAGTTTTAGCACGGTGGATATCAATCACGATGGCTACCAGGATCTCTTTATTAGTGGCGACATCGGCGGCCAGGTACTGAGAGCAGATGCCAGCGGGTCATTGAGCCTGGCTGAGTCTCAACCCTGGGGGGCTGTCAGCGATATTGCCGCCGTAGCCTGGGGTGATGTGGATAACAATGGTCTGGTTGATGCCTATTTATGTCGCACCGGCATCAACCAGCTATGGATGCAAACCGCCGAGGGCTGGTCGCAAACCGAGACAGCCGCTGGGGTAGACGATGGCGAGCAGAATTGCAGCGACGCCGTATTGGTGGATGCTGATCACGATGGTGACCTGGATATCCTGATCGCGAATAAAGGTGCGGGTGACAGCCTGCTGAATAATAATCGCGACGGCAGCTTCCGCTCCCTGTCGGAGAAATTATTGGATGCCGCAACCGCAGCCGATACCCGACACCTGCTTACGACTGACCTGGATGCCGATACCGATGTGGACCTGATTTTTGTCCGCGATGGCGCACCCAACGTGGTGCTGATTAATGACCGTCAGTGGAACTACGTAGCGGCAGAAGGGCTGGATGAATTTATCGCCTCCGACATTACAGCCGCTGCAGCCAATGACGTCGATGCCGATGGCTATGTTGAGTTGTTTGGAATTAACGCCGAAGGCGCAGTGACGCAGTGGCAAAGCGATATCAGTGGCGCCTGGCAGAGCCAACAGATTTACCAATCGCAGTTGGCGAACGGCAACACCGATCTTCTGCCGATGGATGTCAATGGGAATGGTCGGGCGGAATTGTTATTGCTTGCCAAAGGTGGGTTTGAAGTTCTCACGCTGGTGGAAGATGGCACCGCAAGCCAGGCCGCCTCACAGCAGTTTTCTGGTAGTGCGCCGCGGCCGGTGATTCGCACCATGCGTGGCAGTTCATTGTTGGCGCTGAACGCAGATGCTGAGTCTGTCGACGTACAGGAATGGGCGCCGGGTACGGGGCGTTTTGACTTTGTCACCCTGGTGTTGTCCGGCAAGCACGATGCCGCCGAAACCATGCGTTCCAACGGGTCGGGCATTGGCAGCCGTGTGAGTGTGCGAACCGGCACGCGTTGGAGTATTAATGATACGCACAAGCACGCGTCCATTTCTGGCTATAGCCTGCAACCATTAACCATTGGATTAGGTGGACAACAGCAGGCTGATTTCGTAGCCGTAGATTGGTCCGATGGCGTCTATCAAACCGAATTGGACGTGGCCAGCGGCGCGATTCAGACCATTGCCGAAGAGCAACGGCAGCTGGGCAGTTGCCCGGTGCTGTTTGCCTGGAATGGTGAGAAGTTTGATTTCGTCACCGATATTCTTGGTGTTGGTGCACAGGGTTTTCTGGTGGAGCCGGGAACTTTGTTACCACCTCGCCCATGGGAGTACGTAACGTTTGCGCCAGGCGCATTGAGCAGCCGCGATGGTCGCATCATGTTCAAGGTGACCGAGCCCATGGAAGAAAACTCCTACATCGACGCCATGACCCTGCGCGCCTATGACGTACCTGACGATTGGGATTTAGTGGTTGATGAACGCATGGGCACAGGTGAGCCGGAAGTGACCGGTGCCACCATGTACTATCAACAAGCCATCAGCCCGGCGCGCGCTTATGACAGCCAGGGCAAGGACGTGCATGCAGCGATTCTGCAAGCAGACCAACAGGCGATGGAACCGGGCATAATTGATCGACGTTATATCGGCTTGCTGGAAAACATGGAATCGGTGACGCTGGAATTCGACCAGCCCATCGACCAACTCAACAATCACCCGGCAGCGGTGCCAGTACTGTGGGCCGATAGCTGGGTAGAACTACCGTATTCACAAACGCATTTCGCGGCCTGGCAAGCGGGCAAGGCCTTTCGTTCGGTGACACTGGAAGCGCGGGTTGCGGACCAGGAATGGCAAATGGTCTACCCGGACTTCGGCATCCCTGCGGGCATGCCACGGGTAATGAGCCTGCCCATGGAAACCCTTCCCGAAGGCACCACCGCATTACGTCTCAGTTGGAACCGACAAATTTATTGGGATCGCATTCGCGTGGTGTTTGCCCAAACCCCGGAGGAGGAGATTATTCCGCAGGAGATCAGCCCGCAATTAGCGCGAGTAGCCAAATCCGGATTTTATGAGCGTTTGAACCATGCGCAGCGGCGACCTGAATATGTCTATCAACAACGACGTGTATTTGGTGATGTGAAGTACCCCACTGGCATGTACACCAGCCTTGGTGAGATGACCGAACTGGTCAGCACCGCTGATGACGCGCTGGCGATTATTGGGCCGGGCGAAGAGATTCACGTGGAATTTGCCGAGCCCAAGCCGCCCGAAGCAGGGCACCAACGCTGGTATGTGCTGGAAACTCGCGGTTGGGCCAAGGATAAGGACCTGTATACCTACCAGGGTAATACTGTTGGCCCGCTGCCGCGTGCTTATCCCGAGGCCGATGCGCAAACGCGGGACGCGCTGCATGAAAAATACAACACACGGTTTCAATCAGGCAGATGAGAACCCGGCCTGAGGTTGTAGGCCCCCGACTACGGCGACTGCTGGTAGTCGTCATGCTGTTGTTCGCCTGCCTGGCGATCAACTCGATCTACCTGGGTGCAGTCACACTGATAGAGTGGACGCAGGAAACCAACATCCAGAACCTGTTCTATCAATGGATGTTTCTTGGTCACCTGGTGCTGGGCCTGCTGCTGGTGCTGCCGGCCATCATTTATGGCCTGATTCATTTTAAAAACGCGCGCAATCACCGCAACCGACGTGCGGTAAAAGCAGGCTACGCGGTTTTCGCCACCATGCTCTTGTTATTGATTACCGGGCTCATGCTGACTCGTGGCTTGCCGCTGGTCGAACTGAAAGATCCGCAAGCGCGCACTCTGGCTTACTGGTTGCATATTATTGCGCCATTTCTGTTGGCCTGGTTGTATGTTCTGCACCGCCTGGTTGGCAAGGCAATCCGATGGCGCAGCGGTGCCCTGGTATTGGGGATAGCCGCGCTGATCTCGGTGGTGGCGATTGTGCTGCAAAGCCAGGACCCGCGCCGCTGGAATCAGACCGGGCCGGACAGTGCCGAGCGTTATTTCTTTCCGTCTTTAGCGCGTACAGTCGACGGCCAGTTTATCGCCGCTAATTCCCTGATGATGGACGAGTACTGCCAGGAGTGTCATCAGGACGTGCATGAGAGCTGGGAACAGAGTATGCACCGTTTCTCATCATTTAATAATCCGGCCTACGCGTTTTCAGTCAACAAAACTCGGGAGTTCCTGCAACAACGCGATGGGAATGTTCAGGCGGTGCGATTCTGTGCTGGATGCCACGACCCGGTGCCATTTTTCTCAGGTGCCATGGATCAACCAAATTTTGGCTCGCACGGGGAGGAAACCGCGCATGCTGGTATCACCTGTAGCGTGTGTCATTCAATCACCCACGTTAATAGCCCGCGTGGTAACGCGGACTATACAATCGAAGCGCCGCTGCACTACCCCTTTGCGTACAGCGATCAAGAGTGGCTGCAGTGGATAAACAAAACCCTGGTCAAGGCCAAGCCCGAATTTCATAAGCAGACATTTCTCAAGCCGCTACACCAGAGCACAGAGTTCTGTGCCAGTTGTCACAAGGTGCATTTGCCTAAAGAGCTAAATGACTATAAGTGGCTGCGCGGCCAAAATCACTACGACTCCTTCCTGCTGAGCGGCGTGTCTGGGCACAGTGTACAAAGTTTTTACTATCCACCAAAGGCCGAGCAAAACTGTAACAACTGCCATATGCCACTCCAGGAATCAGACGACTTTGCGGCCAAGCGTTATGCTGAAGACGACGAACTGAGTGTGCACAACCATCAGTTTGCGGCTGGCAACACCGGCATTCCGCATATGTTGTCGATGCCGGACTGGGTGAACGATAAACAACGACAAGCGCTCACTGACGTGGTGCGCGTGGATATTTTTGGTATTCGTGAAGCTGGGCGTATTGACGGTGAGTTGAGTGCGCCACTGAATCCGGATAATGCCGAGCTCGAGGCAGGTAAAGACTATCTGCTTGAAGTAGTGATTCGTACCACCGGCCTGGGCCATCACTTTACCCAGGGTACGGCCGATTCCAACCAGGTGTGGGTGAACCTGCAAGCCTCCAGCGGTGAAACAAGCTTAGGAGAAAGCGGCCAACTGAATCCTGATGATGGCAAGGTGGATCCGTGGTCGCATTTTGTGAACGCCTACGTGATAGATCGCGAAGGGCAGCGTATTGACCGTCGCAACCCTGAAAATATCTTCACCCAGCTGTATAACCACCAGATACCGCCGGGTGCGGCGGATGTGGTGCATTATTTATTGCAGGTGCCGGAGGAAGCCAGCGGCAACATCGACGTTGCCGTGGCATTGAATTATCGCAAGTTTGATACGCAGTACCTGCAATATATTCAGGGAGAGGATTTCGCCGGGAACGATTTGCCGGTTACCGAGATGGCGCGGGATACTCTAAGTTTTCGCGTGCAGCCAACAGGTAATGAAGCACCTGAAGAAACGAGTGGCAAAGAACCCAGCAGCATCCCAGAGTGGCAACGCTGGAATGATTATGGCATTGCCCTGTTGCGCCGCGAACAGTATCGCCAGGCCGAGGAAGCCTTTGCCCAGGTGGAAGCAATGGGTCGTGGGGATGGTGCCTTGAACCTGGCGCGCGTGTATTTGCGAGAAGGTCGCCTGGATGAAGCCGCTGACTCGCTGCGCCGGGCGAGTGGTGCTCAGCAACCGGCACCGGCCTGGACCATTAGTTACTTTACCGCACAACTGAATTTGCAAAATGGTTATATCGACGAGGCTATTGCAGCCTTTCGCGAACTGGTAGCAACCCGCTTTCCCATTGCCCAGCAACGCGGTTTTGATTTCTCCAAGGACTACCGCCTGTTGAATGACCTGGCCCTGGCCCTGGCTGAGCGAGCCAAGTTTGAGCGGGGCGCGCAGGCGCAGGAACGTGCAGCTGGTTTCCGTCGCGAGGCGGTCGACTGGTATCAGCAAACTCTGGCTTTGGACCCGGAAAATGTCACCGCTCACTATGGTCTGGCCCAATTGTATGAACAACTGGGTGAGCTGGATTCAGCCGCTCAACATCGTGGCTTGCATGCCGTGTACAAAGTGGATGACAATGCCAAGGATCGCGCCGTGCAACTGGCCAGAAAACGAGACCCGGCGGCTGATCGGGCCGCCAACAAAGTGGTAATCTACCAACTGAACTAATCCGCAGCCGTTTGCTGCTCACTCTCCATGACTGAACATCAACAGGACGACCAGATAATTGTGGTCGTTTTCAAACGCTCACTGATAGTAATGCTGCTGGCCGCCGTGGCGGCTGGTATTTGGTATATCAGCCAACAAGAGGTCGATGAAGAAGTGGTGGTCGAGGAAGCCCTGCTGATTCCGCCGAAGGAAGTGGAAACAGAACCGCAATCGCCCCCATCGGTGAAATTCACCGATATAACAGAGGCAGCCGGAATTCGACACCAACATTTTAATGGCGCCTATGGCGAGCAGCTGCTGCCCGAAACTATGGGGGGCGGTGTCGCAGTGCTGGACTTTAATAAGGACCAGCAGGTTGATCTGCTCTTTGTGAACAGCACTTCGTGGCCCTGGCGTGATTCCGATGATGCGGCGCCCACCAGCCTGGTGCTGTACCAAGGTGATGGCAATGGCAACTTTGTCGATGTCACCGCCGCGCAAGGTCTGGCTGATCCAATCTATGGCATGGGCGTGGCAGTCGGAGATTATGATAGTGACGGCTGGGCCGATCTGTTTATAACCGCGGTCGGAGAAAACCGCCTGTATCGAAATAATGCGGGCGAGGGTTTTGTGGATGTCACTGCCAAATCCGGTGTACAGGGTACAGAGGAAGCATGGAGTACGGGTGCAGCCTTTGTCGATTATGATAAAGATGGCGACCAAGACTTGATCGTATTGAATTATGTGCGTTGGTCTCGCGATATCGATCTACAAGCCGACTACCAGATTACTGGCATTGGACGAGCCTATGGGCCGCCCGCCCAATTTGCTGGCACCAATTCCTTTTTCTATCGGAACGATGGTGATCGCCGCTTTAGCGAGGTAAGTGAAGAGGTGGGTATCCAGGTCAACAACAGCGCCACCGGTGCGCCACTTGGCAAGGCCCTCGCGGTGTTGCCAGTGGATGTGGATAGCGATAGCTGGACGGACCTGGTGGTGGCGAATGATACCGTACGGAATTTTCTTTTTCGTAACTTGGAGGGCAGCGGCTTCGAAGAAATCGGCGTAGGCAGTGGCGTGGCTTTTGATAACACCGGGCTCGCGACCGGTGCCATGGGTATTGATGGGGCCACCTTCAGCGAAACCGGCGAGCATGCCATCGCCATTGGTAATTTCGGCAACGAAATGACCTCGCTTTATGTGCGACCAGCCGACCTGCCGGTATTCACTGACCAGGCCATTGTCACCGGAATTGGCCCGGCCAGCCGCCGGGCGGTCACCTTTGGCTTGTTCTTTTTTGACTATGATCTGGATGGCCGTGCCGATTTATTGCAGGCCAATGGACACATTGAGCCGCAAATCAACGTGGTCGAACCCGGCCAGGAATATGCCCAGGCAACCCAGCTGTTCTGGAACTGCGGGGCGGGCTGTGCGCGCCAATTTGTGCCTGTTGATTTAACGGGTAACGACCTGGGGCAAAAATTGGTCGGACGCGGAGCGGCCTATGCAGACATTGATCGTGATGGTGACCTGGATGTGGTGCTAACCCAAATCGGCGGTGCGCCCAAACTACTCAGAAATGATCAAAACACCACGCACAACTGGATCCAGCTAGATGTGCTTGATGCCAGTGGTGCCGCGGCCTATGGCGCTGGCGTGATGCTGACAGTAGACGGCCGCTCGAAGCAGGGCAGAGTGGAGCCCAGCCGCAGTTATTTATCGCAAATAGAATCGACCCTAACCTTTGGCATTGGGGATGCCAGCCAGGTGGATAGTGTCACTGTTACCTGGCCAGACGGCGCTACCGTAACGCTATCGGAACCTGCTGTAAATCAACGTCATCGTGTGCAGCGGCCCTAGCCTGATTGGTAAGGGGAGCTAGCAAGAACGCCTTAAGAGTAGCTAAAGTCGCTCTAAGCCGCTAATAGGCAGGCAACACTCTAGAGCGTATCGAAAGGCAGCCGTCCCATACCCCGATTCTTATAGCGCGCCAGGTTGGCCTCCATGCGGTTGCGCACATTGGCATTCACCGTCTGCCCCGATTGTGCGAGGACCGTCTCCTGCAGTTCGATCGCCAGCGCGAAGCTCCCCGCTGCCGCATGGCACAAAGCCAGGGTTTCGGCATGTTGGGCAGAGGGACTTTTCTGCAATGCCCGTTCGGCCAGCTGCAAGGCCAGTTGTGGATTTCGCATGGCGGGATCGGCGGTTAACACCAGCAAACGAGCGTAGGAGCCCATTAATCGAGAGGACGCCGATTGCCGCTCTGCTGCTTTAGCCAGCAACGAGTAGGCTTTGCTGCCGTCACCCGTCATGAGGGCTGATTGAGCAGCCTCAACCCGTGCACCATCACTATCCGGCCAACGCCGAAGATATGTCTCGTAAGTGCCCAGTGCCTGCTTATAGTCACGCGTGCGGACAAAGGTACGTGCCAGTTCCAGACCGGCGGCTTTATGCTCCGGATTGAGTTGCAAGGCTTTACCAAAGGCCGTGATGGCTGCCCGCGAATCACCCTGGCGCAAATGCAGGCGACCCAATGCGTACTGGGCGCGCCCCTTGGTGGTATCGTCTTCGGCTGAATCCAGTGCTTGCTGGAGTTCGGTTGTGGCTAATTCCACTTTGCCAGTATCGGCCAAAACCAGGCCATAGGCCATGCGTACTCCGGCATCCTTGGGATTAATCTCAACGGTTTTTTTCAACAGCGTCAGCGCTTCGTCAACGCGATTCAGAGTAATCAATGTTTCAGCCTGCGAAACAGCCAGGTCTCCAGACTGTGGATCAAGCGCGGCAGCGTCCTGGTAGCGTTCCAATGCCGCTTCCATACGACCTGAGTTGCTCAACAGGCGGGCCAGGGTGATATGCACGTCGAGCATTTTTGGGTCCAGCTCGATGGCGCGTAGCAGGTATTTTTCGGCCTCGTCGTTCCCCGCTTTGGCGATTAACAATTTTGCCAGCTCGTGATGAATCACTGCGCTGTTTTCCGCCAGTGCCAAGGCTCTACGATAGGCATCTTCTGCACCTGCGAGGTCACCCGTTTTATTCAGGCTCATGCCCAGGCTTTGCCAGGAACGCGAATCATCCGGGTGGTTTTGCGTGGCCAGGCGAAACTGTTCGATCGCCAGCGAGTAATTGCCATCAACAAACGCTTGCGAGCCCGCATCCATATTTGCCCACATGCCGCCGATGCGTTCTTCGCCACCACTGATCTCATCGAACAACGGGTCGTCAAATCCCGGCTCGGTGGTGCCGCGTTGGGATAGAT
>JBCCFY010000021.1:0-75352 GCA_039110515.1 Pseudomonadota bacterium
CCGCGACGGTCTCGCTCTGGCTGAGCTTCTTTCCGCCGCGCGCCTGGCTCGATCGCGTGCAGGCGAAGGCCGCGGCGGCCTCCGCTTTTATCGGGGCTGCGTTGCTGATTAGCGAAGCTTTTGGCAAGCCCTTTTTAAACACTAAATTGGCACACGATGAAGACTGAATTGAGATGAAAATACTGCTAGCTAACCCACGAGGTTTTTGTGCAGGCGTCGATCGCGCGATTGATATCGTGGAACGTGCGCTGGAGTTATTTGGCGCGCCGATCTATGTGCGTCATGAGGTGGTTCACAACCGGTTCGTGGTTGATGACCTGAAGGCGAAAGGCGCAGTGTTTGTTGAAGAACTGAACGAAGTGCCGGATGGTTCCACGGTTATTTTCAGTGCGCATGGTGTTTCTCGGGCCGTACAGGCAGAGGCCGCTGGTCGAGATCTGAAAGTATTTGATGCCACCTGTCCCTTGGTTACCAAGGTACACATGGAAGTAAAACGCTATCGAGATAGAGAGATTGAAGTTGTCCTCATTGGCCACCAGGGTCATCCAGAAGTAGAAGGCACCCTGGGGCAGGGTAAGGGTATCAACGAACCCGATCCAGGCATGCATCTTATTGAGGAACCGGAAGATGTTGCTACGCTGCAGGTGATCAATCCGGACAACCTGGCTTACGTAACGCAAACCACGCTATCGGTGGACGATACACAAAAGGTGATTGATGAACTGCGCAAACGATTTCCCAAAATCCAGGGGCCACGGAAAGATGATATCTGTTATGCCACGCAGAACCGCCAGGATGCGGTGCGCGCTCTGTCCCGCGACGCCGATGCGGTGATTGTTGTTGGCTCAACCAATAGCTCAAATTCGAACCGATTAAAGGAACTTTCCGAGCAGCTGGGCGTGCCCAGCTACCTGGTAGACCAGCCCGAACAAATTCAGCAGGAATGGTTCGACAATATCGAAGTTGTGGGTGTTACCGCTGGCGCGTCGGCGCCTGAAATTTTGGTCAAGCAGGTTATCGATCAAATCAAACACTGGGGTGGCCAGGTGGTGAACGAAGCAGATGGACCGATGGAAAATATTTCATTCTCTTTGCCGATCGAGTTGCGCACCAGCTGATTTCAGTTGGTGTCAATGTTGCTCAAATCAATCTCCCGCCAGGATTTGCGCCCAGACCGCACCACGGTGGTCGAATTTTTCAATAGCGCTTCAAAATCGGTGATTTCCTGATTTGAGCCGGGCGCCAAAAATTTAAAGTCCGTATTACCGTCAGCATCATCGCCGACAATCAATATATCAGCGCTACCGAGCAAGCTGGACGATATCCTGAAATTGAGGAAATTCGCCGTATTCTCACCAGTATTGGCACTGGCGCCAAATTCGAGTCGTTGCGCTGAGGGAAATAATCCGGTTCGATAGTCCAAAACGCTCAAAAAACTGCCGCCATCGGGGACACATTGATCTGAACTAACTGTCTCGGGATTTTGTGGCTGAAAATCATTAAAAAAGACCAACTCCTCAAGGGTCACTCCGCTGGCGGACAGACGTGAGGTGTTTTCTGGCAAATCAAAAAACCAACCGCGAAAGATTGGCCTGGTTGTGTCGTCCCTAAAGGCCTCGAGAACTTCCGCCCGCGTTCGCCCAGGCAGTATATCGTCTCCCTCATCCAGCGCTGCAGGATTTGCGTTCGTCGTATTCAGTATTTGGCTACTGAGGATAGAAGAGGTCTGAAATTGAAGCGGGTGGTCCAGGATTGAGCCGGTAAACCTTTCCTTCAGGCCGTATAGTCGATTCAACTTGCTATAAGTAAAATCGAGGTCTAGTAGAGAATAGGTGCGCCCGGTGCCAAATAGTACATACTTATCCTGCTGGTTTGGGTGGTCGGAAGGAATCACCGGACTGTGTTGAATAGGTCGCCCAACGTTAAACATGATGGCTGTATTAAGCTCATCTGTCGTATTACTGCCGGTGAGCGTGGCACGAAACAATTTTCCATCCGGGTGGGCGCTATCGCCAGCAACGGTGCCCAAATAGACTGCATCGTCTATGTCATCCAGGTTCCAGTCGGCGCTCGTCATATCGCCAATAAACGAACTTGAACTAGCGCCATTTAATGGAAACGGAGTTAGACCGTTGCGCGATTTGAAGTTGTAAACAAACAATGAAGCTGGCTTACCCGATGTGTTGGTGGCGGTGGCCAAATCATTGGGGCCAGACCCAAACACCAATCGGTATTCGCGAGTGGTCGGACTGTCGCCTTCCAGCCGGACTAACGCAGGGACACTCACCGTGAATTCCAAGCCTGGTGCGCTAACTTCGTCCAAGAGAATCGGTGGGCGTTCCGGGTTAGTGACATCGATAATAAAAAAAGAAGAACGGCTTGTTTCGTGATCTTCGATATTCCCATCATTATCGAAGTCGGCGGTGTATTCGCCGCCACCAAAGCCCAGGCCACCGACCAAAATGGTGCCCCAGCCATTAACATAGGTACATCCGTTGGGTACGGCGCCTCCAACAGGAACCTCACAAGCGCCAGGCGCGTCATCAAAAATTTTGACCTCGCGGGCGGTCAGTGAGCCATCAACATACGCCACGTGTTGGTCGGCGGCATAACTGGAGTCTTGCAAAAATTTCAAATGGGGTAGCACGGCATTGGGGATAAATGCCCAGATTTCGTCACCGAGTTCATGCCTGGTTTCGCTCTGCTGGGCAGTTTGTACTTCAATGCTTCCTGTCTCGTCATCGATGCGCCAAAACCCGCCATTGAATGCATGCAACATGCCGTCGTTCGCGCCCACGTAAATCATCCGACGGCGGTCCGCATAGTGCTTGGCATAGGGTAGGTAACTATCGCGCAGTGCCTCGGTTCGCGCTGGCGGATTTGGCGAAGATAACGCGGTAGGGGCTTCAACCTGCACTGGGGTGGAGTGCACAATATCCCCCAAAAGGAATTTGTACTCATCAATGATGCGATTGCGGTTCCGGTTGTTCTCGGGCGCCTGGAAACCACGAACAAAATTGATGAGTTGTTCAGCGCCAAGATCATTGTCCAGGTTCTCAGGCAGATCAAAAACACCTAGATCAGCTGAGGTAAACTCATCTCTTACGGAGGCGTCATTGTTCCAACTGAAGTTGACGGTTTCATTTGTGGAGAACCGTTGATCAGCGTTGCGGTCTAACCAGCTGAAAATAAACCGGGCTGCGCGATCGTCTCTCACAGGTGATCGATACTCCCGGTTCCCGCGAATTGAATCAATATCATCCGCTAGCCGATTTAATTGGTCACTGACACTCCAAATTGCCTGTAAATCCTCCACGTCGATCAAGCCGTTTCGAAACCCGCCTTGGCCGTCCGGTCCCCCTGTGAAATTACTCAGTTCGCTTTCCTCGCCTACGTCAAAGCGCTCCACATAGGTTTGATCAGTCGCTTCATCAAACAAGATACGAAATCCCTTATCTCCGGAATCCAGGCGGTTGTTGCCCTCACCCCCTCTAGGAGGCAGGCTGTCCTCGCGAAAGTTACCAAAGCGATCGATAAAGAAGTTACGAACTTCACCCGTCCAAACAACTTGCTGAGCAGTGCCATCGACGTCGGTTTGTTGAATCAACGGTGTAAAAGAAGGCTGAATAAATGAACCGGTGGCGGAATCCGGGCTGGAAATGATCGATAAACCTGAGCGTGATGCACCCGCTTCGAGGATCTCGTTAAATATTTGAGTAAAGGCTTCTTCTACTTCCTCAGCAGAGTCAGTATTGAGAGCACGACCCGTGCCACCGGCGCGGGCAATTTTATTAGCGGCGCTGGTTAGTTCAAGCTGATAACCGATTACATAAACCTTTATTTCCTGGTCAGTGCTAAGTCGTGAGTTTTGTGTTGTCGAACCCCGGTATCGTAATGTTGCCGCGGCATTGATTGCTGCGGTGACTGCAACTGCTGGATTGTCGGCTGTTGTGCGGCCAATGCCGTTATCCAGGTTAGATGATGGCGGTGGTAGTTGTGATGGAAAGCCATCAGTCAGCAATATCACAGTTATTGGCCCTTCGCATTGTGACTCTGATAAGTATTTGACTGGTTCACCTCCCAAATTGCTTTCACGGCGCCGCAGGCCGCCCAATAATTTCTGTGGTGGTCCAATCGAAGTGGCGAGTTGGTCATTTCTGAATAGATATCGTGCAGCGGTTTCCAGCACTCCCGTTAATGGGGTAAGGTTCGAGTAAACGTTGCCATTGGGCAGCGAGACGATTGGCACTTCGCTACCGTTTACCGCCCCCTGGGTAAAGAAGGGGTGCTCAATACCATGAACCGGTAGCGTTGCCCTGGAAAAATCGACCTTGGGATTCAATCGCGTATCAAGCGCGACATTTTCTGCGGTCCAGGGTGATGGTTCAGGGCCCAACAAGGCATTCAATGTGTCGAGATGACTGGATTCGAGGGGCAGGATGTTCGCCCGCAATACCCCCAGGCCATTGGTTGCGGGTGTTTGTGCCCCAGCCGGCAGCCCGCGCAATCTGATGTTAAAACCCCTGGCATTCTTGCATGCGGTATTGAGTTGGTTATCTCGGTTTACTCTGGATCTATTGGCTACCTCAGAATAAATGCAGTTGGATTGCCCAAAGGCCATCAGGCCCACATTAAGACGGCCTCTCAATGTGGGTGAGTTCAACACGTTCCGCATGGCTTGCCTAACCTGGAAGGAGTTGGAAAATGTGCTGGAGGGATCGTACTGCGGTGCCAGTACATTGGTAGTCGGAAGATACCCAAGCCCGGTATTCTCATCATAGGTATACGGCTGTGACCCTGTTCTGGGTACAATAAACTCAGTCATACTGGTTGAGTTATCCAATATGATCAGCACATTTGGGTTGGACGTGATCTCACCGGCGAGGTTTTCAGGGAGTACCGAAAAGTCGTCGATGGTTTGCTGAGCGTAGGCAGGAAGGTTAATGCCCAGGCAAAAGTAAATAGCTAATTTCAGTCCCGTAACGGGTCTGACAGCACAAAGAAACGAAGGAAGAATGCGCATTGTCGTTCTCATCAAGTTAAGGATTAACTTGCAGCTGAGCCGACAATGCCTGGTTCAAGGGCAGAGTTTGGTGGGGATAGTTAAAACGTTATATGCGGCCTGCCAAATAACGCCAAGCTGATCTTCCTCAGATGATCAGTACAAAAAACTGTGGTAATCGGTGCGACTTGATGGTTGCCCTAGGCAGTTGTTCGATTAGTCGAACTGGCTGAATCGGTGCTATCTATCATAGTTGACTAGTGCGACAACCCCTTGACAGAAATCAGCTCACACACGCGCAACAGGTTTCTGAATCTATACCCACTAATACGGACCCGTGGTTTGATTCATTCATTGCAACTATTTATAAATGGTTTTTACGTGATATTTAACAATACGAAGGCGCTGATCAGGTCCGCCAGGTATTGTGTATCGAGAAGATATCTGTCTCCGTCAAACCCTCGCAGGATCGGGCTACTTTAAAACTCTAAACCTTCCTGTTTAGCCTTGTTTGTGTCTACTTTTTCCAACAGGTGTCGCCGGTACTCGCCCCACCGTCGTCGACCGCACTTTGCACCCCAAGATGATTGAGGTCAATACTGCTGCACTCCGTGTCTTCTGACTGTGGCCCGGTTGGTGAGGCGGAGACAGTAAACGTTACGTCCGTCGTCGCCAAGGTCAGATTGTAAAACCCATCTATGGAAGTAGCATCACAAACATCTGCAGTGGTATAGGTGTTGTTGACTGTGAAGTTTCGTTCCAGGCGAGTGGCACAATCCAGTACCGAAGAAGTACCATCCGTTCTACGCGATTCCCGCACGTACTCCGTGTATGCAGGAATCGCCAGGGAAGCGAGAATGCCAACAATGGCCACTACAATCATCAACTCGATTAAGGTAAAGCCTTGTTCAAAACGACTTCTCGAATAATTGTTATCCATGCTTAGTGACTCTTTGTTGTTAACACTGGTTACGACTTACAAACTGATTTCGCGCCACGATTTGCGGCCAGACTCGATCGGGGTTGGCACCGTAACAGTAGATTTGAGCAAGGCATCAAAGTCGGTAATCTCCTGGTTTGAACCAGGTGCCAGGAATTTAAACTTGGTGTTGCCCTGGCCATCATCGCCGATGATCAGGATATCTGCCTCACCCAGTAAACTGGATGATACCTGAAAGTTCAGGAAGTTGGTGGTGGTGTCGCCGGTATTTGCACTCTCGCCAAATTCCAGCCGTTGCGACGACGGGAATAAACCGGTCCTGTAATCGAATACTGACAGGAAGCTACCACCCTCAGGTAGGCATTGTTCGGCTGTCACCGTGGTCGGGTCTTGCGGTTGATAGTCGGTAAAAAAGCTCAGCTCTTCCAAGGTTACCGGGCGAGCCGATAGTCGCGAAGTGCCAACCGGTAAATCAAACTCCCATCCGCGATAAACTGGCGCAGTGGTTTCATCTTCAAAGTCGTCCAGGATTTCTGCCCTGGTCTTGGAATTAATAATTACGTCACCCTCATCAGTAGCGTTCGGGTTAGCGCCAGTCACATCAAGAATCTGGGAACTGCTGGCAATGGGCGAACTGCCGAAGGTGATGGGATTGCTCAGGATCGAGCCGACAAACGATTCCTTCAAACCGAATAGTCGGTTGCGCGGCGAGTAGTTAAAATTGGCGTCTTCCAGAGAGTAGATCCGGCCGGTACCGAACAGGATGTACTTGTCATTCTGCGATGGGTGATCTTCTGGAGCCACTGGTTGATACTGGATAGGTTGGCCAGGATCAAAAATAACATTGGAATCAACCGTGTCACTCAATGATCCAACGGTGATGGTAGATCGATACAATTTTCCAGTTGGAAATTCGACCGTGCCAGCCACCGTTCCAAAGTAGATCGCGTCATCAATATCATCCTGGTTCCAGTCCACCGTGGTCATATCGCCAACAAACGACGTGGATGCTGCGCCAGTTAACGACACCTTGGTCAGACCATCGCGGTCCTTAAGATCATAAACAAACAGCGACGCTGCATTCCCAGTGGTGTTGGTGGCGGTATCCAACTCATTCGGACCTGAGCCAAATACCAGGCGGTATTCACGATCGGTGGAACTGGACCCCTCGAGTCTAACCAGAGCGGGTTTGCTTACGGTTAACTCAAGGTCAGGCGAAGTGAGCTCATCCAACAATACCGGCGCGCTTTCAGGGTCGGTAATATCGATAATAAAAAACGATGAGCGCGTGGTTTCGTGGGTTTCTATGGTGCCGTCACCGTCAAAGTCAGCGGTGTAATCTGCCCCGCCAAAACGCAAGCCACCGACCAGGATAGTTCCCCAGCCATTGATGTATTTGCAAGTGCTGGGTACTGGTGCGCCGGCTGCCAATGTGCAGTTGCCGGTTTCACCATCGAATATCTTCACTTCAAATGACTCCAGTGAGCCGTCAACAAAAGCAATGTGTTCGTCTGCTTCATAGTCTGGGTCTTGCAGGAACTTGAGATGTGGCAACACAGCATTGGGGATAAAAGCCCACAGTTCATCGCCGAGTTCATGATTAGCTTCGCCACTGATTTGTCGGCTTACAGTCACCGTGCCGGCAACACTGTCGATATCCCAAAATCCGCCGTTAAATGCGTGTAGCATGCCGTCGTTGGCGCCCACATAAACCATTTTACGGCGATTTACATAATGATCAGCGAAGGGCTCGTAGCTGTCACGCAAATCGTCTGTGTTGAGCGGATTGGTTGAGAATGCCAGCGGAATCGGTTCATCGACCTGCACCGGCGTTGAATGCACAATGTCACCTAACAAAAATTTATAGCTGTCGATAATGCGATTTCGATATGGATTGCTATTGGTATCCTGAAAACCTCGAATGAAGTTCACGAGGTCCTCCGCATCATCATCGGTATTGGCGGTTAGGGGTAAATCAAATATCCCCTTATTACTTGGGTTGATCTGAGTTGTGGCGGCGGAACTATCGTTCCAGGTAAAGGTATTACCCTCACCAACATCGTAAGTGCCATCGGCATTGTTATCCAGCCAGGTGTAGATGCGGCGACCACTATTGCTGGTGCTCACTGCCGTTGTATACGGTCGATTGTTGCTTACCTGGGCCAGGCTGTCGGATAGTCGATTGAGCTGATCGCTGGCGTTCCAAATGGCTTCCAGGTCATCTACCGCGATAAAGCCGCCGGTAAAGCCCCCCGAGCCATCGGGAGACCCGGTGACGTTACTGATCGTGCCATCACCGCCCACATCAAAGCGTTCTACATAGGTCAGATCGGTATCTTCGTCATAAAGGATTCTAAACCCTTTATCCGAGGAATCCAGTACATCATTGCCTTCGGTGTTACCTGCCGGGATAGAGTCCTCACGGAAATTACCAAATTTATCGATAAAGAAATTTCTTACGTTACCGGTCCAGACCACTTGTTCGGCAGGGCCGCTGCTCACTGTCTCCTGGGTCAGTGGTGTAAACGAAGGTTGCACAAAAGAACCCGTCGCTGAATCAGGCGTGGCGATAATCGATAAACCAGACCGAGATGCGCCTCGTTCCAGGATATCGCTAAAGATACCGCTGAACGCGGCTTCTACTTCAGCGGTCGAGCTGGTCAGGATGGCCTGACCCGTACCCCCTGCCGCCGCAATCTGATTTGCTGCATTTTGGTTTGCCAGGTTAAAGCCAATCACGTAAACATCAACCTGATCGTCCTCGCTGACATTGCTGTTGGGAGAGCCGTACCCGCGATAGCGAATGCGAGTCGCGGCATTGACTGCCGAGGCAATGGCGGTACCCGCCCCCTGAGCGGTGGTAGACCCGATACCGGTATTCAGGTTGCTGGGTGGCAGCTGGCTTGGGTCGCCGTCTGTTAACAGGATTACGGTCAGTGGGCCCTCACACTGCGCTTGCGACAGGTAGGCGACATCAATTGGAACTTCCGATGAGTTGCCCGCACTGTCTACAACTGTTTCGGTACCCAGTTCCGCTTCACGGGAAACCAGGCCGCCTAGAAGACGGTTAGGGGCCTGCGCAGCAGCTGTCGGGTCATTGCGAAACAAGTAGCGGAATGCGGTCTCCAGTGAACCACCCAGAGGCGTACCATTACCATAGCTACCAAAAGGCAAGGTGGTCATGGGTGTTTCATTTCCAAGCACCTCGCCATCGGTAAAGTAGGGGTGTTCCACACCATTAATCTGACCGCTTGGGAACAGTACGTAGTCATAGCCATTTCGATCGAAGCCTACGTTGTCGTCATTCCACGGACTGGGTTCCGCACCTAATAGTGCGGTTAGTTTCGCCTGGTGTTCCGTGTTGAGAAGTTGCAGATTTGCCCTTAGTACACCTAAACCGGTAGAACCAGGATTGCCACTCACTCTAATGATATTTCCAAAGGCGTCTCGACAGGTTGAGTTAATCCTGGTCTTACCCGTGAAGGGTTGGTTATTGGCAGGGAAGTACTGGCAACGACTTTGCCCAAAACCCATTAATCCCACGTTCAAGCGACCTTTGAATGCATCCGAATTAATAATATTGCGCATGGCTTCGCGTACTTTGAAGGAGTTCGAAAACGAACTCGACGCATCGTAATGATCGACGTAGGAAGTGCTGAAGAATCCCCGTCGACCACGATTGGCATTATTAAAGTCACGATACTGGGCACCAGTCTCTGGATCTTCAACCCAAATGGTTGGGCCATTGTTGATGCGGAAGTAACCCATACTACTCGAGGTATCCAAGATGATCAGTACGTTGGGGTTAGTGGTGATACTGCCCGTCAGGTTTTCCGGCAATACCGAGTAATCCTCCAGATCTTGCTGGGCATTTGCCACCGTTAATACGGTGGTAGAAAAAAGCAGTATTAGCAGAGATTGGAAAATGCGTGTTGCCTTGCTGTTAGTCATCGTCATTCTCGTTTGGTTTGTAGGGTTCAAATGCGGCATGTTTGTTCAGAGATCAGGGGGATACCACATAGGTGGATTGCAGCATTACACGGGCGTTATTATTAGCGTCACCTTCAGCCAGTGCAGTGATGCGGAACTGGTAGCCATCGGCATCGCAGTATGGCCAGGTAGTGACATAAGCGGATCCGCAATTCACATCGTTGTCGGAGTTCAGAATATGACCCATAAACTCGATAATGATCTTACTGCCGTCTGCATTTTCAATGTAGCTGACCGGTGCGGTGTCCGACCAAATATCGGGGATTTGCCAGCGTTCAACTGTTGTCGGTGTCGCGCCCGCAGTTTGTGGGAAATTTGAGGGTGAGCAAAATCCAACTTCTGCCGCCCCGTTGATGGTGACCGTCGCATCGCAGGTGTCGCTGGCATCGACACCGACGATCGCTGCCTTGATTGCTGGCGCATTATTGCGGGCAATTTCCTCGCCTTCAATCAGTGCTGTTTCAGCCTTGCTGAAAGCGACATCACGTTGAATTGTATTACGGGTCATTTTTTCAGACACCGAGTTGCTGCGCAGAGAAGTCACGCCAACCAACGTGGTAACCAGTAACAGGACCAGGGCGATAGGCAGCACAATGCCGCGTTGCCGGGCAGGATATGTTTGTGGTCGGGTGGGCATCGTCGTATGGGTAGCGGGCTTTATTCGGGAAGTGTTAAACATAAGATCCATCGCCTAAGGAGTGCTGGTCACAACCATGCCGTTGAGGTCGCAATTGGTAACCCCGGCATCGCACACAGAAAAGTCCGACTCCAGGCCGAGGTTGCGCGTTTTCACTGTCACATTTGCCACGTAGCGGAGGTCTCGGTCGCCCACTGCGGTGGTAAAATCAATGCCGCCGGCCAGGCTATACGTTTGCGAGGCTTCGGCTGTTTCTTCGTCGATGCCGCCCGGTGCAACAAACAGTAGTCCAACCCTAATACTCACCAGGTCTTCCCATTCCGCAGCGCTGAGGTCGCGGGCTGAAACATAACGATTGGCATCGCCATCGTTATCCAGATCAAGACCATACAGAACTTGCATCGACTCAACCCCTTCCACCAGTTCTTCCGCCGTTGCTCCCACCGCTGAGTCTAGCCGGAACAGAGAAGGAACGCTGGCTCCGCTGCGCAGGCCCACGTAATAATTAGTAAAAGTGACTGAATAAAGTCGTGCGCTCGGCCCCCAGTTTTGTCCAAACGTGGTCGTGCTTGGGTTTGGCGTGACGGTATAAGAACTCGTCCCGGTTACTGCGCCAACCTGAAATTGGTCAGAGCGAAAACAATCGCCAATGATCAAAATTTCATTCGTCTGCGGTGTATAGCCGGTCACATTGAAAGTGGTGGCATCTGCGGTTGCCGTTATCGTAGCGCCCTCAACAGGGGTGATCTTTTTAATAACAATGGAATCGCTGAACGAAATGCTATCGATTTCATCTGGTAGTTGTTGGTTGGTGCCATTATTTAAACCACGCCATTTAGTGCGATTTGTTTGGACGGCATAGTTTCCGTCCAAATTAACCTCATCACCCAGCGATGTGTCATCATGGTCCCAGCCACCCACTTTCACCAATAAGTCAGTCAGATTATTGTCTACCGCGGCTGGCAACATGTTCCTGACTGCCTTGATGCACCCCAGGTTGGTCGTCTCACGCAGATCACGACTCAGGAAAAAAGTCGCAAAACGGCTGTCCTCCTGCACGCGGTTGACGTTTTGCGTAATGGTGTAGGTTTCCTTGGTGGACAAGTACGACTGGATTGCTGCACCGGATAGAAACAGGCCGATCAATAATCCAACGAGTAACTCGATCAGGGTGTAGCCTTGCTGAGCCGGAGTGGTTAGTTGCTTGTTCATTCCTTCACCCTCGCCACATAGGTCAGCGTTTGCCGATTATCCTCAGTGCCAATACGGCCGCCGTCGGTGGTACGACTATTCCATTTGAACTCAATGGTGTATGTGTGAAAGGGGGCAGGCGTATTGGTTGAGATTTCAATATCCGCATCCGGGAATAAGCTATTCGCCTGCGCGGTCCACTGTGCCATATCAAATTGCATCATGGTGGCCGCATCGCAATCGGCCGAACTACTGGCGCAATTGGTAGAGGTGGTTTCTGTCAGGTCATCATAGTTAACTGAAGGGTTGGCCCGCATGCGGTCAAACAGGTCGGCAGCCATAAACGAAGTTTGTGTACGCAGATACGAGTCGTAGGCAAATCGCACACTGGCACTTTGCATAGCCGCCAGGCCTAACATGCCGATAGACATAACAACTACAGTTACCAGGGCTTCGATCAGGGTAAATCCGCCAGATGCCTTAGGCGATTGCGGCGGTGGAGTGGGGGAGATATTTCTATTTATCATAGTGAGCTAAAATGAGTCATCTAGAGGGCAGTGCTAAGATGCGAAATCAAGGACAACTGGAAATTTCGTCGGAAGTAACCCGGCCTGTTCTGGAAATCGAAATGGTGACGCCGGGTTCACCGCTGGTTTTACAAAACCTGAACTGCGGCGTATTGGCCCCGCCCAGGGTGCCAATGCCGGTGTATTGAATACTGGTAATTGCAGGTGTGTTGGTTTCCACCGGAGCCACTGATCTTGCCGTGGGCGAGATATCACGTAAATCGACTCCAACTGCCGAGCCACTCACTTTGATCAGGTAGCCATTCGCCCAGCTGCCAGATTTGGCATTCACTTCGATGGTTTGGTTTTGTTTAATTGCTTCACTGCGCGCCAGATTAAGATCAGCCACGAAGTTGTTCGCATCCGTGTTGATGAGTTCGCCTTCTAACAGGAAGGAAAAACTCGGAATGGCAAACACCGCAAGAATTCCCAGGGCGGCAATGGTGATCATTAATTCGATCAGGGTAAAACCATTTGCGCTGCGCTTATGTATTGATGGTTTGAGCATTGAAATTCACAGTAACTGTTTTCACCAGCTCTTGATTACGGCAGAGCAAGGTCGAGTCTGAAACGTGAACTATGATAAATCATGCCGTTTGGTGATTGTGGTGGATTCTGACAAGCGGTTACTTTTGCAGGGATAAACGGCTATGATGCCACCTAATTTCACCAAATTACCACCTTGTGGACGGAAATCGAGTAGTCTAAGTCACTGTTTTAAATGCAATTAGCAATTTTCAGAAACTATCGAATCCCGAATCTTTGTAAAAATTCGAGCGTCTTCCTGACGCTGTTGATCGCGGTGATATTGGCGTTAATTTTAACGCTATTAAGAGCCCCGGCCTTTTCATTTGAATATTTTTCCCTGGCAGCAATGTACCTGATCTGGTTATTGCTCGGTTCATTGAGTATTTTGTGTTTATTGCGTAAACACTTCAATCAATGGCAAGCCTATGCTTCTGCCCTGGCATCTATAGGAATATTCCTACTGGTTTTTGTGCTGATCGAGCTGGTTAATTCGTGGATATTCCAAAGCACAGATAACGCCTTGCCAAGTCTTTCCGCTGAGTTTTTTAATCGTGCAATGGCGGTGTTATGTGTGGCATTTTTCCTGGTCAGTTTCTTTTCCCTATTGCATACGCTGGATCGCGGAGCACAGTCGGAGTCGCAATCTCGATTGCAGGCTCTGCAATCCAGGATCAGGCCACACTTTTTATTCAACAGCCTGAATACCATATCCGAGCTGGTGTCTTTCGCACCTGACAAAGCTGAGCAGGCGATACAGTCCTTGTCGGCACTGTTCCGGGCCTCGTTGGACGACGCCAATGATCAACATACGTTGAAACAGGAACTGGCCTTGTGCCAGGAATACCTGAGCCTGGAAAAATGGCGCCTGGGCGCCAGGTTGAATTACCAGGAGTCGATCAATGTTAAGGCGGCTGAAATTCTTTATGTGCCCAAGTTGATTCTGCAACCACTCCTAGAGAACGCGATCGTGCATGGGGTAGCTGCGAGCGAACAAGGCGGTGAGGTAGAGTTGGACGTGCGCGAGACCCGCAGTCACTTGTCGATAAAGGTCAGTAATACCAAGCCGGAGCACGAAACCACAAGTCGCGGAAGTGGCCTGGCAGTAGAAAACATTCGCGAACGTCTATTCGTCTTATATGATGATGACTATTATTTAAAGTTACGTGATGAAGGAAACAGTTATTCTGTCGTTATGCGACTTCCGAAAAAAAGCGGTCTTCTGTATGAGTATCAGCACGGTCATTGTTGATGACGAGCCGCTTGCCAGGGCACGTCTGCAGCGTTTTATCCAGAGTATGGATGGCGTGGTCATGCTGGCGACCGGAGAGAATGGTCAGGATGCCTTGGCGCTCACGCTGGAACACAAGCCGGATGTCTTATTACTCGATATAGAAATGCCAGTGATGAATGGGTTGGACGCGGCTGCCGCCATTCTTAAGGAAGTGGCCAAACCACCAGCAATCATATTTTGCACGGCCTACGAAAATTACGCGCTGGAGGCATTTGCGACCAATGCAGTCGGATATTTGTTAAAGCCAATCTCGTTTGAAAAGCTTAACGAACAGCTGCTTAAAGCACAGCGTTTAACACGTTTGCAGCTCAATGCGGTCCAGGCTCAGGGAGAACATCAGGAGGTGATCAACGTGGCGCAGCCCGGCTTTCTGGCGAAATTGCCGATTGCTGAAATCCTGTACTTTCGTGCCGAGGATAAATCAGTGGTCGCCGGATTGTTGGACAAAGAGGTGATCGTTTCTTATCCGCTGAAACAGTTAGAGCAAAAATTGACAGAAGGGTTCGTGCGTGTGCATCGCAGCGCATTGGTGAACAGTCGTTACTTCGATAAGCTGGTGAAAACCGACGAGGGTCTGGATGTTTTAAGCTTGCAACAGACTAGCACTGAATTCGTCGTTAGCCGTCGTCACCTTGGCAAGGTTAGAACTTATTTCAAACAAACAAGCTAAGCATTTTGTATCGGTGGCAATACTATGCGAATTCGATTAATAAAAATTTCTGTCTTTGCACTCTCGCTGGTCTTGGTCGCGGCTTGTGCCAGTGATCCTCCTGCCAGGCCGGATAATATTTGCTCCATTTTTAGTGAAAAACCCAAGTGGTATAAGTCCGCCAAGCGTAGCGCCGCGAAATGGGGCGGCCCGGTGCACTTGCCGATGGCCATCATGTACCAGGAGTCGGGTTTTAGACGCAAAGCCAAGCCGCCTATGAAGTATTTTCTCGGCGTGATTCCAACTGGTCGAGCCAGTGACGCATATGGATACTCACAGGCGCTCAAAAGCACCTGGAAGGAGTATCAAAAAGAGGCTGGTTCGGCCTTCAGCGATCGCGATAATTTTGCCAACGCCTTTGATTTCATCCAGTGGTATATGCACAAAACCTACACCCGTAATGGCGTATCAAAATGGGATGCTTACAATCAATACCTGAACTACCACGAGGGGCAGGGCGGATATTCACGTGGCACCCATAACAGCAAAAAATGGTTGCTGGACGTGGCCAGGAAGGTCGATCAGCGTTCGAAAAAGTATTCCGCCCAACTGGCTTTCTGCCAGGCCGACCTGGACCGGCAGAAAAGCTGGTTTTGATGCGCTAGGGGCTGGCGTTTAGTTCTGTTTACTCATCCGCTATTCATACTCATCCATAGACGGGCAGCTGCAGATCAGGTTTTTATCGCCATAGGCGTTGTCTACCCGGCCCACTGGTGGCCAGTACTTGACGCTGTAGTCAACTTCTGGATCAGGGTGACTCGCCTGTTTGCGGGTGTAAGGAACTTCCAGTGAATCCTCGAGCACAAACTGCATGGTATGCGGCGCATTGCTCAGCAGGTTGTTGTCGGCAGGCACATCACCGTTTTTAACCTGTAAGTATTCTTCATAAATACCGTCCATCGCCCGACAGAAGCGATCCAGTTCGGCCAGTGACTCACTCTCGGTCGGTTCAATCATGAGCGTGCCCGGTACCGGGAAACTCATGGTGGGTGCATGGAAGCCATAGTCGATCAAGCGTTTGGCAATGTCATCAACGCTGACCCCATGATCTTTCATCGGGCGCGTATCAATAATACATTCATGTGCCACCAAACCCTTGTTACCGGTAAACAAAATAGGGTAATTCTTCTGCAGTCGGCTGGCGATGTAATTGGCACTGAGAATTGCTGATTGCGTGGCCTTGCGCAAACCCTCTGCACCCATCATGCGGATATACATCCAGGAAATTGGCAATATGCTTGCACTACCAAACGGAGCCGCGCTGATCGCTGCGCCTCCACGGTTACTGTTCACATGGTCTTTCGGCAGGTATTTTTCCAGGTGTTTGCCAACGCCAATTGGGCCGACCCCTGGGCCACCACCGCCGTGCGGAATGCAAAATGTTTTATGCAGGTTTAAATGCGAAACATCGCCGCCGAACTTGCCAGGTTGGGCGACACCCACCATGGCGTTCAGGTTTGCACCATCAATATATACCTGGCCGCCAGCCTCGTGGACTGCGTCGCACACGGCCCTCACTTCTTCTTCAAACACCCCATGGGTTGAAGGATAGGTGATCATGATGGCAGCGATTCGGCCGGGATACTTGGCGATTTTCTCGGCCAGGTCATCAACGTCGACATTGCCACCTTCGTCACACTTCACCACCACTACCTGCATATTGGCCATTTGTGCGCTGGCAGGATTGGTGCCATGCGCCGAGCTTGGAATCAGGCAGATGTTACGCTCGTTGTCACCATTGGCATCGTGATAGGCCTTGATCGCCAGCAGGCCCGCATATTCCCCCTGCGACCCGGCATTGGGTTGCAGCGACATTGCGTCATAACCCGTGCAGGCGCACAGCATGGCCTCTAGTTGCGCAATCATGGTTTTATAGCCACGCGTTTGATCGCTGGGTGCAAACGGGTGGATATTGGCAAACTCAGGCCAGCTGACTGGCGTCATCTCGGCTGCAGAGTTCAGTTTCATAGTGCACGAACCCAGCGGAATCATGGCCCGATCCAGCGCAATGTCTTTTTCCGACAGGCGCCGCAGGTAGCGCATCATTTCCGTTTCGCTGTGATACATATGGAACACGGCCTGGCTCATATAGTCGTCGTCGCGCTGTAATTCTGTGGTCAGGCCTTGTTCAAGATTTACCCCGTCAGCGGAAACACCGAAACAGGCTAAAATCGCCACTAAATCTGCCTCGGTCGATGTTTCATCGAAGGCCACAGAAAGGCGTGTCGACGAACGCTGGTTCAGGTTATACCCGGCTTCCAGTGCCGCCTTGCAGATAATGTCCGCATTGTCAGCCTCTACGGTAACGGTATCAAATACCGTTTGGTTACATTGTAAACCGTGCGCCTGGCATTCCGCTGCAAAAGTGCTGGCCATGGAGTTCACGCGCGTGGCGATAGCGCGTAATTGTTTTGGTCCGTGATAGCAGGCGTACAGGGTCGCCATAATGGCAAGCAGGGCTTGGGCCGTGCATATATTCGAGGTGGCTTTCTCACGACGAATATGTTGCTCGCGGGTTTGTAAGGCCAGTCGGTACGCCGCGTTGCCTTGCTTATCCACCGATTGTCCTACCAGTCGCCCGGGCATCGAGCGCTTGTATTTGTCTTTAACAGCGAAGAAGCCAGCGTGCGGGCCGCCGAACCCCAGTGGCACGCCGAAGCGTTGTGAGTTACCAACCACGATGTCGGCTCCCAATTCAGCGGGTGAGGTGAGCATGGTCAATGCCAGCAGATCGCTGGCCATAATCACCAATGCGCCGGCTTCATGGGCCTGTGCGCTTAAGTCCGACAATTGCGTGACCGTGCCATAGGTGTCTGGATACTGCACCAGCACAGCAAACACATCATCCCAGCTGGAAACCGCTTCGGTTTCGTCGAATTCCACCAGTTCAATGCCCAGCGGGGTTGCTCGCGTTTCCAGGATTTCCAGGGTTTGCGGGTGGCAGTGCGCCGAGACCAGGCATTTGTTTTTCTTGCCACGCAGGCTGCGATGCGCCAGGGTCAATGCTTCGCCTGCAGCGGTGCCTTCATCGAGCAAGGAGGCATTGGCAATGTCCATGCCGGTTAACTCGGTGATCATGGTCTGAAAATAAAACAGCACCTCGAGCCGACCCTGTGAGATCTCTGGTTGATAGGGGGTATAGGCGGTGTACCAGGCTGGGTTTTCCAATACATTCCGCTGAATTACCTTGGGCGTGTACGTGCCGTAGTAACCCTGGCCGATGAACGACTTGAATAATTTGTTTTGTTTGGCGATATCTGCGAGTTCTGCCAAGGCCTGTTCTTCGCTGGCGGGTGCTGCCAGGTCGAGCGGACTATTGTCGGCAATGCCTGCCGGAACAACCGTTTCGGTGAGTTCGTCCAGCGATGAGTAGCCGATCTCGGCCAGCATGGTTTCGACGTCGGCTTTACTCAGCCCAATGTGTCGATCAGAAAATTGCGTAAATGTGGTCATAGGTTTTTCTTACTATTTGTAATTTTTACGATTCAGTCACAAAGACTTGGTGAGGAGTGATGACGAATGGATTGTTGCCAGTAATCAGTTGGTGGTTTCGCCGTTCTTAACGAATGGATAGCGCGCGACGACCGCATTGAGTTGTCGATTGCGCACCGCGATTTGCACCGGATCTCCGATCGCCAAGCCATGGTCAGACTTTACTCTTGCCAGGCCAATGGATTGCTGCAGTGTTGGCGAAAAGGTGCCGCTGGTGGTCTCACCAATTTCTGCACCATCTGATAACACGGTCTGGTGACCGCGCAAGACCCCGCGATCCTGCAAAATCAGCCCTATCATTTTGTATTCTGCTGGATTGGCCAGGGCTTGTTTACCAATAAAATCACGCTCATCTTTGCGCGCCACGGACCAAGCCAGGCCCGATTCAAGTGGTGTGTGTTCTTCATCCAAATCATTGCCATAAAGAGACATTCCTGACTCCAGCCGTAAGGTGTCACGCGCACCTAATCCACAGGGCGGGACGCCAGCGGCGACAAATTTTTGCCATAACTCCACGCCATAGTCGGCGGTAACAATTAACTCAACGCCATCTTCTCCGGTGTAGCCGGTCCGGCCAACGAATTGATCACCATGGAAGCATCCCTGGAAACGACTGAGTTCGGCAATTTTGCTGGCAAACTCGGGCTCAATTACCTCTGCGCATTTTTGCAAAGCCTGTGGCCCTTGCACCGCGATCAAGGCTAGTTCAGAACGTTCAGCAAAACTGACGTCGAACTGCTCGGCTTGTTGCTGAATCCAGGCCATATCCTTTTCGTTGGTGTTGGCATTGGTTACCAAGCGACAATGCCCTGGGGAGATGAAGTAGACGATGAGGTCATCAATGACACCACCACTCTCATTCAGCATGCAGCTATACATGGCTTTGCCCGGTGTGGACGCAACTTTATGGATGTCGTTGGCGAGCAGGTAGGCAAGAAAGTCGAGGGTTTGTTCACCCTTGACGTCAGAAACCGTCATATGAGAGACATCAAACATTCCGCAATCCTGGCGGACGTGATGGTGCTCATCCATTTGGGAGCCGTAGTTGACCGGCAGCGCCCAGCCACCAAAGTCTATTATTTTTGCGTCAGCAGCCTGGTGCTGCTCATAAAGGGGAGTCTTGCGTAGATCGGTCATGTAATCCTCTATCAGGTAAACACGTCATAACAAAAAGAAGTCACATTTAACAACCCTGTGCTGGTCGCTACGGCATGCTTGCAGCAACTGCACTACTGGTTATTAAAGCAATGCTCCTCTGTCCGGTTACCTGAAAGATTACCCCTTCGGTGGATTTATCGAACGGTCACAGACAGTTCTCAATCTCTCTCCAGAGACGACGTATCAGCTTTGTGGTCCGGATGCCTGAGCGGTTACGAGCACGTTGCGCCTTCGGCGGATTTGCTGGCTGATTAACAGCAGCAATCACTCTCCCTCAAAGAGTTCGTCGAGCGCGCATTATAGCTAAGCTGCTGCCTGAACACCATGCTACGAGGTAAGTTCCCAGATACTCGCGGCGTGACAAACGATGGTTAGTTGTGCGGCATGGATGCTACCGAAACGAAATGCGCCTGATGTTTTTTAAGTCGGCGTAAAACGGTGTATGATTGCCCATCAATTACAGGCCATGAAAAAATTTTTTCGGGCGGTCAATGTGCCTGGATCAAGAGTGTGGTTATGCTCCTGTTTTTGGTGAAAAGACCTCATTTTTTACTATCCCAAAGGCATAAATAAGCTAGCCCGTTAGGCGTGCCAGAATGAATACCAAATCTCCACAAATTGATGAATCAGCGCCAATGGCGGCTCTGTTGTTTAATTGCCCGGACAAAATTGGCATTATCGCCGCTCTGGCCGAGTTTTTTTCACAACGCAATCTGAACATCAGCAAGTACGAAGAGTACACGGATGATGGCCAGTTTTTTTCCCGGCTGGAATGGCCGATCACCGAGCGGTGGGCTACCGAGACAGATTTTTCCGATGAGTTTACTGATTTGGCACAACACTATCAGGCTAATTTCCAGGTACGTTTTTTTAATCGTACTCAATCGCTCGGATTGTTCGTATCCAAACAACCGCATGCCCTGATCGAGATACTCAACAAGCAAGAAGCAAATTTTTTTCCTGGTGTGGAGATCAGTTTTATCGTGGGGAATGATCCAGCCATGCAGAAGTATGCCGATCGTCATGCCACGCCCTTCTTTTATATTCCAACCGATACCGATGCGCTAGCCTATGAGCAGAAGCAACTTGAGATCGTGCATCGATACTCTCCTGATTACCTGGGGCTGGCGCGCTATATGAAGGTATTGAGTGCCAATTTTCTACAACAGGTAGGGTGCCCTGTGATAAATATCCATCACTCCTTTTTACCTTCCTTTGTGGGCGCGAAACCCTATCAAATGGCATATAACCGTGGGGTAAAGTTGATTGGTGCAACCTCTCATTTTGTGACTGCGGAGTTGGATCAAGGCCCGATCATCGAGCAGGATGTAGCTCGCGTTGGGGTGGCCGCTTCGGTGCAGGATATGATCAAAATGGGGCGCGATATTGAGCAGCAGGTGTTTGCCCGAGCGCTGCTCAAAGTGCTGGAGCATAAGGCAATCGTGTTTAAAAACCGTACGATAATTTTCAACTGACAGAAAGTGGTCTCCTGGAGCGACAATCACCCATGAGTAATAAGCCAAATGGTGCGCTGGCGTCACAACATCTGAAATCCTTGATTCAGGAATCCGTCATTCTTGCCGATGAAAAAATAGATGAAGGTCAGATTCAGCCCGCGAGTATTGACCTGAGACTTGGGGCTACTGCCTATCGAGTTCGCTCATCATTTTTACCAGGCAAAGGCCGCACCATGGAAAAGTGCCTGGCCGACATGGTTATGCATGAAGTTGATTTGTCCAACGGGGCGGTGCTGGAAAAATCTTGTGTCTATATAGTGCCTTTGCTGGAGAGCCTGGCGCTCCCCGAAGAATTAGCCGCGGCCGGTAACCCTAAAAGTTCTACCGGGCGGTTGGACGTTTTTACCCGCTTGATCACCGATCATGGTGTTGAGTTTGAGCAGGTTCCGGCAGGTTATACAGGAGGGCTTTATGCAGAAATCGCGCCACTGACATTCAGTGTATTGGTTCGCAAAGGGTCGCGGTTATCGCAGCTGCGCATCCGCCGGGGCTACCCTAATCTAAGTGATCGAGCACATATCGACCTGCAGCAGAGTTCTCGTTTGGTGGATGCAGAGCTAAGCGCAGCGGAGATTAAAAACGGCGTACCAGTCAGAGTGGATCTGAGCGGTGAGGATTCTAATAGACTAATCGGTTACCGGGCGAAGAGACATTCTGGCGTGGTGGATGTTGATCAGCCAGCTGCGCACGCAATGTCTGATTTTTGGGAGCCTCTTTATGCGCAAAAACGTCGGCTAATCCTGGATCCAGGGGAATTTTATATCCTGGTATCCAAGGAAGCCGTGCATGTTCCGATCGACTACGCAGCCGAGATGGTTGCCTATGATACTTTGGTGGGTGAATTTCGAGTTCACTATGCAGGCTTTTTTGATCCCGGCTTTGGTGCTCCGGAAGCTGGGGGTTTTGGTGCACGGGCAGTGTTGGAAGTTCGCTCGTTTGATGTGCCGTTTTTGTTGGAGGACGGCCAAAACGTGGGGCGATTGGTGTACGAGAAGATGCTGGAGAAGCCGAGTAAAGTTTACGGTCAGGACATGAAATCAAATTACCAGGCGCAAGGACTGAAACTCAGCAAGCATTTCATCATGGATGAATGAGGGCTTTCGAGAATATCACCTAGCCGGGTGAAGTCGAGTTTTCACCCACAAGTTACTATTCAGTTCGATCCAATGGTTGGGTCGTCGCGCAAGCGAGTAGTATTAAATTTGTAAAAAAGGAAATTAAGATGGAACTTTCTAATTCAAAACGCTCAATCCGAAACACTCTTGTTATCAGCACTTTGGCTGCAGGCCTACTCTTGAGTAGCAGCGTTAATGCTGCCAGTCAGTGCAAAGGACTGGGTGGCTCAGCATGCAACGCAGCTTCGTCCTGCTCGTGGGTGACAGGTTATGAGCGGAAAGACGGCAAGACCGTGAAATCATTTTGTCGCAGCAAGGGCAAAGGAAAAGACGGGTCTAAAGCCAGCTCAAAGAGCGAAAAGTAAGTTCTGATATTTATCAGTACCCGGAGAGTGGCTCTTATGAGTCACTCTCTCTCTTTATGTGTCCCGGTTCTCTGTGTATCCCGCCAAAGTCCTGAACGCTGCAATGTTGTCTTCCGAACGAGTGCTAAAAGCCGAATAGGCGTAGGCACGTCGCTCCAAGATTTTTAACTAATCCAAAAAAAGGGACAGTTTGTCCAGAATATACAACCGCATCCAATCTGCGATATCTCCCTTCTAAAAACCGTGAAACGATCAATTATTACGGTTGGGGGTGGTGGCAGGTATTCCGTTTTTGAAGACTTAACTGAACTTTTACATTATCATCGTTGATCTAATAGTGGAATACAGAATAAAGAAGAGGTTTCAACGACAAGTTCTAACAATTTTTGAAGCTTTTTTGGTTCAAAAAATTTAGGTAATTGAAATTTCTACTGCATCGTTGTTTGATCGGAGCTGTCTAGCATTCATTGTAACAGGTCCTCTTATGAAGGATCTTAATTCTGAGAAAAAGGAGGCGTGAAGTTGGATGTATTGCAACGACCTTTGATGGTTTCCTATAGTAGGGCGATTGAAAATCAATTCAGATTCTTAGATTCCCTAAGGAAAGCTTTGCCAGATGTCGAACTTTTTATAGATCAGGATCTCAAAAGGGGGGAAAACTTTCACAATTTCATAAGGAATATAGGGCTAGCAAAAAATGTTTTGGTTATATTGAGTGACGAATATTTTCGCTCATTTTATTGTCTTACCGAATTGCTAGAGATATACAAAAATTTTAGCGCTACTCTGGAAGATAAGCCTGGAAAGGGAGTTTTTTTTATTCGGCATCAAGATTATCGTTTAGATGATCACGCGGAGAGGACCAAGCTAGAGCAGTATTGGAATGAAGTCCATGTCATACGAGCACAAAGTGGTCAAATCAGTGCAGATGCTTTCTCAAGCAGTAGCTATACCCCACACGGAAGTCTTGAGGAAATAACGGTAATTCTAGAGAATTTACGCGATCTGATTAATTGGGTTTCACCGCTGAATACGCCTACCTGTGAGGATGTACTAAATGCCTCTAACGATGTTTGTGACAACAGCATCCGTGAATGGCTGAAAAAATCGGGTGCGACTGCTGCACCAATCTTGGAGCCAAAAAAAAGAGTGGATCATGAACAATATTTGGAACAGGTTAAGAATAGAATGGGGGCCAAGTTTGCTATCCATTCATCTTTGGTAGAATCATTGTCACAGAAGTTGGATTGTGTACCAAACCCTCCATCGGTAACGGATGCAATAGTGAATACGGAATCCTATGCATTGTTTCTCAATACAACCTTTCGGGATTCATGTTGGGCCATACTAAAGTCTCTGACTAAGGGTGAAAAACAGTCCTTTATTGAAGATGTTTGGGACATTGTATCTTGGTTAAAGGCTCTATTTGTTTCTGAATATGCGATGCAAGAGATTGGCTTGAATAAAGGAAAGTATAATATTTCTGCCGACACAGATTTCGGAGAAAGTGTGGTCACCAATTCTGTAGGCCAGGCATTATCGTTGGGAGAAATAGACGAACAAGGAAACTATGCTGTTCATGATAAGTTGTTTTTTCCCAGGCAGCCAACATGGGAATCGACAGCTGAAATTGTTGATGACTTAATTTTGTCAGTATATCGCCAGGTAATGAGTGTGGCTGCGAAACCCAACCTAAATCATACTGAGGAAGCGTCGCTAAGTTTTAATGAACGTAGGAAGTTGAATGCTAAAATTCTGGGTGATGCACAAAGAGGACAAGCTCATTTTCACTGCGTTTTGAATGATCCTAGATCCGGAGAGTTTATGAAAAATCCTGAGGTCGCTTTAGAGCTTCAGCGCTTACTTCCCGCTTTTGATTTGTTTTGGCTTGAGGGACGATTAGATGTGGCCCAATTTTTTGTAGAGGACGAAGCTATGTTAGGTGACGCTTTTTTAACTTTTTTGCGAGATATATATACATGGTAACGGATTTGAGTAAGCTAACTTTTGAACCGTTTGCACTCCATGAAACAGGTTCATGGCCTGCGGCATACCACCGATTTGATGAAAACAGCATTGGTGCTGTGACGGCTTCGGTGCTATCAAATAGACCGCTGTTAATTAGAGGTGAACCTGGTTCCGGTAAGAGTCAACTAGCAAGGGCGGTTGCTCAGGTGTGGGATAGAATGTTCATATCTCTCGTGGTTAATTCACAAACTGAGAGTCATGATTTACATTATTCGTTTGATACACTTGCACGTCTAGCCGACGCTCAGGCTGCAGCCACTATCGTTAGAGAATCTGACAGTGGTGGGGCGCTGCTCGATCCACGTAAATACCTGTGTCCCTCTGTGCTCTGGTATGCATTCGACTGGGATTCAGCGGTCGAGGCTTTAGAGTTATGTGAGCATAAGAAGTTAGTTCCCGCATGTCCTCAGGGTTGGAAACCTGAACATGGAACCGTAGTTCTAATTGATGAGATTGACAAGGCCGAAATCGAGCTGCCAAATGATCTATTGGAAACAATCGGGAATGGTGGTTTTTCGGTTCCTTGGATAAATAAAACTATTAGCACCCAAGAGGAAAATCCGTCGTTTATAGTTATAACGACTAATGACGAGCGTGAGTTACCTCCCGCTTTTATCAGAAGGTGTGTAGTACTAAATCTAAACCCTCCTCGAGAGGATGAAGAACTAATTCTGTGGTTAGTAGATAGAGGTAAAGTTCATTTTAATCAAGATTTAGAGGAGATTGATGATGATATTTTCGAAAGAGCAGCGAGGCTCCTTTCCGCAAATAGAACTAAATCGATCGAATTAGGTTTGCCACCGGTTGGACAAGCAGAATATTTGGATTTAATTAGAGTGCTCTCTAAAATCGAGAGAAACAAGCAAGAAGAGGCATTAGAAACTATTAGTCCATATATTCTCGAAAAATACCCTGATATGTCTGCTTAGAGAGGGAGGTAGACTTTGTCTAACATTGGTCCAGCGGACTTGTTGAGGTTGTGGATTAAAGAGCCAAATAAACTTGAGGATAGTGCAAGGTTATTGGGATTTGCCAAGAGGGTAATTTCGAGTGAAACTGGTGAAGGAAAGTTAGCAAAGTCTGCTAAATACGCCAGCTCTGAAGTATCAGGGAAAAAAACAAAACCCAACCTCGAGTATTCTTCCAATCGTCTTGACGATCACTCGAATAATCGTCCCCCAGACCTCGCAAAACCAATAGTTCCGTCTAGTATCTCAGCCAAGGTCCTGGACCGGGATCTGAGCGAAACGAAGTTTCCTTACGTTAGTTATCGAAGGCACACAGAAAACTTTATAGATAGGACAAAATCTCAGTTGCCAGAGTGGACCCGCGAAAAAACTACTAGTTTCACAGACAAACCTCAATCCCAAACACATTCGAACCGCTCATGGCCGAGCCTAGTTCGGGAGCCACTACTAAAAAAAATTTTACAAAAATCGTTGAACCGGAAAGTCCTTTGTAGGGATCCAGACATTGAACGTCTGATTAGTCATATTGCTGCTGGTAGGCCAGTAAACAGAATATTCCGAAGTAATCGGAGAAAAAGAATATCTCGATTAGTGCTTCTATTTGAAGATCTCAAGAGAATGCGGTCGATTAGGAGAGACGCGATTAATGTCAACAAGATCTTAGTTAAGAATTGGGGGACAAAGAATGTATTTTTTGGAAATATGTACGATTACTTCGGTAGGGCATATTTTAGTAAACAAGTGCCAAAGGATACCGCACTTATCATTCTCAGTGACTTTGAACTCAATACTCCCAGTCCGGATAGGTTAAAGTGGTTACCTTTGTTTAAATCTCTTGCCTATCAATATCAGCCAACAATTTTTCTTATTCCAGCGAGTCTTCGGTTTGCCAAACATCTTCCAGCTAAGGGAGTGCCTTCATTCAATTGGGATAGAGGAATGCGGCCAATAAATTTCGTACACCGTCCGTCGGAGGTGAAATTTCAACGTAAGGAATTCCTAGATTTCAACAAACATTCTGAGAGTCAAATTCAAAATCTCCTATCCGACACCAGGCTTTCAAAGCTCCTGGCTTGTATATCAATCACCTATAGAGCCGAACCAGAAATAATAAGACACCTAAGAAACGCATTCAATTTTGGTGTCGAAACAGAGATTCAAGTTAGGTGCCACCCCCACGTAATTGATGATGGATGGTTTATATACATTTCCAGTGAGTTTTTAGACCACTACCGAAAAATATTTTCAGAGTCACTAACTGATGCGGAGAAAAAGGAATGCATAGAAGTCGTAAAAAAAAGTCATAGACACGGGTTTCTGTCGATTCTTGATCAAGAGCTAGATGTAGCGTCAACACTTTGCGATTTCGAGATTGGCGGCGTTTCTGACGCAGAGGAGAGACTTCGTTCGCTTTCAGTTAGGGCGGCGGGTCGGATTGGCAGTGGTGCTCTAAATTCTTGGATAAAATCTCATTTGGATTTCCAGAATGGGGCTGACCCTGAACGTATTGCCCATTTTTATTATCATCTCCACGAATCAGCATTGGGTAGTGCTAGTTTTGAAAGGTTAAGGTTACCTCGTGGACTTAGGCTTGAGTACTTAAGTCCATATCTTAAGAAACCCACAATAGAAAAGGTTCTTGTGGTTTCCCTGTCTATGAATCGACTTGTCTTTAGTCTGGCAGATAGCTCTAAAGTAGACTATGGCCTTAGTTTTAGAGCGTCGGGCATAAGAATAATTGTCGCAAACTTGGAAACAGAGGTAATCTCCGTTAACGATAAATTGTTGTTTCTTAGAGAGGGGTTTGCGCACACAGAATATGCTGTGGATGATTTACCACTTGATATTAACACCGGATATGAAGAATTTAGACTTGTTAACATATGTCGCTCAAGAGTTCCGTGGGCGACGCAAATAGGTAGAGATAAGCGCGGCATCTATGTAAAAACGCTTGATAATGAAGAAAATAATAAACTTGGCGTCGAAGAGTATGCCAAAAATTATTTTCCGTCTTGGGGGGGGGCTCTGACTAAGGATGAGTACGGGATTTATACTGATTTAGTGTTAGGCGATCATGTAAGGCAAAGGTTTAGGCTAATAGAGGTCTTTGAGGGCGAATATGTATCTGAATCGCAGATTAACGAGTTTATGGAACAACCTGAAGACAAAACTACACATAAGGTTTGGTTGGCCGACTCCGCATGTTCTCAGGCTCTCTGGAGATCAGTTATGGGCGAAAACCCCTCTCACAATAAATCCTCACATCAAAATCCAGTTGAGTGCGTGTCACTGGATCAGGTGCTTGGTTTTTTAGGTAAGCTAAATGAAATGATTCCAGAATTAAATGCAAGACTTCCAGAGCAATGGGAGTGGGAAATTGCTTGTCGAGCAGGCTCAAGATCCATATATTCTTTTGGCGATACATTGTCCTCTGACCAAGTGAACTCTCTAGGCTCTCAAATGTCTAAGATTGGAACAGTTAGAGTTAAAATGGGGGTTCCGAATTCTTTTGGAATGTACCATATGAATGGGAACGTTTGGGAATGGACCTCGACCCCTTGGGTGGAGGCTTCTCATAAGGCGAGCAGGTCGTCCCAAAATAGTTATATGAATGACGATTTCACAATTTGTGGGGGATCTTGGACCAATAGTGCGGAATTATGCCGCTCCAGTTCAGTTACTTTCTTAAAAAGAGACTTCTACAATAGAGCGTTAGGCTTCAGGTTTGTGGTAGGTGAATGAAATAAATAAGTAAATATCTAATATGTCGGGTTGTCATATAGAATTCGGTGATTTTCCAGATACCAGGCTGCCCGTGTGGGCTTGTGGATATTCAGAAGATAAGTACGGATTCTCAGTAGAAATATCAGTTGCGTCAGTACAACAAAGTTTTAGATGGATTCCAAAAGGCACGTTTAGAATGGGGTCACCTAGGGATGAACACGGAAGGTATTCAATTTTGGAAGATCCTCATGAAGTCCAGCTTAGTAGAGGGTTTTGGTTGGCTGATACCGCTTGCACTCAAGGATTTTGGAGAGCTGTGATGGGAAACAATCCTGCCATCAACGACATTTCTAGTGAGCATCCCATTGAAAATGTAAGTTGGGAGGAAGTACAGATATTTTTGGAAAGAATCAACAGTGCTATTTGGGGGGCAAACGCTAGGCTACCTTCGGAGGCTATGTGGGAATATGCTTGTAGGGCAGGTTCTGGAGATAGATACAGCTATGGGAATGATTTAAGCCCAAAAAATTGTAACTTTGACTCTCGGCCACATGGGGGGAGACGAGAATCAACGGTTCCGGTAAAGAATTATCCACCAAATGAGCTGGGTTTGTTTCAGATGCATGGAAATGTCTATGAATGGTGTTCAGATGTATTTAACCGTAGTCTGGGCGCTGATTCTCAGGTTGATCCGGAGTATAGGACAGGTCATTTAAACAACTATCGGGTGGTTAAAGGAGGGTCTTGGTTCTCTACTCATAGGGAGTGTAGATCGGCAAGTAGAAGCTGGTTATACGCGAGAAATTCAAGTGGATCAGTTGGATTTAGAATTTTGATGCCGCGGTGAGTGTGCTCAATTTGGTAGCATCCAACCCATGATATATTTTGCTGCCATTTTCGATCATCAGCAGCAACTATAAATTCATGTGCAAATTAACTTTTCCCGATGGATTTTCAACTTACCGTTGAATCTACTGAGGATTTTTATCGGATGGTACACCTTAAACGTGATTTATTAGGATCGTTGATTGAGTATGTGTGGAGTGCTTTACAAATTTTACAACTTTCTCGTTGATCCTGTTTCTAAAACCAATTTTCACGGCTGCTAACTCACAAAACAACTCCTAAAACTATTATCGAATACTCTCGGTTGCAACCTATCTTTTTTACATGGTTTGCTTGCGGGCAATAAAGATGCCTCGTTTCGGCGCTGGATGACCTTCTATAGTTTTTGCTCGATCCAGTGGGTCAAGAAACTGCTCCAGTGAATGAAACTGCATCCATTCAGTTCGTCGTTGTTCGTCGAGAGAGGTAACATCCTTGTCTACACAGCGCGGCTGTTCAAAGCCCGCTTCTTGTAATAGTTCTACAAGTTTTTCGGGTGTCATCAAACTCCACACGTTGCGCATCATTGCGTACCTGCCCTCGGGACGCAATAAACCATTCTCCGCCTCATCAACGATAAGCGTTTCCAAAATCAATTCTCCACCAGATTTGAGCAAGTGCTTGAGTTCAAGCAAATGGTTTATCGGGTTTCTACGGTGATAAATAACGCCCATCGAAAATACCGAATCAAACATAGCCATGTCGGTTGGCATGTCTTCAATCCCAACCGGCAGGAAGTCAAATCGGCGATCTCTCAAATATTTTTGTGCTGCCAGATACTGCACCAGAAAGCGCATCGACGGGTCGATGCCAAGCACATAATCTGCACCGGCGCCCAACATGCGCCAGCAGTGATAACCCGTCCCGCAGCCCACATCGAGGACTATCCGGCCCGACAGGTCGCTGATATGCGGTTGCAGACGTTGCCATTTCCAATCCGAGCGCCACTCTGTGTCCACAAAGCTCGAGAAAAATTGGTACGGTCCTTTTCGCCATGGTGCGAGCGAGAGCAGTGCGCTGTGCAATTGTACTTGCTCTTCTACTGACAAGTCATTTGGTTGCCCAATAGTGATGGTGTCCTCATTCAGGCTAACTATGCTGGGAGAAGCTTGTGGCAGTCGCTCTAAGGATGCCAGCCAGTCAGTAAGATCGCCGTGGCGCCGAGGGTTCGTGCGTCGTTCGATTGCCTGCTCAAACCGCGAGACCCAGGGTTGAAACTCCTGTCGCTGCAAAAAGGAAGAGAAATCGATCACTTGATGGCCAGAATGGAAACAAATTGCAAGTTTTGGATCCAGGGCGTTACTACGGTGAATCCTGCGGAGCGCAGTCTGCTGTCATGACTGGCGAGGGTTTCTGGAATCAACACATTTTCTATCGCATCACGCTTTTGACTGATTTCAAGTTGGGTATAACCCTGGTCGGACTTGTATTGGTGATGGATGCTGGTAAGCGCTTCATCAGTCCTGGCATCTGAAAATTTGATTTTCTCCGACAACACCAAGGCACCCCCCGGGACTAACGCCGAATAAATATTTTCAGCTAATTCGTTACGTTTTTCCGTCGGAACAAACTGCAGCGTGAAGTTTAAAAGAACCAGTCCTGCATTACTTAGCTCGGTAGCGAGGATATCCTCTTCTCGTAGCTGGATTTGATTATCTTGTTGCGCTTCATACTCTCTAATTAGAGGGGTGGCCTGGCTTATCATGGCAGCCGAACTGTCTACCCCAATCAAATTGCATTCGGTATCACGCAAGCCTTCCGCCATCGCCAGCAGCCCGGCGCCAAGGGAACAGCCAAGGTCGTAGTAGTTGTGTCGCGGAAACTTGAATTGCCGTGCCAACGTTGGCAGTAGGCTGAGGATTTGCTCATAACCAGGCACTGATCGTGAGATCATATCCGCGAAGACAGTTGCGACCCGGTTATCAAACTTAAACGCGCCAACCTTGCCTTGTGCTTCCCGGTAGATTTGGTCGGTAGTGGTTTGCTCGGATTTCTTGCTCAAGAGAGGGTTGGTAATTGAATAACAGGCTCTGGTCTGCCATTATAATTCATCGAAGTAGTACAATGGAAACCTTCCGATCTAGATGCGGTGGCAACGATCTTTGTGTATGTTTAAGACAGCTCATTAAACGATTCTTGAGTACTGCAATTAGGTATTTTGACGAGGGGAGATAAGGTATTAAAAATGAATTATTTCAATAATTTAAGTGTAGTTTCAAGGTCGGTTATTTGGCTTTCTCTTGTTTCGTTCAGCAGCCTGTTAAATGCTCAGGAAAGTTTTTGGCAATCTCCCCACAGCACCACCAGCAACGACCAGGGAGCGTATTCGCTGCTGGCTCAAGATGATCTGTCGACGAGCCTGACCACCAGTAGCTATGCTGATTTCGAGGGGCGGACAACGGTCCAGTCGTCGGTTTCAGTTACCCAGAATTTTTCCGAGTCCTCGGCCTTTACATTTCAGTACGCGGATGCGCGTGAACACCGCAACGCAGTCCTGGGTTTCACTCAGGACAATCTGAGTGTGTCCTATATGAGTGGCTCAGGGGAGGATTACGCCGAGTTAACCGGTGAATACGTGGGTATAGATCCGTACCTGTTTCATGGCGGTTACAAGCAAAACTTCAAAACAGAAGGCTACGCGCTTGATTACGCGTTAAAAGGATTTGGTCATTTACAATATGGCCAGGCTACTGTGCAAGCAGACGGTTTGCTGGACCGAAGAGCTCGATACTTTGAATGGTCGAATGCGCGTATGTTTGCTCGGGCCACTGAATTTTCTCGAGGTGGTGAACACATTGGCAATGGCCTGGATGTTGGGTTTGCCATTGACCGCAATAAGATGCTCGCGATCCAAGCTATGGAATTGGACAATGGGCGCAGCTTTCAACGCCTCAGATTACAACTAAACGGTAACTACAGCCGGCAGTACTGGATTGATTTTTCCTCTCATCAAAACGATTTATATCGAGCGAGTGAGGATTATCGGGTCATGTTTAACTTCAAAACCCTCCTTGGTGCAAAACACCTGGCTTCTTATCAGAATGACCAGGTAAGTGATGCCGAGAGTGCGGAAGAAGATGCGATTAAAGATGAGTCGGGAACTCCGGCAGCCAAGAAGAAAAAGGGTAATGGTTGGCGACGCGCGGTATTCATCGGTGGTGGCATCGCAGCTGCAGCAGCGTTGTCGAGTTCAGGTTCTGAAGCGCAGGACGATAACACCCGGTTCAGGACTCAAACCGATGCGGCCTTTGATGTATTGAACGATGTTAATCCCCGGTCGGTCGCATTGAATCGAGAATTCGGTGGCTGGGTATTTCGCAATCCGGATGGAAGTTTTGCTTCCACCGAGCCGGTTAGAGGTGAGGCTGCCAGTGTTACTCTGCCAGCACGAGATGTGATTATTCCACTGGGGTCAATCGCTACTGCCAGCTACCACACGCATGGGGCTTTCGACCCCAGGTTTGACAATGAAAATTTCTCGCCCCAGGACCTGGCATCCGATCGTGCGGCAATGGTTGATGGCTATCTCGCAACACCTGGTGGACAATTCAAGTTTCATGATTTTGAGACCGGGCAAATCACCACCCTGGGAACAATTGCCACCGAATAGGTCGGCATCTCCACTAATTCCGGAATCTATATCAGTCAGCGAATAATCGTTCGTTTACCACGCCTTGATTAACCAAATTGCTGCGATCGTTGCCCCGCTGTTTCTCATTGTGGGGGTGGGCTATTTTTATGGTGTGAGGGCAAAGCCCGTCATGGGCACCATAAACAAGCTGATTATGGATATCTTTGTGCCGGCGCTGATATTCAGTGTGATGATTCGCGATGATTTTTACCCAAGCCAGTACGTTGCGCTCATCATTGGCGGAGCTATTGTCATGCTTGGCTCGGGGCTACTGGCTTTTGTGCTGGCGCGTGCAGTTGGATTTCCCTGGCGCGCAATGGTGCCCACCGCAATGTTTTCCAACTGGGCTAACTTGGGCGTGCCCTTATACGTGTTCACGCTTGGCGATATTGCTTTAGGTGGTGGGGTGATGTTGGTGGTACTTGGTAACGTGTTGTGCTTTACCATTGGTACCTATATTTACTCCGGTAAGTTAAATGGTTTTGAAGTCCTCAGAACCCCGGTATTGATCGCGGTTTTGCTAGGCGGTTTCATAAATTTGATTAACTATTCAGTGCCGCAACTGCTGACCATTCCGATCGACATGCTTGGACAGGTGGCAATTCCGTTGATGCTATTTTCGCTCGGCGTGCGGCTTACCGGGGTTAGTTGGAATGATTCAGCAGTCGGTTTGTTAATGGCTGTGTTTTGCCCAATTGCTGGTGTCTTGATGGCGTTGCTGGCAATACAGGTTTTGCCAATGAGCGAACTACATAAAAATATACTAATCTTGTTTGGAGTATTGCCACCGGCAGTGGTCAATTTTATGTTGGCAGAACAATACAACTCTGAACCTGAAAAGGTTGCTTCAGCCGTAATGATCGGCAACCTGTTATCGGTTTTGAGTATTCCTCTGCTCCTGTTTTTTGTGCTTGCAGACACCTAGGCAGGATGACAATTCTGGCGTATGAGCTTGCTTTTTTTCGTTTAAAAGGTATCGTGTGCCCCGCAACTTAATACACAATATTTGGAAACAGTTTTAATGAAGCAGCAAAGCAGCTACAGCTACGAAGACCTCATCGCACATGGCAATGGAGAGCTGCCGGGACAAGATATTTCGCGTCTCCCCCTGCCGCCCATGCTTATGTTCGATCGTATTACAACGATCAACGATGATGGGGGTGACTATGGCAAGGGCTTGGTGGTAGCCGAACTGGATATCAAACCCGAGCTCTGGTTTTTTGATTGTCACTTCAAAGGTGATCCGGTGATGCCAGGTTGCCTGGGTCTGGACGCTGTCTGGCAATTGGTTGGTTTTTACCTGACTTGGCTGGGCGGGCCAGGTAAAGGAAGAGCACTGGGCGTAGGAGATGTAAAATTCACCGGACAGGTTGAGCCAGACGCCAAACTTGTGCGTTACGAAGTGAATATGAAGCGGGTTATATCACGTCGCCTGTATATGGGGATTGCTGATGCCAGGATGTCACTGGATGGCGAAAATATTTACACCATGAAAGATTTAAAAGTTGGACTATTCGGAGCAGATGACTAAGTTGGTATGAGTCAACTGCAGCAAATTATTACAACGAGACAACAAGAGAATTCACGATGAGACGAGTAGTAGTTACCGGAATGGGGATTGTTTCAAGTTTGGGGAACGACATTGCGGAAGTTACCGATAGCCTGAAGAATGGCAAATCCGGTATCCGCTTTTGCGAAGATTATGCCGAGATTGGTTTGCGGAGCCAGATAGCCGGTCGAGTTGATATCGATACCAAGGCATTGATCGATAGGAAAAAATACCGATTTATGGCCGATGCGGCGGCGTTCAGTTATATCGCCATGGAGCAGGCGATAGAAGACGCTGGCCTGGATCTCGAAGAGATAAAAAATCCCCAGGTTGGCTTGATTACAGGTTCCGGCGGCGGCTCACCGGCAAGCAATATTCTCGCCGCAGAAATTGCCAAGGAACGCGGTGTGAAGCGGGTTGGACCCTATGCGGTCCCAAAAACCATGGGCAGCACTACATCTGCATGTCTGTCGACCATGTTTGGCATTCAGGGTACTAGCTATTCCATTAGTTCCGCGTGTTCTACCAGTGCGCATTGTATTGGCCATGCTGCCGATCTGATCCGTGCAGGTCGACACCATACGGTATTTGCCGGTGGTGGTGAGGAAGAGCACTGGACGATGTCGATTTTGTTCGATGCAATGGGTGCCATGTCGAGTAAATACAATGATACTCCGACTGAAGCCTCACGTACTTATGATGCCAATCGAGATGGTTTTGTGATTGCGGGCGGTGGCGGCATCCTGGTACTGGAAGAATATGAACATGCAGTCGCGCGCGGCGCAAACATTGTTGCTGAGGTAGTAGGATTTGGTGCCACATCGGATGGGTTTGACATGGTCGCACCGTCAGGCGAGGGCGCAATTCGCTGTATGCAACAGGCGATGGAAACAGTAGAAGGGCCGGTTGACTACGTTAATACACACGGTACCAGCACCCCGGTAGGTGACATTAAGGAACTTGAGGCGCTTAAAGCAGTGTTTCCGGAGAAAATGCCTTACATCAGTGCGACCAAGTCGTTGTCCGGGCATGCCTTAGGGGCTGCTGGAGTGCATGAGGCGATTTATTCGTTAATCATGATGAAGGAAAAATTTCTGGCCGCATCAGCAAATATCAAGGAGCTCGATGCTGAAGCGCTGGGGCTTCCAATCTTGCTGGAAAACCTCTCGCAGGGCGTAAAAACCATGATGTCCAATAGCTTTGGATTTGGCGGCACCAATGCGACGCTAGTGTTTCAGGAAGTCTGATAGTCGAAACTGTCACGATATCCACAAAGATGAGTTCCGTGTCAAAAGCGGACAGGCCGCACACGGTATCATTGTGCGGCCTTTTTGTGCCTGGTGTGCTTGAGTCTTAGGCAGCCAGCAATAATCCTCTGACTAATGGGCCACGTCATTAGCCTGCTTCAATATGCAAAACAACCATAGTCACTCACATTCACTGGCGCTCGGTATCTGGTTGCTGATCTGTGCCTCTGTGGTCTATCTCATGATCGTGGTAGGTGGCATCACCCGGTTAACGCAATCCGGCCTGTCGATGGTTGAATGGGCCCCAATTATGGGTACTTTGCCACCTATGGGTGAGGCAGCGTGGCTCGAAGTATTTGCAAAATACCAAACCTCGCCGGAGTATCTTAAGATCAACAAAGGCATGAGCCTGGAAGAATTCAAGGGCATATTCTGGTGGGAATATGGACATCGCGTGCTGGGGCGTTTTATTGGCCTTATCTATCTGATCCCATTGCTGTATTTTTTATTCAAAGGGATGGTGCCACAAGCCTGGCGATTGCGTCTTTTTGGACTGTTTATACTGGGAGGCCTGCAAGGGCTGATGGGCTGGTACATGGTAAAAAGCGGCCTGGTGGATATCCCTCATGTGAGCCAATACCGCTTAACTGCGCATCTCGGCCTGGCCTTAGTGATCTATTCTTGCATGCTGTGGTTTGCCATGGATTTTTTACGCGGAGAGACCCGCCACCACGAAGCATCAGACAGCTACCGGTTTCAGACTGCCTTTATTTGCGGACTAGTGCTGTTGATGATGCTCAGCGGTGGCTTTGTGGCAGGAACCAAGGCCGGTTTCATCTACAACACGTTTCCGACCATGAATGGGCAATGGGTACCTGACACCTGGTTGGCGATGTCACCCTGGTGGCGCAATCTGTTTGAGAATCCGGTTGCGATACAGTTTGTTCACCGTTGTCTTGCCGTTGTGGTAGCGGTGGCTGTTTTAGTTTTGTTTCGCAGGTCTCTGCAGCAAACGTTCGTCACTCATGCCAGCTGGGTGCTGGCAACATTGGTCCTGCAGATTAGTCTTGGCATTTCGGCCTTGCTAATGGTGGTGCCGGTTTCGCTCGGTGCGGCACACCAGGCTGGGGCAGTGGCGCTGTTATCCGCCAGTCTCTTTGCAGCGCACATCGCGCGCAAACGCTCCGCAATGAGGTAAGAACCCTAGATTTTCTCCGATACTGAAGTCATGATCCGCGCGGTCCGACGCATCATTTCTTTAATGGGCAGAGGTAATTCGGCGGCACCATTTTCGATGGCCATTTCCGCGTGTTTTGCCTCGTCTTCTGCCATCTGAGCGACCACCGCCCGGCTGACCGTATCTTCTTTAGGCAGACGATGCAGATGCGAATTCAGGTGTTCGACAACTTGTTTTTCTGTTTCGGCCAAAAATCCTAAACTCCATTTATCTCCTGCCAAACCGGCTCCGACACCGAGCGCAAACGAACCCAAGTACCAGATTGGATTAAAATAGCTGGTATGGCCATCGAGCTGTTCGATGCGTTCAAAACACCAGTTCAAATGATCAATTTCCTCGTCCGCAGCGTGCTGCATTTTCTTGCGTACTTCGTCTGAACGAGAAGTGAGTGCTTGCCCCTGGTATAAAGCTTGGGCACAGACCTCGCCGACATGGTTAACTCGCATCAACGAAGCCGATAACTGTCGCAATTCATCATTCTCCGCGATTGGGTCTGACTCGCAAGAGTCTGCGGGCGATTGACGCTTAGCGTTAGGCTTGGCGAACGTGGAGCGTAATCCGTTATCCAGCGCGCTAACCATTTGGTCAATAAATGTTCGCGGGTTGTGACGAGTCATAGTCTCTAATCAGGGTAAGAAATTTCGTGTTGGCGGGATTATAGCGGGTCTTATGGAATGATTGGTAAATTCATCCGTTTAACAAGGAAATTCATTCATGAATGCATGGAATGCCATGAAATATAGTTATAACAGTGATTCCAACGAAATATAACCATTAAAAATCAATAGCATATGTAAACTTGCCTATGTATGGAAAAAGCCCAATTTTTTTGACCAGGTGCTTGGAACCGACGATAATTACCACATCGAAGTTAAGGCAGACCAATTAATGCGTTAACCGCGCATCATCCGGTCACTTAGCGGAACATTTTTAGAGTTGGACCAATAATTGCTTTGTTTAGCAACAAAATCGTTGGAATTGGTTCAGCTTGCACTTCTCCTCCATCCTCCTTTGGTGGTTTGGGCGCGACACGAGTCGCGCCTTTTTTTTTAATTCCTGATTAGATCGCGTGTTCACCGGATATCGAGGCGTTGATTTTCCTCTTGTTCGTTTCGCTGAGGGCTCTTGCTTATTCTTGAATAGGTCCTGCGTTCGCTCAGTGTCCAGGCGTCGACTTATCCGTTCTCTGTTTCGCTGACGGCTCTTCTTTATTCCTGGTTGGATCGTGCATTCGCTGGATATCGAGGCGTTGATTTTCCTCTTGTTCGTTTCGCTGAGGGCTCGTTATCTGTTTGCGTTCGTGGCTGGGTAGCTTGATTTAGAATAGAATCCTGAATGGGTTAACCATTTCAGTCTGTTTTTGTCGACCAACCCTCCAGAGGTTAAATGCAGGATCAACAAGTTCTCACTGATGAACAGCGGGTGCGAGCGTATCGGCTTAACCGTACGCGTGAGATGCTGGCTGAGTTCAACATAGATGCCGCTGTCCTTTATGACCCGTTAAACCTGCGTTATGCAACTGGCTGCAGAAATATGCAGGTCTGGACTTCGCATCATCTGGCTCGATACGTTTTCGTACCAGTTGAAGGGCCTGTGGTCTTGTTTGATTACGGCGGTGCCGGGCATTTGTCGGAAAACCTGGAAACCATAGATGAAACACGCCCGGCGAAAAGCTGGGATTATTATGGTTCAGGCAACCGTGCGGAAGAGCACGCCAGTAATTGGGCTGACGAAATTGCCGACCTGCTACATCAGAGCTGTGGCAGGAACGCGGTTTTAGGAATAGACCGATCCGACTTGTTACCCACGCTTGCGTTACAGCAGCGCGGTACCAGGCTCAGTGATGCCAAGGGTCCCATGGAGATGGCGCGTTGCATCAAGTCCAGGGAAGAAGTGGCAATCATTAAAAATTCAATGCAAGTGTGCACCGATGCGATCGCCTATATGCGCGGCTTTGCTGAACCTGGCGTAAGCGAGAACTTCCTGTTGGCAAAATTGAATGAATACAACATTCGACATGGTGGCGAATACCCGGAAACTCGCTTGCTGGTTTCTGGGCATCACACCAACCCCTGGTTCACCGAATCCAGTGATAAGCGCATTGAAAACGGCGAAATGTTGGTATTCGATACTGATCTGATCGGCCCCGATGGGGTGTTCGCGGATCAAACGCGTGCTTTCGTCGTGGGCGACTGCAAACCTACTGATCAACAACGTGTTTTGTACGCACACGCCTACGAGCAATTGCAGCACAATATGGCCCTGTTAAAACCCGGAATTTCCTTCGAAGAGTTTAGCCAGTTGAGTTGGAAGATGCATGACAAATATATCCCCAATCGCTATGCGGAGCAGATTCATGGTATGGGCTTGGGCGTGGAATATCCGCTTATCTATTACCCTGAGGACCAGGATGCCTGGCAATATTCCGGTACCTTCATGGAAGGGATGTGTGTTTGTGTTGAAAGCTATATCGGGCCGGTGGGTGGTGATCAAGGGGTTAAGTTGGAACAGCCTGTTTTGATCAGTACAGAAGGCCCTGTTGCCTTGAGCAATTGCCCGTTTGAAGAGTCTTATCTGTAAAATCAAGCGTGTTTATCGCGCTGATTTTTATTGTTTTTTCCCCGTTCTCAGCCTTGCTAATCAAGGAATACTTGGTTAATATCGCGCGTCCTTAAGGATTCCCACTGTAGTCGAGTAATCAGTTGTCGCTAAAGTGCTGAATCCGGTGAGGAAAAGTTAGTGAAATAGGGTTCGGCCCCTGGTTAGTTGAGCTCGGGCGAACATAGATATATAGATTAATTTAGAGTTTAAATATGAAAACATTTTCCGCAAAGCCAGCAGAGGTTAAGCGCGAGTGGTTCGTAATAGATGCCACCGATAAAGTGCTTGGCCGTGTTGCGACTGAGATCGCGCACCGTCTGCGCGGCAAACACAAACCCGAATACACTCCCCATGTCGATACTGGTGATCACATAGTTGTCATCAATGCTGAGAAGATCGCCGTGACCGGTAACAAAGAAGAAGGCAAGATTTACTACCGTCACACTGGTTACCCGGGTGGGATCAAAGATGTGAATGTGCGCCAGCTACGCGAGCATGCACCTACTCGAATCATTGAAAATGCAGTGCGTGGCATGTTGCCAAAAAACCCGCTGGGTCGCGCTATGTTCAAAAAACTTCATATTTACGCAGGCCCTGAGCACAAGCATCAAGCTCAAGAGCCTAAAGTACTTGAGCTCTAGGAGATTAATCGATGGCAAGTTCAGAAATTTATCGCGGCACTGGCAGACGTAAGTCTTCTACTGCGCGAGTTCGTATTCAATCGGGTTCAGGTTCAATTACCGTAAACTCTCGTCCTCTGGATGAGTATTTCGGTCGTGAAACAGCCCGCATGGTAGTTCGTCAACCGCTGGTTTTACTTGATATGGAAAGCACCTTCGATATCAACGTCAACGTACAGGGCGGTGGAGGCAGTGGCCAAGCCGGCGCTATTCGTCACGGCATCACTCGTGCTTTGTTAGAGTACGATGAGGAACTTCGCCCAACACTGCGACAAGCTGGTTTTGTTACCCGTGACGCGCGCGAAGTGGAACGCAAGAAAGTGGGTCTTAAAGGCGCTCGTCGCAGACCACAATTCTCCAAGCGTTAAGCGGCATATTTTGGCCTCAGGGCCACTACAGAGAAGCCAGCTTTATGCTGGCTTTTTTGTGCGCGGTTTTGTGGTGTTCAGCGGGGTAGTTTCTAAATAATTACGAGTTAGCGCTGACATTAGGTTGACTGCTTGGGAAAACGATCTAAACTTGAGCGCTGCTAGATTTTCAGTTGAAATTTTCGCGTAAATAATGGCGACGCCCGGTAACTATTTGATCCATTCTTCGGTGATCGGGTCCAACTGGGACACAAGCAAAATAATGCAGCCCTAAGGGCTGGTTTTTAGTCTGCAGATAAGCAGGTAGTAAGCAGGTAAATAGTGGCTAAGATTAAGGTAGGCATCATTGGTGGAACGGGTTATACCGGCGTGGAGCTCCTGCGCCTTTTGGTAAGCCATTCTGCCGTGGAAATTGTGCTCATTACATCCCGCTCAGAAGCTGGAAAAGCGGTTGCGGACTTGTATCCCAGCTTGCGTGGTCACAGTGATCTGGTGTTCACCAAACCTGATAGTGCTGCCTATCAGCAATGCGACGTGGTGTTTAGCGCAACGCCTAACGGTATTGCCATGCAGCACGCACGCCAGCTGATGGAGCAAGGGGTCAAACTCATTGATCTCGCTGCCGATTTTCGCCTGAAAGATGTTGCAACCTGGGAACATTGGTATGGAATGCAACACGCCTGTCCTGAGTTGGTGGGACGTTCTGTATATGGCCTTCCAGAGTTAAACCGTGAGCAAATAAAGACAGCCACTATTGTTGCAAATCCCGGCTGCTATCCTACCGCAGTCACGCTGGGGATGTTGCCCCTCATACAGGCGGGGCTGGTGGATACAAGCCGCCTGATTGCCGATGCGAAATCCGGGGTCACCGGCGCCGGTCGTGGTGCCGCTGTAGCAAACTTGTTTAGCGAAGTGAGCGACAGCTTTAAAGCCTATGCCGCATCAGGTCATCGCCACCAGCCAGAGATCAGTCAGATTCTGTCTACGGTATCCGGGAGCGCAGTCGGCTTATCCTTCATTCCCCATCTGGTGCCAATGTTACGAGGCATCCATGCAACTCTTTACGCTGATTTAATTGATGTAGAGTTGCCGCTCGATGATGTTTATCAAGCATTTTGTGACGCCTATCGAGACGAGGTATTTGTTGATGTGCTGCCTCTCGGAGGCCACCCGGAAACGCGCTCGGTAAAGTCATCAAACACCTGCCGAATCGGAATTCATCGTGCAGTTGGATCCCGGCAGTTGGTGATTCTCTCGGTGATCGACAACCTGACTAAAGGTGCGGCGGGTCAGGCCATTCAGAACATGAACATCATGTTCGATCAACCAGAACAGACGGGTCTACAGGCTGCGGCATTAATGCCTTGATAGCTAACTTTCGAAGTCGCAATAAATCATGATTCGCAAATCTACCAATGAGCTTTCAATAAAACCCAAGATGGCGCCCGGCCTGCGCACTGCTATGATTGCCGGCATCATCGTTTTGCTGGCTGTCGCGCTGTATGTGTCGTATCAGTTTGGCGTTAAGTCGGGGCACAATCAGTACGATCAAGATCGGCAAATGATCGGCCAACTCAACAACTCGATAGCCAAGTTGCGTGGTCAATTGGCAGAGTCAGAAGAAAACCTGATAATCGCTCAACGCCATCAGCAGATTCAGGAAGAAGCTTACAAGCAAATCAGCACTGCTTACGCAGGGTCTGAACAAAAAAATCGCTACCTCGGCTCTCGATTGGATTTTTATCGCAGCATCATTTCGCCCGAGGATGGGCAGAGTGGGCCTGCGATTCAATCGCTAGAAGCCAATAATCAGGCAGACAACGTGAGTTTTAACGTAACCCTTGTTCAAGCGATCAAACATAAGCACCAGGTTCGGGGCTCGCTGCGAGTGCAGTTGTACTCCGGTGATGATTTACTGGGGCAGTGGCCCGAAAACAGCAGTAGAAGTATTAATTTCCAGTATTTTCAGCAGATTTCGGGTGTGATTGATGGGGTGCAGTTAGCTGAAAATGCTAGAATGAAAGTGGAACTGATACTCCAAGATGAACAAGAAATTGTGCGCTGGTTTGATGTCCCGCCTTCCACTAACCAATAGATAAGAAATTTGACAAGAGAATGATAATGAAAAGATCAAAAGACAAAGTTAGTCAACCCGTGGAAACCATTGATACTCTGATTGGTTCCGGTTCAATTCTGCAAGGTGATTTGGAGTTCACCGGAGGCTTGCGCGTGGATGGACATATTAAAGGACATATCTCGGCCCAGGACACCAACAAAGGTACCTTGGTCCTCAGCGAGTCCGGTGTAGTCGAAGGCGATATTAATGTGCCACATGTAGTGATTAATGGCACGGTCAATGGCAATGTCGTGTCTGCCGGACACGTCGAGCTTCAATCCAACGCCAAGGTAACGGGTGATATCCATTACAAGGCAGTTGAGATGCAATTGGGTGCAGTTCTTAACGGTAGCCTGGTCTGTGATAGCAGTGCCCCAGTCTATGATGTGATTCCGGGTGGTGCGCCAAGTGCTTCACCTGCAGCAGCTGTTTCTGAGAAGAACGGTGAATCTTGAAATTTGACAGATAGTTCGCATTTCTAAGGTAAAATTCGGGGAACGATGACCGTTCCCCATACTGATTGATAGTAAGAGACAGAAATGATTCAAACTGAAAGTGCCCAGCCTGTAGGTCCGCTGGATTTTACCGCGGCTGCGGCAGCGAAAGTTTCCGAGCTTATCCAGGAAGAAGACAACGACCAGCTCAAGTTGCGCGTTTATGTGCAGGGCGGTGGCTGCTCAGGTTTTCAATACGGATTCACGTTTGACGAAGAGCAGCTCGATGATGACACAGCGGTCGATACCGACGGCGTTCGTTTGCTGGTTGATCCGATGAGTTTTCAGTATCTGATCGGCGCTAAAATCGATTACAAGGATGATCTGGATGGCGCGCGTTTTATAATCAATAATCCAAATGCTCAGACTACTTGTGGCTGTGGGTCCTCATTTTCTGCCTAATCGGATAAATCTGAACCACACTCATCCTTGCGAACCAGTGGTCTAGCCCTAAGGTTGTTCTGCCGCTGATTGCGGCCTGAATTGCTCTCCCAACACCAGTTGCTGATTCGCGCCAGTCACGCTTGGCAAGTTGCTGGGCTCTCCATGTAAAAAACAATAGCCTAACCAGGCGAAGCCCGCCGCCTCCACCCAGTCGCTGGGGACGCCGAGCACGTCTGTTTTCTGCACTCGAAATGTTGTCAGGGCCTCAGCCAGGGATTGCATGAGAAAGCCATTCTGAGCGCCGCCGCCACACACATACAGATTGCCACCCTCGGCTTCCCTTTGATTCAGAGCATGTGCGACGGATTGAACGGTAAATGCTAGTAGCGTTGCCTGTACATCGGCTGGTCGATAATCGTGCAGCCTGGTGAGTTTGTCTTGCAACCAATCAAGATTAAAGTAATCGGTGCCGGTACTCTTGGGTGGATCCAGTTGCAAGTAGGCATCTTGCAGAAGTATCGTCAGCGCCTCATTTATAACCGTTCCCGATTCCGCCCACTCACCATTTTCGTCAAAACGTTCGCCCTGTTTTAACTCGATCCAATTGTCCATCAGGCAATTACTGGGTCCAGTATCGAACCCGACCACGTCGGCGCCCAGACAGGTAATATTGGCTATCCCGCCCAGGTTCAGCACATAAGCATCTTCGGTTCGGCCAAACATCGCCTCGTGAAAAGCAGGCATTAATGGCGCGCCTTGACCTCCCGCGGCGATATCGGCTTGCCTGAATTGTGTGATCGTTGTTATACCCGTTTGATCTGCAATCAGCTGCCCATCGCCAAGCTGAAGACTGAAGGGTGGATTTGCATTTGGTTCGTGTCGAACCGTTTGACCGTGATTAGCAATTGCCCGAACCTCGTCCCGAGGTACGCTGTTTTTCTCCAATATATGATTGGCCGCGTCAGCGTAATGGTCTGCAAGCCTATTATGCAGACTGGAGTCTTCGTTTTTGAATAATCCGGAATTATTCAGCGCAAGCTGGTTTATTTCCTGGCGCAGCTCTGTGGGGAAGGGCGTATAGTCTGTGGCGAGTACCCGAAGTTTGTATCGGGAGGTTATTTCAACCAGGGCGGCATCAATACCATCTACGCTGGTGCCGGACATCATGCCGACATAGAGCTCGCCAGCCATCTAGCTAGAAAGCTTCTGCGCCGCTGCTATTTGCCTGGTTTTGTTTGGCCAACTGGTAAGCACCAACCAGAGAATCCAGGTTGGCCATCCAGTGGATGCTTAGCTCGTCAAACTCAGGCCTTAAATTTTCGCTAACTGAACCGGCTTTTGGGGTTTTGAAAGTTAGTGGGTTTCGATGAACGCCATCAAGTCTGAATTCGTAGTGCAGATGTGGGCCAGTTGCCAGGCCGGTGCTGCCGATGTAACCGATCACGTCACCCTGTTTGACTCGATTACCAGTGCGCACTCCTTTGGCATAACCGTTCATGTGCGCATATAAAGTGCTGAACCGGCCAGCATGACGGAGAATGACAGTTTTGCCATAACCGCCTTTCTTGCCGGCGTGAATTACTTTGCCATCCGCAGTGGCGCGAATTGGTGTGCCGCGGGCCGCCGCATAGTCAACACCCTTGTGCGCACGCCAGGTTTTCAGAATCGGATGTTTGCGTTTTCCAAATCGCGAAGAGATACGGCTAAATTCCACCGGTGAGCGAAGGAAAGTGCCCAGCATGCTTTCGCCTTCTGGAGTGTAATAGCTGGTGCCACCCTGCCCATCATCAAAGCGCAGGGCACGATAAGTTTGATTTTGCGTGGTAAATTCAGCAGCAAGAATTTCGCCATCCGCAAGTACCTCGCCATTCAATTCATGGCGATCGTAAATAACGTGGAAGGTGTCGCCGCGTCTGATATCCAGTACAAAATCAATATCCCAGCCAAAGATGCGCACCATGTCCATTACTAGGCGAATACTCAAACCGGCCTCCAATGCGGCATCATACAAGGAGCTGTCGATCTCGCCTGACACCGATTGCTCGGTAGTGATGTAAGGAATGTCATCCACTCTTGCAGCAGCGACATTGTTGCCCTCTACAGACACCACCAGGTTTTGCAGTGCGTTCAATGGATAACTTAGCTCACGCAGGTTTTCGTCCTTGTCGGTACGAAACAGAAGATCGCGACCAACTGATAGCGACACCAGCTGTTTGGCGGTGTCGTGTTGGCTGATGTGGTAGGGCAGTGATAAGTCCAGATCGAGATTCTTGAAAATCCGCCCCAGGGTGTCGCCACGACGAACGGTGTAGGCCATTTCGTCGTAGTTGCGTAATGCGGCCGGCTCAGCCAGATTTGCGCCGCTGGCACTAAAAATATGATCAGATGGTGACTGGGCTAAATCTGCGTTGCTGGAAAAAGGGCCCTGGGTCAATTTAAGTGAATCATTAAACACTTCGTCCGGTAAGCCGCCATTCAGTGCATAACCATTATTCGGCATCGCCTGAGCAAAGGCCTGAGCTTGTTGGTTATGATACTCGTCGTAGACCCTGGCGGTCGTTGTATGGGTGATCCAACTGCCTATGACGATGACCGAGCCGCCCAGTAAATAATGGTGGTTTTTGATTCTGGCCCGGTTTGGCTGGCGGTTCGCAGTGTTGCGATATGGATTCATTGCCGTACCCACAAGCACTTTGAATGACTTGCTGACGGTGTCTACTAACTTGGAGAGTCTGCTTAGCATCAATTAATTCGCTGGGATTATCTTCGCAATCTTGGCGGTTGATTTGGACAAGGCGCTATTTTGCTTGTTAAGGGGGTGCTAAGCAAAGGGAAAAAGACAATTTGTAATATTAATGTGCACTTTAAGTGCGATATTGGTCGTAATTTCCCAAAACCGTGCAACGATAAAGCAGATTTCAAATGGATCAACATGTTTTAGGAGCCGCATTCGCTGATGAATCACGGGCCTGAGTGCTTGTATCAGCGCAAAGATGCGTTTAGTCTTCGGCTCTAACTAGTGCAACTAAAATTTGTTAATCCCAAGGAAAATTCGTGTCTCAAGAAGTATCCAAAACCATGCAGCAATTGTTGCGTGGCGCCGATGAAATCATTCCCCAGGCGGAGCTTGAAGAAAAGCTGAAAACTGGTCGTCCGTTAGAAGTGAAGGCTGGCTTCGACCCCACAGCGCCTGATTTACATCTGGGTCATACGGTGTTGATCAACAAGCTGCGCCAGTTTCAACTTCTCGGTCATAATGTCACCTTCTTGATCGGTGATTTCACCGGCCTGATCGGTGATCCGACCGGTAAAAGCGCCACACGCCCACCTTTAAGTGAAGCAGAGATCAAGGAAAATGCGCTGACCTATCAAGAGCAGGTATTCAAAATCCTGGATCCGGAGACAACGATTGTGCGGTTTAATTCCGAGTGGATGAATAAATTCACCTCGGCAGACATGATTCGACTCTCGGCGCAGTACACAGTTGCACGAATGTTGGAGCGCGATGATTTCAGCAAGCGCTATGCAGCTAATCAACCGATAGCCATTCACGAATTCATGTACCCACTAGTGCAGGGCTACGACTCAGTGGCCATGGGCACCGATATCGAGTTAGGCGGCACCGACCAGAAATTTAATTTGTTGGTAGGTCGTGATATGCAGCGTGCCTATGGCAAGCCACAGCAGGCCATCCTCACCGTCCCGATTTTGGAAGGCCTGGACGGGGTGCAGAAGATGTCCAAGTCGCTGAATAACTACATTGGCATAACCGATGCGCCAAACGATATGTTTGGCAAACTGATGTCGATTTCAGATGAGCTCATGTGGCGTTACTTTGAGTTGCTGAGTTTCCGCTCTCTGGAAGAGGTCGAAGGATTTCAACAGCAGATCGAGGAGGGCATGAATCCTCGCGATGTGAAGTTTTTACTCTGCGAAGAAATAATAAGCCGTTTTCACGATGACAAGGCAGCTGAGTCTGCCAAGCAGGATTTTATCCAGCGTTTTCAGCGTAATGCCATTCCCGATGAAATGCCGGAGATGGCGATTGCGTTGGGAGAGGGCATGCCAATTGGCAGCTTGATCAAAGAGGCGCAATTGTGTCCGAGCACTTCCGAAGCCATGCGCATGGTGAAGCAGGGGGCGGTAAAAATAGATGGTGAGCGTATCGAAGATCCCAAGCAGGTCATCACTGGGCCATGCCCATTTGTGCTGCAGGTGGGCAAGCGCAAGTTTGCCAGGATAAATTGCTAGGGCGACTGTGTTGCTGGTACGCAAAAACCTGATCAGTTTCATTATCGGTGCCGGGCTGATATTTGGCCTGGTACAACAAGTCGAAGCGCGACTCGAGGTCTGCAATCAAACCGACTTGGTGCTGATGGTAGCGGTGGGGTATGACACCACCGAAGGTCGTACTGCCAGCGAAGGCTGGTGGCGTATCTACCCGGGATTTTGCGAAGTGCCAGTTGATGTCGCCATGCTGGAGGGTAGTTACTATCTGCATGCCGAATCCAACCCGCGTTCTACCATGCCGGTGGACGCCTTTAACTGGGGTGAAGAAAAGCCGCTCTGCGTAAAGTTGGCTGACTTTCGTATACCTGATGGAAATTTCTGCCAGGACGGCAATATTGTGGTCAAGTTCAACCAGGTGGAGAAGAACTGGCGTAACTACAACAAAGTGGATATCTACTTTGGAAGGCGTACATATGAAGTGCCATACCGCACCCGCGTAGCGGGTGTGCAACGGATGCTCTCCATGCTCGGTTACGACATTGGCGAGATCGACGGTGTGCTTGGTAAAAAAACCGTTGAAGCGCTGGATGAAATCGGCCAGGCCAACCAGGTGTTCGGATTCGACTTTAAGCGCATATTTCCCCTGCTTGAACAGCTCATCGCGCAAAAACAGAAGCTGGACAATTGACAACCCTTAATTCCTCCCTTCGCGACTAAAGTCTATTGTCAAAGTAAAAAAAAGCTGTTAATTTCAAACAACTTGCAGCGTTGTTTGTATGTTCGCCGCTAAGGAGTCAATGCAAACACTGCAGCAAAAGTGTATGTAAACTGGGGTTATCTATTAGGTAGTTTCACGGTTATTGCAGACCGTCTGGCCTCGTGATCAAATATTGGGTGATCACGGGTTAGGGTTTCCATGCCTCTTAAATAATAAAACTACTCTCGTGGTAGGGGGAACAATACGTGCGTTTTGTTTTACGCATTCTTCTCGCTCGCGTTGTCTATAACGTGAGGAAGACAGCATCGATAGATGTATCGTTGTTGTTGGGTTGGTCAGTACGTGCTGCGAACGGCGCGTGCTCGTTTTCCTCGTTCACAATTCCAAAATTCCCGAAACTTTATCTGTGCGGTGGCAATACGCAGCTCTGGCTGTTGTCAAAGGCAAATAGATAGAGACTCCAGTCAGTTTAATGGTACTCACTATGAAGCGCTCACAAGCAAAATTGTCATCTCACAAAAATCCAACGCGACCAATTTCCTCACTCGGTCGTATTTCAGCCTTGGAGCTGTTTATGAATACAAGTAAATCATCGTCAAAACTTTTCGTGCTCAACGTTCTTGTTGCCCTTTGCTTTATTGCAATGTTAACGGCGACACCGGTTCGCGCGGGTGATGTGAATTGTGCTGGAGCCGGCACCGCGAGCTGTGAAGCAAACGGTGGCGATGACATTGTTAATGGTACGGTCGATGCGGCGGATCTTGCGCCAGACTCGGTGGGAAACAGTGAATTACAAGACAATTCTGTTAACAGTGACAATGTGCAGAATAACTCGCTCACGGGTGATGATATTAATGAGTCCACTCTGGTCATACAGGGCGACACCATCCAGGACAACACGATTGATTCAAGCGAGATTCAAAACAATACCTTAACCGGCGATGATATTAATGAGTCCACCCTGGTCATTCAGGGCGACACCATACAGGACAACACGGTTGATTCGAGCGAGATCCAGAACAATACACTGACCGCGGACGATCTAGCTAACGACTCGGTTGGTGCTGGAGAGTTGCAAGCCGACTCAGTGGGTAATAGCGAATTACAAGACAACTCGGTCAATAGTGACAATGTGGCTAACAACTCACTGACTGGTGACGATATCAATGAGTCAACACTCGTCATCTCGGGCGACTTTATTACCGACAACACGATTGATTCCAGCGAGATCCAAAACAACACTATCACTGGCGACGACGTTCTGAACAATTCGCTAACTGGAGCTGATATCGATGAGTCCACGCTGGTTATCCAGGGCGACACTATTCAGGATGGAACCGTTGATTCGAGCGAAATTGAGAACAATAGCCTGACTGCCCAGGATTTAGCCGAGGACTCTGTTGGAAACAGCGAGTTGCAGGATAACGCGGTCACTGGTGACAACGTGCAGAATAACTCGTTGACGGGTGCGGATATCAATGAGTCGACTTTGGTTATCCAAGGCGACACCATTCAGGATGGCACGGTTGATTCGAGTGAAATCCAAAACAATACGCTAACCGCGGATGATCTCGCTGCTGACTCGGTGGGTAACAGTGAACTACAAGACAATGCCGTTAATGGCAACAACGTACAAGATAATTCGCTGACCGGCGATGACATCAATGAGTCCACCTTGATTATCCAGGGCGACACCATTCAGGATGGAACCGTTGATTCGAGCGAAATCCAAAACAATACGCTCACCGCCGACGATCTAGCTAACAACTCGGTTGGGGCCGGAGAGTTGCAAGCCGATTCAGTGGGTAATAGCGAATTACAGGATAACTCGGTCAATAGTGACAGTGTGGCAAACAACTCACTGACCGGTGACGATATCAATGAGTCGACGCTAGTCATCTCGGGCGACTTTATTACCGACAATACGATTGATTCTAGCGAAATCCAAAACAACACCATCACTACTGATGATGTGCTGAACAATTCGCTCACTGGGAATGATATCAACGAGTCCACCCTCGTTATCCAGGGCGACACCATTCAGGATGGAACGGTTGATTCGAGCGAAATTGAGAACAATAGTCTGACTGCCCAGGATTTAGCTGAGGACTCTGTTGGAAACAGTGAGCTGCAGGACAACGCGGTAACTGGTGACAACGTGCAGAATAACTCGTTGACGGGTGCGGATATCAATGAGTCCACGCTGATTATCCAAGGCGACACCATTCAGGATGGAACGGTTGATTCGAGTGAAATTCAAAACAATAGCCTGACCGCACAAGACCTGGCAGCAGATTCCGTTGGCAATAGTGAACTGCAAGACAATGCCGTAAATAGCGCCAACGTTCAGAATAACTCCTTGACGAGCGATGATATCCAGAACAACAGCCTGACCGCACAAGATCTGGCGGCAGATTCGGTAGGCAACAGTGAACTGCAGGATAATTCCGTTAACAGTGCGAACGTTATTAACGGCTCGCTGAACAGTGACGATATTCAGAACAATAGCCTGACCGCGCAAGACCTGGCGGCAGACTCTGTTGGTAATAGTGAGCTCCAGGATAATTCGGTAACTGGCGCGAATGTCAGTAATGGTTCGCTGACTGGCGATGATATTCAAAACAACAGTTTGACTGGTACTGACATTGATGAGTCAACTCTGGTCATCCAAGGCGACACAATTCAGAACAACACCATCGATTCCAGCGAGATCGAAAACAACACGATCACAACGCAAGATATCCAGGATGGCACTCTCACAGCCGCAGACTTCGCGCCAGGCGTGTTGGCCGGTTTACCCGGCCCAGTACAAAATTCAGACTTGGCCCCTAATTCAGTGCAAGGCTCTGAAGGAACTGGCACTGATGTCATCCAAAATGGTTCTATTGGAACAGTAGACATCGCAGACGACGCGATTAACGGCGACAAAATCGATGAAAACTCGGTTCTGGTAGTTGAATCGCTCACCACTACTGGTAACAGCATTACCGCCATGACTGGTGACATTACTGCGGTAGAAGGTAATGTGGTGATCAGCGGTGCTGATGCTGATGGCGGTGACCTGATAGTAAGTAACGGGAATGCCGATGTGTCAGGCAATATCGATGCGGGTGGCGATGTAAATGTAACCGGTAACCTGGATGTTAACGGCGACACAACCGTAGATGGTTTAACCAGTGATGGTGCGGTGGTTGTTGATGCCGGTGGTTTGGATGTGAATGCTGGTGGCATCGATGTCAATGGTGGCAACGTGCGCCTGAATGGCAATCAATTAAATGCGGATGGCGGAAACGTAATCAATGTCGGCACGCTGGATGTTGACGGCAGCGGTGAGTTTAACGGTGGTGTTGACATCAATAATGGTGGGCTGGATGTGTTCGGCGGAAATGTTCGCTTGAATGGCAATCAACTCAACACCCAAGGCGGGCAAATCGTTGATTCAGTTGATGACGAAGTCAATATTAACGACAACCTTGATGTGAATGGTGTAACTACCACCGATGGCATTACCAATACTGGTACGGCAAACTTGGGTGTGGATCAGGTTCAGAGCAGCGAAATAGAAGATGGCACCATCGTTGAAGATGACCTGGCGGATGGTTCAGTGTCAGGTGGTGCAGGGGGCACCATAACAGATGGTTCTATCACCTCAGATGACTTGGCTGCTGGCGCAGTAACCAATGACGATATTGGTGCCATGGAAGTTCAGGGCTCAGCCGGTCCAGGGGTCGACAATATTCTTGATGGCTCTGTTAATGGGGACGATATCTCCACCGATTCTGTATTGGTTATCGAATCACTAACCACAACAGGCAACTCGATAACCGCTCAAACAGGCGATATCACGGCCGAGACTGGCAACGTTGTTATCGGAGATGGTTTGGGGAATGGCGGCAACCTGGATATTCAGGATGGTGTGATTGAAGATTCCACTGGCACCACGGTCACGGTAGATGACAACTTATCGGTTAATGGCACGATTGGTTCCAATGGTAATGATATTAATTCTGGTGGCGGTAACGTAAATACCGGCACGGGCAACGTGAACACGGCTGGTGGCGATGTTAATACCGGTGGCGGAAACCTGAATGTGGCTGGCGGTGCTATTAACACCGGTGGTAATACTCTCGGAGTAAACACTGGTGGTGGGAATGTAAACCTGAACACAGGTGCCGGAAATGTAAATGTCACTGGGGGTGGCAACCTGAATCTAGCCGGTGGCAACATCAACTCCAATGGCGGCAATGTCAATACAGCAAGCGGAGACATCAATTCTGGTGGCGGAAACGTAAACACCGGCACAGGTAACGTCAACACCGGTGGGGGTAGCGTCAATCTAACAGGCGGAAGCCTCAACGGAACGAACACCATTAATACAGATGGCACAGTGCTTGATGTTAATGCGCAAGGTCAGGATGTCAATATCAATGGTGGTGGAGACCTCAATGTAACTGGCGGTGGCGGACTCAACGTTACTGGCGACGGTGATGTAGATGGCAATCTGAATGTAGACGGCAACACGACAGTAGAAGCTCTGGATGTGGCGGGTGACATTACTGACGCATCGGATGACACGGTCACGGTTAATGACAACCTCGACGTCACAGGCAATCTCGATGTGGATGGCGATACATCCTTGGATGACACTACTGTAGACGGTAACCTGGTGGTCACCGGCACTTCAGATTTGCAGGGTGATGTAAGCAACTCCACCGGCGATTTGGTGGTAAACGACAACCTCAATGTCACTGGTGATTCAGACGTAGACGGCAACTTGAATGTCGACGGCACGTCACAGTTAGACGGTACTGTCACAGTCGGCGATGGAGCCGAACAAACCACAATCACTGACGGAGCGATCACAGCGGATTCAAGCGCAACCATAGGCGATGCGGTTAATAACCAGACCACAATCACAGATGGCAACATTGTCTCGCGCGTTGGAAATGGCAATCAAACCACAACGATCAGTGGTGCAGACATTACCGCAGGCGGCGCCGCAGGTAACCAGACACGTATCGACAATGGGGAAATCGTATCTCAAGTTGGTGGCGGCAACGCCACTACCACAATTAGTGGCTCCGACGTCACCATCGGCGGCGCAACTGGAGACCAAATTCGCATCGAGAATGGTGAATTTGTCTCTCAAGTAGGCGGTGGAAACCAAACAACCACTATTAATGGCGCAGATATCACCGCAGGTGGAGGCGCCAATAATCAAACATTTATTAACAACGGAAACATTACCTCTACAGTAGGTGCCGGACAGACAACCAATATTGATGGCGATACCATCACCACTACCAACGCTAACGGCACTGGAACAATAGAAGGTGACACGGCCAATTTTGACGACGGTACAACGTCTACCAATATTGACGGCAGCGAAATTGTTTCTGATGACGGTGCGTCCGGTACTACAACTATTAATGGCTCAACTTCTACATCAAACGATGCAAGCGGTGACACCACGGTCATAGATGGGGATACCGTCACGGTTACAGATGTCGGGAACGGTGACAGCACAACGATTGATGGTAGCTTGGTGACCTCAACTGATGGCACAGGGAACACTACCACTGTTGAAGATAACGTGGTCACGGTAAGCGATAGCGGAACCGCTTCAACCACAATAACTGACAGTGAGATTGTGACCACTGATGGTGCTGGAAATACTGGCACCATCGAGAACGATACTGCCTTCTTCAGTGATGGCGCAGAGAGCACTTCAATTGACGATGGCACCATTAATGCCACTGAAAGCATTAATGCAACTGGTACGGGTGACGTAACAGCGGGTGATATTGTCTCTGCCGAAGGCGGCGACATCATTCTTGGCACTGATGACGGTGTGTCAGGCGCTACACAACAAGGCATCGCTGTGGGTGGAGGCAATATTTCTGGAGCAGGTGGATCAGGAAATGCCGATGCTACAACTGGTGACGCAACTGATATCGCAGTTGGCAATGGTGCCAGTACTGCTGGCGGATCACAAAATATTGCGATTGGCAGCCAGGATGGTGGCGGTGCCAATGGTGTAAGCGTTGCTGGTGGCAGCAACAATACAGCCGTTGGTAGCAATATAGATGTGTCTGGTGGCGGGTCTAATACTGCCGTTGGTAACGGTATTACGATTGATGGTTCAGGCAATGCTGTTTTTGGTGACCCCATCTCGGTAACCGGCACTGATAACGTGTTCAATGCCGCCGGCAATGGCGATGTGGATGGCAACAATAACGTTGGCCAAATCACCGGTACCAGCAATGTGGATGGTAATAGCAACGTCGCCATAGGTGATGGCGTAGATGTTGGGACCAATGCTGGCAACCAAGTAGACAATGCCGTGGCAATCGGCAACGGCGCTACTGTTGATGGTGGATCGGATGGCGGTGTAGCCATTGGTAACGGTTCAGATGTGGACGAAGCTGGCGGCGTCGCCATTGGTGATGGTGCCGACTCCGATGGCACAGATTCTGTGGCGATCGGCACAAATTCAAACACTGCCGGTGGTGGTGATTCCATTTCTATCGGTAATGAGTCTGATGCTACGGGTGCAGCTTCAGTAGCCCTTGGTGGTGATCTGAACGGAAATGGCACCGGTGCACAAGCCACAGGCAGCGGCGCAGTTGCGGTGGGTGCAGACGCTGTTGCAGACTCAACTGGCTCGTCGGCTTTTGGTGAAGGCGCATCGGCGACTGCTCAAGGTGCGATTGCAATAGGCGGTGACGGCAACACAAATGGCGATGGCGGTGCAAGCGCTACTGCTGAATCTGCAATTGCCATCGGCGACGATAGTGATGCGACAGGCGCGCAAGCCGTAGCGATTGGCGAAGATAGCACAGCGCAGGCAACCGGCGCGGTAGCCATCGGTGATGATGCTACGGTAGATGGCGGCTCTGACAATGGTGTCGCGATTGGTGACAACTCAAATGTTGATGAGGCTGGCGGAGTGGCAATTGGCTTCGGTGCCGATTCTGATGGCACCAATTCAGTAGCAATTGGTACTGCCGCAAATACCGCTGGTGGCGCAGACTCAGTCGCCATCGGTAACTCAGCAAATGCAACTGGCGCGTCGTCCTCGGCCTTTGGTGCGAATGCAAAAGCAACTGGCGGAAATTCAATTGCCATAGGTGATGGCTCCGCAGCGTCAGACACGAATGCATTTGCTGCTGGTACAGGTACCGCAGCTGCAGGCGCGCGATCTACCGCGGTTGGTTTTGATTCCGAGGCCAACGCTGATGCCTCTTTCGCAGCAGGGGATAATTCCACTGTTGCGGCAGACTCAACTGGCGGCGTTGCCATCGGTGATGGCGCAGACGTTAACGCAGCATCATCCAATGCTATTTCTATTGGTACCAATACCCAGGCAACAGGTGAGAACGCCGTGGCGATTGGTGCAGGAAATACCGCCGATGGGCTCAACGCGGTCTCGGTAGGCAACCTAAGTTTTGTTGACGGCGACAATTCGGGCGCGGTTGGCATTAATAATGATGTGACTGGCAACAACAGCTATGCCAGCGGGACGAATAATTTCGTCGATGGTGCCAACGTGTTTGTCCAGGGTGACAACAACAGCGTCGAAGGCGATAACAATCGTGTAACCGGTAGCGGAAACGTGGTTGATCCAGCAGTGGGCAACACAATCAATGGCGACGACAACAACGTGAACGCCAATGATGGCGCAATGCCCATCGTGGCTGGCGCTGCTGAAGGCACCAATAACGCCAACGATAACGTGGTGGATGGTAACAACAACACCATCGACGTTCGCACTACCAATAATGGGGCGGGCGATTCAGTTGCAAACGCAAACGAAAACACCATTGATGGCGCCGACACGCTCATTAATGCATTTGCTGATGGTGATGCCAGCACCATTAATGTGAATCAGAATAATGTTGCAGGCATCAGTAATGAATTTGTTGGTGCGGCTAATAATGGCGGCACGGTCAATATATTGACGAATTCAGTGAATGGTTTTGACAATTCCACCGACCTGTCAGCAACCGATGCGGGTTCTTCTGCAGCATCCGAGAATGTGGCGGTTAATGGTGATCGCAACCAAATCGATGGGGTCGCCAGCGGCGGCGGCTCAGTCGTTGTCAACGCATCCAGCATGGACGGTACCGACCAGGCGATTGATCTAACCGCTACTGGTCCAGGTAGCCAGGCCAGTTCTGTTTCCGATGAGCTTAACGGCAATGGTAACCGGGTCGATGTTACTGGTACTGCCGGTGGTGTGGCCGCGTCGAGCTTTAATGAGCTCGATGGCAGCGATCACGACATTACAATTACTTCAGATGGCGTGGGCAGCAATGCCGAAGTCGTGGACAACGAAGTAACTGGTGGAGATGTCAATATTACCGCCGGTGCGACCGGTGGTGGTGAAGCGATTGTTGATAACAATGATCTGATCGGTAACGGCATTAATGTGTCGAGTTCAGGTCTGTTGGATGGCGAGTCGAATGTCGACAACAATACCGTTGCAGGGAACAGTGCAACCTTAAATGGTTCTGCAACCGGAGCAGGTAGCTCATCAGAGCTGAATATGAATGCTGTGAACGGCGATGCCAATCAGGTCAACTCAATTGCCGAGAATGCAGGCACCAGCCAAGCAAATACCAATGTCATCGATGGTCAGGGAAATAGCGTTCAGGCGGGTGCAATCACTGGCACGGGCACTGCAAATAGGAACGATATTGGCGGCTTACAGAACACGCTGTTTTCAAACACTCTTGGCGCAGGAACGTCCAATGCTGATGACAATAGCATCGCCGGCGGTAATGGCAATTTAGTTAATTCTTTCAATAATGGTGGCTTGAGCTCATCAGTGTCGGACAACACCATTAGTGGTCAAATGAACAGTGTCACAGCAGCAAGCTCAGGTGCGGGAACCACGGTTAATACGGATAATAACAATGTAGATGGTTTTCAGAACACAGTCTCGGCGCAGGGCGCGGGTGGGTTGGATACAGACGTGACCAACAATACTGTGCTTGGTGCGCAAAACAGCCTGACAACCCTTGGAGATGGCACTACAACGTCAATTGATTCAGCCATTGTGGACGGTAGTCTAAATGGCATTGTGGTGACTACTACTGGTGGAGGTAGTAATGTTTCATCATCAAATGATCAGTTGTCAGGAATTAATAACGACATCGTACTGGATACGTCTGGCAATGCGACCGTTACTTCTGCTAACAATCAGCTGGTGGGAGTGGATAGCAGTATCGAGGTAAATGCCGGTGCGGATTCGACCGTTGAAGTGACCGGAAATGACCTGAATGGCGATGATAATGATATCGACATTTCTGCTACAGGAGGCGCCACCGCAACGGTTAACTCAAATGCCACGATTGGCCGCGCACACCAACTGGACGCAGAGGCCGTTGGCTTTGATGCGACCAACAGCAACAACAGGCTCGACGGAAACTTTAATCGAGTCAATGTTCGTGCTGACGCTGCCAATAGTGAAGCGACTGGCAACACAGTTTTTGGTCGAGGCAACCTGATCGACAATGATAATTCCACCACCAATGACAACACCATTGATGGCAACCTGAACACCTTCACGGCGTCGGCTGAATCAACCATTAACAGTAACACCGCCAATGGTGATAACAACAGCATCTCTGCGTCTGCAGCAAGCACAGCGCAAAACAATGAGCTGTTCGGATCTGGCAACTCGGTCACCGCAAGCGATGGCGGCACTACCGAAAACAACCGTGTAGACGGTTTTGACAACGCAATCACCAATTCCGATGGCAACCTGGTAGATGGTGGCGACAATGTAGTCACCGATGACGCCAATAACAACATCGTGATGGGTCAGGGCAACACCGTTGATGGGTCGGGCGGAGCCGCCGATGGCGACGATAACCTGATCGTTGGCGAAGGCAATACCGTAACGGGCACCAATAACGAAGTATTTGGTCGAGACAATGAAGTTTCGGGCGATGATAACCTCGGCGTGTTTGGCGCGGGTAACACTGGCCTGAGTGGTAACGGAAACGCTGTCTATGGCGATCAAAATACTAATCTGTCAGGCGACGACAACAATATCTACGGCAGTGGCAATGACGGCCTGTCGGGTAATGAAAACCTGATCGTCGGTAACAACAACGACAACATCGCGACAGATAACAATACGGTTACTGGCGATGACAATGCCATTACCGTTGGTGGTGATAACGTTGTAACTGGCAGCCGTAACGCGGTGGCCGGTACTGACAACCAGGTGGCAGGTGATGATAACGGCCTGACTGGCGACAACAATGCAGTGACCGGAGATGGAAATACCGGTTTAGCAGGCAACAACAACCAGGTTTCGGGTGATGGCAACACAGGCCTGACCGGCGATGACAACCTGGTAACCGGTGACGGTAACACGAACCTGCAAGGTGACGACAACATCGTCAATGGCAGCGGCAATACCAATATCGATGGAAACCAAAACCTGATCACCGGTAATGACAACACTGGCTTAACTGGCAACAACAACCGGGTTCTGGGTGTGCAAAACGACGATATTGTTGGCAATAACAATACCGTGATTGGTAACAATAACGATCAACTAACTGGCACGCAAAACCAGGTAAGTGGTAATCGTAACACCGGTTTGATGGGTGATGATAACGATGTCACTGGCGACGATAACACCAACCTTGCTGGTAACAATAACCAGGTCGCAGGTGATGGCAATACAGGCCTGACCGGTGATGACAATCTGGTAACCGGTGACGGCAACACCAATCTGCAAGGTGACGACAACATCGTTAACGGCAGTGGCAATACCAATATTGACGGCAATCAAAACCTGATCACCGGTAACGATAACACCGGTTTAACTGGCAATAACAACCGTGTATTAGGCGTGCAGAACGACGATATTGTTGGCAACAATAATACGGTGATTGGTAACAATAACGATCAGCTAACCGGCACGCAAAACCAGGTAAGTGGTAATCGCAACACCGGTTTGATGGGTGATGATAACGATGTCACTGGCGACGACAACACCAACCTTGATGGTAATAACAACCAGGTCGCCGGCGATGGCAATACTGGCCTGACTGGTGATGATAACCTGGTAACCGGTGACGGCAACACGAATCTGCAAGGTGACGACAACATCGTCAATGGCAGCGGCAATACCAATATTGATGGAAATCAAAACCTCATTACCGGTAACGATAACACTGGCGTAACTGGCAGTAACAACCGGGTACTGGGCGTGCAAAACGACGATATTGTTGGCAACAACAATACCGTGATTGGTAACAATAACGATCAGCTAACTGGCACGCAAAACCAGGTAAGTGGTAATCGCAACACCGGTTTGATGGGTGATGATAACGATGTCACTGGCGACGACAACACCAACCTTGATGGTAACAACAACCAGATATCTGGTGATGGAAATGCCAGCTTAACCGGTGACGATAACCTGGTAACCGGTGATCGAAATGCGATCACCGCTGACGACAATAATGTGGTTGGTGATGACAACAGCATTGCATCGGGTAATAACAATAATATCCTTGGCGATGACAACATGGTCGACGGCACCAATAACGTAGCCATCGGTGGCGGCAATAACGTCGCAGGCGACGGCAATATCGCTATAGGTAATAACCTGGCGGTTACGGGCGGTGTTGCGAACGTGGTGATTGGTGGTGAAGGTAATGCCATCAATGCGCCAGTGGGCGATCACAATGCCATCCTGGGTGGCCACGATAACACCATTACAGGTGCTGGCACCGAAGACAACATTATCAACGGTGGAAACAATAACTCGGTCAGTGGCGGCAGTATTGCCAACGTAGTGAGTGGTCGAAATAACACCCTCGGCGATACCGGCGCGGTGTTTGATAACAATGTCAGTGGTAACAGCAACACGGTGGACGACGGCGCGTTTGCGAACGTGGTAACTGGTACAAACAATACGGTTACCGATGGCTCAGGTAATAACGTCGTTGGTGGTACGGGTGCGTTCGTGGATCCAAGCTTCAACAACCTGATTGGCGGTAATTCACCAACCGTTATCAACAGTGATAACAACACCATTACGGGTAATCTGAACAGCATTGAAGACAGTGATAACAACCAGCTGAGTGGTAGCCAAAACACCATCGACGAAAGTAATAACAACGACGTGGTTGGCTTGCAAAACACGGTTACTGGTGGCAGTAACAGCAACCAGGTGGGTGGTTTCAGCAATGAAGTAACGCTGGATTCTGATGGCAACGTCGTAGGCGGTTCCAACCAGGTTGTAACGGATAACAGTAACCGTAACTCTGCAACAGGTATTACAAACACCATTTCTGGCGGCAGTGACAACAATGATGTCTCTGGTGACAGTAACGTTGTATCCGTAAACAGCGATAACAATGATGTTTCAGGTAACACCAACACGGTTACCGCGACCAGTAACGCAAACACCGTTGGCGGTAGTTCCAATAGTGTTGATGACAGCAACAACAACGATGTTGCAGGTCTGCAAAACACCGTAACTGGCGACAGCAACAGCAACCAGGTCGGTGGTTTCAGCAATGAAGTGACCCTGGATTCGGATGGCAACGTGGTTGGCGGATCGAACCAGATTGTCACGGACAACAGTAACCGCAATGCGGTGGTTGGTAACCTGAATACTGTTTCAGACAACAGTGACAATAATGATGTATCTGGTGCCAACAATACGGTCACCAATGACAGCGACCAAAACGTTGTATCTGGCGATGGTAACAGCCTGGATAACTCCGACGACAACGTGGTAGGTGGTTCGTCTAACACAGTTCAGGATTCCAACGACAACAGTGTGGCAGGGGATTCAAACTCTTTGAATGACGCGCAAGCCAACGATGTGGCTGGCCTCGAAAACACCGTTACTGAGAGTGATAACAATGCGGTAGCTGGTGAAGGCAACCTGGTTGAGGGCGAGAGCGACGAGAACGTTGTAGCGGGTCTGAACAATACTGTGACCGGCAACTCCGATCAAAACGTCGTCGCTGGTGAGGCGAATATCGTTTCAGATGAATCAGATGAGAACCTGGTAGCTGGTGACAGCAACGAGTTGATAGATTCGGATCAGAACAGCGTTGCCGGTACCTCCAATACCCTGGAAGACAGTAATGACAACGCGGTAGTTGGTAACTCCAATGATCTGCTTGAGTCCGATGGCAACACGGTTTCGGGTTCCAGCAATGAGTTGGATAACGCTCTGGATAATACGGTTTCTGGTTTTAATAACGACGTGATCGATTCAGAGGGCAACACGGTTGCTGGCTCGTCTAACACACTGGATACCGCTCTGGACAACTCCGTGGCCGGTTTCAATAACCAGGTGACTAATGCAGATGGCAACACGGTTTCAGGAAATACCAACTTGGTGAATAACGCTGATGACAACCTGGTTGTTGGTGAAAATAACGAAGTTGATAACAGTGATAACAACAGCGTCTCCGGTGCCAACAACGATGTCTTGAATGGCAGCAATAACAACAGTGTGACCGGTGGTCAAAATACACTGGATAATGCCGATCGCAACAGTGTTGCTGGACAAAGCAATATACTGACCAACGCGCAAGAAAACGATGTCGCTGGTACTAATAATACGGTTACCAACAGTAATGGTAACGGGGTGGTTGGTAACCAGAACCAGGTTGTTAACGGCAGCAATAATAATGACGTATCTGGCGCGCAAAATTCACTGGATAACGCTGATCGTAACTCCGTGACTGGTCAAAGCAATGTGCTGACCAACGCACAGGAAAACGACGTCGCAGGTACCGATAATACGGTTACCAACAGTAATGGTAACGGTGTGGTTGGTAACCTAAATCAGGTTGTTAACGGCAGTAATAACAACGATGTGTCAGGTGGTCAGAACTCGCTGGATAACGCCGATCGCAACTCTGTGACTGGTCAAAGCAATGTGCTGACCAATGCCCAGGACAACGATGTAGCAGGTACCAGTAATACTGTGACTGACAGTGATGGCAACACCGTTGGCGGTAATGCCAACGTGGTGCAAAACGGCAGCAACAATAACGATGTGGTTGGTGGTCAGAATACCCTGGATAACGCCGATCGCAACGACGTCTCTGGTCAGCTGAATCAATTGACTAATGCTCAGGACAACGCAGTCACTGGTAATAACAACACGGTAAGCGATTCAGACGACAATAATGTTGCGGGTGCGAGCAATGAGGTAACGCTCAACTCCAATGCCAATACGGTAGCGGGTAATACCAATACAGTTACTAACGGTGCGGACAATAATACTGTCGGTGGTAACAATAATTCGGTTGATAACTCCGACGACAACACCGTTGCGGGTATGAGCAACACCGTTGAGCAGACCTCGGATCAAAACCAGGTCGCGGGTATGAATAATGTTTTGACCGATGACAGTGATAAAAACACCGTCAGCGGTAATGCCAATACCTTGGATAGTTCAGATCAAAACCAGGTATCGGGTGATGACAATGACCTGAATGATGCTAACAACAACACGGTTGCGGGTGACAGCAATGAGCTGGATGACACCGAGAACAACCAGGTTGCTGGTAACGAAAACACCATTGATCAGGAAGCGGAAAACAACACTGTAGCTGGTAATCAAAATACCGTTCGTGACGAGAGTAACAACAATACGGTTTCCGGTAACAGCAACGCGGTTGACGATGGCAGTGACAACAACCTGGTTGCAGGTGATGACAATGATGTTGACGACGACAGTGACAACAACACTGTTAGTGGTGACACCAATGACGTAGTTGATGATGCCGATAACAACAGCGTAGCCGGAACCGAGAACACGGTAGATGGCAGTAACAACAACTCCGTGGTGGGTGATGGCAACGATGTGTTTGCCGCTTCTGACAACAATGACGTAAGCGGTGAAGACAACGAAATTGGTACTGGGTTCTTGTCTGGTGAGAACGATAACAATGTTGTGTCCGGTGCTGGTAACGACCTGGGAACTGGATTCTTCTCAGGTGAGAACGACAACAACGCCATCTTTGGTCAGGATAATGATCTGGCGACGGGTGCGTTCTCTGGCATTAACGACAACAACCTGATCAGCGGTAATGGTAATGGCGTAGCCACTGGTGATGGTTCCTTTGCCAATAATGCCAACACGATTGGTGGTACGGATAACCAAATTGCCAGTGGCGATGGTTCAGGTGGTAATAGCGACAACGCAATCACCGGTAATGGTAATAGCATTGCTGATGGCGGGGTGTCTGGGCTTAACACAGGTAACTCAGTCTCTGGTTCCAGTAACAGCATTGCTAGCGGCGGATTCGCAGGGCTGAACACCGATAACGTAGTTGGCGGTTCAGGCAACACTATAGCGGGTGCGGCTGGCAGTGGCGGTAACAATGCCAACGCAGTCGTCGGTGAAAACAATATTGTTGAATTTAACAGTGACAACAACAACGTTGCTGGTGATGACAATACGCTGACCGATAACGCCGAGAATAACCAGGTTGCTGGTGTTGATAACGAGGTTAACGACTCCGATAACAACACAGTAGCGGGTGATGACAATGAGGTTATTGAGGAAAGTGACAACAATACCGTTGCCGGTGATGACAATAGTGTTCGAGATGATTCCAACAACAACACGGTTGCGGGCTTAAGCAACCAGGTTGATGACTCTGACAACAACACTGTTGCTGGTGATGACAACACCTTGACGGATGCCGATAACAACCAGGTGGCTGGTACTCAAAACGAGGTTGATGATTCGATTAACAACACCGTGGCGGGTAATGACAATATTGTTGAAGACGAAAGTGACAACAATACCGTAGCTGGTGACGATAATACGCTGACTGACGGAGCCGACAATAACCAGGTTGCTGGTAACAGTAATGAGGTTGAAGACTCCGACAACAACACGGTAGCTGGTGACGACAACACGGTTGATGCAGACAGTAATAATAACCAGGTTGCTGGTACCAGCAATGATGTCGATGATGGTGCCGACAACAACACGGTTGCCGGTGATGACAACGACGTTAATAATTCGGATAACAACACCGTCGCTGGTTTTGACAATACTGTTGAAGACGAGAGTGACAACAACACCGTAGCCGGTGACGATAACACCCTGACTGACGGAGCTGACAATAACCAGGTTGCTGGTGAAAGTAATCAGGTTGAAGATTCAGACAGTAACACCGTAGCTGGTGACAACAACGAAGTGTTGGACGAAGCGGATCGCAATACGGTTGCTGGTAATTCTAATACGGTAGAGGACTCTGACAACAATACGGTTGCGGGTAACAACAATACTGTTGAAGAAGACAGTGATAACAACACCGTTGCGGGTACTGAAAACACCTTGACTGACGAGTCTGAAAACAACCAGGTTGCTGGTGAAAGTAATGAGGTTGAAGATTCCGACAACAATACGGTGGCTGGTGATGACAACACGGTTGACGCAGACAGTAACAATAACCAGGTTGCTGGTACCAGTAACGACGTAGACAACGGTGCTGAAAACAACACCATTGCTGGTGATGACAACGAGGTTGATAATTCAGACAGCAATACCGTTGCTGGTGACAACAACGAAGTGTTGGACGAAGCGGATCGCAATACGGTTGCTGGTAATTCGAATACGGTAGAGGACTCTGACAACAATACGGTTGCGGGTAATAACAATACCGTTGAAGAAGACAGTGATAACAACACCGTTGCGGGTTCTGAAAACACCTTGACTGACGAGTCTGAAAACAACCAGGTTGCTGGTGAAAGTAATGAGGTTGAGGATTCAAACAACAATACTGTGGCTGGTGATGACAATACGGTTGACGAATCTGACAGCAATACCGTAGCGGGTGATGACAACGAAGTGCTGGATGGTGCGGATCGCAACACGGTAGCTGGTGATGGTAATAGTGTGGATGATTCTGACAACAACACCGTTGCTGGTGAAGACAACACGGTTACTGACGATTCGGATAACAACCAGGTTGCTGGTGAAGACAATGAAATCGATGATGAAAGCTTGAACAACACGGTGGCTGGTGATGACAACACCATCGACAATGAGTCAAGCAATAACACCGTGGCTGGTAATGACAACTTCCTGGATGATGATGCCAGTGATAACCAGGTTGCAGGCCAGGACAATGTGATAGAAGATTCTCGCCGCAACACGGTAGCTGGTGACAGCAACACCCTGGAAGACAGTTCGAACAACAACCAGGTTGCTGGTCGCGACAATCTGCTCCGCGATGGTGCTCGCAATACCGTCGCCGGTGACGACAATACCGTTAGCGATGGTTCGAATAATAACCAGGTAGCTGGTGTTGATAACGAGGTTGATGACGACAGTAACAACAACACTGTTGCCGGTGATGACAACACCATTGATGACGAATCGGATAACAACCAGGTTGCTGGTGAAGATAATGAAATCGATGAAGATTCTGATAACAACATCGCTGGCGGTGACAATAATCGTATCGACAACGACAGTGATGGCAACGCGGTAGTTGGTAACGGCAACGTCATCGATCTTGAAAGTGATGACAACAATGTCGCGGGTCAGGACAACACGGTTACTGAAGACTCGGATCAGAACGTGGTTGCTGGTCAGGAAAACACGGTTACCGATCAATCAGATGAAAACCTGGTTGGTGGTGAAGCGAATGAGTTGATCGATTCTGATCAAAACGTGACTGCTGGTTTGACCAACACTCTGGATGACAGTAACAGCAACTCCGTGGTAGGTGAGGAGAACGACCTTGTATCTTCCGACTCCAATACCGTTTCAGGTAATGGTAATGAACTGGAAGATGCCTTCGACAACACGGTTTCTGGTTTCAACAACGATGTAACCGATTCAGAAGGCAACACGGTAGCGGGTTCGTTCAACACCCTGGATAACGTGCTGGATAACACCGTAGCTGGTACCAGCAACGAGGTAGTCAATAACTCGGATAACAATACTGTTTCCGGTGATACTAACTCGCTGGACGATGCCAGTGATAACCTGGTGGTAGGTGCTGGTAATGAAGTTGACGACAGTAACCGCAACAGTGTTGCAGGTGCCGATAATGACGTTATCAATGGCAGCAACAACAATGACCTGGCTGGTCGACGTAACACATTGGACAACGCAGACCGTAACGCGGGTGCTGGTACTGATAACGTGCTGACAAATGCGGATGACAATAGTGTCGTGGGTAATACCAATGAGGTAACCGACAGTAATCGCAACAGTGTCGCGGGTGCTAACAACGACATTATCAATGGCAGTAATAACAACGATCTGGCAGGTCGTCGTAATACGCTCGATAATGCTGATCGCAACGCCGGTGCTGGTACCGATAATGTGCTGACCAACTCGGATGACAACAATGTAGTTGGTGGAACCAACGACTTGGCTAACAGTAATGAAAACCAGGTTGCAGGTAATACCAACAACATTGATGATTCGAATGCCAACACGGTTGCCGGTGCCAGTAACACGTTTGACAATGCAGATCGCAACGCCGGTGCTGGTACTGAAAATGTTGTTACCAATTCAGATGACAACAACGTTGTCGGTGGAAGCAACGACCTGGCAAACAGTAATGAGAACCAGGTAGCTGGTAATACCAACAACATTGATGATTCGAATGCCAACACCGTAGCCGGTATCAGCAATACGGTAGACACGGCTAACGGCAATACTGCATCTGGTAACGGTAATACGGTAAGTTCAGCCAACTACAACGTTATCTCAGGTGATGTGAACGTGATCAACCTGAACTCAAATAATAATGTGGTAGCTGGTAACAACAACCTGGTGACAGACACGTCGTCTGATAACAGCACGGTGGGTACCAGTAATACGGTCAGCACCTCAGATAACGGCGATGTGTCGGGTAGCGGAAACACGGTTACCAATTCAGATTCCAATGCGGTTACCGGTGACAGCAATACTGTAACCGACAGTACTACCAACCAAGTTGGTGGTGAGTCTAATACGGTGATCGAAGGTTCAGATGGTAACGTTGTCGGTGGTCAGGGCAATAGTCTGAGCGGCAGCTCGGATGAGAACCTGGTGGTTGGTATCAACAATACCCTGTCAGAGAACTCCAATGCCAACGTAGTGGGCGGTACTGGCAATAACATTAGTGATAACTCCAGTAACAACCTGGTAGTTGGTACTAATAACTTTGTTGACCCATCCAATAACAACAGTATTTCAGGTACTGGAAACACCGTCATTAATACCAATAATGCTGCTATTACTGGTAGTGGAAATGCGGTGGTGTCGGGCTCTGGCAGTGTTGTCGGTGGTACTGGAAACTCGGTTGTTGGTCAAGACAGCCTGGTTGTTGGTACTGGTGCTTCATCGGTAGGTAACAACAACCTGGTGGTTGGTCAAGGTGCAACGGCAACGCAAGGCGAAAGCATCGCAGTAGGTAGTGATGTTGATGGCGATGGTGTAGGTGCCGCAGCATTGAACGCGAACGCAGTTGCTGTTGGTAACGACACCCTGGCACGCGGCACACAAGCGACTGCATTGGGTTATTCAGCGACCGCCAGCCGTAATTCATCCACGGCAGTGGGCGACAGCTCACATGCAACGGGTGGTGTACGGTCAACCGCGGTAGGTGCGGAAGCATTCTCTAGTGGCAATCAGGCTACAGCAGTTGGTGCGCGATCTAACGCGAGCGCAAATGCAGCCTCAGCCTACGGTGCTGAAGCCTCTGCGGCCGCCACCTCCTCCTCGGCCTTTGGTGCTTATGCATTTGCCAATGGGGCGGCTAGTGTCGCGATCGGTTCTCGAGCATTTGCTTCGCAGCAGGATTCTATTGCCATTGGCAGCGCAGCACAGTCTACCGGGCTAGCCAGCATAGCGATTGGTCAGGGTACGGCTGCGAGCGGATTGAACGCGGTAGCTATCGGTACAGGGGCTTCCGCCACGGGTTCTAATTCAATCGCAATTGGTACCGGGTCAGTTGCCGCAGGGCCAGATGAGGTATCAATCGGTCGGGCTGGTGCTGAGCGTCGTCTTACCAATGTTTCTGCAGGTATCCTGCCGACCGATGGTGTTAACGTTGAGCAACTTGATGGTGTCCGTCAGGAAGCTCGTCGCGGTATCGCCGGTGCGGTTGCTCTTTCCAATGGTATTCAACCATCTCAACCCGGTAAGACAACCTTTAATGCAGGGGTTGGTCACTACAAAGACCAAACCGCGTTGGGTCTTGGTTTGAAGCACTGGTTGAAACTGGGTGACATTGACAACGCAAAACGCGTGATGATTGATGCAGGCGCTTCAATTTCTGAGGGCGGTGGCGAAGACAATGTTTACCGAGTCGGCGTTGGTGTTGAATTTTAGGCCAATCGGCTAATTGTAAAAAAGGCGCCCCGCGGGCGCCTTTTTTATTGCCATTTTACTGCTATGGTTCTTGAAAATAGTTGTGATTGAAGGGCATAAAAATAAAAGAAAATCGGGGATTTATTCTACATTTTGATATAGTTGCGCATAACAAAACTCTATCAAACCAGGGTCGTTCTAAACTCGACGGCCACACCCGATGAAGAAAGCTCTAATTACTGGAATAACTGGTCAGGATGGTTCCTACCTTGCTGAATTTCTGCTGGAAAAAGGCTATGAGGTGCATGGCATTAAGCGTCGCGCATCTTCCTTTAACACCGAAAGGCTGGATCATATATATGAAGATCCCCACCAAAACAATCAGTCATTGTATTTACACTATGGCGATCTAACGGATTCTTCAAACCTGACCCGGATTATTCGGGAAGTGCAACCTGACGAGATATACAATCTGGCTGCACAGAGTCATGTAGCGGTTTCTTTCGAAGTGCCAGAGTACACCGCTGATGTAGATGCACTCGGCACACTCAGGATGTTGGAGGCGATCCGCTTTCTAAACCTTGAGCAAAAAACTCGTTTTTATCAGGCCGCCACTTCTGAATTGTATGGTTTGGTACAGGAGGTTCCGCAGAAAGAAACTACGCCTTTTTATCCACGATCCCCTTATGCAGTGGCAAAACTATACGCCTACTGGATCACCGTCAATTACCGGGAATCCTATGGCATGTATGCCTGTAATGGCATTCTGTTCAATCATGAATCACCGCGCCGCGGCGAAACCTTTGTCACCCGAAAGATTACCAGGGCAATGGCGAATATCTCGCAGGGTATCGAGTCTTGTCTGTACTTGGGCAACATGGATGCCAAGCGCGATTGGGGACATGCCAAAGACTATGTACGCATGCAATGGATGATGTTGCAACAGGATCAGGCCGATGATTTTGTAATTGCAACGGGTCAGCAGATGTCCGTACGCGACTTTGTGGACTTAAGTGCCCGCTACGCAGGTATTAAGCTGCGTTTTGAAGGGTCTGGAGTAGAAGAAGTTGGTATCGTTGAATCAGTGTCTGATGGTGTGTCGTCGGAGGGCCCAAAACCTGAAGATACCATCGTTCGTGTAGACAAACGATATTTTCGTCCTGCCGAGGTTGAGACCCTACTTGGGGACCCGGGAAAGGCGCGTGAAAAACTGGGTTGGGTACCCGAAATTTCCGTGGAGGAAATGTGTGAAGAAATGGTATTGGCGGACCTTAACACCGCAAAACGAAGCTCGCTGCTGAAACAACATGGTTATGAAGTTAATGCAGCTCACGAATAGTTTTGTTCTAAAAATTGTGAGCTGATCTGTAATAGCCATGAATAAACGAATATTCGTTGCAGGACATACGGGCATGGTTGGTTCAGCTTTGGTCAGAAAACTAGCTGCTCTGCCCAATGTAGAGGTTGTTCAGCGAACCAGTGCGGAACTGGACCTGACCCGGCAGAATCAGGTAAACGATTTTTTTCAGAACGAAAAAATCCATCAAGTTTACTTGGCAGCGGCACGGGCGGGCGGAATACACGCCAACAACCAATACCCGGCTGAGTTTATATACGACAATCTGATGATAGAAGGTAATGTAGTTCATGCAGCCTACAAGGCTGGGGTACAAAAGCTGTTGTTCTTGGGATCCTCATGCATCTATCCCAGGATGGCCACGCAACCCATGTCAGAGAGCGAACTCTTGAGCGGAAAGTTAGAGCTAACCAATGAACCTTATGCGGTAGCCAAGATAGCAGGAATTAAGCTATGCGAGTCATACAGTCGCCAGTATGGCGTCGATTTTCGCAGTGTTATGCCAACAAATTTGTATGGCGAGAATGATAATTTTCACCCGGCCAATGGGCATGTAATTCCAGCCATGCTGCAACGCTTTCACGATGCGAAAGTGGAGCAACTTCCGGAAGTAACGGTCTGGGGGTCAGGCAAGCCTATGCGGGAATTTCTCTATGTTGATGATCTCGCCGATGCGTGTGTTCACGTAATGAATTTGGGTGTCGATGAGTACCGTGACGCAGTAGACGAGCGACTGTCGCATATCAATATAGGGGTTGGCGTGGATTGCAGTATTAAGGAACTCGCGGAGTTAATAGCTAAAACAGTTGGGTATACAGGTGGTATGCGATTTGACACGAGCAAGCCCGATGGCACTCCTCGGAAGTTGCTGGATGTGTCATTGATACATAGTCTGGGTTGGCGGTCGTCAATCAGCCTGGAAGAAGGCTTGCGGCGCACCTATCGGTGGTTTCTGGAAAACCATGACCATATTAGAGGTGCGGCATGATACCAGTGGTTTTATGCGGTGGCGTTGGCTCTAGACTTTGGCCTCTCTCACGTGGGATGTACCCGAAGCAATTATTGCCTCTGGCACATGATGAATTCACTATGTTGCAACAAACTGTGCAGCGCACTGATGGGCTCCGTCCAGTTGCTGTACCGATGATTGTGTGCAATGAAGAACACCGCTTTATGGTCGGCGAACAGATGCAGCAGTTGGATGTTCAAGATGCTACGATTATGTTGGAGCCAGAAGGGCGCAATACTGCCCCTGCAATAGCGTTAGCTGCATTCCAGGCAGTGGCCCAAGAGGGTGGTGGAGACCCTTGTCTCCTGGTTATGCCTGCTGATCATGTTATTGCAGACCAAACGGCCTTTACTGAGGCAGTTTCCCTCGCGAAGAAGCACGCTGAACAAGGTAGCATGGTGACATTTGGAATTGTGCCGAAGGTCGCAGAAACCGGCTACGGTTACATTAAAGCTGGCGTTGATCTTGGTGATGGCGCCCACCGGGTGCAAGAGTTTAAAGAAAAGCCCTCTCAGGAAGTCGCTGAGCAATATATCTCATCTGGCAACTACTATTGGAATGGCGGCATATTTGTGTTCCGTGCATCGGTTTTCCTGGCAGAGCTGCAGAAGTTTGCGCCGGAGATTTATCAGGCCTGCGAGAAAGCAATTGCTGGGGCCGAAAAGGACTTGGACTTCCTGCGAGTTGATGCAGAACAATTTGCCAGTTCACCGTCTGATTCAATCGACTATGCAGTCATGGAAAAGACTGACAAAGCGGTGGTGGTACCGCTCGATGCAGGGTGGAATGATTTGGGCTCCTGGTCGGCGATGTGGGAAGTTTCAGAAAAAGACCAGGCTGGCAATGCCATTAAGGGTGATGTGCTGGTTCATGATACGCACGATTCTCATATCTACTCGGAAACCAAGCTGGTTGCCGCCGTGGGTGTGAAAGATATGGTGATTGTGGAAACCGATGACGCTGTGATGGTCGCGCCAAAAGAGCAATCGCAGCAAGTAAAGGGCATCGTTAACCAGTTGAAGGAACAAGGCCGCAGCCAGCTCAGCCACCATCGCAAAGTGTATCGCCCCTGGGGTTGGTATGACTCGATAGATGTGGGTGACCGGTTTCAGGTAAAGCGGATCCAGGTAAAGCCTGGTGCCAAATTGTCGGTTCAGATGCATCATCATCGTGCAGAACACTGGGTGGTGGTCAAAGGCGTCGCCGAGGTCCTGAACGGCGAGGAAACCACCTTGCTCAATGAGAATGAGTCGACCTACATCCCAATCGGGGTGAAGCACGCTCTGGGGAATCCAAGCAAGGATCAGCCTCTGGAAATTATCGAAGTACAATCGGGAGACTACCTCGGCGAAGACGACATCGTTCGCTTCGAGGACAATTATGGTCGGGCGAATAAATGAGCAGACAACCAGTTTTCCTCCGCAAAGGTTGTCAGGCAGTACAGAATCAACGAGAAGTTAGACCAGAATTTCACTTAGCTGCCTGAGAATACCCCATGATTAGAGTAAGTCCGGTCGTATTGTTCTGTGCGGTACTGGTCATGGTCTTGCCGTTCCTGGATCTGTTCACCGGTTCACACAAGTTTCTAGGTTTCGATGATGCCATCAATATCATCAACAACGATCGTATCCATTCTCTCAGTTGGGACAATATCGTCTGGATGTTTACCAGCGATAAGTTGGGCGTATATGAGCCGCTCAGCTGGCTGCTAAAGGCCACAGTGATCGAAATCTTCGGTATTGCGCCAACAACCATCCACATCACCAGCGTATTCGTGCATGTGCTGGTCAGCCTGATGTTCTATCGCTGCGCGGTCATAATCCTGCAGCAGTTGTTTCCAACGAAGGATCCGGCGCATATCAAATACGCCTGTCTGCTATTGGCTGTACTGTTTGCGATTCACCCGCTGCGGGCAGAGGTGGTGGCCTGGGCGTCAGGACAATCCTATGCGGTTGGTGCATTGTTATTACTCTGTTCCCTCTATATGTACTTGCGCTACTGTCAAGAACAGGTAGAGGGTAGGCGGGGTTATGTTTTCCTGGCGATTTCAGCGTTCTGTTACCTCGGTGGCATATTTGGCAAAAGTGCCATGGTTATGTTGCCGCTGTGGCTCTTGTTAATCGATTGGTTTGTTTATTCTCGGCGCCAGCTGCCTCGGATAATAATCGAAAAGATCCCCTTCGCCGCGATAGCGCTCGGTACAGTGGTGTTGGTCGCCCTGGTAAACGAACAGGCAATGGGCAACAACCATGTGATCCTGTCGTGGCCTGAGAAGTTCGGTCGCGCAGTTCTGGCCGTATTCCTATACCCACTGCAAAGCTTGTTGCCCTTTAATCTAACTCCGAGTTTGGCAGTCCCCAAATGGGGGATCGCCATCACTGATCCGGCGCCCTTTGCGGGACTCTTAATTTTGCTGGCAATCTGCTACCGCTCAATAAAACTACTTAAGCAAAATTGTTGGCCACTGGTCCTGTTGGTAGCCTATATAGGGTTCTTGTTGCCGGTGCTTGGCTTTGTTCAACATGGCAACCCAATTTTGGCGGCCGATCGCTATGCTTATGTGAGCACCATGCCGTTCTATCTCGCGGTTGCCGGCCTCGTGCTGACCAGTCCAACTCTATCCTCACCAACACGAGCGTTAAAGTTCGCGATGTTCAGTTTTTTTGGTATTTTGCTGTGGCTCAGTGTACACCAGGTGCGCTACTGGGCTAATGACATTAAGCTCTGGGCGCGTGCGATCGCAATTCAACCGTACAATTCATTTGCCCTGAATAATCTCGGCTTCAACTATTGGGTAAAAGAAGACTACGAAACCGCACGCCTCTATTTGGAACGCGCGCATTCCTTCGCACCCGCAAATCGTTTTCCCATGATCAATCTCGGCGTAACCTATTACGAGTTGAACCGTTGTGATCTCGCCGTAGAGCACTATTTACGCGCGGCCGAGCAACATCATGCAAGATCGGACGGTCTCTATAACAACCTCGGTAATTGTTATATCCGACTTAAAAGATATAAAGATGCCGAAAACGCTTTTAAAAAGGCGGTTAAGCTTAACCCTAGCCACCCCAAGGCGGTTAAGTCGCTAGCCAGGGTGCAGAAGCGCCTGAATTCAGATCGGTAGCGCACAGGGCCATAGAGGGCCTTGGATACAAGGATATATGAGCGCGAACTAACGATTTTGCTGGGTAGGAATTCCATCAAATCTAAGGGAGAAATGGGCTCTAAAACTTGCTAAAAAAATATTTTCAAAAAGGTGTTGACCTGACCCGTCAAATGCGTAGAATGCGCCCAGCTCGAGACAAGCAGTGAACGCAAAAAGCGCTCCAAAACCTGGCAAAAACCGGACTGAAAAATAATTTCAAAAAGGTGTTGACCAGGTGCTTGAAATGGGTAGAATGCAGCTCCCTCGACAAGGTCGGAACAAACCAGAAAAGACTGGTTAAAAACGGCCTAAGTTGTTTTTCATAAATAACTTTGAAAAGCAGTTGACGAGGCAGACTTTAGGCGTATAATTCGCCTTCCCTGAATTACCGCGAGAGCGGGGTTAAATTCTGGGCACGGCTTTTTTATTCGCGGTGATCGCTAAGGCGATCGGAATCATAAGATTCCCGCGCTGAAGGCTCTCGAGTCTGAAAGCATTTTGATGGGGTTTTTGTCTAGCGATAAACAATGTCATCACGCTCTTTTAAAAATTGAACCAAACAATTTGTGTGGACGTTTTCTTAAATGATTAGGTTTCATACAAAACCGGTGAAGCTTCTGTCCTGGTTGTATTTATACAGCTAGTACTCAATTCCGAGCAGAAGTGGAGCCCAGCTTTTTTAATTTAGCTGTAAAAGAAAATTCCTTTAGTAATTAGATTGAACTGGAGAGTTTGATCCTGGCTCAGATTGAACGCTGGAGGTATGCTTAACACATGCAAGTCGAACGCGAACGTTTCTTCGGAAACTAGTAGAGTGGCGGACGGGTGAGTAACGCGTAGGAATCTACCTAGTAGTGGGGGATAGCCCGGGGAAACTCGGATTAATACCGCATATGTCTTACGAGATAAAGAGGGCCTCTTCTTGAAAGCTCTTGCTATTAGATGAGCCTGCGTCGGATTAGCTTGTTGGCGGGGTAACGGCCCACCAAGGCGACGATCCGTAGCTGGTCTGAGAGGATGATCAGCCACACTGGGACTGAGACACGGCCCAGACTCCTACGGGAGGCAGCAGTGGGGAATATTGGACAATGGGGGCAACCCTGATCCAGCAATACCTCGTGTGTGAAGAAGGCCCTAGGGTTGTAAAG
>JBCCFY010000022.1:0-73276 GCA_039110515.1 Pseudomonadota bacterium
CCACCGGTGTTTAAAGACTAGAAGTGAGTTTGACCGTTAACAAGCAATAAAAAGGCCAGGGTAAACCTGGCCTTTTTATTGCTTTGCGTTTACTGATCTAGCTTGCAGCTGCGAGTTTGGGCGTGTTTTCCTCCCCCTCACAGCGTTCAATAAACTTGGCGATCTCGTTCCAGGCCTCGATGCCTGAGCCAGAATCTGGCGTAAACAGGTGCCAATCATGAATCTGATCCGCCCAGATTTGCAGGCTGACATCCGAGCCAGCCGCCTTGGCTTTGTTGGTATAGCGCACCGAGTCGCCTAACAGCACTTCGCTGCTGCTGGCATGGATCAGGGTCGGTGGCAGGTCGTTCAGATCGCCAAACAGGGGTGATACCAGCGGACTGCTGGGATCAGCACGCATGGCTAACAGACCTAACCAACGAGACAGAATTTTCGGTACTTTGTGTAGAAAGCCCAGCACTTCGCCCAGCAAGGGGTCGGTATCACGATTGCTGACGAAAGTTGGTGCCGCCAGGGTGGTATCTGTGGATGGGGAGAAGCCGATCACGCCATCGGGTTTGCGCGCTGCGCCGGTTTTACTCCAACCGGATACCATCAAGGCCAGGTTACCACCGGCCGAATCCCCAGCTACCATCAGGAAGTCCAGGGGTGTCGCACCATCCGGGCCATGACTCAGAATCCAGTGATAGGCGTTCTGGGCGTCCTGGGTGGCCAGCTGGCGCTTGTTTTCGGGCAGCATGCGATAGTCAACTGACAGCACGGCAGCATTGGCCAGGTGCGACAGTTTGTCAGCAAAAAATCGGTGTCCCTTCGGGCTGCCAAGTACAAAAGCGCCGCCGTGCAGGAATAATATACGTCGCTTCGGGTCAACCCCGGGGGCGATGGCCCATTCGCAAGCAACGCCGTTGGCAGTGGCCGGTCTGAATTCGCCGTCGGTCTCCAGGCCAGCTGAGAGGTTGTCAGCGAATTCACGGGCCACACCCAATCCCTTGGTCGGTGATTTGGTGGCCAGTGCGCGCTCCCTAACCTCTTTCAATACAGCCAAAAATGCGGCAGTTTTTTCTGCGTCGTCGGCATGCGCAGCAAAATTCTCACCCACCGCACCATCAAAGGCAGTCAGGTCAGGGCCAGATAACTTGAAGTTGGCAAAAGCCCACAGAAACAGGAAGGTCAGTAATACGATAAAGAAAAACATAATGTGTATACAACGGGTTCTATCAGAGGTTCTATCAGCGGTGAATTATAGCCCTTAGCCTGGCTTCCGCTAAGTGATCAAATCAATGTTTAACTTTACTTTACTAAATATCACTGAATAACAGGGTTTGGGTGAGTAACGGGTTGTGGCGGTGATCTGCAATGCGATTAACGCTTTAAAGCTCTGCTGATGCCCATGCGCACAAAGTCCAGCCGATCCGCCCAGATGGCGCGTTTGACTTCCCGCAATACCTGTTTGCGCATGCGCAGCTTGGTGCCCTTAAAAGCGCTCGCATTCAGTTCTGCTAATTGTCGCGCTTTGGCCATTGCTACGCTCTGCAATTGATCCGCTGCGACTAACTCGTCCAGGAACCCAGCCTGTACTGCTTCTTCAGGCGCAAAGACTTCAGATAAATTCACCACCCGGTCGTAATAGCTGGGTTTCAGACGATAGCGGCAGACGGCCAGTGCGGAATGGGGCAGGATCAGTCCGTTTTGGACTTCGTTGGCCACCAGTTTGAAATCACCTGCCACACCAACCCGGTAGTCCGCCGACAATACCAGGAACGCGCCCATGGCTATCGCATGTCCATTGCAGGCGATGATTACCGGGCGCGGAAACGCCAGCAATCGCTTTGACAGGGTAAAGCCGCCGATCAACATGGCGAACGTATCGGACACGCCGGATCGTAAAATATTCAAATCAAAGCCTGCGCTGAATACCTCGCGCGCACCCGTCAACAGTACCGCCAGGTCGGCCGCTTCGGCCTGGTCGAGCGCTGCATTCAATTGCTTGACCATGGTTGGCGAAATCAGGTTATGGCCCTGGTCATCCATGGTGATGACGGCAACCTTACCATCCACAGCGTAGTCAACGAGTTGTGTCATGGGCGAGACTCCTGATAAAAGTGCGTAGCTGATTACAGAGCGCGCCAGTATGCCACGGGTTCCCTTCGCTGCCTATGCGATGTTTGCTAGCGATGTTCCTGGCGGTAATTGAGTGGAGTGACCCCCGTCCAGGACTTGAAGGCACGTATAAAGGCACTGGGTTCGGAAAAGCCGACCATGGTGGCGATCTGCTCAATTTTATACTTGTCGGTAAACAGCAGGTTGATGGCGATATCACGACGGGTTTGCATCTTGATTTCCTTGAAAGACAGGTCTTCAGCCTGCAGTCGGCGATGCAAGACCTGTTGGCTCATCTGGAAATGCATGGCAGCCTGTCGCAGCGTGGCATGATAATTTCCCTGGCGAATGTTCTTTTCCAGCCATTGTCGAACCTGGTCACTGATGACACGATAGTTCTTGGGTTGATACAGCAGCGACAAGTTAGTGCCCAGCAAATATTGATCCAGGGTTTCCGGAGATTGCACAATATCCAGACCGAGAAAACGCGCGTCCAACTCGATCTGATTATGCTTTTGCTCATAGAGAATGGGGGCGCCATAAAAAAGAGCACGGTATTCGTTGGCAAACTCCGGCTTCGTTGCAGCCATGGAAACGGTGGTTAGAGGAATAAACTGCCCAGCCAACCAGCAATGAAAACGATGCACTGATGACAGCATCGATTCCACCACGTAGTTATTCAACGGTGCTTCGCCGGGACGTTGCTTGAGTCGGTAGTAAGCGCGATCACCTTCCAAAACAATTTCGTGATCGTAGGTATTGGCAAATAAATTCCAGTAATTGGCGGTACGCTTCAGCGAACGTTTAATGGTTTTGGCGCTGATGCAACTTCGACACATCATGTTAAAACTGCCCAGGCGCTGCGGACGCGCGGCCAATCCCAGGAATTCATCATCCAGCGCCTTCATGATTTCGATCGCCACTGCCGCAAAGCTCTCCAGTGGCACCCGTGAGCTGGATTTATGTTCCTGTAAAGACAGTTCAGAGATGCCGTGGCGCAACAGGATCGGCTGGCAATCCAGCCCGGCTCGGCGGGCGCCTTCGGTCATGGTGTGAACAAAGGCCGAGGCGATGGTTATCTCTTTCATTCAAGAATTAAAGCACATTTTTGAATATAAAATGATGAAAAATGCCTATTAACTCAATAGGTTTTGTCATTGGAAGTGCACGTACCCTGAGTACAATGATGTGCATTCGATTTAACCCCTGTATTTGAGGACCCTATGAGCCAAGCCGCCTATATTTATGACGCTGTGCGTACGCCACGCAGCAAAGGAAAAGCAGATGGTACGCTGCACGAAGTAAAACCTGTTGACCTGGGAGCTGGCTTGCTCACCGCTTTGCAACAGCGCAATGACCTGGATACCAGTTACGTGGATGACGTGGTTATGGGCTGTGTGTCGCCGATTGGCGAGCAGGGCAGCGATATTGCCAAGATGATGGTACAAAACGCTGAGTGGGATGAATCCGTTGCCGGCGTACAATTGAATCGTTTTTGCGCTTCCGGGCTGGAAGCAGTGAATACCGCCGCGCAAAAAGTTGCCTCAGGCTGGGAACAGATGGTGGTTGCTGGTGGTGTGGAATGCATGTCACGTGTGCCCATGGGCTCTGATGGCGGCGCCATGGCAGGCGATGCCGCGTTTGCCGTAAAAACCAGTTTCGTCCCTCAGGGCATCGGTGCCGATACCATTGCCACCCTGGATGGGTACTCACGAGAAGATGTGGATGCCTATGCCATGGAGTCGCAAAAACGCGCCGCACATGCGCGTGATAACGGCTATTTCGACAAGTCGGTCGTGCCAGTGGTCGACAAGAATGGTGTGACAATCCTGGAGCGCGATGATTTCATCAAGCCCGATACCAGCATGGAAGGCCTGGGTGGACTGCGTGCCTCCTTTGAAGAAATGGGCAAGTACGGTTTTGATGACATCATGATCAAAAAGTACAACACCCTGGATCGTATCAATCACGTACACACGCCGGGTAACTCTTCAGGCATCGTCGATGGTGCCAGCGCGGTACTGATTGGCTCCGAACAGGCAGGTAAAGATCTGGGGCTATCACCACGCGGTCGTATCGTTGCCGGATCAATTATTTCATCCGATCCAATCATCATGCTGGCAGGTCCTGGCCCAGCAGCCAAGAAAGCACTGAAAACCGCTGGTCTGACTGCGGATGATATTGACCTTTGGGAAATCAACGAGGCCTTTGCGTCGGTGGCCATGCGCTATATGCGTGACCTGGATGTCGATCATGCCATCACCAATGTTAATGGTGGTTCGATTGCCATGGGCCATCCACTGGGTGCTACCGGTGGCTGCCTGGTCAGCACCATGCTGGACGAGTTGGAGCGTCGCGATTTGCAGCGCGCCATGCTGTCCCTGTGTGTCGGCGGTGGCATGGGTATCTCCTGCATTATCGAACGCACTTAAGACTGGGGCACCCAGACCAGGAATTCAAAGCTGCGGGCCTCGTGCCTTGGCAGCGGTATAACAAACAACTGGCTAGATCTGCACTTAACCGGGGAGTTTCCCGGGCAGGCAGCCAGCAGAGAACGCATATCAATACAGGTTTTAAACATGAGTGTATTTAAATACGAAATCGATCAAGATGGCATTGCCACCATAACCATGGACATGAGCGGCCCAGTTAACGCGATGAACGCGGAATACTATGACGCCATGCATGAGTCCATTAATAAGCTGGAAGCCGAGTCTGACCTCACCGGCGTGGTGTTTGCCTCTGCCAAGAAGGTATTTTTCGCTGGCGGTGACCTGAATGACCTGGTTGCCGCAGGGCCCGAGGATGGGGCGCGATTTTTTGAAGGCGGTGAAGCCATGAAGGCCGACCTGCGCCGCCTGGAGAAACTGCCTGTGCCGGTGGTAGCGGCAATCAATGGTGCTGCATTGGGTGGCGGATACGAGTTGTGTCTGTCCTGCAATCATCGTATCGCGTTTAACCACAAGTCGGTGCAAATTGGATTGCCGGAATGTTCGCTGGGTTTGTATCCCGGTGGCGGCGGTATCGTACGTTTGACCAAGCTCGTAGGTGTAGAAAAGGCCTTGCCTTATATCCTGGAAAGCAAGCGCCTGGTGCCTGCCAAAGCGCTGGCGGCTGGCTTGATTGACCAAACCGTGGACAGCCTGGATGAATTGGTTCCGGCAGCCAAGGCCTGGATCCTGGAAAACAAGGATAATCCCGAGGCAGCAGTACAACCCTGGGATCGAAAAGGCTACCGTATCCCGGGCGGCCCGATTAACTCACCGCGAAATGCGCAAATGGCAGTCATGGCACCAACCATGCTGCATAAAAAAACTCGTGGCCTGATGCCAAATATGACGGCAGCGATGGACGTGGCGTTCCAGGCCTCAATGCTGGACATCGACACTGCGCTGCGAATCGAAGGGCGCGAATTTGCCAAGGTGATCACCAACCCGGTGGCAAAAAATATGATCACGGCGTTCTTCTTTCAGCTGAATAAGATCAACGGCGGTGCCAGCCGCCCTAAAGATGTTGAAAAACAACTGACTCGCAAAGTGGGCATCCTGGGCGCGGGCATGATGGGTCAGGGCATTGCCTATGTCTCAGCGATGGCCGGCATTGAAGTGGTGTTGAAAGACATCTCCCTGGAAGCCGCCGAAAAAGGCAAGGCCTATACCGACATGCTGCTGAAGAAACGTATCAAGTGTGGGCGTATGGATGAAGAAAAGGCGGCCGGTATCCTGGGGCTGATCAAGCCGACTGATAATGATGAAGACCTGGCAGGGTGTGACCTGATTATCGAAGCGGTGTTTGAGAACATTGAGCTGAAAAACAAGATTGTTCAATCGACCGAGAAATACCTGTCTGAAGACGGTTTCTGGGGCTCGAATACGTCGACCTTGCCGATCACGCAATTGGCAGAGGCGAGTGCCAAACCAGAAAACTTTATTGGCATTCACTTCTTTTCGCCAGTCGACAAGATGCCGTTGGTGGAGATTATCTGCGGTGAGCAAACCAGCGATGAAGCCCTGGCCAAGGCGTTTGATTACACCCTGCAAATTCGCAAGACGCCGATCGTGGTGAATGATTCCCTGGGCTTCTTCACGTCCAGGACCTTTGGTACCTATCTCGATGAAGGTGCGCAGCTTCTGGTCGAAGGCATTAACCCGATTCGTATCGACAACCTCGGCAAGGCCATTGGCATGCCAGTTGGGCCCTTGCAGATTCAAGATGAAACCAGTCTTGAGTTATCGCGAAAAGCACAGGAAACCTGGGCTGATATGGGCGTCACCGACAAGTGGGGTAATGGCGATACCATCCGTCGAGTCATCAAAGACATGATCACTGATAATGGACGCGGCGGGCGTCACCATGGCGGTGGTTACTACGAGTACCACGAGGATGGCAGTAAAAACATCTGGCCTGGTCTGTACGATCTGTATTACGACGAAAGTGTGGAAATGGCCGATGACGATATTAAGGATCGCCTGATGTTCCGCCAGGTCATTGAAGCATTAAAGTGCCTGGAAACCGGCGTGCTGCGTACGGTGGCAGATGGCAATATCGGTTCCATCATGGGTATCGGTGCACCACCGCACACCGGCGGCTTTATCCAGTTTGTGAACACTTACGGCTTCGACGAGTTTATTGCCCGCTGTGAAGAACTAAGCAGTCGCTACGGCGAGCGCTTTAACTGCCCGGAAATTGTTAAAACCCAGGCAGCCAGTGGGGAACTGTTTGCGTAAGCCGCAGGATTCCCGATGCCCTGATAACCGCAGCGAGGAGATGCAGTGACAGACTATCATCACGTTAATTACGCGGTAGAGAACCGGGTAGCCACCATTGCCCTGAATCGGCCAGATACGCTGAACGCCTTTAACCAGGGTTTGCGCAATGATTTGTACGCGGCTCTGCAGCAGGCGAGCGACGATGGCGATGTAAGAATTGTTGTTCTCACCGGTGAGGGGCGTGGATTCAGCGCCGGCGCCGACCTGACTGAGGATACTTCCATGTATCTTTCCTTTGTCGAGCAATGTGAAGCCGAGTACAAGCCATTTATCATGGCCATACGCGACTGCCCGAAACTGGTGGTCGCGGCAATCAACGGGGCTGCGGCTGGCATCGGCGGGGCGGTTGCGCTGAGTTGTGATCTGATCATGATGGCGGAGGACGCGTACTTGTACCAGGCGTTTTCAGCGATTGGCCTGATGCCGGATGGTGGCGCCACACAATTGCTGGTAGAGCGGCTGGGCTATCACAAGGCCTTGGAGATGGCCGTGGACGCCGGCCGACTGACTGCCCAGGAATGCAAGGAGGCAGGCATTGCCAACAAGGTGGTTGCTGCTGACCAACTGAGAACCCAGGCCCAGGGCTGGGCGGAGCACCTGGCACAGGGTGCGCCACTCGCGCAGCGCAACGCCAAGCAAATCATGCGCAAGGTGGCATTGATGAGTTTTTCCGACGTGGTGGATGAAGAGGCGGTGCTGCAAACACAATGCATCGCCAGTGAAGACGCCAAAATCGGCGTTGATGCCTTCCTGGCCAAAGAAAAACCGGTGTTTCAGGGAAAATAATGATTTTCACCACCCTGGGTAATGCGCGACAATAGTGCACATTCATGAATTATCCAGGGTTTGAATAAATGGCCGGTGGCTTCTCCCGAGCAGCATTATCGATGCTGCGTTCCCCGAAAAGAATGCCGGGTCGTTCCCTGGCCAGCGAGTTTTTTGCCCGAGTCATTCGCGACATGTTTGACCGCGGAGCGGAACGTGGCGTAGAGAGCCTGCGCCGCAGCATGGATAAAGCGGGTGGCCAGGTTCGCGCCAAGGTGAAGGTCGAGATCAGCGACACTCAGATCGCGGGTGTCCCTTGCCGCATTACCAAACCAGCTGGGCAGAACACGGACGCCGCGGCACGAAATCCGGTTGTCGTATATCTGCATGGGGGCGGATTTGTAGTGGGTTCACCGGCGGGCTATCAAAATCTCATCTCACAACTGGCCCATCACGCGGGCGCCACCGTCATTGCGCCGGATTATCGCTTAAGCCCGGAACACCCTTTTCCAGCGGCACAGGAAGACTGCCTGCGCGTTACTGAAGCCGTTCTGAACGATTTTGCAGATGTGCCCGTGTGCCTGGCCGGAGATTCGGCGGGCGGTAACCTGGCTATCAACACTGCTCTGTCCCTGGCCAAAATTGGCCGCGACAAGGCGGTGGCCAGCTTGTTACTTATTTCACCTTGGGTAGAACCCACCGCCGACAGCGGCAGTATGCTTACTAATGAGCCAAACGATGTGTTTGCCTTACCGTTTCTGCAACAAAGCTACGCTGCGCATATCGGTGCTGCTGATCCCTTTAACCCGCGCGTTAATTTTTTAAACGCAGATTTGTCAGGCTTGCCCGATACCCACACCCAGGCAGGGGGAGGCGAGTTGTTTATCGACCAGATAATGCAGTTTCACGAACGTGCCCTGGCAGCGGGCGTTAATGCCAGGCTCGATGTGTTTGCCACCCAGTTCCATGACTTCCAGACTATTTCACCGATGCTGAAAGACGCGAAGGACGCGGTGCTAAGCCTGGCTGCAACCATACGGGCCGCAGGCAGAGATTAAGCGGCCTAAGGGGCTGCTTGACTGGCTAAAGGGCTGCTCGACGTAAAGGCAGCCCGAGATAGGCGAGATTTTATCGCGCGGGCACGCTCAAGCAATCAGCGCTGGCATCACCCAGTTCGGTACCGCCATCCACGGTTAGAATAGTGCCGTTCACATAGCTGGATACTTCGGCCCCAAGGTAAATGGCCGCATCCGCGATGTCTTTTTTTACCCCGGCTCGGCGCGCCGCCAACTTATTCACCATTTCGGTGCGCGCTGCTTCGGTTGGTGCCAAGCGGTCATAGCCTTCGGTCTCCTCGATCGGCCCAGGCGAGATGCCGTTAACGCGATAGCCCGCCGGACCCCATTCGACGGCCAGGCATTTAATCAACATGTTAATCCCGGCTTTTGCTGCACAAACGTGCGCCTGGAACGGCATCACACTCACTGCCTGCGGGGCGGTGATCGCGATCAACGACGCATTTGCCTGCAGATGCTTGAAGCCCAGATGAAAGGTGTTGTAAGTACCAATCAAATCGATATCGATAACCGTTTTAAAACCCTTGGGACTGATAGCCACCGCCGGCGCCGGAAAATTACCAGCCGCACCCGCAATCAGGATATCAATCTTGCCCAACTGTTCTTCACAGCTGGCCAATGCGGCAGACACCTGGTCCGGGTCGCGCACATCGCCGGTGAGCGCAATCGCCTGATCACCCACTTCCTGCATGATCTCGGCCGCTGCGGCGTCGGCTTTCTCGGCATTTCTACCGAGTACGGCAACTCTGGCACCCACCGATACCAGGCCTTTGGCGATACCTAAATTAATGCCACTGGTGCCGCCGGTGATAAAGGCGACTTTGTCTTTCAAAGTATTACTGTCAAACATGTTGTGCTCCAGGGTCGCCCATGTCTCGCGACCTGTATTATTGATTCTTGGTGATTGCGCTTGGGTTAAAGAGTTAGGATAAAAAGGTAACCGAGGTCGTAAGCGCTTCCCGGTCCATTTGAAAACTGTTGATGGCGGCGCCTTCTTCGGCGTAACCAAATGACAAGCCAAACAAAATACCGTTGCCTTCAGGGATCTGAGCCAGTTCGTGGACCGGATCCGGGTAAAAGGCCAGGGCGCCTTGCGGACAACAGGCAATACCATGCTCGGTCATCAGCAACATAATGGTTTGCAGGTAGATACCAATGTCCACCGCGTTTACTTCGCCCATGGATTTTGGCATCGAGAAAAAAGCCGCATGGGGTGCTCCGAAAAACTGCCAGTTACGCAACATCAGCTGTTGGCGTTTTTCTTTCTCCTCGTATTTGATATCCATCGCATCATAAAGCGCGATAGCGCAATCGACCTGGCGTTTTTTATACACCTCTGACAGATCCTTATCGCCGGGCTGGAAGGTAGGCGAGGGCGGTTTACCGCTCATGATATCGGCCAGCAGAGCCTGTTCCAGTGCATCGCGCGCTTCCCCGGATACCACGCTGACGTGCCAGGGCTGAGTATTGCAATTGGATGGGGCATGTTGGGCCTGGGTGAAAATTTCCTGCATCAATGCTTCCGGAACGGTCTTGTCCTGGTAGGCACGAACGGAACGGCGTTGGGTGAGGGCGTCACTGACTTTCATAGTAGTTTCTTACGCGGATCAAAGTGGCATACAGTCTAGCGGATTAATGGCTTGGCTCAATGACAGAACGCCTTGAAAGAATAGACATTTATTTTCACTTTTTGTGATCAAATAGTCTTTTGCTATCGAACGTTTCGGCAAGCTTGTTAATTGGCGCACATTTATCTGTCCCATTTAATAACTTCTGCCTACTGAATTGATGGCTTTTGCCATTGAATGACGAGTGGCGGGAACTAGAATAGCGAATAATCAGGGGCCTTGCCGCCCACCTTTAAATCCAGATTATTAACAGAGATTTTTACGATGAGAAATTTTACCGAAGAACAAGTGATGTTTCGTGAAGCTTACCGAAAGTTCCTGGAGCAGGACATTGCTCCAAATATGGATAAATGGCGTGAGCAGGGCATCGTAGATCGTGAGGCTTTCACCAAGGCTGGAGAGCAGGGGTTCCTGATGATCTGGCCAGACGAAAAATACGGTGGTATGGGCGACAACGATTTTCGCTTTGAACAGATCATCATCGAAGAAACCGTGCGACAGCAATGCGGCGACTGGTTCAACACTTTGCACAGCCGCCTGGTAGGCCCCTACCTGGAGAAATTCGGTAACCAGGAACAAAAAGACCGATTCTTACCCGATTGTGTGGCGGGCAAGAAAATCCTCGCCGTCGCCATGACCGAGCCAGATGCTGGCAGCGATTTGTCCGGTATGCGGTCCACTGCGCGCGATGCTGGCGATCACTTTGTGCTTAATGGCTCCAAGACCTATATCTCAAATGGCATCCTGGCCGACCTGGTAATCGTGGCTGCCAAACTTGAAGGTGGCGACAATCCACACTCCATGGTGCTGCTGATTGTTGAGCGTGGCATGGAAGGCTTTGAACGCGGTCGAAACCTGGACAAAATGGGTTTGAAGGCGCAAGACACCGCCGAGCTGTTCTTTAACAATGTCAAAGTGCCTAAAGAAAACTTGCTGGGTGAAGCTGGCAAGGGCTTTTATTACCTGATGGATGGTTTGGCCGAAGAGCGCTTGCTGAATTGCGTGGGCTGTATAGCCAGTGCCCGTAAAGCCTTTAACGTGACGCGTGAATTTGTTATGGAACGTAAGGCCTTCGGTCAGAAGATCGCGGATTTCCAAAACACACAATTTCGGATGGCTGAAATGGACACCGAAATCGACATGGTGCAAACCTATACCGATCATTGCGTGGAATTACATAACCAGGGCAAACTCACCGCCAATATGGGCGCCAAGCTGAAGATCATGGGTGCCGAGACGGAGTGGAAAATGATGGACCTGGGCGTGCAATTACATGGTGGGGCGGGCTATATGCAGGAGTATGAAATCAGTCGCATGTTTCAGGATGCCCGTATCAGCCGTATATACGCAGGCACCACCGAGATTATGAAGATGATTATCGGGCGCGACATCTTCTCTGAGTCCTATACCAGCATTCTTGACTAACGACTTTCAGTCAGCCTAACGCGGAGACAATCCATGGGACCCTTGCAAGGTTTGAAAGTTGTTGAAATGTCGGCCATCGGCCCAGTGCCGCTAGCCGGGATGTTGCTGGCGGATATGGGGGCCGATGTCGTGATTATTGACAAGGCGAATGACCCGTTTGCCATGCCGAGTGATGTGCTGCGCCGGGGGAAGCGTTCGGTTACCGTTGAGATCAAGTCGGAGGAGGGTGCGGCTACTGTGCAAAGCCTGATCGACAAGGCCGATATCTTGCTGGAAGGGTTTCGGCCGGGTGTGATGGAGCGTCTTGGCTTCGGTCCCGAAGACTGTCAGCAACGCAACCCGGGCTTGATCTATGGGCGCATGACTGGCTGGGGTCAGGATGGGCCGTTGTCGCAGGCAGCCGGGCACGACATTAATTACATTGCCTTGACTGGAGCTTTACACGCCATTGGCCGGGCTGAGAGTAACCCCGTGCCACCCCTGAACCTGGTCGGTGACTATGGCGGCGGTACAATGTTTCTACTGATGGGAGTGCTAGCTGCCTTGCACGAGCGCAACCACTCCGGGCAAGGGCAGGTGATTGATGCGGCCATTACCGAAGGCACAGCCAACCTGATGAGCTTGTTTTATACCATGCACAGTATCGGGGCCTGGCAGCCTCGCCGTGGCGCCAATCTGTTGGATACCGCGGCACCGTTTTACGATACCTACGAAACCAGTGACGGGGGCTTTATCTCACTGGGCCCCATTGAGCCGCACTTCTTCGCCTTGCTGAAGGAGAAAATGCAACTGGATGAGGATTTGTTTGCCGAGCAAAACAATCCGGCAAAATGGCCGGAGCAAAAAGCCGCCCTGACCACACTGGTCAAGACTAAAACACGCGATCAATGGTGTGAGTTGCTGGAAGGTTCCGACGCTTGCTTCGCCCCGGTACTCGATTACCTGGAAGCTGCGGAGCACCCCCATATGCAGGCCCGACAAGCTTATATCGAGATTGACGGCAGGCTGCAACCCGCACCGGCACCCCGGTTCAGTCGCACTCCCTCCGAGGTCAGTGTTCCAGATACAGACGACGCTGATCTGGAGACGATCTATGCTGACTGGAACGTCGGACAGTAAGCTGCTGATAGTGAGCGCCTGTTCCCGGATTTTTCGTCATGCCCAAACCGTCTGTTGAACTGCCTAATATCGTCACCCATACGGCTCATCATCGTGTAGGCCAGGCGGATATTAATCATGCCAATTACCTGGCCGCGGTGAGTGTGATTCCGATCGCCATGCGCGCTCAGGAAGAATTAATGGAGCAGCTCGGACTGGATCCGGAAAGCAGTGAAACCGGGATGCTGATGGCCAGTTCCCAAGTCGACTACATCAGCGAGAGTTACCTGGATGACCTGTTGGAAATCAACATCTACCTGGTCGAACTGGACGATAAAAGTATTGACCTGTTTTTTCGCTTTCGTGATTCTTGCAGTCAGCGCGAGATCGCACGCATCAAAATCCGCATGTTGTTCTTTGATTACCTGATGCGAAGGGTGGTGGCGGTGCCGCATGAACTTCGCAATAGTCTCGGCAGCATCGCTATCGGTCGCAATTGAGCCATTGTCGCGGTTTGGCTACCAAACCCAATAAAAATTCTTCAAGCGATAAATTGCGCGACCTGCTCGGTCACGCATCGAGTATCTAGAGGATATAAGGGAAGACGATATTGGATATCTTCTCAACACGTGCCCGGGCATCCTCGGCAGCGGCCTGATTGGTGAAAGTAAGTTCGTTATCAACGAGATCTTTCCATAGCTCCAGCGTGCGCACGTCAACGTCGTTGATCCCCGCCGTGGGTCGTTGTTTAAATATTTGCAGCAACATAATCCTGTGACTCCTTGTGTTGTGTTCGCTGTCCAGTATTTATCCACTGGCTTTAAATTTCTTCCCCCATTTGAGTGAATTTCTCATATCGCTTAATCGAAAATGGATTGTGGTTAGTAAAGTGTTGCAATTTGCGTATATAATTGAGCGAAATCTATAACCACAAATCAATACACGGTAGGTAGCATGAGTACATTTTCTTTCCTGAGCAGCATTTTTGGTGGCGAGCAGTCATTGTCGGCAGAAGAGCAAAGTAAGTTATTCGAAGAGTTGTTATTTTTAACTCTGTCGCGGGCCAGCCGTTCTGATTTGGACATTTCTTCTGTTGAAGTTGCCAAGATTCAGCAGATTCTCAAAGATGCTGCCGGCATTGATGCCAGTGAGCAGGAAATTCGTACCGCCGGAATGTCAGAGCTGTATGAAGTGGCACCGCTGGAAAAATACGTCGCCAAGGCCTCCAAGGGCTTGAGCGTCGCGCAGCGTCGCACCATCGTTACTGCCTTGTTCGAGGTCATCGGCATTGATGGAAAATTCAGCCTGACTGAAGCCGAATTTTTCAATAACATCGCCACTTCGATGAATCTGAAGCCGCTCGAATTGCTGGGCGCAGAGATTGATGGCGACGAATAGATAGCGCTAAACCCGACATCGCAATAGCGGTGTTGCCAGAATCATCAGGCCTGAGTTTTGTAGCCAAGACTCAGGCCTTTTTTTATGGTTGGCGCCAGCCCAGCCGCCACCAGGTTCCGTGAGCGGTCGGGATCAGCTCTGAATGGATGGAATAGGGCTTTTTGGTTATAGTATGTAGGCGCTTGTTTTAAAACCTCATTTTGGATTTTTCAATACTTCACAAGCCCTGGCTGGTAATACCAAGCGTCGTGGAGTTAGACTCGACTAAATGACTCTCTCTTATCGATGACTCAAAGGCTCGACAAAAAAGCATCAACTCCGCAGGATACAGCACGCCTGGGCCTGTTGATCGCGATTTTGGCGACACTGTTTTACTCCCTCAAGCCAATCCTGATAAAGCTCATTTATCAGCACGATATCAGCAGTGTCAATATTCTCGCCTGGCGAGTGATTATCTCATTGCCTATTTATCTCGCTGTGGGATTGTGGTTGTGGCGGATAAAGAATAATGACGTTCAGCACCACGCAACACAGGAGTCTGCCTGGGTGTTGAAGACCATGGCCCTGGGGGTGATTGGTTATTACCTTGCTGCACTGCTTGACCTGATTGGCTTGCAGTATATCTCCTCGCAGTTGGCTCGCTTGATACTCTTCACCTATCCAACCCTTGTGGCCATTCTTGCCTGGATGATATTTCGGCAGAAGGTGAGCCGCTCGGTGATGATTGCCCTGGTGTTGTCCTACGTTGGAGTCGGTTTTATTTTCGCTGATGACCTGACTCATCTGGGTCAGGAAGTCGTGTTTGGTTCGTTTGTTATGTTTCTCTCGGTGCTGGCGTTTTCACTCTATGTGTTGCTCAGCAAACAACTTATCGATCGTGTCGGCAGCACCACCTTCACGGTGGTGGCGATGTTGGCCAGCGGGATCTGTGTGCTGGCGCATTTTCTAATCAGCACGCAAACTTTTACAGGTTTGGCGATTTCGACCACCGCATTTGTGTTGATTGCACTCATGACCATTCTCACTACCGTGGTGCCCAGTTTTTTGATCGCTGAGGCTATCGCGCTCGTGGGGCCGCAAAAAACTGCCATAGCCGGTACTTTAGGGCCAGCCGCAACGTCAATATTTGCCGTGCTGTTGCTCGGTGAGACCTTTGCGGCTCCGCAATTGGCGGGAATCGTGCTGGTGGTCTTGGCCATCAGTTATATGCAGCGAGACCAAGGCGATGAGTCTGAGGACAAGGTCGAAGTAGATTACTAAACTAGTCAGATTGCGCTAAGACCAAGGTCCAAAAATGTTAATTCACCTGATTGAGTGATTGTGCAAAATTGGGAATTTCTATATATTTGTTAAATAGTTAGGGTTCGACTCAAGGTGTTTTGGCACGAGGCCGTCACGCTTTAAGCTGGATTCTGACTGCTCTGACCTATTTTGAAAATTTCTGATCAAGTGCTGGACTGAGGTATTTGTATACAGTGTTTCATATGGCATCAAACATAATTGATCGTGGCAGAGCATGTTATGGGGTTCCTGATTTTGGGTTCTGTTACTGTTCGCCGAGCGTTCAAACCATAGGAAATGCTGATGTATCGCATGGGATAGATGATGATTTTGGTTTGCGTCTGTAATCAAGAGCTGACGAAAGTTAGCAGAAAGAGCTGATGAAGAACAAGTGGGGGATTGTCGTGTCTGCTGAGAAGTTGAGTTGCCTGGAGTTGTGGTCTCGAGCGCGATTGTGCCCGACCACCATGCTGCTCACAGTCCTCACATTGCTGCTTAGCACCGCTGCCCAGGCAAATACCAACAACGATGAAGCCGCCGCTGAGAAATCACCCAGTTTCCTGGTCAGCAACATCGTGATTGAAGGCGAGAACCCCCTTTCGGACTCTGATACCAGGCAGATTCTCTCTGCCTACAGTGATCGGCAAATGACCATCGAAACCTTACGCGAGGCCGCCACCGAGGTCGAAAAAGCCCTGGCCCTCGATGGTTATAATTTCTACCGGGCGAATTTGCCCCCACAACAACTGCAAGACAATGTCGTACGCCTGCAGATTCAACGCATTGATATTGCAGACGTGCGCGTGACAGGTAACCAGTTTTTCAGCGGTGACAATATTCAACGCAGCCTGCCCCTGGTGAGCGCTGGCCGCAGCCCGAATACCCGAAAAATTGCCAGTGCACTGATTTTAGCCGAAGACAACCCGGCCAAAGATATACGCGTGGTCTTCGTTAAAGGTGAGCAACCGCAAACGGTTGATGCCAATATCACGGTCAGCGACAAGAACCCCAATGAAATGTATTTCTGGGCGAACAATGCTGGCAGTGCTCTCACCACCCGCTCGCGAATCGGCGGTCAGTACCATCATCGCAACCTGTGGGGCCGAGATCACCAGGTGGCACTGAGCTATACTATTTCCCCCGAAGATTCAGATGAACTAAGTCAGTATGGAATCAATTACCGGGTGCCGGTGTATGGATGGCGTGGCATGGCGAATGTTTTTTATTCACGATCAGATGCGGATACCGGCCGAGTTGCCGACGTATTTGATATCAGTGGTGCCGGTGAAACCTATGGCGTGGGTTACACGCAGTATCTGAACAAGACTGAGGACTACCAGCACCGACTTGGCGTAGACTTGATTGACAAGCTTTTTGATAGCGACATCCTGTTTGATGCAACCAATATCGGTTCAGATGTGCGCAGTCGGCCCCTGATCATCGAATACACTGGTCGCCTCGACCGTAACAACTGGTTGCTGACGGGGGTTGTTTCACACGCCACCAATCTTTCCGGAGGATCGTTCAATAACGACGAGAGTTATGCATTGTCGCGGGCTGGTGCTGATTCTGACTGGAGTAAACAAGGATTGTCTTTGCGTCTGGATTATCGCTGGAGCCGTGACTGGCGCAGCCAGGTACTGCTGTTTGCACAATCCACTTCAGATTTACTGATTTCTGGGGAAAAGTTTGGCATGGGCGGATCACTGGGTGATTTTGGGCCACGTGGGTTTTTCGAGCGTGAGGTGGTCGTAGACGAAGGCTACAAGGCCAGCTTTGAATTGAATCGCAATTTCAGCACCCGGCGCATGCAGCTTGGGGTGTTTTTCGACTATGCCACCGGGGATCAAAATAACCCGCAAGCTGGTGAGTCGCCGGAGGAAACCTTGTCCAGCATCGGCGTTTCCTACAAATGGGGCATCCGACCCGATCTAAGCCTGGACCTGGATTATGGTTATGTGCTGGATGGCGTTGATCAACGATTCAGCGATGGCACCGATGATGGTGACTCACGCTTACATGTTTCGCTACGATATTTTCCGCGCTGGCCGTGGGGAGGTAGCAAATGAGTAAGTATATAGTGCATGCATTCGTCAGACAGCGCCTGCGACCGTGGTTGCTACTAAGCCTGTTGCTGGGCAGTTTGCAGCTGAGTTTACCGCTTGCGGCCCAATCCACTGATTCTGACAATCAGACACTTACCGTGATCGGAGAAGTTGCACTCAGCAAGGGCGTGGTGACCGCGCGGTCTGATGCACGGCCGCTCGCCGCCCTGGCCAAAGGCTCGCCAATCTATCTTGGTGATATTGTCGAGACTGCTAGCCGTAGCTTTGTAGTAATCAAGTTCACCGACGGTGGCAAGGTAACATTGCGACCGGAGAGTCGTCTTGATCTGAATGAGTACGATGCCACTGCCGGGCAGGAAAAGGAATCGTTTGAATTATTGAAGGGTGGTCTGCGCGCGGTGACCGGGGCGATTGGCAAAGCAAGGCCAGATCAAGTCAAGTACACCGCCCGTAACACCACTATTGGTATTCGCGGAACCATATTAGTTATCAAACTCTGTAAATCGGATACTCAGAGCTGCAAGCTGGCTGAAGGTCTCAATCAACAGGCCGAAACAGACGATCTTGAAGCTGGCAATAAGCTGGTGGATATATTTATCGTGGATAAACAAGGTGGGTCGCGTAAACGCATCACCCGGCAACAGCTGCGGGAATTGCTACAAGGTGTCTACGTATCCGTTATTGAAGGAGCCATTCGGGTTAGTACCACCGATTGGTTTGTCGATATGGAGGCTGGTGATAAATGCCTGATCGATTATTCTGATGGCGGGTTGATCGAGCGCGAAAGTAATGATGGTATCGAGTGTTTTATACGTGGCCAGGGTGTTGAAGACGTCGATGTCTATCTTGGAGATGACGCAGAGAAGATCACCGCCTTCAACCTGTTCGACGACTCTGAAGTTTACGTGGGGAATGAAATATGCGAAATCAACTAGACCGGAATATGTCCAAGCCTGTCGTTGATAACGCCCGGCGTCAGTTGAACTGCGCACGGCCAAGAGTGCCCGTGCGCAGCAAGGTCGCCCAGTGCCTGACCTCCATGAGCCTGGCTGCTAGCTTGGGCGTGAGCGTTTATGCAATTAGCGGTATTTCCGCGGAAGTGCTCGCCGCTCCCAGCGGTGCCCAGGTTGTGCATGGTGAGGCCAGCTTTAACCAGTCAGGTTCGCACCTGGAAATTACCAATAGTAACGGCACGATTATCAACTGGCAGGATTTTTCCATAGCCAGCCAGGAAAGCGTCAATTTTCTGCAAACCCATGCCTCATCAGCGATTCTCAATCGGGTGATCAGTAATATTCCCAGCGACATCCTGGGTGAGCTGACCTCCAATGGCCGCGTGTTTGTGATCAATCCCAATGGGTTGATTATTGGCAAGGATGCGCGTATTGACACTGCGGGATTCGTGGCTTCAACCCTGGATATCCAAGACAACGATTTTATAGCCGGTCGCATGAAGTTTGTCGGTGACAGCGGTGAAATTGAAAATCACGGCTATATTGCAGCTGGGCCCGGTGGCGAGGTCGTTTTAATTGCGCCCGATATTGAAAATCACGGCGTTATCGAAGCCGATGATGGCAATATTCTGCTGGCCGCAGGGCGGGAAGTAGTGTTGCACTCCATGCAAAGCGGTGGGCTGTCTTACAAAGTATCAGCGCCAGGTGACCGGGCGTTAAATATCGGTCAGCTATTGGCCCAGAATGGGTCGGTAAAGGTTTTTGCTGACCAAATTTTTCAACGCGGCAGTATTTCAGCAAATCGCGCGCGACGCAGCGCTGACGGCAGCATCGTATTGGAAGCGGACACCACATTGGATGTGAGTGGTCAGCTTGCAGCGAGGGGTGAGCAAGTCGAGGGCGGCGATATCCATTTACTGGGACAGCAAGTGGACGTGCACCAGGCGGATATCGACGCTAGCGGCGAAGGTGGTGGCGAAGTACTGATCGGTGGCGACTACCAAGGCAAAGGTACGGTCAGGAACGCCGAGAATACCAATACCGATGCTGCCACAGTAATTCGAGCCGACGGTGGCACAAATGGGGCAGGCGGCCGCGTTATCGTGTGGTCGGATGATACGACCAACAGTTTTGCCAAGATCACTGCACGTGGTGGATCAGTCTCGGGCGACGGCGGCTTTGTAGAAACATCCGGCAAACGGGTACTTGATTTTGGTCAGCCGGCCGATGTGAGTGCCACCAATGGTCTTGCTGGAACCTGGTTACTGGATCCGGAAGACATTGTTATTGACGAGGAACACGCTGCCTCTATCTCAACCTCCTTGAATGGCGGTTCGAACGTTGAAGTACGCACCAGTGATGAAGGGGAAGGAGAAGGTAATATCACCGTCGACGCGCCTATCACCAAAACTGAAGGTGATACCGCCGTCTCTTTGACCCTGGATGCACACAATCGGGTTGACGTGAACGCCCCGATTACCACCACTGCCGGTCCGCTAAACGTCAATATCAAAACCGGACGCGAAGTAGCCGATGCGGTGGCTGATAACGATGCCAACCTGGAAACCGATAATCCGGCAGACGATCCTGCGGACGAAGAAAACAGCCTAAATGCTGACACTGGTGAATCCCAGCAAGAAGCAGAAGAAGATCAAAATGCGGATTCGGTTGCGGTAGAGAACACCGACGCTGAAGATGGGGCAGGTAACTCTGATGAACAAGGAGCGGGCGGCGATGAAGGTAGCGAGAGCAACGAGAGCATTGCCGCTGAAGAAAGCACCGATGCAGAGGAAAACATCGCAAGTGAAGAAAGTGCGGCTGGTGATGAGACTGCCGATGCAACAGACACTGAACAATCGGACCAGGAAGCCGAAGTCAGCGCTGCCGGAGATATAACTGAGAACGACGAGCCTACAGCGGATCCCGACCCGGCGGATGCTGATGATGCCGACGCCGTTGCGAGCGATGATGTCAGTACGGATGAAATGTCCGAGGCAGCTGCCGAGGAAAGCACCGAGACCGATGTACCCACCGAAGGCCAAGACGAAGTTGCCAATGACGTTGCTGAAGATCAATCGCAGGCAGATGCAACGGAGAGTGATGAGGCCGCGGAATCAATTGCCGCAGAGGTAGTGACCCAAGCTGCTGAGCAATCTTCCGACCAAGCGGATGATGCCGAGAGTGTGGATGTTGGTGAAGCAGAAACCCGCGCAGCCGCAGCACAAAATGACACTCAGGCTGCCGGTTTTATTGATACTGGCAGCAATCAAATAGTAATTGCAGATAATATTTTTACCGGTGGTGGTCAGTTGTCAGTCAGCGCTGGCGAAAATGGCGATACGATTATTTCCGCCGATATTAATTCTGCAGACCATGCTGGTCAGACTGCGGGCGATATTACGATCGAAGGCGACCGCATCGCGATCGTTGATGATGCCGCTATCGATGCCTCGGCGGAGGAAGCCGGCGAAATTCTGATTGGTGGCGGTCAACAAGGACAAAATGAAGAAGTAGAGAATTCGTCCGTGGTCATCATTGGCGAGAATGCCTCGGTGTCGGCTAATGGCGGCGAACAGGGCGATGGCGGCACCATTATTGTGTTCTCAGAGAATGCATCAGTGGTGAGTGGCGACTTATCTGCTCGAGGCGGTACACAGTCCGGCGATGGTGGGTTTATCGAAACCTCCGGGTTACGCAACTTGTCGGTATCTGGCACGCCGGATGTCGGTGCCAATAACGGCGAGGGTGGGTCCTGGTTAATAGACCCCTATACGGTCTATGTGAGCAACACCGAAGCTTCATCCTACATCGAGCCGCCGCCCGGTGGCATGAGCGATTGGCTTGCTGTGCCCTCCGGTTTTGGTAGCCCTGTGATCATCTCCACGGATCAACTTACCAATGCCCTAAATAACGGTAATGTCATTATTGATACCACCAACCCTGCGCCAACCGATGGCGGCGGAGTGGGTATGGAAGCGGGTGACGTGATCTGGAACGGCGATTTGCTATTGAATGACAGTTTCGTCAGTGGCTCGCTGACGGTGAATGCCGATCGCGACATAAATATGACGGGCACTATTCAGGCGGATGGGTATCTGCTGGATGTGCTATTTAATGCTGACCGCGACGTGATACTGGGCAGCACGGCCGATATCAGCACCGGCGGGCGGCTGCATTTGAATGCCCAGGGCAATGTTGATTCGCAGGCCAATGTTGATGTAGCTGGCGATATTGAAATCGATGCTGTAACCGGGTTTGTTGATATCCGCGAAGTGGATGTCACGGATGTATTCCGGGCTGGCACCAGTATCCAGGTCGATGCTGCGCAGACTGTTAGCAGCGATATCAGCCTGAACGCGGTAAATGGCAATATCGTGATCAATTCCGGAGTTGGCCAGGCACCTGGCAGCCCCGGCTATGACGTAACCGTACGCAACCGCTTGCAAGCCAACGGTGGTATCGATATCACCGCAACGCGTGACCTGATCAATGATGATCCCTTTGCGTATATTTCTGCGGATAGTGCTGATATCAATCTGTCGGCGCGGCGCGATATTTTGCTGAATGGCAGTATCTTCAACCAGGACGGTGACATAAACATCAATGCCAATGTCGGTGGAGGTTTCACCGGCTATGCGCCTTCGGGAGATGGCTTCGGAGTAGTGCGGATTCGCAACGAAAACTATGGCCAGTCCATCATTGCGCAATCCGATTTCTATGGGCCAGAAGACTATTATGGCGGCAACATTAATATTCACGGCGCAGGCCTACTGATTGAATCCAGTGGCTGCGCAGGTATGGAGTGCAGCGCTGAAATTCGCCTGTCTGCGTTGGATATCAACCTGGGTAATGCGGACATGGAGAGCTCCCGCATCAGTGGTGACATTATTATCCGCAGTGATGCGAATCCTGGTGGTGCTGACGAGGTCAGTTATTACGGCGGCTTTATCGGCATCGACGCTGATCGCAATCTCAATGTGGCCAGTACCGCCGATGTGACGGTAGAAGCGGGTGATTCGACTTTTGTAGAAGTAGTCGACGACGTACCAGGGCTGGGGAATTCCGGCGTCTCTAACGTTATTATCCTGCAGGGCAATAGCGTTAGCGTGGATGCGCAAGATGTGTCGCTGATATCTGGCGTTGGGCCGGCATCCAGCGTCAATGTTACCGCGCAAAATTACTATTATGTACCGGACCTGGGCGAAGGCATGGACCCTGGTTACTACGTGGGTGGTGACCTGGTAATTCGGGCGAATACCTTGCTGATCGATGCGGATAAAACCATCGAATACTACAACCCTGGAGATATGACCACCACGGTCTTTCAGCAGAGTGATGATGTCAGTTTGGTGGGCTATTCACTGGTTGATATTGATTTGCAGAATGACCTGGAAATGCGCGGCCGGGTTGACATGTCAAACGGTTATTTTGATAACCCGTTTAATACCTTCTCAGCCAGCATCAATGCCTTTGGCGACCTAACCATTAATGTTGCCGATACACTGGAGATGCGGTCGGCAGAAATTTCACTGCAAACCGTACTGGACGATTTTTCTGGCGAATTTGGTGCTTATAACAATGTTGACACCATCACGGTGGGCAACTTGGTCTCTACCAATGGCCTGATCGTTTTTGATCGCGACCAAAGCAGTAACACGCCGTACTATGCCCCCGGCGAACTGGTGCTGAATACCACCGGTGTCGATAGCCAGATTTTTGGTGTTGATGATCTCCCGGGTAATGAACATGACTATGCCTTGAATTTACGTTCTGTGACCTGGCAGCAGGATGGCGTGGTTGAGTGGCTGGGTGGCTCGATTGAAATGGGGCCGGCGGAACTGCTGTTTAATCCCGATATGTTCAACCCATCAGTCGCGCGTGATTCTGAAATGCACAACAATGGCGGGGCGATATTCCTGGTAAATTCAGATAGCACCACCGGCAGTTTTAATTTTGATCTTGCCGATGGCGGCGTGGGCACTTTCCATAACGAAGGCTTACTGGAACGTGAGAGCGGGGCAGGTACAGCCCTATTGAACCTGGATGTGGAAAACGCTGGCGGTGACCTCTACGCATCGGAAGGGCTGTTGCAAATCAGTGGCGGTGTGACACAAGCCGGCGGCACCACCAGTCTGAGTGGGGGTGACCTGCGAGTAGATGGAACGGGGCCCAGTGGAAACAACGGTTTTTACTCGACCGGCGGGTATCTATTGGGTGGTGTGAGTGAAACCAGCGGGATTACTGAAGGCGGTACGCTACACGGCAATGTCACCATCCAGGGCACTACGGTCGCGCCTGGTTTTTCACCGGGTGAACTGACTATCAATGGCAACTTTGATGCCAGTGCCGGTGGCAATACTTTTGAAATAGAGATTGATGCGGAAACTGGGGAGCATGATCAGTTGATTATCCTTGGTGATGCCAATATCACTGCGAACAACAACGTGGAGTCCACGGTTACTGGCGATTTTTACATCGATCCGAATGATCCGAATCCGTTCAACACATCCTTCACGGTTATTTCAGCAAATAACGCTGATAACATGGGGATCGAACTGTTGCCCACCAATCATGACGTTAACCAGCCAGGCGTATACGCGAGTGAAAACCTCGATGCATCCGGTGATTTTAACCTGATGTTTGGCCGTGCTGTCGATCCTCCACCGCCGGTGGATCCGCCGCCGATGCCTCCTGAGCCGCCGGTTGTAACACCAGACCCAACACCACCGGATCCCACTCCACCGGATCCGACCCCAATGCCACCGACGCCGACACCAATGCCGCCGGTTGAGCCAGACGTAATTGTTGTTATTATCGATGACGAACCAGTCGCATTGCCACCTGATATTGTAGAGGTGCTGGTGTCGCTAAGCGATGAAGAACGTAACGCTTATTTACATTCTGAGCGTGTTCGTGAAGTACTTAAGAAAGTTAATATGTGTATAGGTAAGGTTTAATGGGTATGTAATAAGAAATGGCGAGTGTTATTTTTTGCTCGGAATTGGGTAGGGGTTCCAGGCATTTAGCAAAGCTTGCAGACTATGCGGTCGAGTTGGAGGCGCAGAATTATTCAGTGCGCCTGGTCACACACGATTTGGCGGCCGCATATGAATATTCGGAGTTTTACGATTCCGCGTTTTTCCAGGCGCCGGTGTTTACGCCGCCGCCGAAAGATGACCGGCAGAAAGATCCCCCGTTACTCAACTACTCCTCCGTCTTGCGCGCCAACGGTTATGAAAGTGTTGCCACGCTGGCACCGCTGCTGCGTGGTTGGTTACACATCCTGGCCACTTTAAAAGCGGACATAGTCGTGGCCGAGCATGCTCCCACTGCGGTGTTGGCGGCTAAGCTTCTGCAAATCCCCTGTATCATGACCGGCAATGGATTTTGTGTGCCACCTTTATTGACGCCACTGAAATCCATCGCGCCCTGGCGCAATACCGAACACAGTGATCTGCAACTGGAAGATCGCCTGCTGGTAAAAACCATTAACGAAACCATTGCCGAACTGGAGTTCAGTGATGTGAGCCTGGAGAAAGCCAAGGACTTGTTCTCCCATGCCGCGCAGTGGATTGTCTCCGTGCCGGAAATAGATCATTACGGCGGCCGTCGCCAACCTTATATCGTGAAGTGGACGGACAGCACACGGAAGGCAGAACCCAAGTGGCCAAAGGGCGCGGGCGATCGTATTTTTGTCTATATCGACGCCAGTTCACCTTACCTGAAACCATTGCTGAGCCAGCTGAATATGCACAACTCGCCAACCTTGGCGATTGTGCCGGGTGTCAGTAATGGATTGATCGAGTTATACCAGGGCACGCATATTCGATTGCAACGTGAGATGGTAGACATGCGGCAGGCGGTGGATAACTGCAAAGTGTTTATTAATGATGGCGATCACGATATGACCTACGACTTGCTGAGCCTGGGTGCCCCATCAATATTTCTCCCCAGTGAACCAGCCAGCCGCTTGCTGGCGCACCGTGTCGTGGCGAATGGCCTGGGCTTTATGGGACAGTCCACCGTGATGGCTTTAAACTTGGATGACCTGTTGAAGGCAAACGCCCAACAGCACCAGGTTTGGCACAACGCTGCACATATCTCGCTCAAGTACGAGAATCACCAGAGTCTGGAACGCCTGCACGATTTGATCAAGGCCGAGCTGGTGGCGAGAACAGGCTGAATTGCTGCCTCGGGTTGTGCAACATGCACAACCAACTTACTCGCATCTTCAAGCCGGCTAATCAGGTATTATTAGCGGCATGACCAAATCCGCACTCAGTATCGTTGGGATCATCCTGACCGCCCTGATTACGCTGCACCTGAGTGGTGTGGAGTCTCTGCGTATGCCATTTGTGGATGCGTTGGAGCGGCAGGCTTATGATTTACGCGTGCGTGCCTCAGCCAATGCGGAACGGGATACCCGGGTGGTTATTATTGATGTGGATGAGCGTAGCCTGCAAACCGGCGGTCAGTGGCCATGGCCCCGCGCGCTGTTCGCCAAGCTGGTGGATCGCCTGTTCGATGATTACCACATTGATAGCCTGGGTTTTGATATCACCTTCCCGGAACCGGAAAACCGTTACCAGGATCAACACATTGAGCAGCTCGTATCCCAGAACAGCGATGCCACCCAGTTGCTGGCGGCGCTGAGAGAGGGCTCTGGGGATCAACAGTTTGCTGCTTCATTTGCTAACCGTACTGTAGTATTAGGATCCGTATTTCAAACGGTGGGCACTGATGATTTGCAGGTCCCCAGCGTGGGTGTGCTGGCCGCGCCCCTGTTTGAGAATGCTGGCATTGACTACGCCACGATACTTGACGAAACGCTGGCCCCCGTGAAGCAGCGACACACCAGCAATATTCCAGTACTTGCCAATAGCGCGTCGGCCACCGGATTTTTCAGTATCGCCGAGGAAATCGGTGATCCCGATGGCATCTTACGCCGGGTTGAGCTGTTGAATCGCTATGGCGATCGACTGTATGCCAGCCTGGCCCTGCAGATGGTGCAGAGCTACTTTCAGGATGAGGTGCAGCCGGTCATTGTGTCAGAACCGGGTGATGGTTATCGTGGTCTGGAAGCGTTGCGGCTGATCTTGGGCGATATACCCCTGGATGAGGAGGCAGCTGTGTACGTACCGTATTCCCAACCGCGGCTGACCTACGAATACGTACCAGCGGTGGATATATTAACCGGGCAATACAGCGGTGATATTTCTGGTGCTCTGGCACTGGTTGGTACCTCAGCTGCGGGTCTAGTGGATATGCGGAACACGCCGGTCAGTGCGGCCTTACCCGGGGTAGAAGTACATGCCAACGTGGTGTCGGCCATTCTTGATAGTAATTTCAGGGTCAAACCCAGTTGGGTCAGGGCGGCTGATATCCTGGCGGTGGTCCTGGTGGGCGTCGTGCTAAGCCTTTTGTTACCTAGATTATCGGCCTTATGGGGCACGATAACCTTTATTGTTACGGCCGGTGCAACCGTCTGGATAAACTGGTTTTTCTGGGCTGACAAACTGATGATACTGACCCTGGCGCCGATATTGCTGATTATCTCGATGCTCTACATATTGAATATGGTCGTCGGGTTCTTTTCAGAGTCGCAGGCCCGGCGCATGACCCAGAAGATGTTTGGCTTATATGTGCCACCAGAGGTTGTGGGAGAAATCAGCGACAGCACAGATATCTTTTCTCTCAAGCCGGAAAAACGCGAGTTAACCGTGTTGTTTTGCGATATTCGCGACTTTACCTCGATATCGGAAAATATGGATCCGGAAAAGGTCTCCGAATGGCTCAATGACTTTCTTACCCCGATGACCAAGATCATTCACAAACACGGGGGCGCAATTGATAAGTACATGGGCGATGCGGTGATGGCGTTCTGGGGTGCACCGATTGCGGATGCAGAGCATGCTCGACATGCCGTCCAGGCCGCATTGGAAATGAGCGAATACGTGCATACGCTGAATAATGAACTACGCGCACGCGGAGAGTTGGAGATCGCCGTGGGTATTGGCGTGAATACCGGGGTGATGAGTGTCGGCAATATGGGGTCAGAGTTCCGTATGGCTTACACCGTGGTTGGTGATGCGGTAAACATCGGCGCTCGCCTGGAAGGGTTAACCCGCGAGTACGAGGTGCCAATCATCGCCAGTGAATACACCTGCGAGCAGGCCCCGGAGTTTAATTACCAGTTTCTTGGCAGTGTCACCGTGAAAGGCAAAACAAAGCCGCTGAATATTTACAGCTGCAATCCCTAGCGCACACATCAAGCGCGCAACGCCTAAGGTATAATCGGCCAAATTTGACTCCATTGTCACCATGCAGCAGACCAGCAACCAAACCGTGCATCACCTTCAAAACACCGTGCACGGATTTCCCGTAAATATTCCATCCCGGGCAAAACACCTGTTAGGCGATGCCATTAAATGGCTGCGCCAGGGCGATCAGATCGCCTTGTTGACTTTGGTTAATATCGAAGGCAGCGCACCGTACCCCCCAGGTTCACAAATGCTGGTCAACCAGCGTGGCGAATACCTGGGGCAAATTACTGGTGGCTGCGCTGAAGTGGCGTTGGCTGACCAGGCCGTTGCCGCTATTGGCCAACAAGCAAATACCGTTGAGCGTTATGGTTTGAATTCACCTTACTTCGATATACAACTGCCCTGTGGGTCTGGTATCGATGTGCATTTTGAAGTGGCAGCAAAGCTGGCGGATTATGAAGAGTTGCATGCCAAACTGCTGCGGCGGGAGAGTGCTGAACAACAGCTAAAAAACAGGCTTGGTGTTTTCAAACGTGTGTATGCACCGGCGGAACGATTGCTGGTGTTTGGGCAGGGGCCAATTTTGGCCAGTCTCGCACAATTAGCGCGATTTTCAGGGTTTGAGGTTATCGCTGTGGCCCAAGACGCGAACTCAGTTGCGCGATTGAATGAGATGGGTGTGTCAGCTGTTGAACTTTCTACAAACAAACAGGATTACCAACAGATTTGTGATAAACACACGGCAGTGGTGTCGTTGTTTCACGAACATGAGTTCGAAACCGATATTCTTCGCCAGGTATTGGCGACCGAGGCCTTTTACATTGGCGCCCTGGGCAGTAGGCGAACGCATGAACAGCGCTTGGAATCATTGCAATCGCTTGGTCTCAGTGGAGCCGATTTGGATAAGATTCACGGCCCGGTTGGCCTGGATATTGGTGCCAACACGCCAGAACAAATCGCTGTTTCGGTGATTGCTCAATTGATTGAGAAATTGCCCCGCGCGGATGCGCTACTGAATGTCGGATAAAATTGCCTGTATTGTGCTCGCGGCTGGCGCAAGCCGCCGCTTCGGCAGCGCCAAACTGCTTCACACACTGCCCGAGGGACATTCCTTGTTCAGTCAAACGCTAAATATCTATGCCAGTGTGTTCTCTTCGATCCACGTAGTCATCGGGAATCAGGATAATTTGGTCAACCAGGAGTTGATAGACTTACTGACTCACCACTCGGCTGCGGCAAAATTACAGTTGGTGCAAAATGCTCACGCCGAGGACGGCATGAGCCAGAGCATCGTCGCTGGCGTCAATGCCACTGCTGATGCCGCTGGCTGGCTTGTAACGCTGGGCGACATGCCTTATGTGCAGGCTGCTACGGTTCGAGCGCTGGTCGCCGCGCTCCAGCCAGACAGTATCGTGATGCCACGCTACCGTGACCAGACCGGAAACCCGGTTGGTTTTGGTAGAGAATTTCGAGCTGAACTCCAGGCTCTACAGGGAGACAAGGGTGCTAAATCGATCACCCGAGCGGCGTTGCAAAAAGTACAGTTTATCGATGTTGATGATGAGGGTATTTTGCAAGACATAGATCGTCCGGAGGACATCATCAGTAGCTGATCTTGCTGTGAATTGAACTAGCTGGCAGCGAACTCCTGCAGCGCTGCACCGGTTAGTCGATAGACGGTCCATTCATCCTGCGGCCTGGCACCCAGCGACAGGTAAAAGTCGATGGCAGGTTGATTCCAATCCAACACACTCCATTCAACCCGGCCACAGTCTTTCGCAACAGCGATTTCGGCCAAACGTTTCAGTAATGCCTTGCCCGCGCCCGCGCCGCGAGATTTTGGTGATACATACAAATCTTCAAGGTAAATGCCATGTTTACCCAGCCAGGTAGAGTAGTTAAAGAAATACACCGCGAACCCAACCGGGGTTCCGTCTATTTCGGCAATCAGGCCTTCAACCTTGGGGTCGTCACAGAACAGCGTTTCTTGTATATGCGCTTCAGTAGCTAGCACCTCGTGCTCGGCTTTCTCATAGATTGCCAGGTCACGGACAAAGGTCAAAATCTGACTGGTATCATCAATGGTAGCGGGTCGAATAGTAATGGTGCTCATGCCGGGTCCTCAGATCGGTTACTTGTTGTGTATAGGCATTTTTTTACTGACTGCAACGGTTATCACTACCAACACAGCAAACCCAAGGGTGAGACCGGTCAGCGGTTCGCCAAGCAAGAGTGCTGAAGCAAATATGGTAACAAAGGGCTGCAATAATTGAGTCTGGCTCACTCGCGCCACGCCGCCCAAAGCAAGGCCCCGGTACCAGGCAAAAAACCCCAACAACTGGCTTATCAGTGCCAGGTAGAGAAAGCTCAGCGTCGCGCTGATCGGCAACTCGCTTAGGGACTCAGGGGCGGTCAACCAGGCTGGTATCAGGATAAAGGGCAGGGCAATCACCAGCGCCCAGCAGATGACCTGCCAGCCGCCCATTTCTTTTGCCAGGTGCCCTCCAGCGGCATAACCTACGGCGGCGCTTAAAATTGCGAACACCAGCAAGATGTCACCGGCTTGAAAGCTGCCAGCGCCGTTTATCAGTGAATAAGTCACAACCAATACGGCACCGATGATGCCGGTGACCCAGAAGCCAACAGAAGGGCGTTCGCTGGTGATCAGCGTTGCAAACACAACGGTTGCAATAGGTAATACGCCAAGTACCACACCACCATGCGAGGCGGGCAGGCTTTGCATCGCCCAGGCCGATAAAACTGGGAATCCTATTACCACACCGAAGGCTATCCAACATAGTGGCACTAATTGCTGCCGTGTCGGCAGAGGCTGTTTGCTGACTAACAGAATGATCATCGCCAGCAGGGCAGCCACCACTGCCCGACCGAGGCCAATAAAAATGGGGTGTAAATAAGGAATCACAAAATGCGTGGTCGGCAAGGTAAGGCCAAAAGCAGTGACCGCCAGCAAGCCCAGCAAAATCCCTTTGGATTCATTGTTCATGATTGCAGAGCCAAGGGCAGGAATTCGGCCTTGGTTAACCTGGCCAAATCGCTGGGCTGCAGTTCGATATCCAGGCCGCGCTTGCCAGCGCTGATATAGATGGTACTGAAAGCCTGTGCTGATTCGTCGATGACGGTGGGTAGCAATCGTTTCTGGCCGAGCGGGCTCACGCCGCCCAGCACGTAACCGCTACTGCGCTCAACCTTGGTTTTATCGGCCAGGCTGGCTTTTTTTGTTGAAAATGCTTTGGCGCAGAGTTTCAGACTAAGCTGATTGGCGACCGGCAGCACTGCAACCGCCAGTTGCCCGGTGTCTAGTGCTACCACCAGCGTTTTGAATACTTGTTCGGCGGCAACGCCCAACGCAGCCACTGCTTCATTGCCGTAGTCCTGATTCGAAGAATCGTGATCATAGGGATGCAGCTTGAACTGGATCTGCTGTTGCTCGGCAAGTTTTATGGCTGGCGTCATGGTGCCCGAATAAGGTGATCATAGGGGTGGTTATTAGCGATCATCGACAATGCTGCCTGGCAAATCAAGTACAAATCGATCGGGTCTGTAGGTTGGCAGCAGCTGATATACTTTCGGTATGGTGTTATCGATGAAGCAGCCCGAACCTTGTCCCTTATGTCAGCGCCAAACGCACTTAAGTTTTCATCACTTTATTCCAAGAAAAGTGCACCGCCGGGCGCATTTCAAAAAGCACTTCAGCAAGGATGAATTGCAGCAAGGTGCACACCTGTGCCGGCAGTGTCACAGCGGGATTCACAAATTTTATGATGAGATGACCTTGGCGAAACGATTTAACTCGCTGGCTTTAATAAAAGCCGATCCAGCACTCGCCAATCACTTTGCCTGGGTCGCGCGACAGCGGGTGAGATAGAGAATACAAACCTGAGGTTTGTAAACCGGGAGTCGCTAGTCGAGGATCGCGTTAATAACTTTCAGAGTAGCTTGCGCCGCCGCGAAAACCTGGTTGGAGTTCACGCCACGGGTGGTCATCTTGCGACTGTTTTCTAGCTCCCAGGTGATCACTGCCTCGGTTAAGGCATTGGTTTTACCGCCCTTGGGAATATGTACCTGGTAATCAATGAGTTTCGGTCGGCGCGTGTCAGTGTGATCAGCCAGGATCTTGTCGAGCGCATCGGTGAACGCATCGTAGGCGCCGTTACCTGTGCCTTTTTGAATATGCAACTCGCCATCGACCCGCACGCTGAGCTCAGCCTCTGATTCGTTATTCAGGTTACTCATGGTTCGACAGTCTTCCAGCACAATGCGTTGCTGTTCGCGGTTCTCCAAAACGTCGGTGATGATAAACGGCAAATCATCTGGCGTAACGGTCTGTTTTGAATCACCGAGTTCGATGACCTTGGCAAGCACGCGCTTCTGATCTTCGTCGCTGAGTTTAATGCCCATGGCATCCAGGTTCTGCTCCAATGAAGCTTTACCGGCCAGTTTGCCCAATGCGTAACTGCGCTTGCGCGCAAAACGCTCTGGAGACAATTTGGTTACATAGAGGTCGCCTTTTTTGTCACCGTCGGCGTGAATACCTGCGGTTTGGGTAAACACGTCAGTACCGAGGATCGGTGCATTACCCGCGACAAACTTACCCGAAAAACTTTCTACCATCTGGCTGATATCAACAATATGCTGTTCGTCGATATTCAGTTCCAGGTTCATCTTGTCGCGCAATACTACCGCCACTTCGGCCAATGAGGCATTTCCTGCGCGCTCGCCCAGGCAATTAACCGTGCAATGAATGGAACTGACCCCGGCTTCGACTGCGGCCATCACGTTGGCGGTGGCCAGGCCGTAATCATTATGCGGATGAAAATCGAATTGCAATTCGGGGAAGCGGGTAACCATATCTTTGATACTGGCACTCACTTCCTGTGGCGACATCACGCCAAGTGTGTCTGGCAACATAAAGTGGCCGACACCGGAATCCTGCAAGGCCTCACACAGGCGATAGACGTAATCGGGGTTATCGCGATAACCGTTGGACCAGTCCTCGAAATACACATTTACCGCCACATCGTTGGCGTGCGCATAATCAATCGTCAGTTTGATTTGTTCGATATGTTGCTCTGGAGATTTACGGAGCTGGGTTAAACAGTGTTTTTCACTGCCCTTGGTGAGCAGGTTGATCACCTTGCCGCCTGCGCCCAAAATCCATTCGACGCTGCGGCTTTGATCAACAAAGCCGAGCACCTCAACTTTCTCGAGGTAGCCATTCTCCGCAGCCCATTCGTTGATGGCTCGTACCGCTTGCTGTTCGCCCTGGGAGACGCCAGCCGAAGCCACTTCGATGCGATCCACCTTTAAACGGCCGAGCAAAGCCTGCGCCATGCTGAGTTTTTCAGCGGGCGCGAAGGAAACCCCCTGCGTTTGCTCACCGTCACGCAGTGTTGTGTCCATTAAGGTAATTGACCGTGGATTCTTCATGATTTGGACAGGTTAGGGTCAGCTATTTAGGTGATTGCCGTTCCGGTTCTTAAGTTTGCTGGTGATAGAGCTTTGCTGCTGATCACCAAACAGTTGAATATGAAAACGGCCAGCAAATGCTGACCGTCAAGGTTAATTTAGTATACCAGCTCTCGTTGCTAACTGGCCCAAAGCCATGGAAATTGTTGCTGGTGTTTTTGTTCGTACTGGTCGATCTTGTCAGTATGTTGCAGGGTTAGACCAATATCGTCCAGACCTTCGAGCAGGTTGTGTTTACGGAAACCGTCAATTTCAAACTGAATTTCAATGGCGCCAGGTGTCGTCACTGACTGATTCTCCAGATCGACGGTGAATTCGACGCCTTCATTAGCACTAATTTCAGACATCAGGTTCTTGAGCGTATCTGCGTCAACAACTATTGGTAAGATGCCGTTTTTAAAGCAGTTATTGTAAAAAATATCCGCAAAGCTGGTGGAGATGATGGTGTTGAAACCATAATCATCGATGGCCCAGGGTGCGTGCTCGCGAGACGAGCCGCAGCCAAAGTTATCGCCTGCTACCAGGATGCGTGCGCCCTTGAAATTTGGGTTGTTTAACTCAAATTCTGGATTTTCGCTACCGTCTTCATTAAAGCGCCAATCGTGAAACAAATGCTGACCAAAGCCGGTGCGCTCCACTTTTTTCAGAAACTGTTTGGCAATGATTTGATCGGTATCCACATTGCTGCGGTTCATCAAGGCTGCAATGCTGGTGTGTTTGGTGTATTTATTCATCTTGCTGTTTACCTTTAACTGTTTTGCCGCTTATTGTTCCAACTCGCGAATATCCACAAAGCGTCCTGCTGCTGCCGTGGCTGCGGCCATGGCGGGGGATACGAGATGCGTGCGGCCGCCTTTGCCCTGACGCCCTTCAAAATTACGATTGGACGTTGAAGCGCAGCGTTCCCCAGGATTGAGCTGATCGCCGTTCATGGCCAGGCACATCGAACAACCGGGTTCACGCCACTCCCATCCGGCTTCGGTAAAAATTTTGTCCAGACCTTCCTGCTCTGCCTGCTCTTTGACTAAATAGGAACCCGGCACAGCAATGGCGGTGATGCCTTCAGGCACCTTAGTGCCTTTGGCAACTTCTGCTGCGGCGCGAAAATCTTCTATTCGTGAATTGGTGCATGAACCCAGGAATACAAAATCCACCGGGATATCAGTCATGTTGGTGCCGGCTTCCAGGCCCATGTAATCGAGTGCGCTCTGACAGGCGATTTGTTTGCCTTCGCTATCAAAATCAGCAGGGGCGGGTACTTGTTTGTCCACGGGGACGACCTGCTCGGGCGAGGTACCCCAGGTGACCTGTGGCGCAATATCTTCGGCACGCAGTTCCACCACATGGTCATATTCTGCGCCCTCATCACTCGGCAAGGTTTTCCAATAGGCCAATGCCTGATCCCAGGCTCCACCTTTAGGGGCGAACTCTTTGCCGTCGAGAAATTCATAGGTTTTTTCGTCCGGAGCCACCAGGCCAGCACGAGCGCCGCTTTCAATCGCCATATTGCACAAAGTCATGCGACCCTGCATCGACAAAGCAGAGATTGCCTCACCAGCGTATTCAATTACATAGCCATTGCCACCAGCAGTACCAATCTCGCCGATGATGGCCAGGGCGATGTCTTTGGCAGTGCTGTATTTAGAAAGTTTACCGTCCACCTTAACCAGCATGGTTTTAGATTTCATTTGCGGCAAACATTGCGTGGCCATCACATGCTCAACCTCGGAGGTGCCAATACCAAAAGCCAGTGCACCAAACGCGCCATGCGTGGCGGTATGGCTGTCGCCGCAGACGGTGGTCATGCCTGGATGCACAAATCCGTGTTCCGGGACGACTACATGAATAATGCCGTTATTACGGCTTTGCATGTCATACAGGGTTAAGCCGTGCTCAGCACAGTTGTCGATCATGGTTTGCACCTGCTTGGCGCCAATTGGGTCCGGCAGGTTGATACGATCAGCCATCTTGGTGGGTACGCAGTGATCCAGCGTGGCTAAAATACTGTGGTTATTACGAATCGGGCGACTCGCCATTTTCAGGCCTTCAAAGGCCTGCGGCGAGGTAACCTCGTGCATCAAATGTCGGTCGACATAGAGCAGGGGGGCTTGCCCTGGTTCCTGGTGCACAAAATGTGTGTCCCAGATCTTTTCATACATGGTTTTTGCAGCTTGCGTCATTACAACCTCTTGATTTTAAACGGTGGTGGCATGCCTAGACTCCTCTCGGGCCACCAATGAGGCGAATAATAGTAAAAGACTATTGATAATACAAATTCATTGTTTTTATAATATTAATTCCAAATTGGAATAGATTAACCGACCAATGGACATCGCTGCCCTGGAAGCTTTTTTAAATGTTGCCCGATACCAATCGTTCTCGAAGGCATCGGTCAATTTACACATTACCCAGCCTGCTGTCAGCAAGCGGGTTGCCTCTCTTGAACAGGAGCTGGGTACGCAGTTATTTAATCGGATTAACCGGCAAATCAGCCTGACCCATGCGGGTGCACAACTGTTACCCAGAGCGGAAGAATTGGTTAACCAAGCCAAGGATATGCGTCGTTATGCATCAAGCCTGACTGAGGGCGTGGGCGGGTCGCTATCAGTCGCCATCAGCCACCATATTGCGCTGTATCGCATGCCGCCTGTTTTACGCAAGTTTAATCAACAGTATGGGCAGGTGGACCTGGATATTCGCTTTGAGGACTCTGAGCAGGCATTCAACTCGGTTGAGCGTGGCGATATTGAGTTCGCGATAATCACTTTGCCCAGTGAACTGCCGGAAAGTCTGCGGGCAGAGGTGGCATGGCATGATGATTTGCATATTGTGGTGGGCGAAGATCACCCGTTGCAACCCGGTCAATCTCTTAGCCTTGAGGAGTTGTCAAAACACCCTTGTGTACTCCCCGCCGCTGACACAGAAACGCACCAGATCATGATGCGCGAGTTTGAACAAACAGGCCTGGAGATGTTGGTGCAAATGAGCACCAATAACCTGCAATCACTGAAAATGCTGGTGGTGGCTGGTTTTGGTTGGTCGCTGTTACCTGAAACCATGTTGGATGATGATCTGCAGGTGCTTGACTGTGGTCGAACCCTTGGGCGCGACCTGGGCCTGGTGATGCATCGTAAACGCAGCTTATCCAATGCCGCACAAGCAATGAAACAATTGGTGCTGGACGCCTAATGAAAATCCCGCGAGCGGGCTTTCAGTTTTGGCAGGGCATGGTCTTGTGACTGGATAAAACCGGCCACAACATTAGCAACGCCATGTTTGTGCTCCAGCGTGCCTTTTATGTAAAGAACCTGCGCGGTGAGAATCTCCTGCCGAAAGCGATCCTGTACTCCCTGCCACAACACCACGTTGATATTGCCGGTTTCGTCTTCCAAGGTCATAAAGATCACGCCGCTGGCGGTGCCAGGGCGCTGCCGACCCGTGACCACGCCTGACACGGCGATAAAACTGTTGTTGCGCCGACTTAACAAGTTGCTTGCCGTTACGCAGTGCTTAAAGGGTTCGAGATTACGTAACAATTGCATGGGGTGGTAGTCTAGCGACACGCCGCGTGCGCTACGATAGTCTGCCAGCATGTCTTCCAACGGCGTGGGCGGCTTGATAAAGCTGGCGTCGGCAATTTTCTGTGTGTTCAAGCCATCGTCGATCTGTAAAGACTGCCAATACGCGCGGCGGCGATTGGCATCAAAATCACGAAAGGCATTAGCGTTGGTTAGTTTCATCAATTCATCGCTGCTCACCAGCTTGCGCAGCTTGAAGTCATCGATTTGCTTAAATGGCTGCTGCTGACGGGATTGCATGATATTAAGCGCGGATGCTTCGGAAACGCCTTTCACCAGGCGCAGGCCAAGCCGCAGGGCAATGCGCTCGGGATTGATATCGAGAGTGTGTTCCCAATCACTGTTGTTAACACATACGGGCAATACCGTAACCTGGTGACGGCGGGCGTCTTGCACCAGTTGCGAGGGCGAGTAAAAACCCATGGGTTGGCTGTTTAACAGGCCGGCGTAAAACGCCGCCGGGTGATAAAGCTTAAGCCAGGACGAGATGTAAACCAGGATGGCGAAACTGGCGGAGTGCGATTCCGGAAAGCCATAGCTGCCAAAACCCTGGATTTGCTTGAACAGGCGCTCGGCAAAATCAGCGCTGTGACCACGAGCGAGCATGCCGTTGATGAGCTTGTCTTTAAATTGTTCGAGATTGCCATTCTTGCCCCAACTTGCCATGGCCCGGCGCAATTTATCGGCCTCACCACCGCTGAATCCGGCCGCGACCATGGTGAGCTTGATAACCTGCTCCTGGAAAATTGGCACACCCAAGGTGCGCTCCAGTACTGCCTTGATCTCATCGTTGGGGTAGGTGACGGTTTCTTCGCCATTACGGCGTTTGAGGAAGGGGTGCACCATGTCGCCTTGAATAGGGCCGGGGCGCACAATGGCCACTTCAATCACCAGGTCGTAAAAGTTACGCGGCTGCAAACGCGGCAGCATGGACATTTGTGCGCGTGATTCCACCTGGAACACCCCAATGCTGTCTCCGGCGCAGAGCATGTCATACACCTTTGGATCTTCGCGCGGAATGTCTTGCAGACGCAATTGCCGATTCTCGTAAGCGCTGATCATATGCATGGCGCGGCGAATGGCGCTGAGCATGCCCAGGCCCAACACATCAACCTTGAGCAGACCGAGAATTTCAATGTCGTATTTGTCCCACTGGATGATGGTGCGATCGGGCATGGCAGCGTTTTCAATGGGCACCAGGGTACTAGTGGGACTCTCGGTGATTAAAAAACCACCAACATGCTGGGACAAATGGCGTGGCGTGCCAACAATCTGCTTAACCAGCTTGAAGAACTGCTGGCTGAGTGTGCTGCTGAAAGAGAACTTGCGATCCCGCATGTGCTGATCGAGCTTATCGATCTTGTCCCACCAGGCCATGGAGCGGTTGAGCTCATCAATGAAATTCAATGGCAGGCCAAAGGCCTTGCCCACATCGCGTACCGCACTCTTGCGGCGATAGGTGATAACCGTGGCAGTAAGGGCAGTGCGTTTACGCGAATATTTTTGATAGATGTATTGGATCACCTCTTCACGCCGCTGACTCTCAAAATCCACATCGATGTCGGGTGGCTCATTGCGCTCCTTGGAGATAAAGCGCTCAAACAGCAACTGATTTTGCTCCGGGCTGACCTCGGTAATGTGCAGGCAATAGCACACCACCGAGTTAGCGGCAGAACCACGGCCCTGGCAGAGAATGTCCTGGCTGCGGGCAAACTTGACGATGTCGTATACCGTTAGGAAGTAATACTCATACTGCAGCTCGCGAATAATGTTGAGCTCATAGTCGATCAATTCAACCATTCTGCGTGAGACGCCATCTGGCCAGCGCTCCCTGGCGCCTTGCTCGGTGAGCTTTCTTAAGTATTCATAGGGCGTCAGCTTGCCCGGCACCAGCTCGCGCGGGTATTCATAGCGCAACTCTTCCATGGAGAAATGGCATAAATCGGCAATATGGCGAGACTCTTCTAGCAGCGCAGCGGGGTATTGATGCTGCAACACTTTTAATGGTTTTAGATAACGCTCGGCATTGCGTTGGCGAGTGTTGCCGAGCTTTTGAATGGTGGTGTTCAAACGAATCGCAGTGAGTGTGTCTTGCAATGGCTTGCGGCTTTTATGATGCATGTGCGCATCGTTGCAGGCCACCATATTGATGGACAGGGTGTTGCTGAGACACTCGCAAAACAGATAATGCTGTTGGTCACCGCTCTGCCAAAACAACTCAACGCCCAGCCACAGGCGATCTTTGAACAGACGTTTGAGCCTGGTGCCGATTACTGTTTGTGCGGGCGCTTGATCATCACCGTTAGCCAACACTGGCAACCAGATAGCCAGGCAGTGCCGCAGGCCGAATACCAGGTCTTCGACAGTTAAAGAATACTCGCCCTTGGGGCTACGCCGTCGCCCCTTGGTGATTAATGCGGAAATCTCGCTGTAGGCAGCGCGGTTGGGCGCTAACAAGACCAGCTTGAAGCAATGCTCGTCATCATAGTCTATGGTGAATTCGCTGCCGATAATCAGCTTGATATTGCATTCGCAACTCGCCTGGTAGGCCTTGACCACACCGGCATAAGAACATTCATCGGTAATCGCAATGGCCTCATAGCCAAGCCTGGCTGCCTGGTAGACCATTTCTTCAGGACTGGAAGCACCGGTAAGGAATGTGTAATGAGATTTAGCGTGCAGCTCGGCGAACATAGGCAGGGCGGCTTTCGCGAATCTTGTCTAAGGGGCTGCTGGTGCCAGCATAATGCTGGCCTATTATATGAGTGTAAATTTGTGTGGTCTTGACGTCTGTATGGCCCATCAGTTCCTGTACCGTGCGGATGTCAGTACCCGCCTGGAGCAGATGAGTGGCGAAGCTATGACGGAAGGTGTGACACGTAACACGCTTGCGAATACCCGCCTCAGGGCAGGCACGCTTTAAAGCCTTGCGAATAACCGTGGTGTGCAGATGGTGGCGACACCACTTGTTGTTGACCGGATGCTGGCACAGGGTTGTTGACGGAAAAATAAAAGCCCAGCTGGGAGAACGAAAGGCATTTGGATATTTGCGGCCCAGGGCATCGGGCATGGAGGGCCCAACGCCATTGAGATTGTCTTTTTCCTGCAAGGCGAGGGCGATATCAATCTGTTCATGGAGCCGGGGTTTGAGCCGCTCGCTCAACAGCGTGACCCGATCTTTGCCGCCTTTGCCATTGCGGATAGTGACTGAGTTTTGATCAAAATCGATGTCTTGTAAGCGCAAGCCAAGGCATTCAGAAACGCGCAGGCCACTGCCATACATCACCTCAACAATCAGTCGATGAATGCCTTGGAGTTTTTCAAATACACTCAGAACCTCATCCGGGGTTAACACCGTAGGCAGATAGCGGGGTTTGGATGCCAGTTTAAAACCCAGGTCTCTAAGCGGTTGATCCATCACCTTGTTGTACAAGAAGGCGATGGCATTGAGCGCCACCCGCTGGGTGCTGGCGGTGACATTACGATCGGATGCCAGGTGATCCAGAAAAGCGATCACTTCCTGATTGCCCATGTCTTTAGGGTGCTTCCATTTATGGAAACGAATGTAATACTTAATCCAGTACAGGTAACTGTGCTCGGTGCGAATGCTGTAACCACGCAGGCGCATAGTGCGCCGCACGGACTCAAGAAATGGACTTTTACTGCTCACTTTTAGTTCCTTTAAAACTGTATGGATATACAGTATATCTTGAATGAGGTACAAAAACAAATACTTTATACTACTGTATGCTGCGCGTTATCATTCCAAGAAAAAATAAGTATTAACAAAATCAAAGGCTTAGGAAGAAAATGGAAATTGATAATGAGCGCTGATAAGATTGATAACGCGCCGGCTCCCTTTCATCCCAATGGAAAAGATGGTAAACAGGAAAAATAAATATTTATCAAATGCTTACATGACTATTAGAGAAATATTCTCGAAGAGATATCGAGCTGGCTCACTAATAAGCTGTTAGATGTACAGATGAAGTATCGCGGAGACTTAAAACTCAGTGAAATAGAAGGCGCATGGAAAGGAGAATGTTCAACTTCTTTGATAAAGAGATGTAGGGAATTTTGGGATACTCCAATATCGGAACTAAGTGATCAGATGGTCGCAACTTACTTGAAGCAGAGAATCGGAAAAGCTTTCATGATTGATGAAGCGAAGAGGCGGCTTGCTAATGAAAAAAGAGATGACTCTGAACTTTACGATGGTGAACTGAAAGAAGCTTATGAAAGAATTCGAGACATCTAACAAGTTCCAAAACGGCGCTGCCTCGGACGCGTTTGTCAACGCGCCCGTTTGAAAGGCGTTAGTTGCACCAATGCACACCGTATTTTTCAGAACACTTCTAGTAGTTTTTTCGATTTGCTTCAGTTCCTATTCATATGCAGAGGAAACAGAAGAACAAAAAGAACGACAAAGACTTATAGAAAAGATCAAGGAGGCTCATAAATTAGCCTGCAAAGATACATCGATACCTTGTAAGGAACATTTGTCAAATAGCAACCTAACCAAAAATTCTCAACAGTATCGAGACTCAGTACTGGAAAAGATACGGCAGACGGCTGAGAGTAATTTTCCTGAAGCCCTAATTGAAGATGGGCGATATGGGGTTGTTATTATTTCGATGGAGCTAGACCGGAATGGAAAACTAGAAGATGTGCGACTTATGAAAAAGACCGACATTAAATTGATCGATGAGTTTGCCATAGAGTTAGTGAAGAGAGCGCAACCCTATCCTCAATTTGAAGGACTAATAAATGAAGACATTGATGTTGTTGTGCTCACAGAGTCCTTTCATTTCAATACTGAAAATAGAATCAAAGATGTTGAAAAGAGCAACTAACAAGAACCAAAAGTACGCCTGTGGCGGGACGCTCAATTCTTCGCGCCCCTTTGCTAGGCGTTATGAGTATCAGAGCCGGAGATAGAATGGAAACTGTAATGTGTTATCGGCCACTTGGACAGACCGAGTTAGATTTGGTCAAGGAAAGTGGCTTTAGCAAATGGCCTCCCAGGCTCCCGGAACAGCCTATATTCTATCCAGTTACAAATGAGCAATATGCCATCGAACTGACGAAGTGGAATGTGACGGATTTTGGATCCGGTTATGTGAGCGCCTTCGAGGTAAAAAAAGAGCACCTGGATAAATATCCAATTAAGTGTGTTGGTGCAAAGCATCACACTGAGTGGTGGATACCAGCAGAGGAATTGGATGAATTCAATGCCAATATAATTGGCAAAATAGAGATAACTCATGAATTCAAGAACTCATAACAAGTTCCAAAACGGCGTTGCCTCGGACGCGCTTACTGCGCGCCCGTTTGAAAGGCGTTATATGTATCTGTCTAAACACACATTGCCAATCCTGGTACTTCTGCTTAGTTCCTGCGCTTCAACTGTGGAACAATCAGAAATTTGCATATCTAAAGAAGCTGCCGATGCTAGAAATCCAAGTGGTTCCGAGTTTAGAAAATACTGGAAATATGATGTTCAGTCTTTAAAAGTACCTGTTCCAAAAAAACAAAAGAAACTTATTGAGAGTGGAATCGTGGGTTATGTGATTTTGGAAACAACAATCTCGAGGAGTGGAGTGCCGGAAGACATTGTCGTAGTGGATTCGTATCCGGAGGGGGTTTTTGATGACTTCGCTATATATCAACGAGAACAAACTAGATTCATATCCAAGCTTTGCTCGCCGATACCAATAAGATTGAGAACACCACATAAATTTATCGATGGCCCCGCAGGCGAACGGCAAATAGATAATTTGCTTCGTAAGAAAGCTCATGTCATATAACAAGTCCCAAAACTACCGCCTTCGGCTCGGACGCGTTTTCAACGCGCCCGTTTGAGAGGCGTTATGTTTGCTCATATAAATAAATAGAGGAGGATTAATAAAAGTATTTAGGGCAGTACGTATTGCGGAGCAAGGTCCTGGTTGCATATTTCATTTCATTTTTTACAAGTTTAAAGAGGTAACAACTATGGTAAAACAACTGCTTTTCAAAACTGGTCTTTTTAACAATTCCACCCTGGTCATCCTCGGATGGGTAGCATTCTTTAGTTCATTTTATTTCGTCAACCCAGCGTTGGTGATAGTTCTCCAGTCTGTAGCCAGGGTCTTGCCCTAAATACTTTTGTGCATTTTATGACCCCAAAACATAACAAGATTAAAAACGAAAATGCCAGCGAAGCTGGCCCGGACGCCGCTAAGACGCGGCGCCCGTTTTAAAGGCGTTAGTGATATATGGTCCATCGCGATAGAGCCGCGGAATTCTTTGCCACCATTCGAGGTGGTATAGGACTGTTTTTAGTTTATGGTCTTGGGTTCATAATTCTTGGTGTAATCGCGTACCACGCCTTCCAACTTAATGGTTGGCATGAACCATTCAAGCTTGGCAACGTTCCGATTCCAACATATCAAGGCGCTGGAGCAACCAATTTCCAGATATTCACAATGTGTGTTGCTGGACTAGTTGCAATTGGTGCGGCAGTGGTGAGTAGATATTTTTACTATCGTGAAGTGATTGAGTCGCTTCGTGAATTGGGAATCGACGACTATGATAGAGACGGTCAAGTAGATAGTTTCGCGGACGACTTTTTAGATGAAGATTTTCTCTGATTTAATCACTAACAAGTTCCAAAACGGCGCTGCCTCGGACGCGTTTTCAACGCGCCCGTTTGAAAGGCGTTAGTGGTACTAATGAAGTACTTGATATTATTCACCTTATTGTTTCTGACTTTTCAGGCGACATCTGCAAATGAAGTCGTCGCGATAACCGAGGCCGTCCGCATAGAAGATACAGGTATCAGTTCGGCTTCTATATGCCAGGAGAATGGAGAGTGTTATACGTGGCGAACCTTTTATTTATTTGAAGTGAAGATGAAGAGAATTCTAAAGGGACTGGAAACAGACAAAACTATATCTTTTCTTTACAGTGCTCACTCTTTGAATGTCAGCGACATGATGGTTGTTTTTAAAAATTCGCTCGTTAGGTTAGTTGAGATAAAAGATCGAGTCGAAGCTATAAAGAATATCCCGGCAAAATATATGCTGTTTGATTGGGAAATTCCCCAATCAAAAGAATGCTTTAGCAATGAATTTTCGCCAGAGGTTGATTTTGATGGAAGCATGTATATCAATGGACAAAAGATTAGATGCTTCGACAAAGAAATCTTAGATAGGTTGCTTTATGAAAAAGCAGAGTATTAACAAAGCCACTAACAAGTTCCAAAACGGCGTTGCCTCGGACGCGCATTCTGCGCGCCCGTTTGAAAGGCGTTAGTGATACAAATGGTAACGCTGTGCCACGCGATGGACGATATTGAAGTTTTGTTCTTAAGAGCAAAACTTCGCAGTGAGGAAATTCCATTCCAATTTATTGGTGAAAGTTTTGGAAGCTTATATCCTGGAGTTCAGGTCGCCTCATATAATGAAAGACGATTTTTGGTTCCAGTGGAATATTTTGAGGAAGCTCAACAATTATTGGAGGTTCATAGAAATGTGTACGAGCCTTCATTTTAGAACTTAACCGGGCAATCTAAACTAAGATTAGTGTTTGAATTCATTTTGTTCGGTTGGTGTTTACCATATGGAAATAAGAAAAATCACTAACAAGTTCCAAAACGGCGTTGCCTCGGACGCGTTTTCAACGCGCCCGTTTGAAAGGCGTTATATGTACTAGTTTGAAATGGAACGCATCAAGGCAATAAGTATTTCGGGCTTTCTACTAAGGTGGTCTTCCCTTATTTTGATTGTTTCTGTTGTAGAAATGGTAGTTGCGGCTAGATTCGTTACAGGATGCACACGAGGTAATTTTAGGGTCTATGATTGTGAATTTATGGGGAAAATGGTTTCAACTGAAATAAATAATTTCTCTTATGTAGCGATGTTCAGTGTTTTTTTATTTCTATGTAGCGCAGCTATTCATTTGTTCGCGTTGGTAATCAATTATTTTTTGAGTAGGAAGATTTTTGCAGAACGTAATTCTTAATGAATAAGACATATAACAAGAACAAAAACATTAAGCCTACGGCTCGGACGCATTACATGCGCCCGTTTTATGGGCGTTATGAGTACTGGTGATGGATCGGGCTGAGGCTTATAAGATTCTTTCAGACCGGCTCCAGTATTTTGCTGGGGATATTGAGAGACTGAATCTGAAAGACTTCAGTGACGAATATAATGAATCATTAGTAGCCGAGAACGGCAAAACGTACTCATTGTCATTTAAACGAAATCAAGCACGCCTCGTAGGAACAATCCACGACAACAACAATATGAACTTTAAGTTGTTAGAAGAATCTATTGCGATCGAGGCAGACAAATGAATTCAACTCATAACAAGTTCCAAAACGGCGTTGCCTCGGACGCGCATTCTGCGCGCCCGTTTGAAAGGCGTTATTGGTACTCAAGAGGAAGAAACTAAATGACGACAACAATTTGGATGGTTTTCTATGTGGGACAGCTCTTGCTGGGCCTCGCGTTGGCTCCAGTGTTGTATAGAGATGCACAAGCGTTGCAAGATCTTTTTTTAGGTACATCACCGCTTTTTTGGGCAATATGCTGTGTGATAGTTGGTCCTATCTGGACAATGTTGGTGTATTGGCTGATCCACTATTCAAATATCAGTGGTAGAACGAGAAGATGAGAACCAATAACAAGTTCCAAAACGGCGTTGCCTCGGACGCGTTTTCAACGCGCCCGTTTGAGAGGCGTTATACGTACTGTGCTTAGAGTACTCATTGTAGTTATTGCAACGACTTTATTGAGTGCTTGTAACTCATATAGCAAAGTGGCCTTTGGGATTGAGAAAGGCCACGAGGGATATAAATTTTCTAAGTCGGGTTCTACAAAACAAGATAAGAAAAATGATTTAAGGTCTTGCGCTAGAATAGTTGGAAAAGAATTAGGTAATAACACTGCAAGGGCCGATCAAGAGACAAAGATAGTAAAATGTATGGAAAGCAAAAGATGGCAAGCACTTCAATTTGTGGTGCTAAAACATTGACGTATAACAAGGCAAAACACCGCCGCTTCGCTCGGATGCACTTCGTGCACCCGTGTTCACGGCGTTAGGTATATCTCTGAGTGCTCCGACTCACATTATTTTGCTTGTATTACTTTGGTTGACAGCACTTATTGGAGGAGGGTTTTTCCTCATCATGGTCCTGGAGCTTGACCTTTTTTGGGCGGTAGTTTCTCTTATTGCCTTTCACTACTCAGCAACTTACATATTCATCAATTGGGTACCCGCCATTTGTCCTAATAACGAATGTAACGAGAAAGCTCTATACTCGACTGATGGCTATTACATTTATGCGCCTAGACACTATAGTTGTAGAGAATGTGGCAAATCTTACTATTGGAAGAACTTTGAACGGTTTGAAAAGAAGACCTAACAAGGCCGGACAATGGCACGGACGCGCACGAAGCGCGCGCCCATCCCGGCGGCGTTAGATTTACGATGAAGACGTTTCATTTTTTTTCGACTATACCCATTTCAATTGCTATGTCTGCTTGCGCAATCAACTCTAAAATGGATATGACATCTTATAGCCTGAATGATTTTCGATCAGAGTTGGGATGTGACCGAACTTCTCAGTGCAGGACCGTCTTGGCCGGTCATGGTGAATGCGGAAATTACCCTAAAGGTGCCGGTGAATATTTCATATATTCAACCAAGATAGGCAGTCGAAATATTAGGCATCTTAAGAAACTCGCTAAGAAAAGTTTGCCTAATGAGAAGGGTTACTCCTCCAATCTGAACGAAGAGGAACTAGTTGTGTGTACATTATTATTTAAACTGACCCCTCCTCCTTTAAAGTGTATTAACAACCGTTGCCAAATTAGTTATGAGTGATGAAATCTAACAAGTCCCAAAACTACCGCCTTCGGCTCGGACGCGCACTCCGCGCGCCCGTTTAAGAGGCGTTAACTTTACTCTTGGATATCCGAAAACATCCAACGTTTGCAAGGGACCGCTACTTGGTACAGGGCATTGGTTTCTCAGTATTTTTGTTGTGCTCTTTTCTCTTATATTCCAGTTATTACTTTCTATTAATCTTGTTCGTTGTTTTTGTGATATTTTTAAGTAGGTCGTTGCCTAATTTGAACGAGGTTTCCGATACATGCCCTGAGTGCGACAAAAAAGGGTTGCTTATTTGTGGCTTAAAAAAGTCTGACCATCTTCATCTTTTATGCGACGGTTGTGAAGTATCTTGGGACTTGGGTATTCCTAAAGACTACTTTGAAAAGATAGAAAAAAGGACGCATTAGTTTGAATGTTAACAAGTTCCAAAACGGCGTTGCCTCGGACGCGCATACTGCGCACCCGCTTGAAAGGCGTTAGTGGTACGGAAGTGGACAGGAAATTTCAAGTACAGTTTCAACCCGAGTTAGTGCAAGGGTTAGATTTATCTGCGTTTGAGCTCGCTCTTGTTTCTGCGAAGATTGACTATTCTGTTTCAAACGGAAAGGATGACGTTGCATTTATTAATTATGAATTCATTTCCAAGAACCCAATTGAGAGTTGGTCTTTGATTGAAAGTCTCATGAATGAAAATCAAGATATACGAAAGTCATCGATCGTTTGCTGTGAAGGCAGCAAGGGTTGGGATAATTATTTGTTGTTATCTCACTTCGATCGAAATGAAGAATTAGATGAAATTAAGAACCACTAACAAGAAACAAAACGGCACGCCTACGGCTCGGTCGCGCAAGTCTGCGCGCCCGTTTGTTGGGCGTTATGCTTACGGAGAACCAGGATGGAACTAAATTTTCAATTTGCTCATCACGAGTTTGATGAGTCTGAGAGTAGGCCGTTGGCACGCATCGATGAAGCGCTGATCGCTTTCGATGATTTTGATTGGGCCGACCAAATAAAGCAGGCGAATGAACTAAAGAAGTGCTCCCCAACATTATCCCTCATTCTTGAACGTAATAAACACATGATCTGGGTATCGGGCTTTGGAAACAATGCAGAGTCTGGCTTCGTTTCAGAGTGTTGTTTTCCTGGAGAGGTGCCGAGGTTTTTGGGTTTTGGCAGAAAACAAGGAACTGTCTCTCTCTATTCTCAAAACCTCTCGCATCAACAAGCTAGGAAAGCCCTAGAATTGTTCATCAATCGTGCATACGAAGAGCTCAGCAGCTTGTATGAAAACGCATAACAAGCGCAGCCAAATGCACGGACGCGCACTACGCGCGAGCGCATGCTGCGGGCGTTAGGGTGACTATGATTTCGAGCTACGTAGTTTTGGATTTGTTACCGACAGATCAATATATAAATTGCGAGGGCGTTCTAGATGATTATGAAGGCTTTCGGATTCTAGCTCGAGGCGAAGATGCATCAAGTTCAATGTATCGCATTTCCTTTGATGCTGTGGAGGCTTATTCATCGATAGACGAGTCGAGCAGTTTTAATGACTCGAGAAGGTCACCCGGCTTGGGCACTAAAGATTGTTGCTTTGTCGTAAAAGATTCTTGGTATCTTGCTGAGTTACACCAGATTTCATCTGGCTTAATAGAAGGCGATGACATAAATCATTATGCATTCTATTTCTCAAATCAATGTATCGATGTTTTAGCGTATGGAAAGCCAAAAGTAGAAAACCTAAATGCTTAATAACTACACCCTAACAAGTTCCAAAACGAACGCCTTCGGCTCGGACGCGTTTTCAACGCGCCCGTTTGAAAGGCGTTAGGTATATGAAATTAAAGATCGTGCTAGCTATACTGTTAATGCTAGCTCCTAGCATTGGGTCTGCAACTGGTTATACCTGGGGTTATCTGGAAGAATGGAAAGAGAGGCTTGCTGCTGCTGAAGAGTTTCTCGAGTTCGAGGGCACCGAAGCTGAGAGTAAATTTGACGCAGATAAAAGAGCAGCAGCGATGTCAGTCTACGGGTTCATTCATGGCATTAGCGATGGTCATATGATAGATCGAATGGCGAAACTGAAATCTCAATATGGAGAGGACATTCCTCATGAAAAAATAGATGAGGATTACCGGACAATTTGCTTCGATGAAGCATATTTTGAAATGATCCCCAAGCTAATTAATTTCATCGAATCTAAGAAATACAGCAATGATGAAGAATTCGCGATGGTATTTTTAGATTTCGTAATGGAAGAGTACATGTGCGAATAATACCTAACAAGAAACAAAACGGTACGCCTACGGCTCGGACGCACTTCGTGCGCCCGTTTGTTGGGCGTTAGATAGATGAGAATGTTCGATCTAAATATCGCACTACTGGTTATGATCGCGGTTTTTAGTGTTGTTGCGTTTGTCGTACTAGATAGCAGGATTTTGGCTTCGCTAAAAAATGATTCTCCAGAAGTTTATAGTGAAATTGGGGAGCCATCTCTTTGGGTAAATCTAGGAAATAAGTACAGTTATTGGTTTAGCTTTTTGCTGCTTGGTCGTTTTAAGAAATTCAATTTACCTGCAACCACACACAGACTGTGTGTGATTAATCAATCAGTAATTTCAGTTACTTTATTCTTAGCAGTCATATGGGTTTATTACTTCACATAGTTCCATTGAAACAACTACTTAACAAGAAAGGGTATTTTGCCCTACGGGCTGGATGCGCACTCCGCGCGCGCCCATACCTTGGGCGTTAAGTGCATGTACGTCAGATTTCAGGGAAAGCGCCAGAACAGGAAATCTTCCTCACGGCTCGGAATATTTCAGCTGGCATTCGAACTCCGAGATGAAGGGGATATTCCAAAGTATCAGGAAGAAATTCTTCTAGAGAATATTGCCTGGTTGAAAGAGTATTTGAAATCACCTGCTGTTCTCAGAGACGAGGAAAATTTCAGAGCAATTTCCTGGTTTCACCCTAGAGCTGACGAACCAATTAAGAAAATAAGGGAAATAAAAGTCATATTAGAGGAACACGGGTATCATATAGATCAGGTCACCACACGTGATCCAGGGGAGGTGATATATGAGGATGGGTTTCAAATCGTTGCAAAACCAAGAAAGAAAACCACTTAACAAGTTCCAAAACGGCGTTGCCTCGGACGTGCATTCTGCGCGCCCGTTTGAGAGGCGTTACATGAACATATGATTTGGCTCCTCGGGATTACGTTGGCAACATTGTTTTTTTATGTATCGATTGAAGAATTGAGAAAGCACCACCCTAAGGAGTATCGAGTTTTAACAAGTGATAGAAACTATTTTGCGCCGTTTGACCAATGGGCACTATTTGCCTATTTCATGATTGCCGAGTATCGAGAAATTTGGTCGAACTTAGGGACAAAGAAGTATTATTTTGCTCTCACAACCGGATTGTTGTGGTGTTTATTGCTTGGTTTTATGATTAATATGATGAGACTGTGATGAAAGACAGTCATGTAACAAGAAGCGCATTGAAATGGACGGCTCTGTCAAGTCGCCCATTCGCTAGGCGTTAGTGTGACTTTAAATTTAGGAGGAGAAAATGAGGAATAAAATAATGGGAGCTATTGGGGCGATTTGGGGAGCACTCATCGTCGCAAATGGAATATTAGGAGAACGGGCTGGAGGAAGTTCAGCGTATGAAGCCGGTCAAGGAATAGGAATTGCTTTAGGTGCAATCATGCTATTTGCGGGGTTGTACTACTTTTTCAAAAAGCCCGATGAACCGAAGAAATAGAACACTAACAAGTCCTAAAACTGCCGCCTTCGGCTCGGACGCGTTTTCAACGCACCCGTTTGAAAGGCGTTATGAAAACTTAAGAGATGTCCAATTTTAGAAAGGGATTGTTCATCCTAGCAGGCGTAGGAGTTTTAATCTTCATTGAGCTGTTCGCTCAGGGAAAAGTGATTGGAGAATTTAGTGCCACAATTTCAGAGGGTGAAGTGTCGCATATATCCTATACTAGCGATCGTCATAGGTATTCTCCTGCAACTGTCTATTTACCCACTGGTGAGCTAGTGGCTGTAGAATGTAGCGGTACTAAGCAAGGCGATGCGGTAGTGATTGCCATTCAGAAAACGCCTCTTTTGAGGAGAACAGTTTATAGATGTTTAGCAGATGAGTTTTTCAGAAATTCATAACAAGTTCCAAAACGGCGTTGCCTCGGCCGCGCATATTGCGCGTCCGTTTGAAAGGCGTTATTTGCACAGGAGAGACTGATTGACTTACTATTTTTCAAAAATTGTTGTTACCGTCATTGCTCTATATACTTTCTATATTCTAAATCCGCTACTCATTGAAAGGGAGTATTCTCAGGAAGTTGAGGAAGCATATTCCTGGCTTGGGTATGGTGGGATGATAGATATCTACGGACCTATCCCATACTTTTTGACAATCGGTACGATTGCAGCTCTAGTCGGCACTTACTTTTATAAAAATAGCGCAAGAAAGTTGCTCTTATGGATGTATGGGTTCCATATCGTACTCACGCCGATGTGGGGAATTTATGTTTCGGGTCCATTTGATGGATTGCTAAGTACCCTTATAAATTCTGGTTTACTAATTGTATTAGTTTTATCTTATACAAGCCTTGCGAACCGATTTGAATAAGGCAAATAACAAGTTCCAAAACGGCGATGCCTCGGACGCGCATTCTACGCGCCCGTTTGAGAGGCGTTATAGAGAAAAAGGCAATAGTTGATGAGCGAAACTCCAGATTTTGAAAGTTACACACTCGAAGAACTGTTCGAATCACTTGGCAGTGTGAATAAGAAAAGATATCCAGAAAATTATGAAGCAATAAAGGCCGCGATTGCTAAAAAACAAAAGGGATCCTTTGTGTGTTCAAAGTGTGATTCTACAGGCTATGAAATTTCTGAATTCAGAGCGTCTCAAGGCGGGCTTCAAAGTGTGATAGACGTAGAGTCGGAAAGATTTCAAACAGTTAGTTGTGTGGAGTGTGGTTTTACTGAGATATACAAAGCCACTGGCACCTCAGCAGGAGGAAAAATACTTGATTTTCTGTTTTCCTAAAGTACTCAATAACAAGTTCCAAAACGGCGTTGCCTCGAATGCTCATTCTGCGTGCCCGTTTGAAAGGCGTTATGTGTATGGATAGCATTCAGTGACCCCTATTAGCAAATCAGACAAAGAGGCCGTTGCTGCATTGCAGTTAGCACCAGATAACGAGGTTCTAGATAACGCCGAAAAGTTGCTTCTTTGGCTTCAGGATGTAAATTGGCCGATATTCGAAGATGTTGTTTCTCGCTTATCATTCCTAGGAATGGAGCTTCATGAGAATATTTTAAAAATACTTGAGGGTGATGACAGTATTTGGAAGGCCGACATAGTTGGCCATTTGATTCCAAGATTTAGCAAAAGTGCGCAAACGAAATATATATCAGCGTTACAGGACATGCTTAAATCGCCATCAAACAATGATTTTCAAGAAGGCCTAATTGATTTCATAGAAATTCAACTATCTAAAAATGGTTAAAAAACATAACAAGATTAAAAACGTATATGCCTCAAGCAACACGGACGCGCAAATAAGTGCGCGCCCGTTTTAAGGGCGTCATATGTCCAACATTATTGACTTCATACAAACGCTGACAGAGGAAGAGTTACGGTTTATTTCAAACTTAGATTATGGTTGTGGGGCTGAAAAACACTTTGTAGTCCTGAAGAAAGTTATATTTGGGCAAGATGGTGTTGGTAACTACGATCAAAGTTGGTACCCATATGAGGTCATTGAGCTGGGCGCAAATTGGCTTCAGCCAGGGCACGAAAAGGAATTCACAGCCTGTACGCTTCTAGTTATTCATAACGTAATGAAGGGAAATGATGGTAGTACGGATCTTGATTACAAGTTTGAGTCTCATGCTAAAGACTATGATCAACTTCCAGAAAAGTATAGATCACTGGTATTGGCTGCCTATGAGCAAGCGAACATTTAACAAGTGGCTTAAGGTACGGGACTGCGCAAAGCGCAGCCCCTTAGCCGGGCGTTATATGCACGTGGAATTTAACTTCAGTAGATTTAAAATGACAATATGAACTCTAAAATTAAGACTTTTACCTCGATGACCTTTGCGCTTTTTCTTGCTGGAGAACTCACTGCCAACGAAGTGGAGAGAACCGCTCAAGAAGAGGCCAATCTCAAGCAAGCCGTATATTGTATGGATATCCTTGAAAATAGACCCGATTTAGAGGCCTCGCATCGAATAAAAATTTTGCGCGATGAATGTTACAGCGAAAACTTTGTTGAGCATGCCCCTTACATCAAAGACGGTAGAGAGGCCTTGTTAAGCGTGTTTGAAGGAAGGTATAAAAAATACCCTGAACTTTCGATGTCAATAAAACGTGTCGCTTCCGAGGGAGATCTGGTTTGGATTCATCTCCATGTAAAACATACACCAGAATCGCTCGGTGCTGCTGGTATTCATATCTTCAGAATGAAAGAGGGAAAGGTTGTTGAGCATTGGGGGGTAAATCAACCTGTTCCAGAAAAATCTCAAAATGACAATACAATGTTCTAGGTTGCTTTCGCATTACGCATATAAGAAGGCGATTCACGACCGCTTCGCTCGGACGCGCAAGTCAGAGTGCCTGTTTATTGCGCATTATGTGTCTTAGCTGAATGTCCTTCTTTTAAAAATAGCCAATCATCAATAGAGACACATTGAGAAATACTGATAAAACCTATTACTTTGTCGATATTAATCTAACGACTATGGAGATCTGTAAGTGGGGCACCAGCCATACAGCCACACGCACTGGAGATACGGATAAACCTGATGTCCACAGAATCTTTCTTCCAAAAGGGCAGTACAATAAATTCCTTCGTAAGCTGGAGAAAGCATGACTCTGAATATGGAATCACCGCTTAACAAGAAACAATGAAATTATATTTGGCTCTAATTCCAGCATTATTCATATTTGGCTGTGCAAAGGGCCAAGTAGATGTACTAAACCAAGACGGAGAGATTTTGGGCTCTTGCACTGCTGAGTTTAATTGGCACTGGTACGGCGCAAAGGATTCAGTCGACTATCTCCTGTACATTTGCGCGAAAGAGCATCGAGATAATGGGAAGGTGATTTCGGATAACTCAATATTCGATAATGATTATTCTTTGCCAAAACCATCCGAGGGAGAGAGTTGGAACAAACTAAATGCGTATAGCGCTTTTAAAACTGGACAATTCTCGGAGCAGAAGTATGGCTATATTTTGGCTGCCATAGAACATGATTTCGATCTAAAGAAACAGCGGGCTCGTGAGCAGTTGGATTCCGGTGCTATTGACCAACAGCTTTACGAAAAGAAGATAAAAAACGCTGAATCGACTTTTTATGGAAAGTAAGCACTTAACAAGATTCAAATGTCTATAGTAGGCAGCTAAGGCATTCGCACACCGATGCCAATAAAAGAGGATTAACTATGAAACGTTTTACTTGTCTGTTATTTCTGCTCCTAATTTCACTCAATACAAGAGCAGCTCCCCCGACAGCCAATGAAACCGAGTATTTTAAAACTGTCGCGGGCGGGTTCTTGATTAACGAAGGTAAACCTCTTTACGCTCTGACTTTCGAGGTATTGAAAGAGCTACCAACCGATAGTTTTATAGAAGTGTCTTTTGATAACCCACGAAAGAAACAACCAGACATAGTTGGGGCTGCCAAACAAGAATTCACAGATGGGAATTTGTTAATTGAATCACCCGGTCTTGAGTGTATTAAGAATAAAAAAACATACGAGGCCCGACTTGTTGCTTATCAATCAGCGCAAAAATTAAAGGTAGTGACAGAACATTCGCAGCAAATTCAGTTCAACATGCCGAGGAGGTATATTAAGCAGTTGGGAATAAACAAATGCTAAGGAGTTCAGATAAGAACAGTTGGCCTGCGGTTTGGATATGGTCGGCTCGTGAGCATGTTCAAGGATAAATGGGTAACAGGAGATACGAGTATGCTAGCCGATGATGCCAGGCTCAAAGAGATTGAGAAAAAGATAGCCTTTTATCAGCTGCTATCTATCCCATTAATGATAATGATTGGTCTGGGTCTTTACGCGCTCTACGGAGCAGATGGCGAGCCGATTTTTGAAATTCTTAACAACAAGATCTTTGTTTATTCAATGATTGCATTTGGAGTGGTGGGTGAAATTAAGAATTTCTCTAAGCTGCTTCCTCTTTGGCGAGAAAAGGCAATACTTGAGGACCGTGGTTGACAAACAACAACAGCTAAACCTGCGCTGGCTCCGAAGCTGAACTTATCCATTAGGTGGAAGGGCCCCAACAACACTCTCAGCAAAAACAAAATGACTCTAGAAAGAATAGTAATAATCTTAACCGCGAGCTTTTTTCTTCTCTACGGATTAGCGTTTAGCTTAGTGCCCGTGAATATGGCACTGGCCATCACTGGCTCAGAGCCTCAAGGCATTTCTGCACTGGTGGATTTCCAGGCTACCTATGGCGGGATGACGGTGGCGGTTGGTTTGACACTTTTCTATCTTTACTCAATGGGGCAAGGTCGTGCGTGCCTGGTGATCGTTATCATTGTGTTGCTCAGCATGGCCGCGACTCGATCACTAGGGTTGGAGATGCATGGCCCCGGGAATTTCCTGATGTATTTATATTTGGCCCTAGAGCTTTTGGGTAGCGCCCTGGCTACCATTGCCTTGCGGGGAATATCGGCTGAGAAATAATTGGCCACTGGAACCAAGGTACTCGGTGACCATATCGGTGGCGCTGCTAGATGTCATTAAACTATACTTCCAGTCAAACTATGTTCAGTTAATCGTTGAGAGCAATGAAACAACCACCACCAGGTACTGAAGAACAAATTGCCAAGATGAGCTTTGCCTCGGTGTATCCGTTGCTGGTAAATAAGGTTGAAAAGAAGGGCAGAACCAAGGCCGAGCTTCATGAAATTATGGTATGGCTTACTGGCTATGATGAAGAAAAGCTACAGTCTTTCATCACAGGAGATTTGACCTTTGGCACTTTTTTCAATCAATGCAAACTTAACCCAAATGCACACCTCATTACAGGCGTTGTCTGTGGTTATCGAGTAGAGGAAATAGAAAATCCCTTCATTCAGAAAGTTCGTTACATGGATAAGTTGATCGACGAACTGGCCAGGGGCAAGAAAATGGAGAATATATTGCGGGTGAGCGAGCAGGGTGAAACCCCGATCAAGTGATGATAATCAAAAAACCCATACTGACCGGAGTCGTTTATATGTCAGCGGACCTAGATCAAAATGATACCGCCTATAGATAATTCCAACCAAACTTCTCACGAAGCTTCTCTTTCTATTCGAGGTGTTAGCGGGTTTGCATTCGGTTTGTGTGTATATGGTGCGATCCTGTTTGTAGGGCTCAGAGATTGGTTGTTTTTGGATGGCCCCATAACACTTGGGGTCTGCATTTTTCTTATGGCATGGATTGATCTGAGTTACCGAGGGATCAAAAGCAGCGTAACAAGCTTTGATGAAAGTGCCAAAGACTCAAATATTTTGCTTACCGCAATTTTCCTGATCTTCGATTTTCGAGAAAAAGAAAATGCCAAGGAATTGGGCCAGACAATAGGATGGACGTTGCTTTTCGGCTTCCTGTGTATCGCTTATATCACCAAGTTGATTGAAGGAAAGCTAACGTTGACACAGAGTTCATTGCATATCTTGTCTGCAATACCCATTTATGTAGTAACGAGGTATGCGGTCATATACCTCTGGAAACGATGTACTCAGAGTAGGGATGAAGCTTAATACGCACACATAATGCTAAAACATCCTACAGGCTACAAACTATTGCCAGGTCGATTGGCAATTCAGACTTGTATCGATATCTGAACAAGAGGAATGATGACAACTGTGGTTTAGAACCGTCTAAATAGGTATTGATTGACCTAATAATTTCCGACTATGCAAAAATTTGGGTTACAGAGAACCAGTTCGAAGCTGCCAACTCCTGTCGAGCAAGAAATTCTCAAAGAGCAGGCAACCTCACTCGGGCGGGCTGGCAGAAAACTCAGGCTATCCTTAGAGAAATACGAAAGGCTGCATCGAACTGATATGCCGTCGGGCGCAAGAAGCGTGATGTTTGATGAGATAGCCAATGCTGTATGGGAACTAATGTTACAAAGAGAATTTGTGGGCTTCACGGAAGGAAACCTTACTTGGGTTAAAGATCACTATGTTATTCCCGTTGAGGCGCTCAACCAGATGGGGAGCAAACGAACGTGATTTGGAGGACTTTTTAGGACAGAAAATCGACGCCGGGTTTTTAACTTTTGCGAAATTGAGCCCAGTGAGTAAAATTCCCAGAAAATAAACCAACACAAAGATAACCATGTTCCATATGCTGAGCTGTTTTGATTTGCGCCCCGGAGTGAGCCTGGCTGAATGCCAGAAATCGTTTTTGCAGTACGGTGAGTATATGGTTGATCTGGGGCTTGTTGATAGCTCAGATCCGATCGGACAGCGCGATACCGACACGATTTTGGATACGGACGAAGGCAGAACCCAGCAGTATTTTCAGCTGATGCACTTTACTGACAAGGATCAATCTGAGCGGGCTGTTGCCTACATTAAGTCAATGCAAGAGCCGGGCAAGAGTATTCATCAACAGCTCTATGCCAAACTAGAGAATATGGTGTTTGTCTGTTGGGCTGACATCTAGTTACTCAACGATCTGCGGCTGCGGGACTGTAAATGGAATTAGAACTAGAAGAACTGAAACCAAAAGACCTGCCAGAGGCAGTTGATCTAATAGATCGTTCTTTTTCGGATGCCGTTGCACCAATACTGAACAAGGAAGGGGTTGCTACCTTCAAAAACAGCCTAACGATTGAGTCTCTGGGGGAACGTCTCAATACTGGAAACCTGATTATGGTTTGCAAATCAGCTGGTGTGATAATCGGTGTGGCGGAGGTGCGGGATGAAAATCATTTAAATCTTTTGTTCGTTGACCCATCCAAGCAACGTTCCGGCATAGGCCGACGCCTATTGGATAGTTTGATTGATCGAATCGAGCATCGCGAGCTCACCGTTAATTCGTCGCTGAACTCAATTGATGCCTACGCCAAATATGGTTTTCAGGAATCTGGTTCGGTTTGCGAAGTGCAGGGCATTAGATATCAGCCCATGATGCTGAAAATTCGGTGATACACTCACTTAGGCAATCTTAGAAGTTTTACCTCACTAAAACAGACAGGAGAATACGATGAAACTCTCCCTCATTAGCATTCCTGTGCAAGATCCTCTATCGGCTCATGACATCTACACAAATAAACTGGGCTTTGTCAGTAGAGAGTTTGACGCTGAAGCACAACTAGCGATTGTTGTCTCTTCGGAAGATACCTCAGGGCCGGCCATGTTACTGGAGCCTTGCAAGGGTTCGTTCGCAGAGAGCTATCAAACAGCTGCATTCGAGGCAAATCTGCCAATCATGTTTTTTTCAGTACAGGATGTAGAGGCAGAAATGAAAAAGCTGGCATCGAATGGCGTGAAGGTTCGTCCAGACTTGGACAGACCAAAATGGGGCCTGACCAATCTATTTGAAGATGGTTGCGGTAATTTATTGATGCTCGAGCAAAGTAAGAGTGCGAATGGCAAAGGCGCTGACGATTAGCTCAACCCAGTCCGATCGCCGACTGGTGTTTTCGGATTTCGACGGTGAAGACTTCGAGGTGACTTTACAGGGTACCGTTACGTGCCGTACCAAGGTTTATGGTTATAGCCCTCATTCAGAAAACCTTAAGCAGTGGTTGAGCAAGTTAGCTGCCCGCAAAGGGCCATGGGAGCACGAACTGCATTGGTCATCACTGGAGTCTGAGATCGAACTGGTCGCGACATGTTCTTCATTGGGCCAGGTTCGTTTTGAAGTATCGTTTAGTCTTGATGCAGGTAAGGATGAAGAGAGTCGAATTGATACCGTTATTTGTACTGAACTGGGGCAATTAGCGAAAATTGGTAGGGAAGCTGAACGATTTTTTACAAAACCATGAAAATTGAAACCACTAGCGCTGGAACGGAGCAACAAAATTATGAACCCCTCAGATAATTACGGGATGTGTGTTCCGTGCACGATTCACACTACTCCTGAGAAGGGGCGAGGCCTGTACGCGACGGAGTTTATTGCAAAGGGAGCGACCGTCTGGCGGCATATAAGCGACCAGTATGCTGTATTTGATGAGCAGACATTTACGCGGCTTTTAGGGCACCTCAGCAGTGAGGATGTAGAGTATGTAATGGTGCATATCCATTGCATGCCTGAGTTCCCGGAGTTCTTAGTGTGGGTATTTGACGGTGGTGAATTGCTTAACCATTCTGACGAAGCAAACATATCGACGTATTCCGACCCCGAATTCCACTCTGCGCCGACGGCCAAAACGGTGGCAGAGGTTAGAGAGATAATCAATCGGGACTATTTTACCTTGATCGCGACGCGCGACATCAAAGCAGGTGAGGAGTTATGCATGGACTACAATGATGAACCCGAATACCCTCAGTACTACGAAGATGCTTGCGATGCACTCGGCATCACATGGGACTGGTTTTAGCATTGCCCGTTAATATTCCGATGGCCTCGCGCTTTGCTAAGCGCTACCATAACCCCCACTTGTGACAATTATCTAGGTAGCTGAGCAACATTGGAATTCAATCTTATTGAGCGAATAGCAGAAGGGCCACAGTGGGTGTACTGGTGGACACGAGTCATAGACACCAGTAACTGGTTGTTGGTGCCGTTTGCCTTCTACGACCGACGCGCACTGTGGGCATTGTTCGCTTGGGTGGTCAATATCATCATTATTCTCTCGCTCTACAATATTTTTGGGTATGTGAGAATTCTTGGCTTAAGCCACATCATTGCCTGGACGCCGCTATTGATTTACTTGTGGAAGGCCAGAAAACCGTTTGCTTTAGAAAACTGGACTGGCCGCTACCTGTACTGGTTTATGGTGGTGATAGCCATATCGCTCGCTTTCGATTATGTGGATTTGGTGCGCTATCTCTCTGGTGATATTAACTACTAATCCGCTGAGTCCTGAGGCTTTTAAGAAAACGAAAGTGCCAACATGGCCAAGACGTGTCTCGTATTGGCTCACCGCTGAACTTAAACATTTCCGATTGATTGCAGTTGAATATTGCTGAAAAAGGCCTTAACTGATTAATAGGCAGATCCTGTTTCTGTTGTTGATCACGCCACCCAATCAAATTTGCAAAGCATAGAAACGAGCGTGAGCGAGAACTATTTTTGTGACATGAGCGCGTTAACACCCGCACAACGCCAACGCCACCAAGCTTTGGCGTTGCAGCTACGTCCGCTGTTGGTCGAAATTATTGAACTCCCCAACGGTTACGAGTTGAGACTTAATTCTGATCTGGATAACACCGTCGCAGAATTCTGTGAGCTTGAGTCGCTCTGTTGCCCGTTTTTTACGCTGATACCATCCAGTCACGGAGGCAATAGTAAGCTCTCGGTTACTGGCGAAGGCGACATTAAGCCCTTTATCCGCAGTGAGTTTGGATTGCCTGAGGTCTAAGCAGATTAAGAGGTGTAATCGGTCAGGTGGGCAGGGGGGTCAGGTGGTAAAAAGTAGCGCGAAGTCTAGTCGCTATTCATAACAATTCGACGATACTAACAATAACAACGTGGAGATAAAGCTTGTATGACTGAAACCCTGAAACGAATCGGCCCGAAGATTACCTGGCCAATGATTTTCTTTCTGATCGTCTTGCTGATCGCGTTCGCGGCAGCACGAACCATCGATATCTTGACCGGCACGCCAGGTGTTGAACTGGACTACGGGCCACCGATGGCCTTTACCGATCGCTATTTCGATCACCCGGTCTTAAGCATTATCCATATGGTCACGGGAATCTTGTTCCTGGTGATGGCGCCATTGCAATTCTGGCCAAAGTTCCGCGCAAAGAACCGTACATTTCATCGTTGGTCTGGGCGTGTGTTAGTGATCGCCGGCCTGATAGCAGGCGTAACCGGGATTATGTCTGGGGTGATGCTGCCAGGCTTTGGCGGTTTTAGTACATTGCTCGGCAGCTGGTTTTTTGGCGTGCTGTTTATTATTTGTTTTTTGCGTTCGTTTTGGTTGGCGTTTAATCGTCAGATCAACCTGCACCGTGAATGGATTATTCGTGCTTTCGCGATTGGACTGGGTGTGGGCACTCAGCGAGTGTTGATTATTATTGTCATGCCAATGGATGTAGCAACGTTTGAAGTCATGTTTGCGCCTTTATTTTGGATGGGAACTGCAATCAATATGTTGATTGCTGAATGTTGGATCAATATTACCCGTAAGCGCAGAGCCTAGGTCGCGTAAAAAGACCGAAGAGGACCGAGAGTCGAGAATGAAATATCAACAGGCTGTTCTGCGTGTTTTCCAGGCTCGGCCGAAGGCGGGCAAGGCGCAACAACTAAAAGACAAATTTGCTCAGACCTCGGTGTCGGTTGTGGTTGGTGAGCCCGGCAACCTAGGTTATTTGTTTGGTACTGATATCAGCTCCGATCAGGATGAACTGGTATTTATTTCTTTATGGGAGAGTCTGAACGCGGTTAAACAGCGGTTTGGAGATAATTGGCAGGCATCCTTTTTACCAGAAGGGTATGATGACTTGATTGAACGCTGTACAGTTCGACATATTGAGTTCGATGGAGAATTGCCATTGCTCCAGGAATGATAGTTGTTCGCCGCTAGTGACTGATTTCCGTTTGTGTAAATACTGCTAGATATCCAAGATTGCGTTTTTCTTCGCACCTATTTGGAGTAATACAATGAAATATATTGGTGGGTCGTTGATTATTAGTTTCGGTGTTTTACTGGTGCTGGTCATCGTTATGAATGCCATGCAGATAAAGGCTCCAGATGACGTGATGACCTACTTGGGGATTGCCTGGGCGGTGTTGGCGATTGTGATGTACCCCCTGGCGCGCAAAATTGTTCGCTAATGTCTGTGACTGATATCCAGGAATAAGCTTGTGGCCTTTTTAACTAAGCAGCAACTCTTGCAGATGGGATTTAAATCGCTGGGCAGGAATGTTCGACTCAGCGACAAGGCTTCGATCTACGAGCCAGAGCGGATAGAGATCGGCGATCACTCGCGGATAGACGACTTTTGCGTAATATCTGGGAAAGTTTCGATTGGTAGAAATGTCCATATTGCGGTTTTCTGCAATGTGGCCGGTGGCGAAGAAGGGGTTACTTTGGAGGATTTCTCTGGCCTCGCTTATGGCTGCCATGTTTTCTCACAAAGTGATGATTACAGCGGCAGCACCCTGACTAATCCCACCGTGCCAGACGATTACAAAAATGAAGTTAAACAGGCCATCGTCATTGGGAAACACTCGATAGTAGGAACTAACTCGCTGATTTTTCCGGGTGTGACGTTGGCTGAAGGGACTGCCGTTGGTGCAATGTCGGTGGTCAATAAGTCGACCGATGCCTGGTCAGTGTATTTAGGCAATCCCGCCCGACGCGTAAAGGCACGCAAGCAGGACCTGTTACAACTGGAACAGGCATACCTGGCGGCTGAGGCCGAATCTAACCCCAAATCCTAATTATTCCGCTCAGGACTGCCCATGAATAAATCCGTTCAACCATCCGCCGCCTGGTCGTTTCGCCTGGCCGCGCTGCTTTGTTTAATTGCACTACTGGCACACGAGTTAATCGGCACACCCATGGTGTTGGCACCTTTGCACGCGGTAGATATTTCTGAGAACGTCATTTGGTTACATCACTTTTCCTGGCATGTTGGTACGATTGTCGCACTGACGTTAATGGGGATGTTTAGCTATGCGTCGTTGCGCACGGAGGGTCTGATCCTGGCCGTGGTTGCTAGCCTGGTGTGCGCAGCCTTCGCACTCTTGGCGTTTGCACTGGCAATCTTTGGCAACGCGGTTCTTTGGACGTCACCCGCGCCCTGGGTGTGGTCGCTGGTCGCTATGATCGGCGGATTCGGTGTCTGGAAAGCACGGCGAGCACAGTATGTCTGAGCTGGAGATACGCACCGAGCGGGCAGCAGAAGTGGCGGCAATCGGTTCGCTTACTATTCGCGCATTCAAGGATATGCCTTATGCTGGGGGCGACGAGCAAGATGTGATTGTGCGCTTACGCGAAGTAGGTGCGCTGAGTGTTTCATTGGTGGCTGTGCTCAACGACGAAATCGTAGGGCATATTGCATTCTCACCAGCGGAAATCGAGGATGCCTCTGGTCCCTGGTTTGCCCTTGGGCCTGTTTCGGTACTGCCCGATTATCAACGTAGTGGCATTGGTTCTGCTTTAATCAACGAAGGTTTGGAGCTCATTGCGGAGCGGGGCGCCTTAGGCTGCATTCTTACCGGTAATCCGGATTATTATCAGCGGTTTGGCTTTGCACTGGCGCCAGAGCATGTTCCTTCGGGTGAACCCCCGGAATACTTTATGCTCAAACGGTTTGCGGGCTCTCAGCCAGGTGGTCATTTTGTTTTCCATCCCGCATTTTATGGGGAGGTCTAAGCGATCCTGTTGAATGTTTTTGCGGCCAAAATGGTTACGGAGGCCGTAATTCAATTGCAAACTCTGGGAATAAATACTAAAAGCAATAGAATGGCATCGCGTACATTAAGCCGTTATCCCGGGTTTTCTTGCTTGGGTGAATATGGTTTCGTGATGAGAACCAGCTTTCGATGAAAGCAAAATGTGAGTAGTTAAATGGCGGAATCAGCTAAATCGACATACAGTTTTATTGGCATTGCTTTCGGGGCAGCAGCGCTTCTCCTGGCCTTGGTCCATTTTTGGGCCGGTCCGTTTTCTCCCCAGCCATCCCTGGAGCAATCCGTCGCAGAGACCGCGGTTGCGATCAAGGAAGCTACTTTGTCAGCTCTCAAAGGTGAGGAAATCCCAGCCAGTACAAGATCAAGTGATCGCGACCTGGATGAAATAGCCCGCTTAGCAACCGCCGTGATGGGCGGATTGGCGATCATTCTCGGCGTTCTCGGCTATGCTCAGCGTGAACCGCTGCGCGTGGCCGGTGGGGCAGGGTTGCTAGGTGGTATTGCGATAGCCTTTCAATTCTTCGCTTTTGCCCTGGGAGCCATCATTGTGGTGATTCTGGTGGCTGCGGTGCTGAGTAACTTTGATATAGGATGATCGCTTGCTAAGACCGCCAGAGATGACGCGGTAAAGAGGGTTTTGAATTAACTGAATTTTGGTGCATGCTTGCTTGATGCACTATTTCGCCAGGTTTGAACCATTCAAGGAAGAGTTATTTCGATTTGATACGCGGATCTATCTGAGCGACCGTCCAGATTCTGGCGAGGGAAGGTGTATTGCTGCGATTGTGGGTAAAAATCCCGGCTCCGCCACATCCGGTGACCTTAATAAACTTGTACCAATTGATCTGAATGGCGACAAGATGTTGCCGACTGTTAGAAACCGCTTTTTGCAAGCCTATGCAACTGCCGACAAAGCTATCCCGGATGGGGCATTTATTCGCGTCTGGAACCTGTTTTATTTGTGTGAGCCCGACCTGAAGATTGCCTGCCAGAAAATCAGGACGCTCGAGGAGTTGCCGGTCTGTGCTACAGAACAATCACCGGCACCCATGCTGTGGTTTGGGTGGGGCGGAACTGATGTGCGCTTGAACCCTTTTAAGCAACGCTTTTTGCGGAATAAGTCGGCCCGGGCTTTCTATTATGACCACCATATGGCGAAGGTGATCGCGGAAAAGCCAACAGCAGAAGGTTTTGCCAAACATACCCAGGGGATGCCAGCGCAACCAGTCAGTGAGTTTATATCGACACTGCTCTAAGCTAGAAGCGAGACTGAAATGATGATTCGGAATTATCAAGAACAATTAGGGCGATTTGTTCCTGGAGCGGTCCTGGCGACAATTATTGGTGGGTTGTATTACTATCCCTTTGCCTACCTCTGGGGTTATATCGCCAAATACAACCCATTAATCGAAATCTTTCTGGATTTAGCCAGAAACGGTATGCCACTAGCGTTTCGGGTCGTTGTGTATATCCAGGATTTCCTGATAAACCTGGTGCTGATGCTACCACTCGCCATGATTATTATCCGATTGCAACCGAGAGGAAGTTGGTTACATATATTGCTGGCGCTTGTTGCATGTGAGTTGGTCTCATTACAGCCCGTCTGGTCAAAACTCATAGAACATATAGAAGATTTAGGCGTCCTGACGTACTTGTTTTACGTGGTTCTGGTTTCGGCGCCAGCGTTGGTGAATTTTAAACTGCTGAAAAATCGTCTTGGTACTGCGCAATGATGATTAACTTCAGGGCAGCGAGAAAACATGAGGCCGAGATGCTCACTAAGCTTGCTCTGGATTCCAAGGCGGTGTGGGGCTATTCACCCGAATTTATGGCAGCCTGTCGTGCTGAGTTAACCGTTGATGAAACCAAATTGTCCGACACCCGCTTTCAGTACTGGGTTAGCGAGGACAAACAGGAAATTCTCGGTTTCTACGCCCTTGAGAAACAATCCGATACGACGTTCGAGTTGGAGGCCTTGTTTGTCACCCCTGGCTCGATCGGCAAGGGTGTGGGTCGTGCGTTGTTAGAACATGCTAAAGCGCAGGCGGCGTCAGAAGGCGCAACAACGCTGACTATTCAGGGTGATCCAAATGCTGAGAAGTTTTACCGCGCAGCCGGTGCCCAACGCGTTGGTGAGTTGGAGTCGGCCAGTATCCCGGGGCGCTTTCTGCCTTTGTTCGAGCTGCGCATCGAGGGGAATTAGCGCTGTTTACGGTGGTGACGTTTAATTGATCCAGTACAATGGTCGCGATAATAATCAGACGACATTGCTGAAACTGATATGAATATGAACCAGGTTACGCTACCTGTCAGGAACATGGCAGCAGCTACCGATTTTTATCTCAGTTTGGGATTTACCCAAATTGTGGATACCCCGCATTATGCGCGCTTTGCCTGCCCTGATGATGGAGCCAGTTTCTCGCTGTCTCTTGAGACCAATGAGTTTTTAAATGGTGCGGTCATCTATTTTGAGCATGAAGATCTGGATGATTGGGTCAAAACACTGCAGGAGCGAGGCATGCAGTTTGAGCAGCTACCACGTGATGAGGCTTATCTGTGGCGCGAAGCGGTGCTTCTCGATCCATCAGGGAATAAAATCAAGTTGTACTGGGCGGGAGAGAACCGACTGAATCCGCCTTGGCGGGTTACCATTAAGCAAAATCGAGCATAAGCATGCGAGCGAAATTAGGGTTGGTTGAATGAATCAAGGCCCCATTATTGTTGCCTGCGAGTATCCATACTCGACCTCCTTGGTTTGGCAGGCTTTAACCCGGCCAGAACAGCTGCGGCAATGGCTGTTTGAGCCGATTGATGAGTTCAAGGCCGAAGTGAGCTTCACCACCCAGTTTGACGTCTGTGTGGAGGAACAGAGTTACACGCATCTTTGGGAAGTTTCGGAGGTACAACCTGAATCCCGGCTAGTCTATCGATGGCGCTATGTGGGGTATGACGGCGATTCCTCGGTTTGCTGGCAGTTAAGGCCCGCAGGCAAAGGCAGCCATCTGGTGCTTACTCATTCTGGTGTCGAATCCTTTCCGCAGGATGATCCGATTTTTGCTCGCGAGACCGGTGTGGCTGGTTGGGAGTACCTGTTGAATAAAAGCCTGAGATCATTCCTGGAGCGAGTAAGTAAATGAAACAAAAGTTTGAGAACAAAGAGGCATCACCATGGTAAGCGGTTCCTGTCTATGCAAATCCGTGCAGTTCACCTGTTCGAGCACATTACACTCGGCCCGATATTGCCATTGTGAAAACTGTACCAAATTTGCTGGCACCGCACCGGCAACCTGGGCGATCAACGAAACAGCAGGAATGGATGTTCAGGCCGCCGATGACGACATTACTAAATTCAATTCAGGTCATGGACTGCGAGTATTTTGCAAAAGCTGTGGCTCACCACTGTGGTTTGAATCGCTGGATTTCCCTGATGTGGTAGCGATACCCCTGGGGGTGCTTGATGATGGCGCCATACCGATGCCGGAAATGCATATCTGGACCGATTCTAATCCCTTCTGGTGTGTCATTAATGACAACTTACCGCAACATAAAACCAACCCCTGAAGGTCCGAATCAGGAATTTTAGAACAGAGCTGGAGAGAAAAAGAGAGTCATGTACATCCCAGAACACTTTGCGATGACTGATGCTGATGAAGTTTTTGCGTTCGTCTCTGCAAACGCCTTTGGCCAGCTGATCTCCCAGGTGGATGGGCGTTTATTCAGTTCGCATATCCCGTTCCTGGTAAGCGACGACCGTAAGCATCTTCTTGCACATGTTGCCCGAGCCAACCCGCAATGGCGTAATCTTGAGGGTCAGGAGGTGCTGGCAACTTTTCAGGGGCCGCATGATTATGTGTCACCAAGTTGGTATCAAACACCTGGTTTGCCACCAACCTGGAACTACCAGGCGGCGCATATCTATGGTCGATGTCGACTGATAGAAGATCCGGAGCAACTCAAATCCATTATTGATCGCTTAACGGATCAGTATGAGTCGTCGTTCGAGCAGCCCTGGGTGCCTGATTACAAATCTTCTATGTTGCGGGGTATTATCGGACTGGAACTGACCATTACCGACCTGCAGGCAAAGTATAAACTCAGCCAGAACAGAAGTGACGAAGATCGAAGCGGAGTGATTGAGCAGTTAGAGGCGCGCGGTGCAGAAGCGTTAGCCAGCGCCATGCAGAAAACGTGATCCCAATTATGACCGAGACCTCGACGGAAAACCTGGCAGCTATTCTGCACAAACAAAGTATCGGAGTTTCAACATGAAACAGATTACCCGGATAAATCACGTTGGCCTGCGTGTGAGCGATCTTGCGGTTACCCGACGTTTTTATGAACAACTGGGGTTTGAGTTTTTGGTCGGCCCAGTTGGGCCTGAACCGGTCGCTATTATGGAGCACCCATCAGGTGTGAATATAAATTTCATTCTGAACGCTTCGGAGGAAGAAAAACTCAATGTATTGATGGATGTGCCAAAAAAACACACGGGCTATACGCATATCGCCCTGGAAGTCTCCGACCTTGATGCGACCCAGACATTTCTTGAGGGGAATGGTATGGTGATTACCGAGGGGCCAATTGTGACACCAGACGGAGCCGCGTTCATCTTTATCCGCGATCCGGATGACAATGTGCTTGAGTTTCATAAACCTGCGTCGAACTAATGTCGGGTTAGTGATTATGATCATCAATCAGCAAGTTCCGCCCGGCGAGGAGATAATCAATCTGCTAATTGAGCATCACCACCATATGTTGAGTCTGTCACCGCCAGAGAGTGTGCATGCGCTGGATACGCAAGCCCTGAAATCGGCCGATGTTACTTTTTGGGGTGCCTGGATCGACGGAGAGTTGGCGGGTTGTGGCGGACTTTTGCAACTGGACCCCCAACATGGGGAGATCAAGTCCATGCGCACTGCACAGCGGTTCCTCCGACAAGGAGTGGCGGTGAGAATTCTCGAGTCCGTAATAACAGAAGCTACCACGCGCGGTTATCAGCGCTTGAGCCTGGAAACTGGCTCGGATAAGGCATTCAGGCCAGCGCGAGAATTGTATCTAAGGCACGGTTTCGCAGAATGCGCGCCATTTGGTAGCTACTCAGAAGATCCGCACAGCGTGTTTATGACCTTGAAACTTTGAGTAATTTTTCATGGAAGGGACGAGTAATTGGGTTCAGCATAGTCAGTAGCCAACTGTTTGCGAATAACTACAGGAGTACGGCCGTCAGTTACTCTCCTTGCAAACACGCTGAAAAAGCTTGAATACAGTGGCCAAAAAATGGCGAAAATTTGCCTGAAACGCTTGATCTGATTGATTCTATCCCCATAATTCACAAAATCTTTTTTATGCTTAAAAATTAAGTTATGGGCGACCCTGAAAACAAACAAACAGAAGCTGAAAACGTCGAAAACATCGATGCTAAATCTGACATCGAAGCCGCCGACGAGCAGGCCGATGCAGTGGCTGATTCAGGCGCATCCTCGCAGTCCGAATCAGAGGGTGATGATGTTAAAGCACCAAACGGTGCAGCACCCGTAGAGCATGCCGCCGCGGAAGTAAAGAAAGAAGCTCGAGAAGTTGAAGAAGAAGCCTTGGAGTATGAAGAGCACATTGATCTGGCTGCAGAGTTGGAAAATGCGCAGTCTGAAATCGTTAAGTTGAAAGATGCCTTCCTGCGCGCCAAAGCCGAGGAAGACAATGTTCGTCGTCGTTCCGAAAAAGAGGTAGCCAACAGCCGCAAGTTTGCGGTAGAAGGTTTCGCCAAAGAGATGATGAACGTCTACGATAGCCTTAAGTTGGCTTGCTCAGTGGAAGTGGGTGACGAGGCGGATGCAGCGGTGAAGAGTATTCACGAAGGGGTGGAAATCACGCTTAAACAGTTGAACTCAGCGTTTGCAAAATTCGCCCTGGTGGAGATTGCGCCGGAACCGGGTGACAAGCTTGATCCAAACCTGCACCAGGCAATGAGTATGATTGAGTCAGACGAGGTTGATCCAGGCTGTATCATCAATGTGATTCAGTCGGGTTTTAGTTTGCACGATCGTTTATTGCGCCCTGCGATGGTGGTAGTAGCAAAAACCTGAAGCCGTACAGAAATTACAGAGCCGATCAGTGCCAACAATACACGGTATTGATGATCCGCTCTTTAAACCATAAACATATTGAATTATTGATTAAAAACCCCACTAAGGGGCTGAACAGATTTATTTTTTTGAGGAATTTTAACCATGGGTAAAATTATTGGAATCGACTTGGGTACCACTAACTCCTGCGTCGCGGTGATGGACGGTGACAAACCGCGAGTCATTGAGAACAGTGAGGGTGATCGTACCACCCCGTCGTACGTCGCCTTTGTTGACGATGGCGAGGTATTGGTAGGTCAACCTGCTAAGCGTCAATCCGTTACTAACCCGAGTAATACACTCTACGCGGTCAAGCGTTTGATCGGGCGTAAATTTGATGAAGAGGTAGTGCAACGCGATGTAGAGTTGATGCCGTATAAAATCATCAAGGCCAAAAATGGCGACGCCTGGGTAGAAGCCAATGGCAAAGCCATGGCCGCACCGGAGGTTTCTGCGCGCATCCTGCAAAAAATGAAAACCACGGCGGAAGAGTTTCTTGGCGAAGAAGTCAAAGAAGCGGTGGTGACCGTGCCAGCCTACTTTAATGATTCACAGCGTCAGGCAACCAAGGACGCAGGCAAGATTGCCGGCCTTGATGTAAAACGCATTATCAACGAGCCGACTGCGGCAGCGTTGGCCTATGGCATGGATCAGAAGACCGGCGATCGCAAAATCGCTGTGTATGACCTCGGTGGTGGTACCTTCGACGTATCCATTATTGAGATTGCCGATATTGATGGTGAGCACCAGTTCGAAGTGCTTTCAACCAACGGTGACACCTTCCTGGGTGGTGAAGATTTTGACCACCGCGTGATTCAATACCTGGCGGAAGAGTTTAAAAAAGATCAAGCCATTGATCTGAAAGGTGATCCCTTGGCTATGCAGCGTCTGAAGGATGCGGCTGAGAAAGCCAAAATTGAGTTGTCTTCCAGTTCACAAACAGAAATCAACTTGCCATATATCACGGCCGATGCTACTGGTCCCAAACACTTGGTGATCAAGCTGACTCGCGCCAAGCTGGAGTCCCTGGTTGAGGATTTGGTAAGCCGCACTATCGAGCCATGCAAGATTGCGCTTAAAGATGCAGGCCTGTCAGCGAGCGAGGTCGATGATGTCATCCTGGTGGGCGGTCAAACTCGTATGCCTAAGGTACAGGAAGCAGTACAAGAGTTCTTTGGCAAAGAAGCTCGCCGCGACGTTAACCCGGATGAAGCGGTTGCCATGGGTGCTGCCATTCAGGGTGGTGTGTTGGGTGGCGACGTAAAAGACGTCTTGCTGCTCGATGTAACCCCATTAACCCTCGGGATCGAAACCATGGGTGGGGTGCGCACAGCACTAATCGACAAGAATACGACTATCCCGACCAATGCCAGCCAGACGTTCTCTACCGCTGAAGACAATCAGAATGCGGTGACGATTCACGTGCTGCAAGGTGAGCGCGAAATGGCGGCAGGGAATAAATCACTGGGTCGCTTTGACCTGACTGATATTCCGCCTGCGCCCCGTGGTACGCCGCAAATCGAAGTTACCTTCGATATTGATGCCAACGGTATCATGCACGTATCTGCCAAAGACAAGGCGACCGGCAAAGAAAACAAGATTGTGATCCAATCCAGTTCTGGTTTGAGCGACGAAGAGATCGAAGCAATGGTGGCGGATGCCGAAGCGCATGCCGAGGAAGACGCCAAAGCCAAAGCTCTGGTCGACGCACGTAACCAGGCTGAGTCAATGATTAACGGCGTGCAAAAGAGCATGACTGACGCCGGTGAAACGCTGGACGCGACTGAGAAAACTGCTATTGAAGCAGCGATCGCCGAAGTTGAAGAAGCCGTGAAAGGTGATGATGTTGAAGCGATCAACAGCAAAGTGGAAACCCTGATGCAGGCCAGCCATAAATTGGCCGAGCAAATGTATGCTCAGGCGCAAGCCCAAGAGGGCGCTGCCGCTGCTGACGGTGGTCCTCAGCAGGACGACAATGTAGTCGATGCTGAATTTGAAGAAGTAAAAGACGAAGACGAGAAACCTAAAGACGCCTGATAACAGGCGTCCAGGTAAGTTGTCTTCGCAATAAAACTGGTCATTCGGATTCTGGGTGACCAGTTTTTATTTGCAAACGACTTCAACCCCGTTACATATTGAGAGATCGAGCGAACTACAGTAGGACAAGTGGCGTGAGCCATACTCCCGCAGAATAAAATGTCAAAACGCGATTACTACGAAATTTTAGGTGTGAGTAAGTCAGTCAGCGATGCTGAGCTGAAGAAATCTTATCGCCGTCTGGCGATGAAGCATCACCCTGATCGTAATCCTGATGACAAAGAGGCCGAGGCAAAGTTTAAAGAAGCTAAGGAAGCCTACGACATCCTGTCAGATTCGGAAAAACGCGCAGCCTATGATCAGTTTGGTCATGCCGCGTTCGAGAATGGTGGCATGGGTGGTGCTGGCGGTTTTGGTGGCGCCGGCGGATTCGGCGATATCTTCGGCGATATGTTCGGCGACATCTTCGGTGGTGGCGGCGGTCGACAGCGCCAACGTCGCGGGTCCGATCTGCGCTACAACCTGGAAATGTCACTGGAAGATGCGGTGCGCGGCACCGAGGTGAATATTACCGTACCCCGCATGTCCGATTGCGTTACCTGTAATGGGTCGGGTGCCAAGCCTGGCAGTACTCCAAGTCAATGCGGTACCTGTCATGGACAAGGCCAGGTACGCATTCAGCAAGGATTCTTCTCGGTGCAGCAAACCTGCCCACAATGCCATGGTAGTGGCACAATTATTTCGGACCCTTGTAACGACTGTCATGGCCAAGGCCGCGTCAAAGAAAACAAAAAGCTGTCGGTTAAAATACCCGCCGGCGTGGATGAAGGCGATCAAATTCGCCTGTCTGGTGAAGGTGAGAGCGCTGGCAGCGGTGGTGTGAACGGCGATCTGTATGTATCTGTGTCGCTTAAGAAACACCCAATATTCACCCGTGAAGGGGTGGATCTGCACTGCAGCGTGCCGGTGAGTTATGCCACCCTGGCACTGGGCGGTGAACTGCACGTGCCAACGCTTGAAGGCCGGGCCAACCTAAAGATTCCTGCCGGAACGCAATCTGGCAAGCTGTTCCGTCTGCGCGGTAAAGGCGTTAAAAACGTGCGAAATGCCGGTTTTGTGGGCGATCTCTATTGTGAGGTCAATGTTGAAACCCCGGTAAACCTGACCAAACGTCAACGTGAATTGCTGGAAGAGCTGGATGCGACTTTGCACGATGGCGGCAGCAAACACAGCCCACAAGAGAGTTCCTGGTCTGACAAGATCAAATCCTTTTTTGACGATATTGTGACCTGATATTGTGGCCTGATCTTGTCAACTAGGGAGCGGCCAGTCTCGGCCGTTAACTAGATAGCCATTAGCTACTGATCAGCCGGTAACAGGGTTCATAGTTGCCAGAAATTTTCATCCTGTTTTGCTCGACAAAAGCGTCGAGCAATCCGTCCAAAGCGTTCATTACTTCAGTTTCTCCATGTAACTGGTAGGGCCCGTGTTGTCGGATAGCCTCAATGCCATCGGGTTTTACATTTCCTGCAACAATCCCGGAAAACGCGCGGCGTAGTGCAGCGGCGAGCTCAGCCTTGGGTTGATCTCTATGCAGATTTAAGCTCGCCATGTTGTCATGGGTGGGGTCAAAGCTGTGTTGGAAATCCGCGTCGATGCTGAGTGACCAGTTATAGTAAAAAGCGTCTTCCAGCTCGCGCCGATTCTTATAGACACCGTTCATGGAAACAGCCACTAATCGGGCAACCTCAACAGGATCATCC
>JBCCFY010000023.1:0-70334 GCA_039110515.1 Pseudomonadota bacterium
CAGCCATTTCTCTTCTCCAGCTCTGCCGCCGCACATCGAGTCTACCGGCTTGGTACTGTCTGCCATACGTACAGGACCTCGGTCCCGCCGTTGTCGAGCAAGAAGATCACCTCGCTGTAGCCGTCGCCGTCCACGTCGGCGATGGCGAGGTCCTTGCCGTTGGCATTCTCGAACAGGAAGGTGTTGCAGTCGTGCTCGTGCATGTTGCAGACGGCCACGTTGCCGAACTGCCCGAGCGCGACCACCTCGTCGCGGCCATCGTTGTCGATGTCGCCCGCGGCAATCGAGGTGGGCTGAAAGCCGATGCCCATCCGAATGCTCTCGTCGGTGCCGCCGAGCACGAGCTCGTTGCTGCCGTCGACGCCGACCGCGAACATCTCCTCGTCGGTGCCGTAGAAGTCCCCGCCGGCAAGGTCGAGGATCGGCTGATCGCCCATGCTCCACGAGCCGGGGTAGTCGATCGAGCCCGGGTTCGGGGCGTAGCCGTCGATGTAGAACTCACCGTCGGAGGGCATCGTGTCCGCGACGATGAACTCCTGGTCGTTGAAGAACTTGAGGCCGCCGCCCAGCGGAGGGGCGCCGATGTACGGGCCGTCCTTGCAGCGCGCCATCTGGCAAACGCCGTCCGCACAGGTCTCTCCCATGCCGCGAGGCAACGCCAGGGTAGAAGAAAAAACCGCCCTCTTTCCAGTTCCAGCCGTAATTACCGCCGGCGACAACATTGTCGATTTCTTCTACCTGGCCCTGCCCAACATCCCCAACCAGCAATGTATTGCAATTCTGTCCGTTTTCGAAACACAAACTATCGAAGGAAAAACGATAGGGGTTGCGAAAACCATATGCGTAAATTTCATCCATTCCAGCAACGCCCACAAAAGGGTTATCAGCTGGTATCCCGTATTCACCATTAGCGGAATTACTTCCGTTAGGATCTATACGTAGAATGGTGCCCAGCGGATTGGTATTGTCCCGCCCATTGCCATCATCTCCGTGCCCTGCTCCCTGATCATCGGCGCTCCCTCCATCACCAATGGAAATATACAGATAGCCATCGGGGCCGAAATTTAGCATGCCACCGTTATGATTAAACTGGGGTTGCTCTATCTGTAAAATGATTCGTCGCACCGCGGATACCATCGCCGCTCCCGCTGGGTTGATCACCGTCCATTCGGAAATCACCGTTTGATGATCACCAGTTTCGGCCACTGGCATGGTAGAAAAATCCACCGGGCTGCCATTAATAAACGGTTCTGACTGGTAGGTGTAAAACAAACCGTTATTGATATAGTTGGGATGAAAAGCCATCCCAAGCAATCCACGTTCGTCAAAACCTGCATTCAATCCAACCAACAGATTCCCGACATCGTGAAACAACTGCCGCGAACCATCGGCAAGGTCGAGTTGCCAAATCTCACCGGTTTGTTCAACGATAAATAAAAAACCTGGTAAGCCTGGTGCGGGTATTGCCATCAGCGGTGTTGAAAGGCCACTCGCCACAGTTTGTAGCTCCAGGCTAATGCTGCCGCTCTGGATATCTGGCAGCGTATTTGCGGTTGGGATTGCTGGATCAACCAATGTTGTAGTGACTGGAATAATGGGTGGCAACTGCCCACCTACTTGGGTCCCATCGGTAAAGGTGACGGTGTTATTGGGGCCCGCGGTCCAACCGGGCTGGTAGTGGTGGTCAATTTCGTCATCGGACACCGCTCCCGAGGGGTCTCCATCCTGGTTAAAGGTTCCGGCAATGTTGATCGCTTCAGTAATATCGAAACCGTTGGAATTGTAGATACTTCGGATCGATTGGCCATAAGCGTTCCATGGCTGATTGCCACCAGGTAATTGATGACACAACTGGCAACCATAGTCATCGGCATTCGAATTCGGGTATTGAGCTTGCCACTCCGTCAAAAACGGGGGTATTGCCTGGGCACTATTCATAATGCCTAACAATAACAAGCCGCAGACTAGCCGCAGGCCCAGGAATCGGCTGGAGAATAGCATTTGGTCTAGACGAACAGATTGTCGAACATTCCCGCCATTTCAATAATGGGCGCTTCGCCGATATAGCCTGGTGACATGCGTGGGAACACACTCACACCACTACCAGGAACTACCCAATCGCAGACATTGGCGAAGAAATGGTCGATCTCTGTGCGCGGATCAATATCCGGTGTTCTATTGGGGGGTTCATCGTATTTAATAATCTCGCTTTGCGGGAACATTTCCCCGTACAATCCGCCTTGGCAACCCTCACAAACCACCATCATCAAATTTCCTTTTCCATGATCGGTGCCAGCATCGCCGTTGTCGCGGATTTGCCGACCAAACTCACCAGCAACAGTGAGCACCATCTTATCCAGATCGGCTTGCGGCAGATGTTTCCAAAGTGCGGAAAAACCACCATGCAGTGCAGTTGGGTCACTGGGGCTAGCCAGCGATTCCAGTTGACCCCCAAAGATATCTCGCAAACCACTTTCGATGCCCCGAGATTCGAATGGATTGTTTGGGTCGTTCGCCAGTACCGCAGGTATCCGTCGCTGATTTCCATGACTATCCCAACCACCGTAGCTCATTGACAGGGTACGCGCACCCAAGCGCAATTGATCGATACCGTTTTGGTCCTGGACGTACACATCACCGATTGAAATTAGATCGTATAGATTACGAACCTGGCGACCAAAGGATGAGCTGCGCAATACTCTTCTACCATCCGGCGGAACTTCCGTATCGGTCGGATCTGGATTGATACTGCCGATATTGTTCGAATACAGAGCCTGGATTTCATCTGGCAGGATCACGGTTTCCAGCCTGGCTGCGATCAGGTCCCCAAACTCGCGAACCTTTAATTCATGATCCAGCGCTTTCAGATAGGCGGTACCCACCTGCTCTTTACGTAGACCGGCGTAATAGCTCTTGGCTGCTCTCGCCATCTTGTCGTTAAAGTCGTAGTGCTGATTCGATTCAGGATTGAAATCAAATAAGCCGATATCACGAGAGTTCTCGATCGACAGCAAATCGGTGTTATCGATGGCATCCGGGTCGTAGTTCGGTGCAGCACCGACTGGGCCGAAATTGAAGGCACTCGGAGTATTGGTCAGGGCAATTGAGTTTCCCCCCGCCGAGCGTGCCAAACGACCACCCCAACCAGAGCGATCCCGATCATTCAGACCAGACAGCAAATTGCCCTGTTCCAACATCAGGCTGGAGAGGTCGTGAGCGCGGTTTGTTCCACCTACGGCATTAAAGATCATCGCCACGTTGCCGCTAAGGAACATATCGATTAACCAACCTGCCTCACGCCAGATGCCGAAGGTGATACCAGCATTGGTACTGCCGATATCCACCAACGAACCATTCCAGTTACTGCCGCCCACGGTAATGTGGAAATAATCATCATTCCAACGCTGCAGCGGAGTTTGCAGGCCATTGGCACCCGTGTCGCTGAGATTGTGGGAACGCATCCGGTTAGCCCAGTATTTACGCCCAAAGGAGCTGACAGGTGCCGCTGGGTCGTATTCCGGTACGATTAAATGGCGCATATCGGGGCCGCCATCCAGAAAAAGATTCACCAGCACCTTGGCATCTGCAGCGATTGCTGCTTTGGCTGGCGGCACCAGTTTCGGCATGACTCCGCTGCCCAGGGCGACACTGGAATACAGTGCTGCCTGCAGAAACTGTCTTCGATTGAAATTGCTATTACTCATTACTGGCCCTCCGCGAAGACAAACGGCGTTGTGAAAATAAATCCCAGCGCACTGCTAACTCGTTCGCGCGCATGTTTGCGTAAATTGGCGCCACCATCCGGAACCAGCCCCTGGCCACTCTGATAGCGCCAACCCTCGGTAGCCATCAGCGGTATCCGGACCTGGCCAAGTTGGTTGAGTACATTCTGAATCTCGGCGTTGTTGGCGATATCGGTACCACTCAACTCCGCATTCAACGCGGCCAATTCATGTGCATCATAAGTGCCACTGCTGACCCGGCAATAATCGTCCCAGGTGTTGTCGGTGAGAATATCCAGAATCGGCGCATCGCTGGCGGATTCCTGAACCTGGTAGTCGGCTATGACGCACATCACCAGATTTAGGTCAAAGGCATAATCACCATCGTTATCGTCATCAGCATCATTGCGCGCCGCGCCCAGCAATGCGTACAAATGCGCTCGTTCCAACTCGGTGTAGTTGTCCATGTTGCCCACCACGTGATTCCACAACCACGGAGCAACATCTTCTACGTAGTAGTGACCATCGCTACGTTGTGGCAAGACAGTTTCCCATTTTTTCTGCCATGGCTCACCAAGGTCACATTCTTCGCAGACTACGGCGTCGCGAATATCTCGCTCACGCTCTGTAAGGCGATTGTAATTGCGCTCAAATGCCAGCGCCGAGTCTGACGCTTCCAGCGCGTTCTGACCGCCGAAGACATTGTGCAATGGGCGAAAGAAGTCACCCGCAAAATCTTCCGATATCACCGAACCCACGGTGCGGCCTGCACGGCCATCATAATAACCACCACCAAAGTAAGCTTCCAGGTTATCCAGGTTGTGTTTGTTAGCCAGGTATAAAGCTCGCTCATGCGAAGTCAGGTACTTGATTTGATCCGGGCCATGAAACATCTCCGATATCGCATAACCACGCAGAAAATCCAGCAACACGCGGTTGACTCCCATGCCAGCCCAGGCAGTACGTAACTGGTTTTTGCGCGTATCGTTCAGATTGTCATCGGCTAACACAGAGATGATCATAATCGGCAAGTTCTGCAGGCTCTCCGGATGTTGCATGGAGATCGGCATCAAATTATCAATCTTGGCAGCGGCGTCCGCGCCACCCACCTGCTGGCCGAATATGTTAACTGGTGGCAAGTGATGTTCTTCATCGGCGATGCCATCCGCAAAATCGACCGTCAACGAGAAGCCGAATCCACTTATGTATGGGACTGGCATTCCGGTGAGCATTTTGGCGGTTTCCGGAATGGTGACATCCTCGTGGTTCGGATCACTAATGCCAAAAATGCCGTAGTAGAGCTGATGGATTTCCCGTGCGAAATCATCATTGCACTCGCACTCCATGGTGTCGGCATTCCATTCATTGTTACGGTGGCCATATTGCATCGCAGCAGCAGCTGATTTTGCCGCCACACCCATCACATCCTTATAGGGCAACCCAGCTTCGTGCGCTTCCATGATTAGATCGTAATAGATAGCCATCTGGTATCTGCTGACCGAGGCATCCAGATTTGTTGCCAGGTGGTAATTTGTTTCCCAGAACCCAATTTTCTGCCGAAATGGATTCAGTCCCCGGACTGTGATCATGCGATTGTAGGCATCGTCAAAATTATAGCCATCAAGACCGTATTGATCGCGCCGGTCGGGTGGGATGGGTATATTTGAAGCAGGGTCAGAAATAAAATTTTGCCAATCTACCAGCTTGCCATACTGGCTGGCGCTGTCGGTATATTTTTCACCTGGCGCAAGCGGCGACAATTTAAGATTGTGCTCGGAAAAATTGAGCATCTCCACAATTGCATCCCGCGGTCGCATATTCGACCACTCGAGAATTTGTGATTCTCGTGCATGACCCCCAAAGGCAAAAATTTTCAGTACCTTACGCACCTCACGTTCCCCCCAGGAACTGCGCGTTAAGGAGGCCAGTCCTGCGCTACTCTGAGTTGCAGGTTCGATACTGAAATCGCTTACAGTAAAACCACTGCCTTGCACCCCGTTGGAAAACAGCACCTCGTTCAACGCTAATTGTTGAGCAAGCGGAATTGAGAAACAGTTCTCGCCATTCACCAGTGGCAATGTGGTTCCATTAATCTCGAACGTCAACGAATTGAGGGGCGCTCCAGTGCGATTATTCAGGTAGAAACAGAACTCTATATCTTCCGCCTGCTGGTCAAACGACACCATGAACTCGCTGGCGATACTGAAACTACCGTTGTTCAATTCGGAAAGCTCGAGCTTGATCTCGGATTCCTCGTCGAACAAAAGCGAATTGATGATCATCATCACCGCGCTCAATTGTTCGGGTGACATCTGTTGGGCGCGCGCCGCCGTCGCCACCGATAGGGTGGACGACAAAATCATTACCAGGAATGCAGTCTTTAGCGTACGTGCTACGCTGGGTCTGCCAACCCTGCCACAGAGTTTAAACACTTGAAGGTTCCCACAGATTCTTATCTTCTTATGCCGCAACCAGCTACTTCAAAGCGTCCCCGTACCTACCCGTACATGCTTTAGCTGTTTCGCGACCCTGGAAACCCCTACCTTTTTCAACCACGAAAAATAACCGAGTCGGCACAGTCTATGCTAAATCGCCAGGAAATGCGAATTAAAAGTCGGTAATTAGATCAATGCCTTATGATCGCTTTTGAATGGCATTCAATTTTCCGTAGTGACAAAAAATGGCACCAAACTGGAGCGGGACTAATTTCTCAGCCATGTATAATTACAGACAGGAAAAAACAACAATAATTCACCGCCGTTTTAAGCATGAAAAATAATCACCTGGTAATAGGCCCGGTTCTAGCCGTTCTGCTGTTCACCATTATGCGTGCCAACGGCATCGACTACGCGCCGAGTATAACTGCCGGCATTACCCTGCTCACCGCCTGGTGGTGGGCAACCGAAGCACTACCGATCCCGGCTACCTCGCTGATTCCCTTTGCCGGATTCCCGTTGTTCGGCGTTATTACCCACAAAGAATCGGCTGCCGGTTTGGGTTCCCACGTGATCCTATTGCTGATGGGTGGCTTTATCATGGCCAAGGCCTTGGAGCGATCAGGTGCTCATCAGCGATTCGCCATGATGATTCTGCGCGCGGTTGGCAGCAAGAGTAATAAGCAATTGGTGTTGGCCTTTATGCTGACTGCGGCTTTTCTGTCCATGTGGGTCAGTAATACTGCGACCTGCCTGATGCTGATGCCTATCGCGCTGGCTTCGCTGGATCAGATCAACAATCCCAGGATGACGGTTCCGCTGATTCTCGCGGTAGCGTATGCCTGTTCTATTGGTGGTATCGCAACCTTGATAGGCACTCCACCAAATGTGATATTTGCCGGTATCTACGAAGAAGTGGTCGGTCATGAATTTGGGTTTCTACAATGGCTAAAAATTGGATTACCCATCGTCATTGTAATTCTGCCTTTGGCCTGGCTATGGCTTACCCGGAATGTGTCCGGCAGTTGCGCGGTGGAATTGCCTGCTCGCGAAGCCTGGACTGTTGATCAGAAACGCGTAGTCACGGTCTTTACCGTTATAGTCCTATTGTGGATTTTCCGATCCGAGCCGTTTGGCGGTTGGAGTGGCCTGGTGAACGTACCCGGCGTGGGTGACTCAACCATAGCGCTGCTTGGTGCGGCCATGATGTTTGTCGTTCGCTCTCGTCATGGCGGCGGCCTGCTGGATTGGGCCACAGCAGTGCAGATACCTTGGGGCGTACTACTGATGTTTGGCGCCGGCATCACCATCGCCAAGGCCTTTTTTGAGAGTGGCCTGGCCGATTTAATCGGGGTGTTCTTAAGCGGCGTTATTGGCGGTATACCGATTTACCTGGTCATCCTGTTGATCTGTTTGCTGATCACCTTTATGACCGAGTTGAACTCTAATGTCGCCACTACAACCCTGGTTATTCCCATTCTCGCAGCGGCGGCAGCGGCTACCAATTTGCCACCCGCCCTGTTGATGATTCCAGCAACCATCTCAGCCTCCTGTGCATTTATGCTGCCCGTCGCTACTGCGCCAAACGCAATCGCCTATGCGACTGAACACATCACGGTAAAACAGATGTTACGCGAAGGCCTGGGCCTGAACTTGTTGCTGGCCCTGGCGATCAGTTCAATGTGTTATCTACTGCTCACCTGATTCGCTGGCAAATCAGGCCAGGGCCTTGCTCACGATCTCGCTAATATCCTTACTTAGTTCCGCTTGCTGGCTGATACGTTCCAGTTGCGCCTTCATGTTTGCTGAATAAGGCTCGGCATAGGCACGCCAGTTATTGAAGACACCGCACAGACGCGCGCCGATTTGCGGATTAATTGTGTTCAACTTGATAATGATATCCGCCAACAGTTCATAGCCAGCACCATCCGATCGATGGAACGCCCGCGTATTGGATGTGAACGCCCCAATCAGGGACCGGACCTTATTGGGGTTGTTGATCGAAAACGCCGCATGATCCATTAACTTGTGCACACTTGCGAGTACCGCAATTTCAGGAATAGTCGCCTGCATGGCAAACCACTTATCCAACACCAGCGTGTCTTGTTGCCACTGCCCATAGAAGTCTGCAATGATCTCCTGTTTATCTGCATAACCACTGTGTAACAGGGCGCCAAAGGCCGCCAGGCGGTCAGTCATATTGGCGGCCTCATAGTACTGTTTGGTGGCCAGCTGGTAATGGCTGTCTTTTTCGGTGGTTACCAGCAAACGCAATACTGTGTTACGCAGGGCGCGCTCTGCCATTGCTTCTGACCCGAGGGAAAACTCCTTCCGATTGCCGTTACTGGCATACACCGCGATGAGTCTTAGCTCCAGGTCCGCGGCGAGTTTACGTAATACAGCCTCTCGAACGTCGGCCACCCGTTGTGGCTCGATGGGCGAAACCTGTTCGGCAATATAGCTGCTGGCCGGCAAGCTGAGCATTTCGGCGAGGATCGCCTTGTCTGCCGGTGGTTGATCCAGCAGCGCCTCTATCGCCTGCAGCAATCGTTGATAAGCGACTTCATCGAGGTCCGTCGATTGCGCCTTGATCGTCGGCAACATCAAGTTCAAAGACAATTGTTGCATGGCTTCCCAACGACTGAAGCCATTGTCGTCATGTTTAATGAGGTGCGCCAAATCATCATCGCTCTGGGCAAATTTCACTTTCACTGGCGCCGAAAAATCCCTTAATAGAGACACGACCGGACGCGACACCAAATCGCCAAAGTCAAACTGCTGTGACGCTTCGGTGAGTAGCAGAGTACGCGAAACCAGTTTGGCACCCTGTTGATTAAACAGCGCCACATTAATCGGAATCTGAAATGGTTGTTTCGTTGGCTGGCCAGGGGTGGGAGGACAGGCCTGCTGTATCTTCAATGTCAATAAGCCGCGTCCTGCGTCAAACTCCTGCTCAACGGTTATTTCCGGCGTACCTGACTGGCTGTACCACAAACGGAACTGGGTCAGGTCCACATCATTGGCTTTCTCCATGGACTGGACAAAGTCCTCGGTGGTCACGGCCTGTCCATCAAAGCGATCAAAGTAGAGATCGGTGCCTTTGCGGAACCCTTCGTCACCTAACATGGCATGCATCATGCGAATGACTTCTGCGCCTTTTTCGTAGATCGTGACGGTATAGAAATTGTTGATCTCCTGGTAGGACTCCGGCCTGACCGGGTGCGCCATGGGACCAGCGTCTTCCTTGAACTGGTAGTTCCTCAGGGCCTGAACATCGCGAATTCTTTTCACCGCGCGTGAGCCCATATCCGCACTGAACTCCTGATCGCGAAATACCGTAAAGCCCTCCTTCAGGCTTAACTGGAACCAATCGCGACAGGTTACCCGGTTACCCGACCAGTTATGGAAATATTCATGGCCAATCACACTTTCAATACCCTGGTAATCCGTATCAGTGGCGGTTTGTTGATTGGCCAGCACATATTTTGAATTGAAAATATTCAGCCCCTTGTTTTCCATCGCGCCCATGTTGAAATCATCGACCGCCACGACGTTGTACACATCCAGGTCATACTCCCGTCCGTAGACCTGTTCATCCCAGGTCATCGATGCCTGCAGCGACTGCATGGCATGCTGACACTTGTCAATATTGTGAGCCTGCGTATAAATATTCAGGGCTACCTGGCGACCGGACGAAGTTACAAACTCATCGGATATTTTTTCTAAATCGCCTGCCACCAGGGCAAACAAGTAGCTGGGCTTGGGATGTGGATCATGCCAACGATGCCAATGTGTGCCGTCGCTGTTGTCGCCACAGGCTACAGGATTGCCATTGGAGAGCAACACCGGGTAGCGCGCCTTGTCCGCGGTAATGCTGACTTCGTATTCGCTCAGCACATCTGGACGATCGAGAAAATAGGTAATGCGGCGAAAGCCCTCTGCCTCACATTGGGTGCAGTAATTGCCACTAGACTGATACAGGCCAGAGAGCTGGGTGTTTAAATGCGGTTGCAACTCGGTAGTAATCTGCAATGTAAACTGTTTCGGCAGATCGTCCATAGTGAGGGACTGACTGTCTACTGCATAGCGATCTGATTCCAATGCCGAACCATCCAGTTTCAGATCCAGCAATTTCAGATTCTCTCCGTCGAGAATCAAGGCTTTGTCATGGTCTGCAGTTTTGCGGAGCGTCAGGTCTGCCGTAACAATGGTGCTATCCAGGCCCAACTGAAAATCCAGGACTACCTTGTCTATTGCGTAATCAGGCGCGATGTAGTCCTTCAGATACACGGTCTGATCGGTCACTGCCGGTGATAACTCATTTTCTAGCATGATATTCTCGAGTGTGTTTGCTTTAATAGCGCGTGGACAAAAGGCTGACAGAGAAACTGGATCAGCACTAGCAGTTAAAAACTGCGGGTAGATAATAGCAACTTCAGCGCCCTATTCTATAGATGTGGGCGTTTAATTATTTTCCTACAGAGGTTGCTGCCAGCCATGTCAGGCCACTGCCAACTCAGACCAGACCGGCGTCACTGTTTCCGGAATGTCCCTGGCTCCACCAAGCCTGGCCCAGGGCTGATCCAGGGCATGAAAATCGGAGCCGACTGATCCCAACAGCTTATGTTGGACGGCAAGATCGGCCAACATCTTCACCTGTTGCAGATCTAGGTTGGCACTGCTTACTTCCATAGCCCGCACCCCCGCTTCCTGCATCTCCTCGATTAATCGCACCAACTTGGTTCGGGTCAACTTATAGCGCAGTGGGTGTGCCAGCACTGCGGTACCACTGGCCCCGACTATCCATTCGGCCACCTCTTGCAGCAACGGCCACTGCATGGGTATAAACCCGGGTTTACCACGCACCAGGTAGCGTTTAAACGCCTGGTTCTTGTTCTTGGCATAACCCAGGTTTACCAGAGCCTCGGCAAAATGGGGTCGTGTGGGGACCGCCCCATTCAACAGCCCGTTCACTTCCTCTTCAAGCTCAATACCGTGTCGGGAAAAGTCCTCCACCATGGCCTTGGCGCGACTCAGCCTTAGTTCAGTATTGCGTTCAATGCCGGCTATCAATTCAGGGTTCTTCGGATCAACCCCCAAACCAAGCACATGTAGCAATTGACCATTCCAAGAGCAAGACAGTTCTACCCCGTTGATCAAGTGCAATTGCTGCTGTTGTGCTGCGGCTGCGGCATCCGGCAAACCATTCAGGGTATCGTGATCGGTTAGGGCCAGGTGGGTGATGCCAACCTCCTTGGCCAGTGCCAACAATTCAGCGGGGCTCAGTTGACCATCGGAATAATAGGAGTGGCAATGCAGGTCAAACTTCATCAAATTCAAACTCGTAGTCGTCCAGGGGAAAACGGAATATGGGTTCGTACTCAGCTCCCGAAGGGGTCAGGTTACTTTCATAAATTGCCACATCAGTAATATTCGCTGATAAATTGATGGATGTTGGGATGGCGCCGGCAAAGTGATTTTTACTGTGGCGAAAGCGGCCCAAGGTGATGTGCGGTTTGAAGCGGCGTTTGTCGATACTGATGGCACTGGACGCCACCGCAGTATTCACCGTTCGTTGCAGTTCCAGCAACGTGTCATTGCGTTCCAGCATTGCGGCGATCAATTTAGGACGACTCTCCGGAAACGGGCTGAAGTGGCTGATCGAAATAGAAAGACTGGTTTGCGGCAAGTGGTTATCCAACAGTTCGGCCAGGTCCTCCAGGTCACGTTCATCCTGTTCGCCCAGGAAGGCAAGGGTCACATGATAATTGGCCTGGTCCACCCAGCGCACCGCATTACTTTTATCCTGGTAAGCCATTTGCGCCGCCAGGTCACCCAGAGCATTGGCCATATCCCTTGGAATTGGAAATGCAATAAATGATCGGATTGCCATTCGGATTGCCATTCGGATTGCCATGCAATTTGCCATTAGAGGCTGGGCCTCGATTACTGGAAACAACGACTGCGGGTGTGCTGCTAAAAGAGATTATAACCCCAGTCCAGCCAGCATGAGATACTTATGCTAAATTTAAGCATCAAAATAAAAACAACGCGTAAAAATGAACCAGACTAGTCACTGCCCGAATTGCGAGGCCCCGGTATCAAGGCAGTACTGCGCCAACTGTGGACAGATTCAAAAGGATATCCGTCGATTTTTCCTGGCCTTGGTCAACGAGGCGCTTGAGGATATTTTCAGCCCCAACTCCAGGATGTGGAAAACCGTCTACCTGTTGTTATTCAGGCCCGGCCTTCTGACTTTGGAGTACCTGCGGGGTCGACGCGTGAGTTATGTGCAGCCAATTCGTCTGTATTTCATTACCAGCATTATGTTTTTTGTCTTGCTGTCGATCATTAATTTCTTCAGTGATCCACCAACACTGAGTACGACACCGGAGCCAACTGCGCAAGTTGAACAAAGCGAGGCGGTGGGAACCGATACCGATCAGGATACTGCTGCAACGAGTGATGAGGCGGCAGCCGATAATGCAGCGCGAGAGGGCGAGGCTGAATTCGATGAGGCGGTTGCCGATTTTAACGCCGAATTGGACGAAACTGAAACCGAACTTGACCTGCCTTTTGTCGGCGAGGAAACCGAGAGCCAGCTCAAGGAAAAATTTCGCCAACAGCTGAAAAAAATAGCGGAGCTCAGCAAGGAGGGGAACAGTAGCGAGGTGGTATCGGTGGTGCTGGAGATAACTCCACCCGTGATCTTCTTGCTGTTGCCTTTGTTTGCCCTGTTGCTAAAGATTGTTTACATCTTTAGAGGTGTTTATTACAGCGAACACCTGGTTTACGCGGTGCACAATCACTGCTTTATTTTCCTGCTGCTGACTTTATACTCGCTGGCGCAGGTTGTGCTGCGCAATATTGCGGTGGCGGACGACATCCTCGATATGATCATTATTATCTGGATTCCACTCTACCTCTGGAAAAGTCTGCGAAACGTGTATCAACAGGGTCGTTTCTGGACCCTGGTGAAATTCCTGCAATTGGGGATCAGCTATTTCTTCCTGCTCGGCGTTGCCATGACGATCACCGTTTTTGTGGGCATCCTTACCATCTAAGGACCAGCCCAAAACCTTAAGCAGGTTTCGCTATCAGGGCGTCATTGATAAAAAACTCGCTGACCAAAATCTCATGGTCCTCATACCGATAAGGTGTACTGCGTCCGAGAACAGTGCCTGCTTCACCTTTGAATAAGGAGACGCGCCGCTTGCTGATGCGAATTTTGCCATCCTTGAACAGCAAGTGCCCCAGCGGTCGGGTTCCGATGTTTTGCAGCACATGACGTTGCTCGAGGTAAACCTGCAGCGGCATCACGCTGCGCGCATAGACCATGCGCGTGTCACCACAATACAGTTCCACCTGGCGAATTCTAGCAGCCAGGTGAAGAGGCACACCTAATTGTTGGGCTTCATGTGGCAGGGGCAATTGCCAGCGTTGCGACAACACCTTGACCGAAAACGGCTCGTCACTAAAATTCATTAATTGTTCAGTAAGCGAACCACGATCCAGCAACCAATGACGCCAAGCCGGGTTGATTCGGTTGATCATTGGGTGTTGCTCGGCATACCACCTGGATTGTTTGGCGAGCTGTGAATAACTGAGGTTCATGGTAGTGCAATATCGCAGGCAGCCAAACTTCAGAGCCGGGTTGCTGATGTACGGGTATTGGTGTCTCGGGAGGTCGAGTTTACTCAACTGCGAAACTCACTTCCACACTTTAATCACGGTAGCGCTGAGCACACATTTGTACTATAACAATCAGTAACCATGAACGTTAATCAAGAAGAACGCCAGGTCTTGCTGCAACAACTGGCAGAGCTGAAACAAGACCATCGTGAACTGGACATCGCCATCCAGGAACTGGCCACGCAACTCAATTCCAACCAGCTGGAAGTCAGCCGACTGAAAAAACAGAAGCTTCGCCTCAAGGACTCTATCACCCGGCTGGAAAGCAATCTTATTCCTGATCTGAGCGCCTGAGTAAATCTCAGCCACTACTCCCAACCTTATTCCAGACCTTTCCCATGCTAGACTTTGCTCATGAAGGAGTCCACTAATGTAAAAGTATGGTTAACCTGCCCCACCGAGGACGCCAAGCAATTACGCCTGGCAATCGGTGATGCTGGAATTGGCACCATTGGTAACTACACACACTGCTGTTTCGTGGTGGAAGGCAAGGGCTTTGCCAAGCCTAATGAAGACGCCAACCCCCACATCGGCAAAGCGGGCACAATTGAAGAAATAGAGGAAGTCAGCTTGGAATTTGTCTGCGCCAGGAGTCAACTGGAAACGCTTCGATCCGTAATCGCGGAACACCATCCCTATGATGAAGTCGCCATGGATATTTTCCCGTTATTGGAATTCTAGCGAGATGTAACGATCACTCCTACTCACAGACTTTAATAAAAAAAGGCCACTATTAAAGTGGCCTTTTTTAGTTCCTGCGCTGTCAGCGACTAAAGCCCTGCAGCAGCGCGTAATTCGTCCGCTTTATCAGTGGCTTCCCATTTGTATTCCGCTTCAGTTCGACCGAAGTGACCATAGGCGGCGCTGTTTCGGTAAATCGGGCGTAACAGATCCAGGGATTGGATAATGGCTTTTGGTCGCAGGTCAAAATGCTCAGCAACCAGCTGTTCGATCTTGTCTTCTTCGATCTTTGAAGTACCGAAGGTGTTGACCATCAGGCTCACAGGTTTGGCCACACCAATGGCGTACGCTACCTGAACTTCGCAACGATCTGCCAAACCAGCTGCCACAACGTTCTTGGCTACATAACGACAGGCATAAGCTGCCGAACGGTCTACCTTCGAAGGGTCTTTGCCGGAGAAAGCGCCACCGCCGTGATGTGCAGCACCTCCATAGGTGTCAACAATGATTTTACGACCAGTAACACCGCAGTCACCCACTGGGCCACCAATCACGAAACGACCAGTCGGATTCACCAGGAACTTGGTATCCGCTGAAACCATGGATTCGGGCAAAACTGGCTTGATGATTTCCTCAATCACCGCTTCCTCAAGCTGCGCGTGAGTCACGGATTCATTGTGCTGTGTGGAGAGCACCACTGTATCTATGAAGGCAGGCTTGCCATCTTCATAGCGCACGGTCACCTGCGACTTGGCATCCGGACGCAACCAATCTAACTGACCACTTTTGCGAACTTCGGACTGTTTCTTAACCAGTCGGTGAGAATACTCGATCGGCATCGGCATCAATACATCGGTCTCGGTACAGGCATAGCCAAACATCAGGCCCTGATCGCCGGCACCCTGGTCCAAATCGATACCTTCACCTTCATTCACCCCGGCCGCTATATCTTGCGATTGACGATCCAGTGCAATCATCACTGAACAGCTGCGATAGTCAAAACCCATTTCGGACTCGGTGTAACCGATTTCCTTAATGGTATTGCGGACTCGTTCAGTGATGCCGTCCAATGAACGATTACTGGTGATTTCGCCCGACAGTACGACCAGGCCAGTGTTAACCAGTGTCTCGCAAGCAACTCGTGAATATGGATCTTCCTCGAACAGATAGTCGAGAACGGTATCAGAAATCTGATCCGCTACTTTGTCCGGATGGCCTTCAGAGACCGACTCTGAGGTGAATAGATAATCGCGCATTTTAGCTACCTTTTTTGTGATGCTTCTTAGATTGAATAAACCAGGGTGACAAGACCAGTGCAAAATGCGCTAACAAAATGCGCTAATCATCAATTAGCAGTCATGCCACCCCCAAATTGAGGCGGGATTTTAGCACCTTATATGTTTTAATACACTCATCTAACAAGCGGAAATAGTGGTTTGATTTAATGCCACTTTTTACCCGGCACGCTACTCAGCTATCTCCCCTGGCAGGGGTCTTCGAATCACTATGGTCAACCGTCTCCCCGTCTGGATTTTTCTCAGCATTGCCTTGCTAATGATCGGCCTGGCCTTGTTACCCTTAATGCGTGTGGTACTGGGAATTGATGAGCAGTTTGCCATGCAGTTTTTTACCGTCATTATGTTGTTAATAGGCGGCATAATGTCTGGGCTTACGGCCATGATCCTGATGGTGCGCAGACAACCACGCCTGGATTGGTCAAAGAGCGAGGCTGGTGAGCAAAACGATGGTTCACAGCGCGTGGTATTGCAGATGCATGCCTGCGGACTGCTCTTGTTCAGCGGAATTCCCTTGCTGAATTTTTTATTGGCTTTCTGGTTGTGGCTTAAACATCGTCACAGCAGCCAGTATGTGGACCTGCAGGGTCAGGAAGTACTTAATTACCAGGTGTCTCTTTATCTGTATCTTTTGCTGTCGCTGTTTATGGTGTTTGCCGGAATTGGCTTACTCACGACACCCTTATTGCTTGTCCTGCACCTGATCTTTGTAGTGATAGCTTTGGTACTGACCTCTAAGGGAAAAGAGTTTAAATACCCGATCAATATCCCCATCATCCAGGGGCGCAGACCCGCAGCTCAGCAGAACTGATTGACGAGCCTTCAGGCTCTGGAAGGACTACAGTGTGCCGAACACCTCGGCAGCTCGATCAATAGTATCGGCAATATCATTTTCAGAATGGGCCGCGGAGACAAATCCAGCCTCAAAAGCACTGGGGGCCAGGTAAACACCGCGCTCCAGCATGCCATGAAAAAACTTGTTGAAGCGCTCACCATCACAGGCTGCTGATTCAGCGAAGCTGCTAACACGCTCTTCCTCAGTGAAAAATATTCCGAACATGCCACCCACCCCGGCCACCGCCAGGGGAATATCGGCAGCTTGAGCCACGGTCTGTAAGCCGATAGACAAGCTCTTTACTTTAACCGTGAGGTTTTCAAAGAAATTTGGAGCAGAAATAAGTTCCAGGGTCTTCAGGCCTGCTGCCATGGCAACCGGGTTGCCGGATAAGGTACCTGCCTGGTACACCGGTCCATCTGGGGAGATTTGATCCATAATCTCGGCTTTGCCGCCAAACGCACCCACCGGCATACCACCACCAATCACCTTGCCAAAACAGGTCATATCCGGAGTAATTCCATACAAACCTTGTGCGCCTTTCAGATCTACTCTAAACCCGGTCATCACCTCATCAAAAATCAGGATGGCTCCGGAGTCATCACACACCTTGCGCAATGCTTCCAGAAAGCCAGGCTTAGGCGTGATCAGGTTCATATTGCCGGCAACTGGCTCAACAATAATCGCGGCGATCTGTTCGCCCATTTCAGCAAACAGCGCTTCCAGCTGTTCAATATCATTAAACGGCAGGGTCAAAGTTTGTTCTGCCAACGCGGCGGGGACGCCGGGTGACGTTGGGACGCCGAGGGTTAATGCGCCGGAACCAGCCTTCACTAACAGGCTATCTGAGTGCCCGTGATAACAGCCTTCAAACTTGACGATCTTGTCGCGGCCGGTGACTCCGCGGGCCAGTCGCAGAGCGCTCATGGTGGCCTCGGTACCAGAGCTGACCATACGCACTTTATCGATGCTGGGGATCAGACCGCAGATTTTTTGCGCCAGGGCGGTTTCGATTTCGGAGGGCGCGCCAAAGCTGAGTCCATTTTCAACCGCTTCGGTGACAGCGGCAATGACTTCAGGATGGGCGTGTCCCAGGATCATGGGGCCCCAGGAACCAACATAGTCGATGTATTGCTTGTCATCCGCATCCCAAAGGTAAGCACCTTTCGCACGTTGCACGAATACCGGCTCACCGCCAACGCTCTTGAACGCACGAACCGGTGAGTTTACGCCACCCGGGATGTATTGCTGGGCCTGCTGAAATCTTGAATCGGACATAATAGTGTTTACTCCCAAATGTCGTGGTATGGCTGCGCATTGCGCGCGCTCCACCAGGTAGTCGTACTGCTCAGCACCGTACCGACATTCATTGGTCGTTAAATTATCTCACAACCTGTTCTGCTGATTGCATAAAAAAGGCGCTCCTGGAGCGCCCTTTTCGAGACTCTAAAAAAACCAGAGTCTTATTTTTTTCCGTAACGAGACTTAAAGCGACCAACACGGCCCTCAGTGTCCATTACTTTCTGCTTGCCAGTGTAAAAAGGGTGGCACTCAGAACAAATTTCTACGTGCAGGTCTCTGCCAAGGGTAGAACCAGTTTCAAAGGTGTTGCCGCAAGCGCAAGTCACTTTGATTTGGCCATAATCTGGATGAATGTCTGCTTTCATGGTGTTCTCCAAAAAATATTTTTACGGGCCCTCCAACTTTCTGATCGTCTATTTCGATGTCCGTTGCTGTGGACTTTGTCGACTAAAAACCAGAAACAGAGTGGCCAAATATGAGTAAAACTCGATCAGGGCGCGGATATTAGAAGAATGCACCAATGAATTCAAGCGTTTCTTACCGAAAACCAGCATAATCAATGGGCTTTTATGTAGGTATCAGATAACTAAAAACAACCGCATTCGCATGAAAAAATTTCTCCTCTCTCTGCTCACCGTCCTGATTATCATTGCTGTGAGCCTGTGGCTATGGATAACGCCTGAAAAACCACCTGAGTACCAGGCTTTTGTGGATGGCCGGGTGTTAACCATGAACCAGATCAACCAGGTAGCAGAGGCAGTGTTGCTGGAAAACGACCGAATTCTCGCGGTGGGTACAAATAGCGAAATTCGCAAGCTAATGCCGACTAACACCTGGGTACATAACCTGGATGGCAGAACGCTGATGCCGGGCATTATTGACGCTCATGGACACTTCCCGGGCTCCGGATTTTTTGCGGTTGGGGCTAATCTCAACAGCCCACCCATCGGCATGGTCAAGTCCCTGTCAGAGCTGGTGAAGTTGATGAATGAACAGGCCGCTAATACAGCTATCGGCGAATGGGTCGTAGGTATGGGCTATGACGACACTCAGCTGCTTGAACACAGGCACCCAACGCGCGCCGAATTGGACGCAATTACTACCGAGCATCCACTATTTGTGTTGCACATTTCCGGCCATATGGGCGTGGGTAACAGCAAGGCTATGGAGATCATGGGTATTGACGCCAACACACCCAACCCCGCTGGCGGTGTGATAGTAAAAGATGCCAATGGAGAACTAACTGGCTTGCTCGAAGAAACCGCGATGATGCCAATGTTCACTGCCGCTACGGATTTTGGTACAGGAGAAGTGCTAAAAATCGTTCAACGAGCGGTCGCCGACTACATTAGCAAAGGCGTAACCACCGCTCAAAACGGTGCGGCAGATCGGAAAACCATTAACGGCATGTACTACGCCTCGCGTCTTAACCTGGTGCCGTTGCGGCTTGAAGTTTGGCCTTTGTACTCCGATATGAGCGAAGCCATTTTAAGCGGGGAATTCGAAGCCAACGACTTTCGAAGTGATCGATTTCGAATTGGCGCCCTCAAAATTATCGCCGATGGCAGTATCCAAGGTTATACGGGGTTTTTAAGAGAACCCTATCATGTGCAACCAAGCAAAAGTCATGGCGAGGCGAATGCTAGCGATGATGCTGATAGTGGCAGTAATGGCGGCTATGTTGGCTACCCAACACTAAGTCAGGAGGAGTTAACCGAACTGGTTCGCGAACACTTTGCGATTGGTACGCGACTCGCCATCCATGGTAATGGGGATGCAGCGATTGACTATATCCTGAATGCCGTAGCATCAGCGCAGGCCGACTACCCCAATGATGATGCGAGAACCATTATCATCCACTCACAAATGGCGCGCCCGGATCAACTCGATCGCATGCATGAACTCGGTGTGACGCCGTCCTTTTTTAGTGCGCACACCTATTACTGGGGCGACCGTCATCGCGACATATTTATGGGGCCGGAGCGTGCAGCCCGCATGAGCCCGGCCCGTACTGCCGGAGAAAAAGGTGTGCCTTACACAATTCACCTGGACACGCCGGTGGTGCCCATGGATCCGATGCTACTGGTTTGGAGTGCGGTCAATAGAGAATCCACCTCGGGCAAAACCATTGGGGCGTACGAGCAGATCAGCGCCATGCAGGCGCTGCGCGCGACAACCATCGATGCCGCCTGGCAGATATTCCGCGAAGATGAGATCGGTTCAATCGAAGTCGGCAAGCTGGCGGACTTGGTGATCCTGGATGGGAACCCTTTGGGGGCCAAGGATAAGATTCGTGATATCCAGGTTGACCAGACTTTTATTGGCGGCGTCAGCGTGTATACCAGAACGCAATAATCCTTGTTCTAGATTGGGCGCAACTTAAACCACGCTATTCGCCAACACCGGCCGGGTACGGACAATCGATTCTCGATCACATACCTGACGCCACCAGGCATCGAGGGCAGGCAGCTCGGCAACGAGTTGTTGCCCCTCCTCTACCTGGAGGAAGTAATCCATTATCGGTGCCAGGTGCAAATCCGCCAGGCTGAACCGATCCCCGCACAGAAACTCGGTGCCTTCCATCAAGTCATGCAGCACCTGCAGTACATGCTGCGATTCCTGCAGACCGGATTCAATCGCGGCCACATCAATGGGTTCTCTATATAGCGGCGCAACGATACGATTGGAAAACACATCGAGCATCATTGGCTTAAAACCATAGGCGTCGATAATGCCAATCATTTGCCGCATCCTGGCCCGCGCCTGAGTCGAGTCCGGCTGCAACCTTGTACCGGGAAAAGTCTCATCAATATAGGCGGTGATTGCCGCGGTTTCATACAAACCAAAGCCGTCGTGCTCAAAATACGGTACCCGCTTGAAAGGCTGTAGTAACAAGTAATCTCGATCCATGTCTGGATCAAAAGGATTCACCTCAACATACTCATAGGCAAGCGCCTTTTCAGCCAGAGTCGCCCGGACTATGCGCGTGTAGACACTGTACTTATAGCCGTGAACCGAGATCGCCATTTATTCCTCTGGATGTTTTTCCATCAGCTGAAAGCGAATCCCGTTGTTTACCTGGGGCTCACCCAAGGACTGGAAGCCGAAGCGTTGATATACCGGTACTGCCCGAAAAGATGAGCGTACCCAATAGTAGCCATGGTTAGACCGCTCTGGTTCTATTGCATCCACTACCTGGCGAGCATGATTCCATAGCCGTGTTGCAATTCCCTTTCCACTTGCTGCAGGTGACACGAATAGCTGATCAATTTTTTCCAACTGGTAGATGGCGATCATTCCTAATAACTTTTCGTCCTGCTTGGCTCCAATCATCAAGTAGTCATTTCCGACGATTCGTGCCCGGGTTTTCTCCTCCGTATTGGGTTGCAGGAAAATCTCCCAACCCCCCTCATCAAAATCTTCGCGCACCGTGGCGGCTGACTCAGTCACCAAGGACACCGTTTGTTCGGTGTCATCAGGCTCCAGCGTTTGAATAATCATGTAGCGAGATGTGTTGTGTCGCTCACAAGCTACTCAGCGGGAGCCTGTTCGACCACCCGAACAGTCTTCACCAACTCAAATCGATTCCAGGTCTGACCACGATCGGTCGAGCGCTCATCCAAGACGAAATAGTCGGTCTCAGTCATATTGAAAATAACCAACCGCTTACGCGCCGCTCCCGTCACACCGATTTGTTCAAGAATCAGTTCTTCCTCGTTTTCAACCCAGCGGTATTGGCTTACTACACCATTACTCATTGCATACGTTTCCTGCCAATTTCCGGTTGGGTCCAAATACGCCAGGGATTCAAATGAAAAAGACCGATCTGGCGAGCTGAACGATTGCCGTAAAGCGCAGCCCTGGGCCACCAGCTCTGTATTCAATGTGCCGATCAAGGTGCCGCTCTCGGTAGATGAAGCTTCGTCGCCTACCAGGTCTTCATCTTCAACTAAAGTTGTCTCAAACGCTGCCAATGCCTCGTCACTGAGCCGATACTCATGCCAGGTGCCGAGCAGCTTTTGGAACAACTGAGTATCCGATTCTTCACATGAATTCTGCGCCCATAATTGATTAGGTTGCAGGCATGCCAATGCAATGACTAACAACAGCTTGTTCCCAACCCCAGTTCGCACACCCTATCCCACTACCCCTGTATAGCGCGGTATCCGCTCTTTGTCCGGCGCAACAAAAGTCTCCCTGGCGGCATCGGAGAAAAGCAATTCCTGTGAATAGTGTGACAACATGATATCCGGGTTCATTAACTGTGGGTGTTGATCTATAAAGTCATCGGCCGAGGTACTGAGCTTGGTTCGCTCGATAAAGTGGCGAATGGCCATTATCCAGGCCCTGGTTATGGTTTCGTGATACTTGGAAGAATCGATATTGTTATATTTGAGAAAAGAGTGCAATGCCCGCCGCATTTGTTGATGCGCTTCCTCAGTAGTCACTGTACAACAATAGATATAGGCAAGGCGCAAATGCGCCCTATGGTCAAAGCTTTCTAGCGGGAATTGCCCCGATTCAAACGCCCGTCGAAACGCTTTGTCTTGCTCAGTAATTAGATGCCGCATAAGTCCTCCACAACTCAAACCAACTGGCTGGTAAACCCGAGCATTTTTTTTAACTGCTCGGTTGTCAGCGCATGGGTGATTGATTTTGCCGTATGTGCAAAGGTCACTGATGCTTCAGCAAAAATAGTTTTACCCGTTTCGCTGAGCTTAACCAGGCTGACCCGTGCATCGCGCGGGTTAATCTCTTTTTCCACCAACTTGATTTTTTCCATCGGTGCCAACATTCGTGTTACCCCGGACGCGCTGATGCCAACCGCCTCGGCCAGGTCGATACGCCGCATGACGTTGTTAGGTGCTTCATTCAGGTAGTACAACAGCATGTACTCACTGAAGCTGATGCCGTGAATATTTAATTGGGAATCTGCACGCCGCAATATCTTATGGGTAAGTCGGGCATGCTGGATTATAAAATCCGCCTCTATCTCTTTCATGATTGATTTATGCTTGAATAATACTTGATTACTCAATTATATATCAAACAATTCATATTACAAGCACTCGATGGACCTAATTGGCCGGAAAAGAGCGGACCCAGGAAAAGCCTACCAATGATGATAGAGACGGACGGTACGAGCAAACAATAGTACCGCGACCACACACAAAACCATGGCCAATATGTAGGGGGCACCCGGAAAATACAGCCCTGCCCCATCAGCAAACACCCTGAAGGTAACGGTCATCAGTACCGGCCCAAATATTGAAGTCAGACCAATCACACTTGCGATTGCTCCCTGCAATTCGCCCTGCGCATCTTCTTCGATGCGCGCACTCATCATTGCCTGCATGGCGGGAAACACGAACGCCGAGGCAGCACCAACAAAAATGCCCAGGATCATCACCCACCCCGCCGGTGCCAAGGCAAATAGAAGGTAAGAGGGTATGGCAAACACCAGGCTCCAAAATCCGGTTTTAGCATTGCCATAGCGGGCGCTGACAGGTCCGGTTAAGCCACCCTGCACAATCGCCAGCAACAAGCCAAATAAGGCGACACTTAACCCGATCTCCAGCTCACTCCATTGAAATCGTTCGATCAGGTAATACGCCCAAATCGCAATCTGCGATTGAGCCGCCAACTGCAGCATAAAGATCACCAGTAAAAAGCCCAGTGCCAGCGGTGTTTTGGATATCTGGATCGCACTGCCCAAAGGGTTTGCTCGGGCGAGAGAAAAGCGTCGGCGTTTTTCCACCGGCAAGGTTTCACGCAGCAGAAAATACCCCACCACGGCTCCACCCAACGCCATCCCACTGGACACCATGAAAGGTAAGCGATCGCCAAACTCACCCAGTATTCCACCAATCGCCGGACCGAGTACAAAACCCGCTGCCCCAGCCCCGCCCAGTATGCCAAAGTATTTTGCGCGTTCTTCATCAGACACCACGTCGGCCACACAACTGTTGGCCGCAGTCCAACTGGCACCCATCACGCCGGAAATGATGCGACCGATGAACAGCCAGGTAAGCGTTGGTGCCCAGGCCATAATGGCATAGTCCAATCCCAGTATCGCCAGGGTGATCAGCAATACGGGTCGACGGCCATAACGATCACTCAAGCCGCCTATCACTGGAGCAAAGAGGAATTGCATCATAGCGTAGGAAAACAACAGCCAGCCCCCGATTTCTGCCGCTTGGGCAATCGAGGCACCGGATAAATCCTGTATCAGGGATGGCATGATTGGCACGATCAAGCCCAGGCCCGTCATATCAACAAACACGATAAAAGCCACAAACAGTAGGGACGAATGTGATCGCGATTGAGTATTGGTAGCTGGTGCCTGCATAGTCAGTTTTGGTTTATCAGCCGTGATTTTACTGCTACGCGAAGTAGGCTTAGGGGCAGGCCATACCAGGTTGTTGGATATGAATACTTTAAATCATTCATACCTTTTTAAACATCGCTAATTTGTTGTGCTGACACCAATTCATCTGGTCACCTCCATGTCGGCGACTTAAAGGTGATGCTGCTATCGCATGCCGATCAAGGGATGCAGAAACTTGAATGGGTGCAAAGCGGTGTACAACACAGCGAGAATAAGCACGGCTGCATTACTGATTAGCAAAAATTTCAGCGTCACCGACAAATCCAGGGGCAGGATAAAATACTGGAGTACGACCAATACGGGCAGGTGCAAACAAAACACCGGGTAGACGGCACGATTCAGGGCCGTGAGTATGTTGGCTGGTTGGTTCAGGTACCGCGCCGCATAACCCACACATACCAGAATCCATAACCACACATTGCTAATCCGCACTGCACAAAATACCAGATAACGAAACACGTCTATCTCTCCATTCGGGAATGGATACAAGCCGTGTTGTTCCGGCACCCAGAAGTGCCAGAACAGTATTCCGGTGGCGAGCAGCGCGCCACACAGCGAGTGCCGCCTGAGTTGTCGTGCGGCTTGCAGTAAACGACGATCAAGGGCAAAAACGTAACCAGCAAGGAAAATCAAAAACCAGTGAAAGAAGCTGGCCCAGTCATGTATCAAATCACGAAAACCGGGAAATAGCGGGCGTAGGAAAATCTCGACTAACAATAAAGGAAGGATAAATCGGTATATCCCTGCCCCCAGCAACTTGTGTCGCTGAATTCCTGAGGCAACAAGCTTGTTACCTTTCTCACCGCGCAACCGTTTCAATAGCGGCCAGGCCAGCAGACAAAACAGATAAAGGTAGGCTAGGAACCAAAAATGGTGCCAACTCAGGTTGCCTTTCGGATACGTACCCTCGGTAAAGTACTGGGAATAAAAGTGGCTGAACGAATGAAATGACTCACCTATATACAACTTCTCCAGGTAAACCATCAGCGGAACCAGGGCCACAATCCCAAAGCCTAGCGGTATCAGCAGTTTCTGGCTACGCTCAATAAAGAATGCTCGTGGGTCCCGCGAACGCAGCGCAAAGTACACCCCGCAACCGGAGACGAAAAACAATAGCGCCAAGCGAAACTGGTGAAAGAACACCACCGCCACGGTTAGCGGCTTGCTGGCTTCTGCGTTGATCGTCATCGGTATTCCCGAAGGCAGAAAAGCCACTGCCGCATGAAAATAGATTAATACCCCAAAGGCTAATACTCGTAACCAATCAAGGTCGTAACGACGGCTGGTGGCCAGGTGTTGGTCGCGCGTAGTGTGTTCGGTATGCGTCTGCAACGCGGTTGCAGTTGGGTAAGTGGGCTGGTTCATAATCAATAGCTCGTTAAATGTTTATGTTGAGCTATTGAATCGCAGCGATACGTTCTCCTCTCCTGAATAATCGGGATTTGCTATCGAATAATTAAAAAGGGCTTAAAAGAATCGGGGTGTTAGCTTTCAGCAGAGGCTTCAGCCCGGTATCGGGTTGGGGAAACGCCATACTGAGCTTGAAAGGCAGTATTAAAGGAAGATATCGAACGAAACCCCACGTCCAAGGCGATGGTGAGTACCGGGGTCTGCGTATTTTCAAGTAATCGTTCGCCGGCTTCGGCAATGCGGTAACGATTTACAAACTGATTAAAGTTGCGATACCCCAGCTTCTGATTGATGCGCTTGCGCAATTGATACTCTGGCACCCTTAATAGCTGCGCCAGCCCTGCAACGCGCAGATCGTGGTCAGCGTACAGGCGTTCGTTCTGCATTCGGCGCAAGAGTGTTTGCATCATCTCGTCGTCGCTGTCGTCGCGAGGCGCAACCGGCTCGCCCAGCAACCTGAGGCCAGGGTTGGTTCGGATGAAGTAAATATTGAACAACAATGCGCAGATTAGAATGATCGTCATGCCCACTATTTCCAGCGTCTTGGGTACCGCAAAGTTAGTTAACAGTTCTACACTCACAATACTCAGCACGATCAACGCCAATGCGATAACAAACAGGGCACGCAGCTTGAGCCTGAACTCCACCAGATCTGCGTCACGCCCGTGCCAGACAACCCAGAGCGCCACGCCAACATTAAGCAGCTTAATCAATTGCGGGGGTATTCCCACATATTGCTCGCCAACAAGATCAGCATAAAAGTCGGCGGGCACTAGAGTGACCAACAAGGAGACGCCAACCACAATTACCATCCAAGGCGGAACAGCCTCGGTCTCCTCAAACAACACCCAGAAAAACAACAATAGGAATGAGGGTGTCGCCGCAGCCGCGAACCAAAACACAAAAAGGCCTGCCGGGCCGATATAGTCGTAATGCAGTGGCACAAGCAGGTATGAGAAGGCGCAAAACATCAGGGCACAGCCGGTCAGCCGCACGCGTGGGGGGTTGGTAGACAGGGCCAGCACCAGCATAAACAGCAGCACTTGTGAGGCTGCCAGCAAACGCAACACGATATTCGCCATTTCCATGGCCACAGTGTGCCACGCTATTACGCGTTGACCAGTAGAATCGCTATCGGAATCCTGTAATTTCAGGATTTCGATACCAGTTTTCTACCATCGAGTACTAGTCTTCCAGGGCATAAGCGATGACATAGCCACCTTTGCCATCTTTCACCGATTTGCTGTCTGTATACGTGCCAGTTGCAGGATCCCTTGGGTAACGCCAGCTTGGATTCGGAATGGTAACGATCACATACTGCTTACCAGACTTTTCTGACACATAGGACATCGGCGTTGCCTGGCCGCTGCCCGGCAGGTCGGCATGCCATTTGACCGCACCGCTGCGCACATCGAAAGCCCGTACCGAACTATCCATGGTTGAACTGATAAAGGTCAATCCGCCGCGCGTGGTCATAGTGCCCGCCCGTACCGGTGTGCCAACCTGGAACGGCAACCCAGTGCGCCAGCCAAACGGGCCAGAGTTCTTCATGCTGCCGATTGGTCTACTCCAGAGTCGTTCATTGGTATTCAAATCAATAACCGACAAAGTCGACCAGGGCGGCTCAAAACAAGGCACCTGGGTAGGCCAACGCGACATAAACGGCAACGTCAGCCCGTAGTAAGTAATATTGGCATGATCAAAGGGATCATCCGGATCCGGATCGCGTTTTTCCGGCATCGGTGCATCCGGGTCCATACGTACCGCAGGATGATCGCTGCCGAGCAGCAATGCTGCGCGAGGTCCGGCTTCGGCAACCTGCTCAGGGGTTACCAGCATGGTTCGATTACCCAGCAACATGGGCGCGGCAATCAGTAAGCCGTTGTCTGCATCGACCGACACACTGCCCCAATTAAAACCACCAAAGTTTGCCGGGAACTGAAAACTACCCGAAGGGGTGGGCGGCGTGAACAAGCCCTCGTAACGCATCATTTTGTACTCCACCCGGCAGGCTAACTGATCCAGCGGAGTTAAACCCCACATGTCTTTTTCATAGCGGTAAGGGTGAAAATGCGGGGTTGAGGTAAACGGCTGGGTTGCCGATACATACTCGCCCAAAGCTGGTTCCTGTGGGACCGGCTTTTCTTCGATTGGGTGTACCGGGGTACCGTCGCGACGATCCAGCAGGAAAATATCGCCGGTTTTGGTAGGCACAGCGACCGAGGGGATACGCTCGTCTTCACGAGTCACATCCACCAGTACCGGTTGCGCAGGCACATCGTAATCCCAGATATCGTGATGCACTGTCTGGTATTTCCAACTGGGCGAACCGGTGTTGGCATCCAGCGCGACAACGGCAGACGACCATTCATCATCCACCTGGCGTCGATATCCGCCGAAGTAGTCCGGGCTGGCGTTGCCAGTAGGGGCATAAATCAATTCCAGTTCCGGGTCGTAGCTCATCACTGACCACACGTTGGGCGTACCGCGCGTATACATTTCACCCTCTGCCGGTTCCCCGTGGTAACCAGGTCGTCCAGCGTCCCAGGCCCAGACAAACTCACCAGTAACGGCGTGATACGCTCGCACCACACCCGAAGGTAAGCCTAAGTCCTGGGAATCCAACACCAGGCCACCGACCACCAGCAGGTCATCTGCCACTAGCGGTGGCGAGGTAATGTAATACTGTTTTGGCAGATGCGGGCCCATGCCTTTGCGTAAATCCACCGACCCCTGGTTGCCAAAGTCGGTGCATGGCTGACCAGTTAAGGCATCCACTGCCAATAAACGTGCGTCTACAGTTCCAGTGACGATGCGCTTGCTGCATTGCATTGGCTGGCTCGATGCATCTTCGATCGAACCTTCTGCTGATGCAGGAACCTCGTGATAGCTCACGCCGCGGCAGGTGCGTGCATACTGGTGTTTATCAGGGACGGCGACTTGCGGATCATGGCGCCAAACCTCCTTTCCGGTCGCATCATCAATAGCGATTAAAATGTTTCGCGCGCCACAAAGATAAACCAGGCCATTGACCTGGAGCGGCGTCATTTTGAAATCATCTTCCACGCCAGTGCGATAGCGCCAGGCTTCTTCAAGCTGAGCAACATTGTCGACGTTGATTTGATCAATCTCGGCAAAGCGGGTGCCACCCAGGGTGTTGCCGTAATGCCGCCAATCACTTGTAGCGCTGGTCGGTTGCTCAGTGCGCACAGTGCCACTGCCATACACCGTATGCCCGCTAAAAGCGGTAAAGGCGAGCACCAACACACTGGCGACGCTGGGGATGACAATCCAACGACTCGACGCAGGCTCAGAAGTTGAGGATTTGCTGGCTAAATGGCTTCGATACCATGGCGACAGGAACCATAGACCCAATACCAGCCACATTGCCACGCGCGGCAAGAGAGACAGGAAAGCCATGTCTGACTCGTACCAGGCCCAGACGAGGGTGGTCGCCAACAAGCCGCCATAAACGATAGCGGCGCGCGGGTTACCACGATAGATCGCATAGACGATGTACAACACCGCCAATCCAGACAGCAGGTAATAGGCGCTGCCACCTAAGTAAACCAACCAGCCACCAAGCAATACGCTGTACAAGCCGGAGAGAAACAAGAAGGTCACAAACAACCAGTGAAAGATGCGTTGGATCATGGTGCTGAATCTAGCTTTGGCTTTAATAAAAACAATATGTAGCAGTATACGCGAGCTACATCGGGTGAATGGTATGACCACCATCCATAACAATACTCTGGCCAGTCATAAAATCGCTTTGCTGAGAGGCGAGAAATGCGGCGATGCCTTCCATGTCTTCCAACTTACCAATGCGACCAATCGCCGACCGTCGTTCGCAAGCCTGCTTAAACGCGTCACTGGTTTGCACAGACATTTCAGTTTCGATAAAGCCGGGCAGAATCGCATTAACCTGTATCCCGGCCTGGCCCAGTTCAACCGCCAGTGCTTGTACCAAACCACGCACGGCTGCTTTGGTAGTGGAATAGCCGGCCGCGCCACCAGTGCCCATCAAAGCTGCTACCGAGGAAGTAACAATCAACTTACCACCTTGCTTGCGTGCCAGCATGTGCTCGGTCACGGGCGAGAAGGTTTGCACCACACTCATAAGATTCAAATCGATGGTACTCAGCCAGTCCGCTCTGCTCGTCGCATGTGACATTCCACGAAAGCCGCCGCCACCAGCATTGGCAAAGCAGGCATCAACTTGGCCGAAGCGAGCAAGGGTCTGCTCAAACGCAGTTTTGACCTCAGCTTCATCGGTGACATCACAGGTAAACGCCTCAACATCACCACCCATGGTGGTCAACTCTTCCATTGCACCTTGGTTCTTCTGCTGATCACGTCCCCAGATGGCAACTTTGCCACCACATTTGACCAAACCGCGACCAAAGGCGAGCCCCAAGCCGCCGTTACCACCGGTTACGATTGAAACTTTATCTGACAGATCAAACATTCTTACTCCTGGTTTATCTTGCTGGTTACTCTGTTGTGGCTCATCGTGTTTCGAATACACGTTTACCGTTGTATGAGAAAATTCTGGTTTGGAGCAGGTTGGTTTTGGGAATATTCAATTGAAAAAGCTCCTTAATAGTTCACCAAATTATATCACCTTATTGACTATATGTTTAATAAAATAGAATAACAAATATAAAACGTACTGATTTACGGACTTTATTGACCATAATTTTATTTAGTGAGGTTTACAAACAGTTCGCTTTAAACGGTATTCTGGAATCCGGGACCATGATCTACTTATCCAGGTAAAAAAAAGCGATCGACCTGTAAGTTTTTACCTTCTACGACGACTAACTAGGAAAACAGCGAATAATCATTAGGCAAATGTCCTTCGATTTTGAACAAACCCTGGCAGACAATCAGAGCCGCATTCGTGCGATTGCCTGGCATTACGCAGATGTCGGTCATAGTGACGATCTGTACCAGGAAATCCTGTTGCAGCTCTGGCGCAGTCGGCACTCGTACAAATCCAGGTCCAGCGTCAGTACGTGGATCTACAAGGTAGCGCTCAATACAGCTTTCACCTTTCAACGTAAGTCGATCCGCCAGCGCAAAATCCACGAACAGGCACTTTCGGTCAGCCTTAGCGAGCACGCTGAAGGCGGATACTCTGATGGAGAAATCCTTGGCCTGTTTATGCAACAGCTTAATGATGTTGATAAGAGTGTGTTGATCATGTACCTGGATGGCATTCCAGCGGCCGGGATCTCTGAGACCCTGGGCCTGAGCGCGAATGCTATCAATGTACGTGTGAATCGACTCAAGTCACGATTCGAAGAACAATTTATCAGTTAGAGATAGTTATGAATTTTGAAGACCTTAAAGAGACCTGGAGATCAGAAATGAATACAGTCGATCACATTGAAGCAATCAACATGGACCATATCAGGCAACAAGCCGACACCCTCGACAAGCAAATGCTAATGAGTGTCCGAACCGAGATCTTCGCCTGCCTGGTGCTGCTGACCGGCGTTGTTTTAGCACTGGTGTTGGGCCCGGCTATGAACCTGGCGATGCAATTATCGATGGCCATTATGGCGTTTATGTCACTCTATGTGCCCTACCGCTTAATCTCCGCCAGACGCATCAGCGAAGATGACAATTGGACCCTGGCCAGCCGGATAAATCGCGAGATCGAAAAACTCGAACGCCAAAGCGCCCTGGTCGATAGAGTGGCGGCCTGGTACCTGGCGCCATTAGCCTTGGCGATATTCCTGGGCTCCTGGGGCGGACATGTGCAACAAACGCAGTCCTGGGTGCCAGACACCAGCTTGTTGCTCTATTGGGGAGCAGTGGTACTACTCGGCACAGGCATTCTGTTTTACAACCGCCACAACAGGAGAACCAGGATTCAGCCAGTACTGGACCGCCTGCTCAACCTGCGCAAAGAGTTGGAGAGTGACGAACGCTCAACCTGAATAAGCAGCTCGGTTAGTCCGCTCACTATTCATACCAGATACCGTAGTAGTCGCCCTGCCGCGTCAGAAAATGAAACAGGTAGGCTATTGATAACAGGATCAAGCCACCGATCAGCGCAGGTTCAGAAACCAGGCCGAGCAGGCAAAAGGTAAATCCGGAGGCGTGAGCAATAACTTCGACACGGCGGGATGATGCCCGGGTTGGGCGAGTATTAAGATAGTTAAAGAAAAACCAGCATTTCAACAGCAGTGGCAGGTTTCTCCAGTTATCGGAATTTTTATCAATCATGTAGTTCTCCTGGTTGAGTTCAGACACACTCACTTCCAGGACGGCTGCCAAACATTTCAGCGATTCGAGACTGGCACTTTTGCCACTCTCGATTCGCTGAATGGTCCGCACGCTTAAGCCCGACATCTGCGCCAGTTGTTCCTGCGAATAATGACGACTGAGCCGAAGTTGTTTAAGGATCATGCAAGCGCCCCGTGAAAGTGAACCAGGAATATTGCTTAAAGTATGGGGTGTCGGTCACGAAATTAACATGACAATTAGCCGACAGTCATCCTTGGCACAGGTTCAAAAATAGAGCCTTGTCATTACTGGGGATCAGACCTGGTTTGCTTCATGCGGTTCAGTTTTTCTGCTATCACAATCCCAACCAGCCGGTGTCCTTCTGCGTTCCAGTGACCATCTTTCAGGTACAGCTCTTTGTTTTTGGTTACGTCGATATGTTTATCCAGGTTAATGCAGTAACCACTTGCACAAACAAGATTAATGGCTGACAGGATTATATCTTTTGGTGTTGAGGCTGGCATGCCCGAAACGCCGTGATGCGCCACAACCAGTTGCACCCCGCGACTCTCCAAACGTGCGAAGTGTTCAGCAATCAGCAAGTTGTAAACTTTTGCCGCCTGCAAAAGGTCTTCCTCGGTAGTAGTTTGCTGCTTGGCTATCCGGCTAGAAAGAGTGGCATACAGATACGATTGATCGCTCAACCAATTGTGGAATCCCGTCCGTGGCGGATGCATCACCAATCCGCCATTGACAATCGTATACCGGGGTTTTGCTCGGCCAGATTGATCAGTGACACTAAGATCATAAAAATCATTGAAGTAGGTCAGCAGCAGGATCAGGTCACCATTCTGCAACTCGTTGAGATAGGGTTCAGCGGCCAGAAATTGCTGATCAGTGCCATAACCCATCACACCGCTGTTAATAATGTCGTAGCTCATGCCAGATAACCGTGCATCAAAGCGTTGCTCAACATCCACACCTTGGCCAAAGGCGAAGGAATCACCCAGGATTAACAAGCGATGCGTACTCGGTTTTGGATCTGCCATTATCCGCTGACCCAACTGGTCAGTGCGAACAACCCAGGGGTTCCCATCAGCGTTTCTACGCTGCAGGTTCAGATTCGGCAGGACTTTCCAACCGACCACGGCATCGCTTTCAAACAATCTGCCTTTTAGAAGGATCTTACTGACAACCGTCTGCGTCAATACCTCTGCCAGTACAATGCATAATGGGATTGAGACCAGCAACAGCGTCAGGTTTCTCAGAGCATTTTTCATGATCAAGATGGCTGTTTAAACCAAACGAGTTCAGCGTTCACGATGCACCGACGATGAGAGGAGCGGCCTTTGTTTAAGACCCCCAAACCTTATTTTGGCACGAGCGCCTCGTAAACCATTTTCTGTGAAATACCACGAAAATCTACCTCTGGACCGCCCTGTGGAAAGCGCTGAATCATGCCGATGAAATAAAAATTATTGGTCGGATCAATCCAAAACCAGGTACCTGCTGCACCACCCCAGAAATAGCTGCCTTCACCAGTAACGGCTTTTCCAGATGCGGATGGTTGTAACACGCCGAAGTCCAGGCCAAAGCCTATTTGGGGTGAATCAGCCGGGCGCAACACTCCCTGGATATCAACGCTTTGTCCTTCTTTGAGCACATTGGTGCGCATCAGCTTTATGGTCTCGGCCTTGATGATGCGATGGCCGTTCAGCTCTCCACCGTTCGCCAGCATTTGGCAAAAACGGGCGTAGTCCCCTAATGTAGCCACCAGGCCACCGCCGCCAGACTCCATTCCGAAGGAGCCTTTCTTGTACATCATATCGCCGAGGATGTTGTATTTTTCTTCGCCAAAAGGCAGAAGTTGAAACTTTTTCGTTTCCGGGTGAAAACCGAAAACATTTGAGAAACGTGAATATTTGTCTTCTGGAACGTAGAACCCTGTATCACTCATGCCCAGCGGGTCAAATAGACGGCTCTTCAGGAATTCACCGAAACTCATCCCACTGAGTCGTTCCACAATGGCACCCTGGATATCTACCGCAGCCGAATAGAACCATTTTTCACCAGGTTGAAACATCAGCGGAACGGTAGAAACCTTGTCAATAAAGGTCTGCAAGTCTGGTGAGAACAGAATTCGTTTCTGCATGAATCCCCGATTGGAGGGGTCATCCCCATACAAGCCGTAGGCAAATCCCGCGGTGTGGCTCATCAACTCTCGCATGGTTGGCTGGCGCTGCAAATCCTCCAGCTCAACCTCGCCTTCTTTTGTGTAACTCTTAACCACCTGCAGATCGGCAAACTCCGGGATATATTTTGACACCGGGTCATCCAGCGAGAACTTGCCTTTTTCATAGAGCATCATCATGGCCACCCCGGTGACCGGCTTGGTCATGGAGTAGATGCGATAAATCGTGTCCTCAGTGATCGGTGCCCCTTTCATCAGGTTGCGAATGCCTGCTTGGGTATGGCTGACTACCTTTCCATCCTGCATCAACAAGGTAGCGATGCCATAGGTATCACCATCGCTGACAAATTTGTGCATACGTGACTCTAGTTGAGCGATCTTGTCAGCGTCGAAATGTTCGCTGACTGACTTGCCCGCGTAGTCTGGAAAGGATTTGAGGGCGGCAGCGGACTGGTTATCAGCATTTACCGGCAGAGCAACTAGGCTAAAACTTAGTAACAGCGAAAATAGGATTTTAAAACTCATTGGTTGGTTCCATGGAAGAAGGGGTTAGTGAAAACGAGAATTCGAATCGCGACTATGGTTACCCATGGCGATAGAGATATCAAGCCTATTGTATGCCTCAAGGATACCGACCGCGTGATGGCGGTGGGTGAAGAAATCGAAAAGCTCCGTACACCGCGCTGTCCTAAACGATATAATCTCAGACATGAATCCTCCGCTCTCGACCACCAAGGTCCGTCGACTAAACCTTGAGAACAATCGCGAACAAGGCAGTCGTGCCGAGTTTATTGAGGGACTGTTCCTTGGTCTGACCGAATGTGGTTTTGCGGTTATTCACGGCCACGGCATTAAGGAAAAATTGTTGCAAGATGCCTATGCTTTGAACGAGGCACTATTCGCTCTTCCGCTAGAGGAAAAAATGACCTTGGCCGTGGGCCAGGGCGGCGAGCGCGGTTATACCGCGTTTGGGCGTGAATATGCCAAGGATAACCCACATGCGGATTTAAAGGAGTTTTGGCATATCGGTCCGGAATTGAGTTCAGACAGCCCGTATGCCGGAGCCTACCCCGATAACGTATGGCCGACTGAGCCAGCGGAATTCAAAACCTGCTTCCTGGGTCTTTATCGGCAACTGCTGGATGTGGCCCAGCAACTGTTGCAGGCCGTGGGCCGGGCGCTTGATCTGCAAGATGACTTTTTCGACGACCTGACCGCCGACGGCAACTCGGTGCTGCGCTTGATTCATTATCCCCCGGTCGCCGGCATGAATACCGAACTGCAAATGCGCGCTGCGCCGCATGCCGATATCAACCTGATGACCCTATTGGTGGGGGCCACTGATTCCGGTCTGCAATTATTGGATCACGATGGCAGCTGGATTAATGTGGAATCTGAGCCGGGTGATATCATCGTTGACACGGGAGATATGATGGCGCGGCTTACCAATCATGCCCTGCCAGCCACCATACATCGGGTCATCAATCCGGATAATTCACACACCTCACGCTACTCCATGCCCTTCTTTGTGCACCCACATGGCAAAGCCCTGCTTGAATGCCTGCCACAGTTTAAGGATGGATCGGAAGCCGCGCCGATCACTGCAGGCGATTTTCTTGAACAACGATTACGGGAAAACGGCTTGAAATCCTGATGGTGACTCCGTCACTAACACTGTAAAGCAAGGCCAGGGCTTTCATGTTTAGTCCGTTAATTCGTCTAGTCATCGGTGACCCAACCCTGAATGCCCTGGCCCTACCATACTTCCCCCCTTGTTGCCCCAACCGGCAACCCCCTGAACACGACTGATCGTAATGCTTTGCTAGTGTCGCTTTTTTCAGAATTCGTAATTGATACTAGCCGAACAAGCTGAGAATTTTTATTACACACCATTACACGGCTTAAGGCTTTTAGGCGAAATCTTGTTACTATCCCTAATGGGTTGAGGGAGTGTTGTTACCTCCCGATCATTTCAAAATAAAGAAACGAGATTAAACGGAGGGTAGAACCATGAATAAAGCGTTAGATAAAGAAGGAGATGCAAGAGTGAAGGCAAACGTAATCACTTCAATAAATTTACTGCAGATCCACAGAGGTGATGTAAAGGTGCCCAAGCTTCGGTTATTCCCGGAAATAACTGAGGAGAAAATGGTCTACAAAGACCGACATCATGGTGTGATATTTATTGACGCAATTGAAGCTGCAGTGCCTTCTGGCGAGGGTGACAGCGACGTTGAAGGTTCAATGCTCACGGTTTCGCTGAGTAAACAAAGCGAGTTCCGATTCAGTGATGCACCGCTATCACTGACCGAAGGCGGAGAAGGTTCCCACAGTCTTGACGACAGCATTTATTGTACGGATATGTCAGAGGACAAAAAAACCATTGAGCTTTTTTTCAAGTTTCCGACTCCCGCCAATAATGAGTTTGGCAGTTGCACCTTTCCGGAAATCTACTTCATAACTGAACGTAGCGGCTCTGGTGGTAAACATTCCTTCCCGGTTGATCCGACGGTAATTATCATTCGAGGCTAGAGCTCAGAGAGAGAGTTAGCGGAGCAGATCGAGGGTTCGTCCAGTTTGCTTAGATCTCTGAATGGTTCGAGAACACACAGGTCTTCAAACCATTTAAACTGAAACCAAATTGGGCTGGTCCCTGTTTTGATCGCTGATTCTACTTCGACAATTGCTGCCTGGTGATTGCCTGCCAGAACATGCACGATAGCCGCAGCGTACGTTAGCTCGGCCTGGCTTGGAAATCGATCTTGAGCCTGCCGCAGAGTTTTAATCGCGTCATTGTGCATACCTAAATGAGATAGCGCCTGTACGCGAATACTGAAGTTCTGCGCGCTGGATGGGTTCTCGGTCAGCTCGAGTATGCGCTGATAATTAACAGCGGCGTTAGCTTCGTCACCAGACAAATCGTGACTGTCGGCTAAATTGAGTATCAAGCCCGCATTATCCGGGTTTAGATCAATCGCTCTTTTGTGTACCTCGACCGCAGCCTGAAACTCACCGTTCAATGCCAGCGCCAAACCATAGTTCGATAGGTTCGCGCTGGTAGCATTGACCGCCACCAGTTGTGAGTAAATGCCCACAGCACGCTCGACGTCTCCTTCCGAAAAGGCAATTGCGCCGCTGAGATCCATCGAATAGAGATGGTTTGGCGTCAGTCTCAGCGCATTATCTAGAGAAGATTTGGCACTCGCCAAGTCACCAACCAGGTATTGTGAGACCGCCAGCTTGTAATAGCGTGATGTAGATGGTCTTAGTAGAGCATTTTCTGTATCTACTCGCAGGGTGGTCTGGTAATCAGACTGCGCGTAGGCCAGGTTGCCTCTTAGGTCATTGAGCTGTACGCGATCAGACGTCATGGTTTCGATCTGCGACAGAAGGTTAGTAGCGGCTTCATTATCGCCACGCTGCAATAACAATTCGAACTCGAGGTTCTTCAGCGCCACCGTTGCCTTGACATCCGGCGGTGCCGAGGCAAGAAATAGCTCTAGTCTATCCAGAAAAGTTTCCTCCCCACGTGTCGCATAAAGATGTTTCGCGATGAGGGTATAGAGCGAATAAATCGAAACAAAACCGGGAGACTGACGCTGCAACAATTCCAGCTCATCGAGGTCAGCTTGGTCGGAACCGGTGGCAGCATTGCTGCGCTGATAGATCTCAAGGTAAGCACGATAGTCTTCCTCAGCCAAACTTGAGCCTGCCTTAGAGTCGGCAAAACCTGCCTCTGGAAACAACCGCGGCAACTCATTGAGCATGGCGCTGCGCACATCCGCCAGTGAATCAGTGAGTACTGGCCAACTGCGCTGTCCAACTACCTCCCAATTCTCACCATTCTTGCTTTCCAGGCGCTGCAACTTCAATTCGCACTGGCTAACCGAGCACTCGGCACTGGACTGAAGCAACACATCTGCTGCATTTGCCGAGGCAGCCAATTGCAAATCTCCGTTGTAATCCTCCAACTTTAGATCCGGGATCAAGCTCAAGTTAGTAGTGAGTAGCACAGTCTCCTGGGTACTCTGCTCCATGGTTGTGCCGATGCGCCTTAGCTGCTGTTCATCAACGTCATCCAGGGCGGATATCTCTGGTTTGGTCACAGCAATATAGAGCGTTTGCCCAGGTGCCTCTGGCCAGTACTGCCAGGCTGCGAATGTCAAGGCCACCACCGCGACACCTGCAAGCACGATATTTCGTCCGGTTAACAACTTGGTCTTTGGTTGGATTGCCGACAGTTCCACGGTCAAATCATCCGGCGCGATGGTTTCGCCGGACTCCCGCTTAAGTTCGTTTTCCAGACACCTGGCAACCACTGCCGCACTCTCAGGGCGTTGCGCAGGCTCTTTCTGCAATATGGCATCCAGCAACTTTTCCAAGTTTGGCGAATATCGGCCCTGGAACTCCGGGCGTAATTTATAGGGATTGTTCACGATGCGCTGCACCATCGCCAGGTGATTACTTGATTCACCAAACGGGTGTCGGCCATACAGCACGGTGTGGATAAGGATCCCAAACGAAAAAAGGTCAGTACGGTAATCCACTTTGGCACCGGTCGCTTGTTCCGGTGATAACGATGAATAGCTTCCACTGACCTGGTCCATCTGGGTCAGACCATCGTCTCTGAGTAATTCGCCCATGCGCGCCTTGGCGATACCAAAGTCGACAATTTTGATCGTGCCATCGTTGGTAACAAGCACATTATCCGGCTTTAGATCACAGTGGGTGATGCCAGCAGCATGCGCTTTTTCCAGGCCCTGCGCGATCTGAATCAACCAACGCAAACTCATTGATCGATTGGGCATGACCTCATCGCACTTTTGCTTGAGCCCTGCTCCTTCCACATATTCAATGACCAGGCCAAGGACGTCTTCATTTTCGATCACGTCGTGCAGGTGCACAATGTTCTGATGATTGAGTTGAGCCATCAACCTGGCTTCAGTTCGTAACCGCTTGGCAAGTTTCACCTCGCCGGCTTTCTTGTCGACACATTTAATCGCCACTAGCCGGTCAAGTTCGCTATCCCGCGCCAAATAGACCACACCCATGCCGCCCCTGCCAAGCGGGCGCAGTAATTCATAGCGATCAAAACATTTTTGATTTTGCAGAGGGTCGCTCATGACTATTTAATTGGGTTTTGCATGGAAGCAGGCTTAGACCTCGCGCACGCCTTCTTTATAGATTGAATAATTATCTATCCCCATACGCACTGAGCCGCGACGACGTTCAATCAACTTTGAACTGCCGCTGTATCCTACCAGGTTTGCCAGGATCTGTTTGCGTGCACGAAATATCTGGATATTCAAATGCGATTCCTCGATACCCAGCTCGTGTTCTATGAGTTGGCAATCCATCCACCCCAATGACTGCTCGGTTTTCTGCAACGAACGATTGGAATGCGCCTGCGCATGCTTGTGGCGTAACAGGTAGGCCAGTAAATAGTGATGGGACCGCTCACCTAAATCGAGCTCCTGGTGATTGTGCAATAGCGTTAATGTAGTGTTCTCTTCATTTTGACTGATGTCAAAACGAAACTCGACGTCGGCGATGTCAGGTGGCTCGGAATGAAACTCAGTGGTCACGTCATCTTCATTCACCAGGAAAAAACGCCAGGTAATGTCAGCACAGCGTAGCGTGTCGCCATGCTCATAGGGCCCGGTTTCCATGGCTTCATGAATATCTGCGCTATCCGGATCGCGCGACTCCTGCTGGTGCAATTGTTCGACAAACCACTGCAAGCGTTCAGGACACTTGTACACACCGAATTCGGGAGTCTCTTCATTGGGTAAAATTACGCCATCATCGAGGCTGACGTGGTCTGGAATCTGTTCATCGTTGAACAGCATATTCTTTGGCGGAGCCAGGTCGCTTATCTCAAAATGCACACCCTGGCTACCGGCGATTTCCACGAGATCACTGAGCTGTAGTTCATGTCGAGTCTGCGGCTGAAGCTGCTCGCCATTAATCCAAATGCCGTTTTGCGAGACATCTCTGATCAGCCAGTTTGGTTCCTTCCACTCGATAATGGCGTGCAACTTGGAAACAAAGGGATGATCGAGCTGGGTATCCACCGCCTCCGCACGACGACCAATGCGGTGATATTCGCGCAGATACACAATCTTTTTATTGTCACCAGCAAATTTGATATACGCCATTCGTCCGTTTCCCCCAAGGAATCGTCTGAGTACGGAAAGCATCCAACACCCCGTAATTCTAGCCTAAATATTCGGTCACCGCTTGTTGTCACTTTGGGTAAAACATACGATTTTGGAGCTTGTGTAATACGGTGTAATACCGGGACCGAAAACCTGAACGTATAACAAAGGCAGGGATCAAGGCATTAGGCTTTTCCCAAAGTGAAAACTAATCCAACAAATTTAAAAGGAGAAATAAACATGTCACAGCTTCAAATTATTGACTTTTCTGTCCCCAATCCAAGCCAAACCGCGGACTACTCACTGCCACTTTATCAAGGTGCTGGTTACCGTGCGGATTTCGCCACCTGGGCTTTGTTGCAGGTGGGCGGTTTTATGAAATTTAACTTGAATGTCAGTGCGGCCACTGAAAACGGCGCAGTGCTGACGTTCGAAATGGCGAGTTCAACGGTTGATGGAAAATCCGATTGCCCGATCAGTATTACTGTGAATGGTACCGAGATCGTCAGCAACTACGACCCGCATATTTCATCGTTCTACTGGGCTTCCTGGTACGTATCACCGAATTTGATCAAACAAGGTGCAAATGAGGTCGTTGTTACTTTGACTGGTGGCAGCACCCAGGTGTTCATCAAAGCGGCGGGTGAACTAACCGTTTCTGCGCCGTAGACAGCGCCAAGCAATTGTCAGCAAAAACGATCGGTGTCTATACTGGTGCCGATCGTTTTAACGTAACTTAGGACAACGACAGGTAAAAACCCGCGATTGCTGCACTCATAAGATTAGCCATAAACCCAGCGGTGACCGCGCGCAAACCAAGTTGTGCGACATCGGATCGCCGATTCGGTGCCAGCGTGGCCAGCCCTCCAAGCAAGATCGCGATAGACGAAAAGTTAGCAAAACCACACAGGGCAAATGTAACCACAGCCTGAGTGTGTTCGCTTAATATTGCTTTCTGATCGGCAAAATCGACAAAGGCGATAAATTCATTCAGCACCAGCTTTTGCCCAATCAAGCTGCCAGCAATACCACTCTCTGACCAGGGAATGCCCAGCATAAAGGCAACCGGCTTAAAGGCGGTGCCGAGAATCATTTCCATGGACAACTCGGGCAGTCCCACCATGCCACCAAACCAACCAAGAAAGCCATTGATCATGGCGATCAAGGCAACGAAGGCCAGCAACATGGCACCAATATTCACCGCCAGTGACAAACCCGCACTGGCTCCACCTGCTGCGGCGTCGATGACATTGACGTATTGTTCGTGTTCAACCTGGAACACTTCTTCGCTCTCAGTAATTTCTTCCCGCTCCGGTAACAGCATTTTTGCCATCAGGAAGCCACCGGGCGCTGCCATAAAACTCGCCGCCAGCAGGTATTTCATCTCCACACCCAGGGCCACATAGCCTGCCAAGACGGAACCGGCCACCGTCGCCATGCCACCAACCATGACCGCAAACAACTCGGACTTGGTCATATTGGCCAGGAAGGGTTTGATCACCATCGGGGCTTCGGTTTGACTGACGAATATATTCGCCGTGGCCGACATGGATTCGGCACGGCTGGTGCCGAGTAGTTTTTGCAGGCCGCCGCCGATAATGCGGATGATCCAACCCATAATGCCGAGGTAATAGAGCACGGCCACCAGGGAGGAAAAGAAAATCACCACCGGCAATACATGAAAGGCGAATACGAATCCCAATTTGAAAGCACCGATATCACCAAACAGGAAATTAATCCCGGTTTGGCCATACGCCAATACGCCAGAAACAGCTGTGGAAATAGACTCCAGCACATTCTTGCCAAATGGGATGTAGAGTGCGAAAGCGCCGATCAAAAATTGCAGGGCAAAGGCACCACCCACCGTGCGCAGGCTGATGTTGGATCGATACTTTGAGAGCACGAATGCGATCAGCAGTAGAACAACGATTCCAGCAAGGCTTATCAGGGTGGTCATGGGTGCTCCCAGGTCAGGCTTATTTATTCAGCAATGAGCTTATTTTTTGTTTTAGCAGGTCTATCGCGATGCGGTTTTTACCACCACGCGTTACCACCATATCAGCGTATTGCTTACAGGGTTCGATAAATTCGTAGAACATGGGCCGCACTGTGGATTGATACTGCTCAGTGACGGACTTCAGGCTACGTTTGCGCTCTTCCATATCGCGCGCGATCCGCCTGAGTAAACAGATGTCGAGTGGCGTATCAACAAACAACTTGATATCAAATTGCTCGCGCAATCGAGCATCAGTCAACAGCAAGATGCCCTCAACGATGATGACCTTGGCCGCAGTTACTTCACGGGAATCGGCTGAGCGAGTGTGCTGCGAGAAATCGTAAATTGGCACCTCCACCGAACGCCCGGCACGCAGTTCGCCAAGGTGATGCAGTAGCAAGTCATGCTCAAACGCATCCGGGTGATCGTAGTTGGTTTGCTCGCGCAGTTTGAACGGCAAATGACTTTGATCCCGGTAATAAGCGTCCTCTTCAAGGATCGCCAACTCGTCGACCGAGCCGAGTTCCTGGCTGAGCTCCTGGTAAATGGTTCGAGCCAGCAGGGTTTTGCCAGAAGCGGAGGCACCTACAATGGCGATAATGGTTTGTGTCACGCTAGGCTCTTTTTCTGTCTGTTGTTGTTATAACTTAAGTCGTGATGGCTCTCATCACTTGATGTTATCGGCCTTGCCTACTTTGTGGTATTGATCGGCAACTATTTTAAATACTAATTTGGGGAACAGGCGTTTTAGCCACAAGGCATGCATCTCCATGCCTTTGCCAACGGGTATTTCAGGCTTGCCCTTGTGAAAACCACGCATGATCACCTTGGCGCATTCGTCCACCTCCATACCACCACCGATCGAACGGTCGGTGCGGCCAAAAGCCGTGCCATCGCCGCTGAGTGCGTTGGCAGAAATATTGGTATGAATATAACCCGGGGTAATCGTTGTGACCTTGATATTGTGGTGAGTGACCTCGGTGCGCAATGAATCAAAAAAGCCCATCATGGCATGCTTGGCGGCACAGTAACCGGTGCGAAACGGCGCGCCGATTTTACCCGCTACCGAGGCAGTTACTGCAATGTGTCCACTGCCTTGCTCTATCATGATAGGCACGACCTGTTTGGTCAGGGCGATCTGGCCGAACACATCCACTTCGAATAACGTGCGATAGGTCGCCATTTCCGTTTCCAGCATGCTGGAGCGCTGGGAAACCCCGGCATTATTGATCAACATATCGATGCGCCCGGTGAAGGCTTTGGCCGAGGCAACCTTGTCGGGCAGGCTGGCCTCGTCGGTGACATCCATCGGCAGTACCAGTATTGCTTCTGAACCAAGGCCTGCTGCGACGCATTTGTCCTTCACTTCTTGAAGGGCATCTTCGCGGCGTGCAGAAAGAATCAGCTTGGCGCCTTCTGCTGCAAACTCGAGTGCCAACGCTTCACCGATACCGGATGATGCTCCGGTAATCCATACGAGCTGGTCTTTGAACATGGTGTTTCTCCGCCTCTGGGTGTTGCTGCAATAGTGGGTGTTTCAGTGCATATAGTCGTCAATAAACTTGCACCATTGATCTGATGCCAGCTCTGACACCTTACTACCGGCTGGCAACTTCAGTTTTTTCTCCACCGCTGACCGCCACTCCAGGCTACCGGGGTCAGGGCCGTGCCCCTGGGCATCGATGACGCCCGTGCGTTTGGAAATGCCGTCAAACCAGGCCTGGGAACAAGGCTGGCTGCGTTCAAACTGGCTCGAGGTATAAAGCCACACCAATGCAACCAGGGAAAAAATTAAGACAAAGGCATTTCTGAACAGAGTCATAGTGTCTGACTATTCCGAGGCGGCCGCGCCTTTTGACAGGGGCGGATGGTAAATCACCTGGACCACGGTCTTTTCCGGGTCGTAGCAATAGAAACTTCGGGCGCCATCGCGATGCGTTTTTGGCGCGGTCACCATTTCAACATTGTTTTCCAACAGGAAGTTGTACCAGTCATCCACGCCGCCTATGTCATCCACAATGATGCCGGTATGAGCCAGCGTTTGCGCCTTGCCGCCAGTATCGTCAACCACGTGTAAAGCCAGGTTATCCACGCCGCTGCAAAGATAAACGTTTTCCGGATCGGGTCGCCACTCAACGGCGAAACCCAACAGCTCGACGTAAAATTTTTCCATCAAGGGCAGGTCTTTCACGTTGAGGGCAACGTGTCGCATGCCCGCGTGTTGTGGTCGAGATAACATAGTTTGTTCGTAGTTCTGGGTATATCGTTTGTTTTGTTAGGTCAGACAATTTCGAAAGAATGTGTGATGTCAGCTGTCTTGCCTAACATGATTGAAGCAGAGCAATATTTCTCGGCCGATAATTCTACCGCCTTGCCCACCGCCTTATCGGTCAAACCTTCGCCACTCACCTTAAAATGCAAATGGATTTTAGTAAACACCTTGGGATCGGTTTCAGCGCGTTCAGCTTCCAGCTCTGCCACGCAGTCGGTGACCGTCAAGCGGCGTTTGCGCAGGATATACACCACGTCAAAGGCAGCGCAACCGCCCATCCCAGTTAACAAGGTTTCCATCGGGCGGGCACCCTTGCCAGCACCGCCATGTTCCGGCGGGCCATCCATGTGAATGACGGCACCGCTACCAACGGTTGCTTTAAAATGGACATTTTCCTGCAATTCAACGACAGACTTCATAATGCTGTTCCGGCTGCTAAGCAATAAGGATTAAGTATTAAACAAGGTAGCCAATTGTTGGCCAGGCTGTTCGGCGCGCATAAAAGCCTCACCGACCAGGAAACTGTGCACCTGGTGCTCGCGCATCAGGGCGACATCGGCAGCGGTATGAATGCCGCTTTCGGTCACCACTGTAACGTCCTCGGGGATCATCGGCAACAGGTCCAGGGTGGTACTGAGGGAGGTTTCAAAGGTGCGCAGGTTACGGTTGTTGATGCCGATCATCGGCATTTGCAGATTCAGACCCCGTTCCAGTTCTTCCGCATTATGCACTTCTACCAACACATCCATGCCGCTCTCGAGGGCATGACCTGCCAGATCCTGCATCAAACCGTCTTCCAATGCCGCAACAATCAGCAATATACAGTCGGCGCCCATCACCCTGGCTTCGTAGACCTGGTAAGGGTCGATCATAAAATCTTTGCGCAACATGGGTAAAGAGCAGGCAGCGCGGGCCGCAAGAAAATACTCAGTACTGCCCTGGAAAAATTCTCGATCCGTGAGCACCGACAAACAGGCCGCACCATGTTGTTGATAGTCTTGGGCAATCGCCACCGGATCAAAGTCAGCACGGATCACGCCCTTGCTCGGCGAGGCTTTCTTTACCTCGGCAATAACCGCAGATCGATTCTGCACCAACGTCGACTGCAGGCCCCTTACAAATCCGCGACAATCTTCCGTATCGTCTGCTCGGGCGCACAGATCTTCAATCGGTGTTTGTGATTTCGCCCACGCAACTTCCTCAGCCTTATGCGCGATAATCCGATCCAGGGCGTCAGAGCCAGTTGTGAGTATGCTGTGCATTTATTGATGCTGATATTGTTACTGCGCCTGGGTGGCCGCCACGTAATTGTCCCTGGCTTCTCGGGCTTTGCCAGAATCAATGGCTTCGCTCGCCAGCTGGATACCTTCGGCCAGGCTGTCTGCCAGACCGGAAACATACACTCCAGCACCAGCATTCATCACCACGATATCGCGAGCCGGGCCAGTTGCACCCTTGAGTACATCATCAATAATAGCCATCGAAGCTTGCGGGCCATCCACCACAATGTTATCCAGGCTGGCCGTTTGCAGACCAAAATTTTCTGGCTGAATTTTGTACGTTGTTACTACACCATCGCGCATCTCGCTCACCGTGGTGGGCGCACAAATGCTGATCTCATCCATCCCATCATCGGAGTGCACGACCAAGGTGTGTTCGCTACCGAGTTGTCCGAACACTTCGGCCAGCGTGGCGGTGAGCTCTGGTGCAAATACGCCCACCACTTGACGCTTAACACGTGCCGGATTAGTCAGCGGCCCAAGCACATTAAACACCGTGCGCACAGCCATTTCCTTGCGTGGACCAATGGCGTACTTCATTGCGCTGTGATGCATGGGCGCAAACATAAATCCGACACCGGCCGACTCTATTACGCGTGCGACTTGTGCTGCCTGCAAATTCAGATTAGCGCCTGCCTGCTCCAGCAGATCAGCACTGCCCGATTTACTCGAAACAGATCGATTGCCATGTTTAGCTACACTGGCACCCGCACCCGCTGCTACAAAGGAGGCCGCGGTTGAGACATTAAAGGTGCTGGTGCCATCGCCTCCAGTCCCAACAATATCAATCAGGTTGGGTGCATCCACCTCAACATGGTCTGCGAGGGAGGCCATCACCTCGGCAGCAGCAGTGATCTCGTCGATGGTTTCGCCTTTCATGCGCAACCCGATCAGGAATCCGCCGATTTGTGAATCGCTGCATTCACCGGTCATGATCTGTTGCATCACCGCCTGCATTTGCTCGCGGCTCAAATCGCTGCCGTCCAGCAGCTGGCTTATCGCTTGTTGAATATTCATAGAGTGTTCAGGGTACCCATCAACCGGCTCGTTGGTTGATGCATTAAGAAGTGCTGTTATTTGATATGTTTAAAAAATTCTGTAGCAAAGCGTGGCCGTGCTCCGTCAATATGGATTCGGGATGAAACTGCACGCCCTCCACTGCCAGCTCTTTATGCCGCAAGCCCATGATCTCGTCGTCGTCAGTCCATGCCGTGACCTCGAGACAGTCTGGCAGGCTCGCGCGCTCCACCACCAGCGAGTGGTAGCGGGTAACGGTAAAGGGGTTTGGCAATTCAGCAAACACACCCACGCCTGTGTGGTGCACTTCAGAAGTTTTACCATGCATGATTTGCTGGGCGTGAATCACCTTACCACCGTAAGCCTGGCCGATACTCTGGTGACCCAGGCACACTCCCATGAGCGGGATCTTGCCTGCAAACTGGTCAATCAGCTCCAGTGAAATACCCGCCTGGTCAGGCGTCCCCGGACCCGGCGAGATCATCAGTTGATCCGGCTTGAGTTCGGCGATTTCGGCGGTGCTGATTTCATCATTACGAAAAGTTTTAACATCCGCGCCCAACTCCCCCAGGTATTGCACCAGGTTGTAGGTAAAGGAATCATAATTGTCGATCATTACTAACATATCAGCTACCTACCCCCAGCCCGGTGGAAGCCATTTCCACCGCAGTAAACATGGCGCGCGCCTTGTTCATGGTTTCTTTCCACTCGTACTCGGGGATTGAATCGGCCACAATGCCAGCCCCGGCCTGGATGTTCAATACACCATCTTTGATGATCGCGGTGCGAATCGCAATGGCCGTATCCATATTACCGTGCCAACCTAAATACCCGATGGCGCCCGAGTAAATGCCGCGTTTCACCGGCTCCAGTTCGTTGATAATTTCCATCGCGCGAATCTTCGGTGCGCCACTCACCGTACCGGCCGGAAACGTGGCCTTTAAGACATCAATGGCGTCAAAGCCCGGCTGCAATCGACCTTCAACATTGGAGACGATATGCATGACGTGCGAATAATTTTCTACCAACATTTTCTCGGTGAGCTCTACCGAGCCGATTTGCGCTATACGGCCGACATCATTGCGCCCCAAGTCAATCAACATCAGGTGTTCCGCCAGCTCTTTTTCATCCGCCAGCAACTCCTGGCGCAATTGTTGATCACGCTCCGGTGTGTCGCCGCGTTTTCGTGTGCCAGCTATCGGGCGCACGGTAACGGTGTCGTCTTCTACCCTGACCAGGATCTCTGGTGATGAACCCACAATGTCAAACTCACCCAGGTTCAGAAAATACATATAAGGCGACGGATTAATGGTGCGTAATGCACGGTAGACGTCAAAGGAACGACCTGTATACGGTGCCGACAAACGTTGTGATAACACTACCTGCATAATATCGCCATCGCGAATATATTCGCGGCAGCGCTCCACGGCGGCTTCGAATTCGTCCTGCGGGAAATGTACTTGATAGTCTCCTTCACGCAGTTCGGTGCTGGCCGGTTCAGTTGTGGTTGAAACCAGGTTGTTGCGCAAGTTTTCGACTGTCTGGTCCAGCCTTTCCTGACACTGTTGGTATGCATCTGCGTCACTCAGATCGGCCAGCGCTACCAGGAATATTCGCCCACTCAAGTTATCAAACACCAACACATCGCGGGAGACCATCAACAATATATCCGGCGACTGGATGGCGTCGGGTTTTTGCTGGCCCTGTAATTTGGGTTCAATATAGCCAATGGTTTCGTAGCCGAAGAAGCCAACCAGGCCACCCACCATTTCGGGTAAACCGGGATAGTCTGCCACTTTGAAGCGCGCCTGTAAGTCACGTACTTCCTGCAATGGGTCTGCGATTTCACGTTGCGCGATCACTTCCCCTTTATGCACTTCGCTCAGCTGGTGACCATCAATCCGAAAATGGGTGTCACATTGCAAGCCGATGATTGAATAACGACCCCACTTATCGCCGCCTTGCACCGACTCGAACAAATAGGTGTAGGGCTGATCGGCCAGCTTCAGGTAGGTGCTGACCGGCGTGTCGAGATCGGCCAGCGTCTCGCGCACAACGGGCACATGGGTGAAACCTTCCTGACGCAATAGGGCCGCGTAAGCATCGAACTCCGCCTGGGTATGAAAGGGCTTGGCACCAAAACTGGCAGCTGAGCCAGCACCTTCGTCGGTGTTAGGGGTGTTTGGAATTTGGGTACTTCGATTAACAGACATGATTTTACTCACTAATTTGGGTGCAACTTTCAGGGCAAGCTGCGGGCAACCACAGAACGGCGTTAAGAGCAGGCGCTCTCTATACTGGCTTTAGCTTCGCCAGCTCCACCAGCTTCGCCAGCGATTGTTCTGTGATTGTAGTAAGTAATTTTTCATCGTAGTGGGGAGGTCAAAACCTCAGGCTGCTAATCATTACGTGAGTTGCCAAAGAGGTCAAGTGAAACTTGCGACTCAGCCTTTATCTTACTAGGGCCTGTTAACACTAATGCACTGCCAGATAATGCATTGATTGTTAGCCGGCATACTGACGTCGTCTAACATTGCAAAGCCCTGCTCCTGGGCCAGCTTATCCACTTCCCCAAAATCACGAATCGCACTGCCCACCCCTCGAACTCGCAAACTCTGGTCGAACACGCCATTGCTCGCACTGGTGAATTCGCCCTGGTATTTGAACGGCCCGTAAATAATCAGTTTACTACCCTTCCGGGTGACCTGTGGAAGACCGCGAAAAAAGGCCTGCACGGTTTCCCAATCCATAATGTGTAAAGTGTTGGCGGTATACACCGCATCAAAGGCCGATTCCTCTTTAAGCCATCTATCTTGTAGAACATCCAGCTCGATTGGCGACAAGGCATTGTTCTGATCTTCGGCAAAACAGTTGGCCAGCTGCGCAGCGACGCCCTCAAGATAGATTTTCTGATCACTGGTCTGCCAGGAGAGGTGAGGAAGATTCCGGGCGAAATAAACTGCATGCTGCCCAGTACCGGAGCCGACTTCCAACACGGTTTTCGCCTCGACCAAGTGGGGTCTGATGACATCCAGGATAGCGTCCTTGTTTCGCTCACACGCCTGTGAGAATGGAATATTGAGAGAGGGTTTGCCGGTGGTGGACATGAGAGCCCGCTAGATCGGATTCATTGCCAGTCCGGCTGCAGTTCCTAAGCCGTTGCGGCCGCGATGTTGGCCCGCATTTCATTAATGACTGCGGCATAGTCATCCTGCCCAAATATTGCCGACCCGGCAACAAAGGTATCAGCGCCGAGGGCAGCCAGTTCGCCAATGTTGTTGGCTTTGACGCCGCCATCTACTTCAAGCCGAATATCGCGTCCACTCTTGTCAATAATGGCTCGGGCCGCAGCGATCTTTTGTTTCACATGGGGAATAAATGATTGGCCACCAAAGCCAGGGTTTACTGACATGAGTAAAATCATATCGACTTTATCAATGGCCCAATCAAGCACCGATAATGGTGTGGCCGGATTGAAGACCAGGCCGGCCTGGCAACCTTCATCGCGAATCAGCTGCAAGCTGCGATCAACATGCTTGCTGGCTTCCGGGTGAAACGTAATTGTGCTAGCTCCAGCCTTGGCAAAATCAGGGATGATTCGATCAACGGGTTCCACCATCAAATGCACATCGATCGGCGCAGTCACACCATGCTCACGTAAGGCTTTGCAGACCATCGGCCCGATCGTCAGGTTGGGCACATAGTGATTATCCATCACATCAAAATGAACCCAATCAGCCCCCGCTGCGAGGACGTTATCAACTTCTTCACCCAACCGGGCAAAATCTGCTGAAAGAATAGAGGGCGCTATCAGGTAATCGGTCATGTTTTGGTGTCGGGTCATGGCTGCCGGAATGGGCTGATTATAACCAATTCGCGATACGAATCATCCTGCTAAACAGCACCAAGCACGGAGTAGCCACACTCCGCACCCGATTCAATTTTGAAGGAAATCCCGCTTACTGGAGAAGCAAGAACAAGGCGCCGTTCCCGCGCACGATGTTCAGCAACAATACTTTGCGTTTTGCTATAGCCAGGCGAAAGCTGTTGAGATCTTTAACTGATTTGCGGTTGGCCGACACAATGATGTCTTCAGGTCGAACCCCGTTCTGCCAGGCCGAACTGCCTTGTTCAACATTGGTGACCAGCACACCGCCTTCGACACCAGCGCTGAGCTGGGCCTCGCTGAGGTCACTAAAATAGGCACCTTCCAAACGCGGGTTTAGATTTTTACCCACTGTGCTATCCATAGCCACATCACCAACACTGGTGGTGATGAGTTGGCGCTCGCCGCCCCGCATCACTTCCAGGTTGAGCTGATCGCCTACCCGCAACAAGCCGATGGAGTTTCTCAAATCTGCACCGCGATTGATCGGGCGATCATTGGCACTGATCACTACATCACCGGCCTGGATGCCGGCGATATCGGCCATCGAGCCTTTTTCAACCTTGGTAATAATGGCACCACGCGACTGGCTGATTTGAAAGGCCTGCGACAATTCAGGCGTCAGATCCTGGATACGAACTCCCAAGCGGCCGCGCTGAACTTCGCCAAACTCAACCAGTTGATCCTTGATTTGCAGGGCCATATTGATCGGAATAGAAAATCCAATACCTACGTTACCGCCGCTGGGTGCAACGATGGCGGTATTAATGCCAATCAACTCGCCACGCAGATTGACCAAGGCCCCACCGGAGTTGCCGGGATTAATAGAAGCATCGGTTTGGATAAAATCTTCATAGTTTTCAATTCCTAGACCACTGCGACCAAGGGCACTGACAATGCCGGAGGTAACAGTTTGGCGTAAGCCAAAGGGATTACCAATAGCCACCACGAAATCACCGACTCGGAGCGAATCGGAATCGCCCAGGGGAATCTCCTGCAAAGCATCCAGATCAATCTGGATGACAGCGACATCCGAGTCTTTGTCGGTACCAATCACAGTGGCCTCTGCTTCACGGCCATCTTTTAACGTAACGGTGATTTTGTCGGCACCTTGAATAACGTGGGCGTTGGTCAGGATTAATCCTTGTTCAGCATTAAAGACCACACCCGAACCGAGCCCCTGGCGTTTGCGGGTTCGCTGTTGCGATTGGCTCTGTTCAAAAAATCTTCGAAAAAACGGATCATCTAAAAACGGGTTAGCACGTCTACGAACCTTGATTTGCGCTTCGGTAGAAATATTAACCACCGCGTCGCGCACGTTCTCCAGCATCGGTGCGAGCGATGGCAGTGGCCGCCCATCGACCGACGCGGGCAATGCAGCCTGTGCGGTATTGGCCAGCATGCCACTGACCAGAACCAGCGCCACAGCCAAGCACTTATTGCGATAAAACAACTTCATTCTTTTCTCATGAAAAATGTCTAAACGAGTTTTTAGCAAAATATTTATCAAATGTCAGTTTAATCCGCAGTAATGCGCCGCTGGATCAAGCGTTAGCCACTCCGTGTGGAACATGGCCAGTGGGCACATGTTGGCGCGCCGAATCACAATGACCTTGCTGATCATCAAAAAAGATATCAGCGCCGAAAGTTCGCAGAAACTGACCTTTTTCCATACCACCTAAAAACACCGCTTCGTCGATGCGAATATCCCAGGCACGCAACGTGCGAATAACACGCTCGTGCGCAGGCGCGGCCCGCGCGGTAATAATGGCCGTGCGCAAGGGCGACTCGTCGGCTGGAAATTCTGACTGAATACGATGGAGAGCCGATAACATATTGCGGAACGGACCACCGGGTAATGGGCGTTTTGCCGCAGCCACTTCATGCTTGGCAAATTCAACCAAGCCCTTTTGTTTAAAGACCTGCTCAGCTTCGTCTGAAAACACGACGGCATCACCATCAAAGGCAATGCACAATTTGTCCTGATTATCGGTATTGCTCGATTTGTTCGAAGGCAACATGGTGGCCGCCGCAATCCCAGCCGCCAGAGTGCTGGTGACATCGGTAGAGTCGCTGGACAAGAACACATCGGCCCCGAAGGGTTCGACATATCTGAATGGGCTATTGCCACTGGTAAACGCTGCGCGGGTGATCGGCAGACCGTGCTCCTGGATCGAATTAAACACGCGCAAACCTGTATCAGCACTGTTACGCGACAACAATATAACTTCCACGCGTTCGCGCGCCTGCCCTAGTTCATTAAGCTTTAGCAGTTTCTGTACCAATGGAAAGGCAACACCCGGCTCGAGCACCTGGTTTTCGTGCTCTATCTGGTACTGACAATAGGCTTCCACCCCCTGTTCTTCATAAACCTGGTGGCTTTGCTGCAAGTCAAACAAGGCGCGCGACGAAATCGCGACAACCAATTTCTGTTTATCTGCCATCTAATTGCTAAGAGTACTGTTACGGACGCTTTATGTTTTCGTGGTCATTGCGTCAATTTCAACAAAGTTTAGCAACAATGCTGTGAATAGATATAAAGCTAACAAACTATTTAGTTTCCTGTGCTCCAGGTGAAAAGGTGATTTTTGGACGCGAATCTAGTCCCGGAACGTATTCTCGGGTCGGCGGGCCGTCATGGTTTTGCTGAAGCGAATCAAATCCGCCGCGTCTTCTTCAAATGTCGCCATGGGTTCGCGGGCTGGCAAAACCGTGAATGACTTATTCGCGAAGTCCGGGCCAGCAACCACAATTGGGATGTTTGCTTTCTTGGCAATGTAGTAATAACCGCTTTTGATGTCAGGCGAAAACTTCCGGGTGCCTTCGGGCGTGATTAAAACCGCCAATTTTTCATTCTCCTCAAACTGACGGGCCACCGAATCAACAAAGTTGGTGCGTTCGCGGCGGTTTACCGGGGCTACCCCAAACAACCTGGCGATATAGCCGATCGGCCAAACAAAGAATACGTCCTTAACAAGGATCGTAACATTCAACCCAAGCGCTTTGATGGCCATCCAGCCATACACAAAATCCCAGTTGCTGGTGTGTGGTACGGCAACAAATATGTACTTGTCTATATCACGCGGGATGACTCCCAGCTGACGCCATCCGAGCAGTTTGAAAAATATGTATTGAAAGAATTTTTGAGTCATTCTGGAACCCTGGTTTGCTGAACTGCATCATAGAGCAAGATGTACGTGATCTCTATCGAAACTGGTGGCGGTAAACCACGACGACTGGGGAACTAAAACAATCCGAGCTGTGGATTGTCAGGCAAAGTGGGGCTGGCGGTTTGTTGTTCTTTTTCTTCTACCATCTTTTTTAAGTTGGCCAGGGTCACGCCAATAAGGCGAATGGGCTTTGTGCCTACCTCGGTTTTTTTTAACAGCTCTGGAAGAACATCAAGTATCTGCTGCTGTGATTGAGTCAATTCATCTGCGGTTCTACTACGAGTGATTAACTGAAAATCCGCGTAGCGAACTTTTAGCGTGACGGTGCGCGCCCCCAGATTTCGCTTCTCCATAGATTCTGCCACACTCAATGCAAGACGTTGTAAAGTCTGCCAGATTTGTTTTTTATCTTTTAAGTTGTGATCAAACGTGGTTTCACTGCCAATGGACTTGCGCGTACGATGCGGCCGCACGGGTCGTTCATCAATGCCGCGCGCAATGTTGTAGTAGTACTCGCCTGAACTGCCAAACTGGGTTTGCAGTTGCAGCTTGCTCAGTGCCTTAAGATCAGAGCCATGGTAAATGCCCAGAGCCTGCATTTTCTTTTCTGTGACTTTGCCGATGCCAAAAAATTTGCGGATCTCTAATTGTTCAATAAATTGCTCAGCTACCTCCGGTCGGATCACATACAGCCCGTCAGGCTTATCCATATCAGACGCGATCTTGGCCAGGAACTTGTTAAACGACACCCCGGCCGAGGCAGTCAGGTTTACCTCCTTTTTAATCTGCGCCTTTATCGCCCGCGCTACTTCAGTGGCTGAACCGTATTCCTCGGCAATCTCGGTAACATCAAGGTAAGCCTCATCCAGCGACAACGGTTCAATCATCTGTGTGTACTGTTTGAAGATGGCATGGATATGCGCCGAGGCTTCTCGGTAAGCATCAAAGCGATGCGACAGAAAAATAACGTCCTTACACAAGCGCACCGCCTGCGATGACGGCATGGCGGAATGAATTCCAAACTTCCTGGCTTCATAACTGCACGCCGCAACCACGCCTCTCGTTTCCGGGCGGCCACCCACCACCACCGGCTTACCACGATATTCAGGAAAATCTCGCTGCTCAACCGAGGCATAGAAAGCATCCATGTCGATGTGCAGTATCTTGCGCATGCCAGCCTAGGTGATCTGCCAGTCTATTGGCGATTGCCCATGTTGTTGCAGGTAGTGATTGGCCTTGGAAAAATGCCCGCAGCCAAGAAAACCACGATGCGCCGATAGAGGTGACGGATGCGGCGCATGCAAAACCAGGTGTCGCTGACAATCAATACTGTGACCCTTTTTCTGTGCATAAGCACCCCACAACATAAACACCACGTTCTGACGTTCACGGTTAATTGTTTCCACGATCTTGTCAGTGAATTGTTCCCAGCCTTTACCCTGGTGACTGGCGGCCTGCCCCTGCACCACCGTCAGCACGCTGTTTAGTAACAGCACGCCCTGATCGGCCCATTGCAACAGGTTGCCATGAGAGGGAATGGTGCAACCCAGATCACTGGATACTTCTTTATATATATTCTTCAGCGAGGGCGGCGCAGGCACTCCTGGCGGCACTGAAAAACACAGGCCATGCGCCTGGTTCGGGCCGTGATAAGGGTCCTGACCCAAAATCACCACGGACACTTTACTCAATGGTGTGGTATCGAGCGCAGCGAAAATATTATCGCCTTGCGGATACAGCATTTTACCCTGCGCCTTTTCCTGACGAAGAAAACTACTGAGCCGCTGCATATAGTCTTGATCAAACTCTGCCTGCAAATGCTGCAGCCATTCCTCGTTCAACTTAATAGATCGGTTCTGTGGTGCCATGCGCTTCTAAATATGGGGAATTGATTACCAATGTGTAAGGCTACCAAAACGTCGGTTTGAGAGAGTAAACCTTGATGAGCCCCCATTTTAACCCAGTTTTCAAAAGAACATTTCCTGCCACGTCACAGAATAAAAAATCAGTCGGCAAAAAATCAAATTACAACTAGGTAAGACTGATTGAGCGGCTGCAGGCGACTCTCTAGACTGCCAAAGGCGTGTGAAAAGCTATCCCAATCACACGCAGCCTAATCTAACCAACCCAACGAACACACTCAATCAATGAGTGGAGGATTACAACCATGAAACTTATCAATTCAGTACTACCCAATTTTGTAAAAAGCCTGGCCCTGGTTTTTTTAAGTGCAATCAGCCTCAGCGCCTTCGCCGCGCATCATGGCGATGCCGAAGAAAAAGCCGAAGCCACAACTGAAATGGCATCGGAAGAGATGAGTATGGAAGCGAAAGACGGCGAGGAAGCCGCCTCGGAGCTAACCGAGGAAGAAATGAAAATGAAAAAGAAAAAACACAAAGCCAAGATGAAAATGAAAGAGGCCGAAACGGAAGCGCCTGAGTAATTTTCGAACTTAAAGGATTTGGAAAAAGCCCAGCGATGCTGGGCTTTTTTATTTGTTTTATCTATCAATCACATCAGGCAATAACGACCAAGTAACCACCAATTGATAAGACTAAATAAATAACGAGTTTCCAATGTTTTTACGGCATGGCTAAATAATCTATAAGAATCAAGCCTTTATCATAAAATCAATTGGGGTGATAGGTGGCTGCTTGCGCGTTTATCAACCTCAACCCTATAATCATTTTATGGAAGCCACTTTAAAAACAGAGGGATATGACGGATTCAGTATGTTTTATGGTGATGTTGATAATAGGGGGGTCCCCCTAATAAGCTGTTAGGTTTACACTGTCATGAAGTTACTTACTGACGAAGAGTTTCATAGTACGTTTTTTGGTCCGATGAGAAATATTACTGGATCACCATTGCCTGCTGGTATCTGGGAGTATGCCGACGAGATTATCGAGTCTGAGTATCAAAGTTTTTCAGAGTGGGATTGGCGTGTTCAGTATATTTATGAAACCGGGAATAAAAAATATCATCATATTTCAATTCCTGCACCAAAAGACAATGCCTATTTGGTCATCGTATTAGACCCAAAAGCAAAAGAATTTATCGGTCATCACATATTAGACCTAAATGAGAAGTACGGATTAAATGAAACCTAACAAGCACATCAAAAATCGCTCCACTTCGTTGCGCTGGACGTCGCTGGCGCTCCGCCTTTTATGTGGGCGTTAGTTACGTCTATGTCGACGCTTCAGCAATTAAGGTATTTGATCACTCCTCTTGCGCTAGGTTGTTTATTTGCAGTGGCACCTTTACTGCTAAACCTCATAGTATTTGTAGCGTTTGTATTGTTCGAAATTGTTTTATTTAGGGAACATGGCTTTTCCTGGCTTGCGGCAAAACGTGTTTCTTTGTTTTTTGCAATTGTATTTGCAGCGTATTTTGCACCTCTAAAGTACGTAGATCAGTTCGTAATTCCGAGTGAATTCGATTTTTCTGAAAACGGGTATTCGAGTTTATTAGCGTCAGATCGAATAAGTTTAAGTTTTCCTTCAAGTTATTCTAAAAACGCTATTAGTCTGACTGAAAAGAGAGTGAGATTGAAATCGTTCATAGAAGAAATAGAGCAACAAACCGGTTTAGAACATGTAATTTATTATTGTGGCACAGGCGCAAATGTTCTGTTTGGTGGTCACCCAATATTAGGCATTCAATTTAAGGAAAGAGTACCTAACAAGATTAACAACGAAAATGGCAGCTAAGCTGGCAAGGACGCCGCATTACATGCGATGTCAGTTTTACTGGTGAGTACGTTCATGAGAGTTAAGTTCCATCCAACTTTTAAGAGAAAAATCATCGTGAGGCAAATGGCGGGAACTACTTTCTTTCTCCTCGCGATTTTGGTTGGAGTAATGATCGCGATAAATTTCGCCGTCTGGGTAGTGTTGTCGTATGCAATTGTAGTCATTCTTACACTTTCAATCTTTAGCAATCCTCGAGACGACCTGTTAAGAGAAGCTCGGTGTGCCGAGTGCGGAAGGCTTGGAGATCTGATCAAGCCTCTCGAGTATGAAAAGTTCTATTTTCTACGGTGTGATTCTTGTGAGATTCTTTGGAACCTAAGAGTCAGATTTGTGAATGAAGATGACCAAAGTTCGGATGGTCCTTCATTGTTATAGTAAGAATACTAGCAAGTTTTAAAAGTTCACTGGGCTCCCTTTGGCCAATGCGCGCCCATGTCGGCGGCATTATGCGCCTTGAGATATCGATCAGTTAACATAGAATCCTTTATTAAAGAATAACCAAGTAAATATTCAGAGAGTTATACCGTGATTGAAACATTATTGAAAATATTGGGCGGCAAGCAGAATGAGCAGTCAGATAGTGAAGCGCTAATCAAAATTGCCACGTTCTTTTGTATGATAGACAGCCGTATCACATTAGAAGAGCAGGAGCACATTAAGAAGCTAATGGACGCTCTCGAATGGGAGCCTGATGTAGATGTTGAGGTGTTTCAGGAGAATATTATTACGGAGGTTAATCGGGTACTTGATGGCTCTCCTGAGTACTATAATAGTTACCTCGCTGAGGTAATGGACAACATAAAGTCAGAAGAAGTTATTGCAAAAGCAAAAGAAATTGCTAAGGCAATGACAGATGCAGATGGTGTTCTTGCAGATGAAGAAGCCAATAGTCTTGATTTTATTTCTGCATATTAAGAAGTAGATAAAAATTCTATTTCGATCTTCTGGGCTCAGATCTTGCATCTTGCTTAGTCACTAGAATGATTTGCAAGATGCAAAACCTGGACCCAATTTCCAGACCGGACAAAGACAAGCGCGCCCCCATGCCTTAAGCGTGACCTAGCTTAATGAATGTCGAGGAAAAATTTGAATCAGACGGTTTTGTTGTGATTAAGGATATCTTGTCTGAAAATGAGCTACACCTGTTATCTGATAGGTGCGACTCAGAAATTAAAGCCCAGATAGGGACAAGAAACCTGCTCGATTTCGCCTGGGTACGAGGATTAGCGCGAACGTTAAAACTAAGTGAATCACTAAAGCCTCTCATGCCCACCAATCCGGTCGCTGTTCAGTGTAATTATTTTGCCAAAGACTCAGAGAATAACTGGTCGGTCACTCCTCATAGAGACTTGAGTATTCCCGTTAAGAAACAAATAAAATCTGAAGGGTGGAGTGGTTGGTCTGTAAAAGAAGGTGTTTTATACGCCCAGCCGCCAAAACAGGTTTTGGCCCAAATGATGGGAGTGAGAATACACCTGGAAGCTAACGATTCTCAAAACGGTGCACTTGAGCTGGTAGCCGGTTCGCATAAGAATTTCATACAACGTGGGGAACGCAGTTTGGGTATCGTTCCAAAAGGAGGCGCATTAGTGATGCGACCACTAGTGCTGCATGCATCTACTAAGTTAAAATCTGGGAAAAGGAGAGTGCTCCACTTTGTCTTCGGTCCAAGAAAACTACCAGATGACATGGAGTGGGCTATCGCAATTTAATTTTGTAGATCGGGCTAGGCTTTGCATCTACCAAGATCGCTGGAATGATTTGCAATATGCAAGGTCTGATCCCAATACTCAGTCAAATCTAGTCAGAGCTTTTTATGCCAACCAACAAACTCTTTACTTCGACATTTTTACTTGCAACGCTAATTCAACTTGCTGGGTGTGTTTCAAGCAAGCCTATTCACTTCACGATTGCGTCAGTTGAAGATGCGAAGTTTGATTACGAAATTTTGAAGAAAGGAGTCGAAGGGAAGGATTGCGAAGGCCAGTATGGGAGCTATGAAGTTGCTACCCGCGCAGCCATTACTAGTGTTAAGGGGGCAAATGCCTTGGCCAATGCAAAATTTTCCAGAAAAGAAGTACCTATTGCCAGAATATGCGTGAGTGTAGTTGGCGATGCGGTGAAAATATGAAACAGAGCTATCTTATCTTTCTGCTAATCGCAGCAACTGGTTGTGCTCCAAATATCCATCGTGGACAGTTTTCTCTTATATCTACCGAATCTATTCCTGGTGATTTTGAGATATTGACTACGTCTAAAGTGAGTGGTGAAGCATGTTTTAATCAGGTGAAAGCGCAACTCATGCTCGATGATGGTGTATTCGATGCTTCGGTCTCCGATGCTTTAGGGAAGGTGCAAGATGCCACGATATTGTTAGACGCCGAGTTTGAAGACAAAGGAAGTTGCATTATTGTTTCAGGCACTCCCGCTAGAAAAAAACAGTGATGCGGAGTTTCCGCTGACGGCCAATTTAAGATGCTTATTTTGAGGAAATTGCCACGGTTGGTGCTGAGTTAGTTTCAGGCTTAACAGCAAATTTGCTTCGTTAACGCCTGGTGTAATCTAAGGAGGTCAGAATGATCTTGTGGGAGAACCTGACCCAAAAAATTCAAAGGCTGATCAGCATAGGGATCAATATCTTGAGAAATATTCGAACAACTTACTTGCGAGTAGTCTTCTTAGTGGCATGTACAAGCTACTTAGGTAGGGTGGTCGCGCGAGGAGAACACTATCAAACAAAAAGAGGATTAAGCGATGGATGCAACATTGATGAGAATTAGAAGATGCTCATGGATTCATATCGGGGTCATACTGATCGGTCTGCTATTAGGTGTTGAGTCCTCTATTGCGCAGGTCGTCAAAATTAACCCCGCCCTGGTCAGCGGGGGAGACATTTCTAATTTTGAAATCAGCGCTGATGGTGGTCAATTGGTGTATCGAGCGGATCAGGACACCAGGTTTCTTGAGGAGCTGTACACAGTACCGATAGCGGGTGGATCGGTCACCAAGCTAAACCCTCCCATGCTCTCTGGTGGGAATGTAGACTCTTTCAAAATCAGTCCGGATGGCAGCCGAGTAGTATATGCCGCAGATCAAGACACCAGATTTATCGAAGAGCTCTATAGTGTTCCGATCACCGGTGGTTCGGTCACCAAGCTAAATCCAGCTTTGGTAGCTGGTGGAGATGTTCAAGGCCCCAGTTCCAGTATTGAAATCAGCGCTGATGGCAATCGTGTGTTGTATGTTGCAGATCAAGATACAAACGACGTTTATGAGCTCTACAGCTCACCTATCACGGGTGGCGCGGTTGTTAAACTCAATTCGGCCTTAGTCATCGGTGGCGACGTTAGCCCATTCAACATTCAAATTAGCCCTGATAGTAGTCGTGCAGTTTACCTCGCTGATCAAGAACAGAATGATATCAATGAGCTCTTCAGCGTACCGATCACCGGCGGCATCGTTACTAAGCTTAATCCTGCCTTGGTAGCCGGTGGGCGCGTATACTCAAATTTTCAGATCAGCGCAGATGGCAGCCGTGTAGTTTATCTTTCAGATCAAGACACCAGGTTTGTTAACGAACTCTACTCAGTTCCTCTTTTGGGCGGTGCAGTGACCAAACTTAACTCCGGACTGATCAATGGTGGCGATGTATTAGATTTTGAAATTAGCGCTGATGGTAGCCATGTAGTCTATAGTGCCGACCAGGAAACTAATTCTGTTGCAGAGCTCTATAGCGTGCCGATCACGGGTGGCGCGGTTACAAAGTTGAATCCAACTTTAATCGCTGGTGATGGGGTACGCTCTTTCGAAATTAGTGCTAACTCCAGCCGCGTGGCATACCGTGCGGATCAGGACACCAGATTCATTGATGAACTTTATAGCGTTCCAGTCACTGGTGGCGCAGTTACCAAACTGAATTCTGCCTTGGTTCGAGGTGGAGAGGTGTCTGCAATTCAAATCAGTCCTGATGGCAGCCGCGTGGTTTATCGTGCTGACCAAGATACAGAAAATGTTGACGAGCTCTACAGTGTCCCTATTGGAGGTGGCATAGTCACCAGGCTAAACGCGGCCTTGGTTAGCGGTGGAGATGTGGCACCACTGATCTCCAGTTTTCGAATTAGCGCTGATGCGAGTCGAGTGGTTTATATAGCAGATCAGGATACGGATGAGGTAGATGAACTTTACAGTGCCGCGCAGAGTACCTGTCCAGCAGCCGGGTTTCCTGCATCAAGCACCTTGTGCCTAGAAAACTTTGATGGAATACAAAGTTGGGAAAGCCAGGCCGGCTCGCAAGAACTTCAACAGACAATTACCTTTCTTAATTCAAGCAAAAAGGTTGTCGGTGTTTCATTAGAACTCCGGGGCCTGCGTCATACCGCCAGTGGGAACATATCAGTAAGACTAGTCGCACCTGATGGGACCGAGATAGATCTAACCACATATGATATTAATGGCACTTCAAGTTATCAAGGGTTATACCGCTTTGAAGATAGTGGCGCCGACTTATTTGCTGCCAGAAACCAAGGCCCCAATGCAATTGTAAGTCCTGACGCCTACGCGCCTCATACGGGAAATCAAACAAACAACTTCGTCGAAACCTTCGAAGGCATTTCAGCAAGTGGTAAGTGGACTTTGGTGATGCGAGATAATGCTGCCGGTAACGACGGCTCTCTCTCAAATTGGCGTCTGGTTTTGCTCACTGTCGACGGATCCATCTTTAAGGTGATTCCAACCGCGAATGGCAAAGCAGCGATCGTGGAACTGTGATGGATGGAGTCTCTTTGAAGGTAGGACAAAAGGCAGGGCTTATGAGCGTGAATCTACCCATTACTCCGGTCAGCGGGGCTCTCTGCTCGCCACGAACAAGGCGATTAGGGTGATCATACCACCGTAACGAAACGCAGACTGCAGTGAAAGATCGCGCAGCAAATCTGAACGCCACATCTCAAACCAGGTTTCGCCAATCACGATAAACCCGCCCCAAAGCATTAACATAGCTATCCCACACCCAACCAGGGCAAAGTACTTTGAGGCGTGAAACGCTTCCGCCTCGGCGTTGCGATGTTGCCACATACTCAAGGCACCCCGGCCACAGAAAACAGCTGCGCCAAGTTTACCGGCAACGATTATTAGCGCGCCCATCCATATCACCGCTGCATTCGAGGTGGCTTTCCAGCTTTCTGCGCCACCGTCAAACGTAGCCATAGAGGACGCAGCCCCCACTGCGCTCATGGTTCCATTCCAATCCATTATATTTTCCGTAGCGCCCAAAAGCCCCCAAGCCGCAACAGAAACCACCAACAAGATTTTTATTATTCGTAACATGGTTTTCTCCTGATTTGGATTCTCCTCAAGTATAGGTCAAATAAAAGGTTAACAGGTTCAGGTATTGCATCTTGCAACCTCACTAGAGAATAAATGGGCCACCCTTTGTGCCCTAGCGCCGAACTTCTAGTCCATCCTCCAAATTCACTTAAAGAGCACACAAGTGAGGCATTGGAGTTTAAACTAGTATCCAATTCCGGTTTGTGCGCAATCGATAATATGACAGAGAAGGAAAACAATACTTCACGAGAGTGCCCGATATGCAGCTCGAGCAATACGCCAGTGATTGCGCAAATGAGCGCGCAGCAGATTATTAGCTCTAACCCTTACTATGACGAGTCCTGGTATGAGCGGTTGCAGGTAAAACCAGAATGTTCATTTGGCGTATCCAGATGTGGTGATTGCCAATTTGTTTTTTCATCGCAAGTGCCGGGTGACGAGTTTCTAGACAAGATTTATGGGTCTTCTGGTTCTCTCGAATCAGGGATAGCGGTTTTTACGCGGCCAGCTCGAGCGGCATTTGCCTATCACTCATACGCCACATTGCTCGACGCAATAGCGGTTCATATGCAAAAGGATGATCGTGGTGTGGTTGCTGAAAAAGTGAAAATTTTAGATATAGGCTGTGCTTTTGGAACTGGTAGTTTGGGTTTGGCGGTGGAGGGTTACCCTTATGAAGTTTTCGGCGTTGAGTGGTCTCAGGCAACGCGCGACTATTTGGCGAAACAGGGAATGCATACCCACAAAACGCTGGACGAGGTTGACAGCACTCTGAAGTTTGATGGAATTATTTTGAATGATGTGCTTGAACACGTACCAGACCCAGTTGTCTTTGTTTCAAAACTGGCAAACCATTGCCATAAAAATACGGCAATTTGGGTGAATGTACCCGATTTTATTGAATGGCGATTAAATGACATTCTTGCTCAAATGAGCGAGGGCAGTATGAATGTGCCCACGGATATGAACCCGTGGGAACATCTTTCCTATTTTACCCCTCAGTCGCTAACAAACTTGATGGCCGGTGCAGGATTTAAACGATGGGACAAACCGCATGTCGACTATAAAATCAGCCGCGGCTCGTTTCTCAACACGATTAAGTCCGCCTTACGCACGCTTCGAGACAGCTGGCGTATTTATAAGGGCAGCTACCCAAATGATTATCAAACCTCGGGCATCTTTTTGCCCGCTGATAATCTGGAAAGCCCTGGAAAAAGCCAATAGAACTAAGCTTTGAAGAGCAAAATGATACAACCCTCGCAGATTAGTGGAGAAATAGTGGCTATGTTGAAAGTTAAATTATTTGGATTGTTGCTATGCGCAAGTCTTATGTCCGGATGTGCTTCAACTCATGTGGCATCTATTCGTGATGATGCCGCTTCAATAACAGTACAATACCCCAGGATAGTTGAAGGTGAGCAGTACCGACCATTTGTTGCCATTAGCATTAACGGAAAACGAGTTGAAAGAACGGAACAGGACTTTGCCAATGATCCTGAAACCTCTTTTGTTCATGCGAGAATCGACCATGGTGTCATCGAACTTAAGATTGAGGTGACCGCTTACAAGACAAGCAGAGCTAAATATAACAATGTCACAACAAGCTTGAGTTTAGCGCCGAATGGCAGGTACCAGTTAACCACATTGGTTCCTGAAAACGTTGCCGACACTATTAATGAAGATTCCTGGGCTGAAGTGACTCTCGTTGATATGGAAAATGGAAACGAAGTTTTTAGTAACAGATTGACCCTCAAAGACAACTGGATGCGGTCAGTTCCTCAAGATCAATCAATCATTGTGCCGATTGTTTTATAAAGGGTGATCGGTGGTTCACCTACTAACTTGATTACCAAATATTTCTACCAATGTAATCTTGTGTAATACATAAACTTTTTGGTCTGTATTAAGGTCAATACTCATAGAATCATTCACTAACAGGGAGTCTCGTTATGTCCAAAGCAGATCATCTAAAACAAACCATGCTGGCATTGGCCTATACAGTGGATGCGGCCGATGTGGTTGACGGCGATGGCGTTGAAGCGAATATCACCGCTGGCAAGATAGCGAAGTGCGTTATCGATTGCGTGCCAGAGTTAAAGGGTCAATGGGAAGTCGTCTGGGGCCCCAGAGTGTATGATTTCCCTCTGGTAGCCAATGGCCACAGCAATAACACCATGATGGTGGTGCAAAATACCGAGAACCCGAATACCTATGTGGTGGCCATCGCGGGTACCGATCCAAAATCCTGGTCGGACTGGGTGTTTGAAGATTTCCTGGTCTGGAAAACCAAGCCCTGGGTGTATGGCAATCCGCCATCAAACCTGAAACCTGAGATTTCCACCGCCACCTGGGTCGGGCTGTCTACCCTGCAAGCCATAACGCCAGTGGCAGGAACCCCCTCACATGGTATGACTTTGAGTGACTTTTTTGCCTCGGTGATGCAAAACACTGACGCGGATGTTTCGATCTACGTTACCGGGCATAGTCTGGGCGGTGCTTTGGCTCCAGCGGTGGCGTGTTGGTTGAACGATACCAAGCCCAGGTGGGATGCCACCGATCAGTCCACCCTGCATGCTTATGCTTTTGCTGGCGCAACACCGGGCAATGGTGATTTTGCCTCGTGGATGAATAGCCAATTCACTGGGGATCAGTTGGTTCGGGTGAGTAATACGCTGGACCTGGTGCCGCATGCCTGGAACTACGACACCTTGATGGAAGTGCCAGGCCTGTACCCGCAACCCTATACGCTGCCGCGTTTGTTGGATGGCGTGGTAAGCCGTATTGCAACTGACCTGCAACACATTGATTACCAGTTCGTTGGTGAGGGCGATCAAATCCAGCCAATTGAGGGCACGGTCTATGACATCGACCCGATACCCCATAGCCAGCTCGAGCGGTTTTTCGCCCAGGTGCTCAAGCAACATGTAGACGCCTACCCGGAGAAGCTGGGCATGCCAAACCTGAACAGTCAAATGAAGTCCTGTCAGGAGAAATATCTTTAAGCTTTAGTAAGTGCGTGGCAGTTCTGCTCAACAACACTGGGCGGGGTAACTATTCTGACTCTAACGCAGCGAGTTGCTGAACCAGGTAATCTCGCTCGGCATTGTTTTTAGTCATGGCGATGGCATTCGCGAAGTGGGTGTGCGCTAGTGAGTTGTCGCCCAGTTTCGCGGCCAGGTCGGCCAGTGCTGCATGGTAGGGTTGGTATTCTTCAAGCTCCTCTGCCAGGCCCTGCATACTTTGCAGCGCCTGTTGCTCGCGGCCAGAATTGGCCATCGCTACTATCCGATTTAGTTCCACAATCGGCGAGGGTTCCTGTTTATACAGCTCATAGTAGAGTAGTTGGATTTGCGCCCAGTCGGTGTTCTCCCAGCAATCTGCTTCAGCATGCAGAGCGCTAATCGCTGCCTGGATTTGATATTTTTCTGCCTGGCCTTTCGCCATGGCGGTGAGCAATAACTGCCTGCCCATTGAAATCGCCTCCTGGTCCCAAAGCCGCCGATCCTGCTCGGCCAATGGAATAAATGCGCGAGTGTCTGAACTGCGGGCTTCGTGGCGCGCGTGATGCAGCAACATCAAGGCCAGCAGTCCAGCGACGTCGGGCCGGGGCAGCAGTCGGTAAAGTACCCGCGCGAGGCGGAGTGCCTCTTCTGCCAGTTCAACACGCGTTAGTGATTGGCCCTCAAAGGCCGTGTAAGACTCATTGAAAATCAGGTAGATCACTTCCAGCACAGAAGACACACGCTCCGCCAGCTGCTGATCTTGCGGCACTTCGTAGGCTATGCCGGATTTCTTAATTTTTCGTTTGGCGCGGCTCAGTCGTTGGTGCAGCGCAGACTCTGAGAGCAGATAGGCTCGGGAGATCTCTGGCACGGTCAATCCGCACAGGGTTTTCAGGGTCAAGGCCACGCGAGCGTTCTCTGCCAGCGCCGGATGACAGCAAACGAAAATCAGCTTAAGGCGTTCGTCCGGAATCTCCTGTGCTTCTTCAGCGATTTGCTCAGTAGCAGTAAGGCTGTCGGAAATCGCCTGGATCACTTCCTCCTTGTTGGCGTGCGTGCTTTTCCGTAAGCGATCAATCAGGCGCCGGCGTGCCACGGTGAGTAGCCACCCGGCGCTGTTTTGTGGCACTCCCTTACTCGGCCATTGTTCGCTGGCTTGCAGACAGGCATCTTGCAATGCTTCCTCGGCTAGGTCCATGTCTCGGTACTGCGCCAGCAGCACCGATAATATACGGCCGGACTCGGCACGAAATACTCGTGCCAAGTCGGCGTTTGTCGGCATATTATTCAAAGGCCATTATCGGGCGGACTTCGATAGTGCCGTAGCGCGCACTGGGGATTTGCGCAGCCCAGTGGGTTGCTTCATCCAGGTCTTTGCATTCCAGCAGGTAAAACCCACCCAGTTGTTCTTTAGTTTCTGCAAACGGGCCATCGGTTAATTGCGTATTGCCATCGCGCAATCTTACGGAAGTTGCGGTTGAGACCGGCTCCAGTGGCTCGCCTGCGATCATAACGCCCGCCTCGGTGGCGGCTTCACCGAACGCGCGGTACTGGTCCAGCAATACGTCCATTTCTACGTCGTCGGCCCCTTCGGTACTGTAAATCAATGCGATAAATTGCATAGTTCTGTTCTCCTGCTTATATATAAGCTCATCATTAAAGTTGAATTTAAAAGCCAAGTTGCTGGCTCTTATCTGTATGTCGGATGAGCAGGCCCATATTTGACCGCTTTGAGAAAATTTTCAATAAATTCTGTTCTGGGAGAGTTCTTGCAAGGCTGTATATCCACTTGTGACGTGCTTGCTTTATAATGCGCGCTGAACTAATCAACATTTGGAGTTAGCGATGATACAAATAGGTGATTCAATCCCGGACGCACCAATTACCGTGATTGATAGGAGTGGCCAGGCCAATGTGTCTGCCAGTGAATACTTTGCCGGTAAGAAAGCCGTGCTGTTTGCCCTGCCTGGTGCCTTTACCCCAACCTGCTCTGAAGCACACCTGCCAGGTTTCGTGGTGAGCTATGATGATATCGCCGCCAAGGGCGTGGATGTGGTTGCCTGTTTGTCAGTTAATGATGCCTTCGTGATGAAAGCCTGGCAGGACAATCAAAACGCCGAGAACATCGCCATGATCGCTGACGGTGGTGGTGCTTTAACTCAAGCCATTGGCCTGGTGCTGGAAACCGGAGACTTTGGTGGTACCCGCTCTAGCCGTTATTCAATGATTGTCGACGATGGCAAAGTCAGCCAGCTTAACCTGGAAGAAGGCGGTGGCTTTGAAGTGAGTGGTGCCGATAAAATCCTGGAGCAGCTATGAGTTAGCTTCAAGCCATCCGGCTAGCCATCCGGCATATCGTAAGATAGAAAAATACCTCGGTTTTCCGGGGTATTTTTTGCCTGGTGAATTGCAAATGGTCTGGTTCAGGCGTTCTGCTTGGTTGGCGCAAGTGCGTCGTAACAAATCGCACACATGATAATTCCGCCCCCAATAAGGGCTGCCATGGAAGGCGTTTCGTTAACTACCAACCACACCCAGATCGGACTCAATACTACTTCCAGCATGGCTAACAGGGTTAGCTGTGCGGCAGGCACATACTTGGAGCCAGCGATCAGTAAGATACTGCCCAGGCCAATTTGAAACACACCAAGGGTCAGGCTGATGCCTATATCCTGGGTGGGCACATCCAGGCTTGGCAAACTCACACCAAGAATCAGCAGCAACATATAGGCCGACCAGCACACGCACGGCAGCATGTTCAGGTCTTTGCCGAATCGCAATGACACGGTGAACAACCCGTAACTGATTGCCATCAGGAAGGCATAAGCGATGCCGAGCATGCCTTCGGTGGATAGCGCACCGTTGATAATCACCAACACACCCACCAGGGCGATACCAATCGCGATCCAGGTTCTGGCTTTGACTTTTTCGCCAAGGAGCATCCAGGCGAACAAACCACTCAGAAGGGGCGCCAGGGAGATTACAAACATGGCATTAGCGACGGTGGTATTCAACACCGCCAACACCACCGCAATCGAGGAAAGGGCCAGGAAGATACCCGCCACGAAACCCGGCCAGCCGGCTTCTTTCATGGCGGCAAAAAATCTCGTGCCGCTTTGATACCACAGCAACAGGCTGGAGAATACCGCCAGACCCAAAGCGCGGTAGAAGACGATTTGCAAACCGCTGGCCGCTTCCATCAAGCGGGTACCTACACCGAGGGTGCTTAAGAACACACCCCCCAGTACGACCATCACTACGGCTTTTTTATAGGCTGTCATGACTGCTCCCGAGGTTGATTGAAGCTAAAGGTTGATTTGGTGCGCTAGAAAGGCACCGGGTACTTTCGTATGACCAGGTTGATTTCGGATAACACTTCGTCTGATAACACCAGTTTGTGCGCGTCGATGTCTTCTTTCAACTGTTCCATGGAGGTGGCGCCAATAATTGAAGACGTTACGCCATCGAATTGAAACACCCAGGCCAGGGTCATTTGCGTCAGGCTGAGACCATGCCGTTGGGCGATGCCATGGTATTCCTCAATCGCCGCATGCGACTGCGTGGTATCGCGGAAAATGCCGTTGCGTTGTTGAATCGTCCAACGACAGTTCTCTGGTTTGGCCCCATTGCGGTATTTGCCCGATAGGGCTCCACCCGCCAGCGGCGACCAGGGCAAGTAGGCGATATCGTTAAACACACAGGTTTCCATAACATGCGGCACATCGGTCAGGTGCAACAGGCTAAATTCATTTTGCACCGACACCATGCGCGGCAGGTCATGTTGCTCGGCCAGACGCAGATACTCGTTGATTCCCCACGGTGTGTCATTGGACAAACCGCAGTGCAGAATCTTTCCTGCTTTAACGCATTCGCCCAGCGCAGTGAGAATATCCAGGTGGGTTTCCTGCTCTTGGACTACGTCTATTTCGCTATGTTTATAGGTACCGGGCCAGTGGCGTGAAAACTGCGGGGCTGGTCGGTTTGGCCAGTGCAGTTGGTACAAATCTATATAATCGGTTTGCAGCCTTTGCAATGAAGCGTCGACCGCACGTCTAACCCCGTCCCCATTCAACTTGCTGCCGTCACGCACCCAAGGCACGCCCGGGCCTGCGATCTTTGAAGCCAGTACGATGTCTTTGCGTTTATCCTGGTTGGCTGCCAGCCAGTTACCTATATACGTCTCGGTGAGGCCATAGGTTTCCTTGCGCGGCGGCACAGAATACATCTCGGCGGTATCGATAAAATTGATTCCCTGCTCCAGCGCGTAATCGATCTGCTCAAAGGC
>JBCCFY010000024.1:0-65402 GCA_039110515.1 Pseudomonadota bacterium
CTCATAATCCATTGGTCCCTGTCACTGCGTCACGCATTAGAGTCCAGGCGGGCCCACCAGAAGGACTGAACAGTATTTTGCTACCATTCCCTCTTGTTACTTTCTATTTCCACGTTGGCCTATAGCGGGGCTGCGAAGCAGCAGGGTTAGAGCAGTGCACTCATAATCCATTGGTCCCTGTGCTGCACACCGCATGCTGCGCACCGCGTCCTGCGTCACGCATTCGAGTCTAGGTGGCCCACTATTTATGATTTAGTAATGTCAAGCGACGCTAAAACATTGAACGGCATGGAGATTTATTCGTTTTAGTTATGATTGTTGCTTTACGCTGCGTACAAAACGCGTGTTGTATTACAAGACCGTGCCTTGGTGAGGGGTATGACCACCGTTACATCCTTGAGAACCCTTTTAGCTATTCGATATAAAGTGGTTGATGTTGGGGTGTTCAGCGCTTAATGTTGGTAGGAGAGAAACAAATTTGATTTTGCTGACTTTATGAAGATAACTGTTGTAGACACTGTAGACTTTTCTTTAGACCAACTCGATCGACTCAGAGCGCTTGGAGATATTGATTTTTATGATGATGTTCCATCAAGAGAGGAACTATTCAAGCGCCTGGAACATACCGATATCGCTATCTTGGGATGGAGTAATATGGATAAGGAGGCCTTTAAGGCTGCTAAAAATCTGAGATTGTTGTCGTTGTGGTCTACGGGTTTTGACTATGTGGACATCACTGCGGCAAAGGCTAAGGGTGTCTCTGTCTCGAATGTTCCTGCTTATGCTTCGGAAACCATTGCTGAATTAACAATAACACTAGCTGTCATGGTATCTCGCAGTATTATTGCTGCTCATACGCATGTCGTAAATGGTGGCTACAATTGGAAATCATTTCGAGGGTCGCAGTTATACGAAAAGACGTTAGGAATAATAGGTCTGGGAGATATCGGTGCCGCTGTAGCTAAACGTGCTCAGTGTTTTGGTATGAAAGTGATTTCATACACAGCAAACCCATCAAATGAGAGATCAGAGGAGCTTGGAGTAGAGTTTGTTACCAAATCTGAACTATTCTCTCGAGCTGATGTCATTAGCTTACACTGTGCCTTAAACCGGGAAACTGAAAAAATAGTGGGTGCAAATGAGTTTAAGACCATGAAGACTAGTGCATTTTTAGTTAATACCGCTAGAGCTGAATTAATCGATGAGGAAGCCTTAGTAGGTGCCTTAAGAGCTCGTGAGATAGCTGGAGCGGGATTGGACGTCATAAGCGAAGACTCTCGAGGAAAGGGGTCGTATTTGCTGACTGATGATCGTATCGTGCTAACGCCTCATTTTGCTTTTAACACCCATGAAGCAATAGAGAGAAAAACTGAAATCTGTTTACAAAACGTGATTGCCTTCTTAGAAGGAAAACCTACGAATCTGATTATTTAGGCACTTTTATAGTCGTGAAAACGAAGCATCTCTTGGAGAAAGCTAAAGCCATATTACAATTAAGGCTGGAGGGATTAAGAGCTATTGCCCTTGTTGATGTAGAGAAAAGTTGTAAACTCCAATCATCTGTCGATACTGGAAATTTTCGATTAGAGGGATTTATAGACGATATTCCAAGTATTGTACGTCTGGCTCGTTCCATAAGCGAGTCAATAGGTGATGAAGCTCAATGTCTTGTCTTTCGTTATCCGGAAAATATTCGTACGTCCATTGTAATTTCTAGGGTCTATCAAGACGTTTGGAGCGTGGTTCTCGCTGATGACAAATTTGGCGATATTTTGTTTCATAACATTTGGAGTCGTGATCCCAGCTTGGGTGCGATGCCTTATTTACGAGAGGGTGTTAAAAATAGTCTACAGAGTGAGGAAGAAACATTTCTTTGTGAGCAACCTCTCTCACCAAAAAAAGTTGATGTAAAGGATGAGGATAAACTTGACGTTGTTTTAAAAGCCTCAAACGAACTGGAGCCTAAAGATTTGGAGTGGCTGCGCCATCACCTAGAGGGGCTTTCTTACGTCGCAGATCTATACATAGAAAATATAAATGGATCATCCCCAATAGCCTCAGTACATTTATCTGAAAGCCGAGCTCCGAATATAAACGAAGTCTCTAGATTTATGTTCGCAGCGGCTGATCTTAGCGATTCAGATGTATTTGGGAAAGCCGATTTTACCTCTATCTCAATTTTAGGCACAGATGGATACTTCAATTTTTATCGAATGGAAAAAAATAAATGGAGACTTTTCTTAGAGAGAGGTGATTCGAGAAATTTGGGTCGGTCTAGCTATTGGCTAACAGAAAATTATCAAATGCTTTTTAATACGGAGGACCATACTCACTTCGAACAAAATGTTTTTGGTTTGCTATCTGATTCTGTAAGCTCACTGCACAATGTTTTCATGTTAGCGCTAGGCAACTGGAGAGACAAACTACCGTATGGCAGGCCGATTTTATTTACGAATCCGGACCAAATAGGTGAATACTTCGGCTTAGCTGACATCGCTACATCAGTGATAGAAATTGGACAAAAATGTAATTATAACTTTGGGCGTGACGAATGCGAACATTGTTCTATCGACTTCATTCTTTTCGAATATGAGCTGGGCTGCTCTGTAATATTTTTACTTGACCAGGAAGTTTTTGGGGTGATCGCGGCGAGAGAGAAGGCTTACAACGTTGTCTCTGCGATCAAGCCAGCGGTAGGTAGCCTACGGGAAATATTTTCCAAAAAATATGCTTCAAAAATAAGTGAACGCGACAAACCCCAAAAAGATTCAGTTCGAGGCCAATTCTTAGCGATGAAACTTGCAGAATTAGAAAAAACAAGCATCTATTCCGCGTGTGAAGATATACCGAACTTACGCTTTTCGGCCATCCATCCTGCTAGGAAAATATCAGACATTTATCAACCCTCAAATAGTCTTGCGTACTCAATTATCCATACAAATAATATGCCTGAAGGCGTTGAGCGAGACTTCTTGTCTGAGATAGATAACCTTGTTAATAAAAGCGTGATCTACTCAAAATTTGCGTTAGGTGACTGTTTGGGAGAACTCAATGGTATAACGCTTGCTTTCAGCGATAACTTATCGTTGGCGATCAGAAAAACGGGACTTGCTCACTCAGAATCAGTTCTAAATTCTCTAGGTACATTATTGGTTTGTGTTCAGGGAGACTCAAGAGCAGCGTGGGACGCGGCTTTTAGGATCGAAAGTGCTTCGCTAGAAGAGAACACCCTTGAAAACGATCATGAAGCACTGAAGATAGCGTCCGTATCGTTCTTTTATGGACGGCGGCAGCAGCAGTTACTTTTTGACAATGAAAAGGCATATGAGTTTTCTTCGAAGCTTCAACTTAGTCGATGTGATTTAAGTTTTACTCAGACCCAGAAACTACTCAATGATCATGAGATGTATACCTGTCATGTGATCAGAGAATTTCGAGGAATTGAAGAAATCATTTATGTTTCCCCTCTTTCAAAAATAAACTACGAGCATTTTTCTTTTAACCTCCCATTTCCCGAAGTAATAGACTCTTCCACTATCTTTGTTAGAGTTGTTGATAGTTCGGGGGTTACCGTTGCTAAGTCAAAAAGACATAGGTTATTTAAGGTAGATTCGGCTGCTAAAGATTTAGCAAACTCTCTTGGGGGGTGGAAGTCACTGCTTGCAGGTTCTTTGGGGATACCTTGTTCTATGATTGCTATCCCGATGATTGAGACAAAACTTCCGTCCGGATACAAGGATAATGGCTCCATCGATAAAGCAGTTAGCTACGGCACACCGCTACTGCTATTCATTTTCTTTTTCGTGCTCGCTCGTGTTTTTTCAAAAAAAAGAAAGCAATAGTTTTTCCGAAAAGAGCTTTATCACACCATATTTCCTACTAGGTGTATATTGCTTCCTTTGGGCCGCTAAAGATGTTTATATTGCAGCAAAGCTAGAGGACTACAAAACGTTGGAAATCCTAGTAGGGTCAAGTTTTTGGGCTAGCCTGGTCGCTATCATTCTTTTCTCCATACGCAAACGGTCTGATGCCCCAAACTGTATAGTCAAGTTACGGTGGTTCATGTTGATCGCTGTCTTTTCCTGCACAGCATTTTTAGCCATGTTTAGTGCATTGAAAGAACTGCTTCCAGCTACTTACGCGGTCATAGATACTGCGATATATCCAACTTCCACCATTCTCTTAGCACTTCTTTTTATGGGAGAACGAATTACAACATTGTCAGCTACCGCCATCCTTCTTCTGATAGTCGGTAGTTCGATATTTATGGCATCTGACAATTTGAATTCTGAAGTAAACCCAGTTTGGTACATTGTTGCCTCCACAGCATCGTTTGCATTCGCTGTCAGCGCATTAGCCATAAAAAAGCTACAAAAAGAAGCTCGCGTCGGAAATGCGACGATTGCTCTTGCTCGGTACTTGCCTGTTTTTATAATATTCACCTTTATATACATCTTTTCTTTTCAGAACCCCGATCTTAAGTCTGTTATCTTCGATGTGAATATTATGCTACTTGGTATCTTTGGTTTACTCGTTCCAATGCTTTTGCTAATTTCTATCCTCGGAGATATACCCTTATCTCACATTGGGGTGGCAACTACCTCTATCCCGTTTTTCAGCTATGCCCTATCATTATCAGTTGGTTTAGGTTTCCATTTAACTAATTTTCATTGGCTAGGGCTAGTAGTTCTAATGTTGGGTTGGATTATATTGTACAAGGTCAATCAAGAATAATTACTCTCACTATCCACATAAGAAAATTTTAAAATTTCCTGAACTAAGTTGCATATCTGGCCATTTTTCCTAGATAATTATTTTTGAATTCTTTTCCAAGTATCTGCAATCTATACTCTTTATTGAACATTTATACTATTGATACATTACCAGGCAATATTCCTCTTAAAACAAGAATTATTCGTGAATTGGCAATTAGAGAATTGCTATTTTAGAGAATAACGCCATCTTCATATGTAAAACCAAATAGCTCACCTCCACATAATACTCTAGAACTAGTTGCACCTCATGGTGTAACCCCGGGAGTAATAATTAGAATATGTAAAGGAACCCATTCTAGTTGACTAAATTTAATATCCAACCCACGTCGGTAGTCACGCTAAATTTCGTTAATTCCAAATTTTTACACTTCGATTCCCAAAAGTCTTACATAGCAAACTTTATGTGGTTTGCTACTAGTAGCTTCTCCAATCAAATCATGATTAATCTCATGTGCGAGAGCTACATCTTTGTCGTGATTGTACGATAAGGAAAGGCTTGCAATAGCTTCAGAAGTGAAGTCAGTCTGAACCAAAATCCTCTTGCTGTGAGACTTTTTAGAACCTAAAGTGGCGGGAAGTATTTTTTGCCTCATTTAGGTAATTTAAGTTGAGTATGTATTGGGTAACGTGCAGAGCTTGGAACGGCGCAAGTAAGCCGTGGATTACCTGTCTGTTTTCAGTCTCGAAGTCACCTCTAAAGTCCATGAAAATACTATATTTAAGTTCTGCGACAATAAACATTACTGACACACATACTAATAAAATGTCTGTAGTCATAATTACTCTACTCGATACAACCTCAATGGCCCATAGCGGGACGGCAGATCAGCAAGGTTAGACCAGCGAACTCATAATCCATTGGTCCCTGCTTATCTTTTCTGTGCACATAAAAAAAGGGCCGCGAATTACTCGCGACCCCTTCCCTTTGCTAACAACCCCTAGGATCTAGAATTTACCGATTAACGATACAAGTCCATTAATAGAAGCACCCACTGTTGCCTGGTGAGTAGAGTGCGAATTAGGGAAATACAGCTCATCTGTCAGGTTTTCAATGTGCAATTGAACGCGCATTTTTTCTGACAAGTCATAATAGGCAGAAGCGTCTACACGAGTGTAGCTAGGCAGTACTGCGCTATTGCTATTATTGATGAAGCTCTCATCCTGATAAGTTACGCCCAGCCCCATGCCAAAACCTTCTGAGATGCGGAACTGGTTCCACACTGAGAACATGTTTTCAGGCAGTTCGCGTGGCGACCGGCCAGTTGGGCCGCTGCGGTTCACTTGCTCGCCATCCAAATTGGTGTAGCTGGCGGTCATATACCATGCATCATTGATCTGGCCATTCAGTTGCAGTTCGAATCCGGAAACGTCAGAGTCAATTACATCCAAGGTTGATGGATCACCATCAGAGACTTGTGGAGAGCTTTGCTCGTTTTCGAAGATGGCTGCAGTCAGGCTAAGACCTTGTTCAAAATCCCACTTGATGCCGAACTCAAGGTTAGTGAAGGTGTTTGGATCAAGTTGGTTATTGTTGCCATTGATATTAGCGAATTGCTCACCACTGCGTGGCAGGAATGATTCGCTGTAGCTACCGTAGATAGAGATGTTTTCCTGTGGCTTATAGATGATACCCAGGCGCGGAGACACTTCTTCGTCTTTACGAGTACGGGTCTCATTCGCAGGCACGTTGAACACTTCAATATCAAAGCTGTCGAAACGAGCGCCCAGCAATATATCCAATTGCTCAGATACTTCGATCTGGTCCTGGACATACAGTGACACCACATCGATATTTACTCGAGTATCGTCATTCAGATCTGAGAATGCATAAGTGGTAGGCATCCCTGATGCATTGATACCAGCGCCGCCACTGAAACTCAATGGGCGAGTTGGCAAGAAGAATTCACGATCATCGATAGTCGTATCAAACACTGGGTTCAAGCGGAATTGATCTGAAGAAGTATCAATGTACTCGGCACCAACAATAAAGGTGTGGCCGATATTTCCAGATTCAAATTCTGAAACCAGATTGCCTGACAGAATCAGGTTCTGACGATCAGTCTCGTCCACATAACCGTCCAGCTCAACGATATTCGTGCCCTGGTCATAACCAGAAGCGTAGAAGTTTTGATAGACCTTGTCGTAGGTGCCATAAAAGGCGCTCACGTTGGCTTTCATGGAATCTGAAAAGTTGTGTTGCAAAGCAGCACGGAAGGTGTGTGCTTCCAACGTAGTTTCATTCAGCTCCGGATCAGCAAATACTGTGTCTTGAAACACTTCCACAGGACGGCCATCGTCGCCAGTTGGAATACCACGATCAATAAAGCGCTCGTGATCAACATACTCGTAGGAAAGATCCAGGATGGTGTCCGGGCTGAGTTCAAAACGTGCAGTCGGGTTGAAGCCAATGCGATCACCGTCAAAGAAATCGCGATGATTCTCCAGGCTTTCATACATCACATTGATGCGGTAGGCAGCAGTGTCACTGGAAGACATATTGTGATCCAGCTCCAGGCCAAAACCACCAAACGTGTTAGCCGATACTTTGTAGCCAGTGAATTGTTCGCCGACCGTAGCTTTCTTGGTAACACGGTTCAGGATGCCACCAGTACCACCACGACCAAACAGCAATGCATTTGGACCACGCAGAATTTCAATTTGTTCTACGTTGTATAGCGCTCGGTAGTACTGCACATCGTCGCGATTGCCATCAATATAGAAGTCTGCAGTGGAGCGAACGCCGCGGAATACAACCGCATCACGGTGGCCTTCGCCTTGTGAGGTGTTCACACCCGCAGTGTAATCGATGATGTCACCAATACTGGTAATGCCTTGCTCATTAATTTGATCAGCCGTGATGATTGACAGGCTTTGTGGCACGTCAATAATTGGCGTCGGGGTTTTCACAGCATTGGCTCGGTTGGTTGAGAGGTACTGGCCCTCTACCACAACTTCATCAATGTTGTCTTGTTGAGCGCCAACGGCGCCGCCAAACAACAGCGCGGTACTTACCACCGCGATTTTGGTTTTTTTCATTTCTCTCGTCTCCCGTTACTAAAAGTAACTCTATCAAATGAAAATTCGCATTAAGGGCTACCCGTCGAGATTAAGGAAGTAGTTCCTGAATCGACCGGTATCCACTTATTCAAAATTGTTTATCTAAAATGAGGCCCCACAAGCTGCCCGGAAGGCAGGCGCTGAATAGTGCCTCTAGTTAAAAAACGCCAGTATTATAAATGGCTTGGATATAAATAGGAATGATTCTCATTAACATTTTTATTAATAATTCGGAATCAAAATTCACGGTAATAACCGCAAAATAAGCACTATTTTGGGGTTTACGAAAGACTATCGATGACTCTCTTCTGAACTGGAAAGCGCCGGGGCGCGCACTCCATGCGGTATGACTATTCATCCTTGAACCGCACATCTATCGACAAGAATTATTTATCAGGTTCAGAATCCGTGATGTTGTTGATTGATCCGGTAATCTCTGCCATCTCAGACTTGGATAAAAACATCGTCGATAGGCACACGGTATGCTGATCCTGTTTGAGGTACACAGTAGAGAAAGGATAAAAGACTCGGGACTTGTTGAACTTGAAGGGCTTGGACAAATTAACTGAATCCATTGTGAAGTTAACCGATGTAGAGTTCGGTCCGCTCAGCACATTGTCGCGCAGGTCAAATTTCTCGATTTTACGATCCGGGAAACTCAGTACGGCGAAACCGGCGCCAACCGCCTGGAATACCAGCATCCAGGCATAATCCGCCCAGGACACAATTATGGTCCCACGGAGAGGGCCAGCTAATTCGGTCAAAAGCAGGCCTCCGTTCACCCAAAGGAAGAAGATTGCCAGCCAGGCCCAATACAGTTTTGCAATGTTGAGCGGGATTCTTCTCATATCCGCATTATTCCAGACTTCCTTCTGAACGATAGCCTATCAAGCGTAACACATGCCACGCGTGCAGTTACTGTACGCGTGGTCCTTCGCAGGGCAAAGTTATCAGGCTGCTACATTGAGATCATCATAGGAATACCATTGTGATGGATCGAGCACATCGATGGGCCGCAGGCTTTGGCCCAGAATTGACACCATCGCGCTGTCGATGCGGTGCCCTTGCGGACCCTCTCCTACCTGCGGTCGGTAATCCCGGCCCTGGTTCATCATCCAGGCTTCCCAGATACGGTCGACATTACAGTGATTAAGAAAGAACGCTGGATCATTCGGTGACGACCCCGGCCCCATGTCGCCACCAATCCAGACATGCACACGGTTGTGTAAAGCCGGCCCGTTATGCCAACCTTCCAACACATTGCGGTGGGCATTGTTGTTGATATCCCAGTTTGCTTCGTCATAGGGAATAGCATCCAGGGCAGCCTGTACATCAACCTTGCGCGGCAATCGCCTTGCGCTTTGATTACTGGCTTGGCGTTGGATTCTGCGCGGTTCGACCGAGGCGATTCGATTGCCGGCAAAATTAAACAGCCGGACTCGCATATCTGCCACCGCACCATCGTTCACCACACCACGTGAAGTGCCGATGTTTTGTGTGCTCCAGATATCCGCATTGACCTGCTGAAAGGTGGAAAGCTGGCCGTCCGCGGCCCAATCCCAATACGGCAAGCCAAAATCATCGTCGCCCAGTACCCGTTGCAGTTCCTCTTCCAGGCGAATCAGGTACAGCCGATGCCAGGGCAGGAAGATTGGCCCACTGTGAGCGGCATTACCCACTGGCAGGGATATACCCATCGCTACAACATGCCACAAGACAAACAAGTCATAGGTGGACAGTTGCTGGTTGAGGCCCTGAATGGTGATGTGAGGGACATTGTTCTGCAGAAAAGCCTGTACGTCTCCCGCGGTAATGCCAGGCATCTCCTGGTCCAACAGCACCATACCCTGTAAAAACTGATCACGAGCGGCGGTGTTATTAAGAATATTGCGTCTAATGGCTGTCATGATCGTGCCCTCCGTGCATGCCGGCGTTGCCAAGGTGATTGTCATGGCTGGTATGGCCTCCGCCAGCCAACTCATTGTGAGGCATCTTAAAGTCCATGACGTCGATTATGCTTTTCATCATGCGAATGGCCGAGGTAAAGGCATATTGCGGTAAGTTGTGACAATGGACCTTGCCATCGTTCATCACCTCAGCATGCACCTCGGTTTGTTCGCCATCGATAAAAAACTCATAGGTGGTATGCACCTCGATCTCTTTGCCCTTGTATGTTGCCTTGCGAATCGATTTGACTGGTCCACCATGATGGTGATCGCCACCCGTCGGCAGATCCAATTTTCCCTCGCCGGTAATCGGTTTGAGTAAATGATCCAGGTGATCGGTTTGGTATTTCATTGTGTGCACCTCCGGATTGTTAAACGTATTAAGTCGCCAGCTTCTTCGCGGCAGCACCTAATATAGATAAAGCTATTTCAGAAGTGATGATAAATGAGCGTTTCTCTCATCAGGGAGTGTGCGCCAACTATGCTCCCTCAGCATGGACGAAATCGCGGAGCAATCACCGCATTACAACCTCCTGTTTCCTGGTTGCTCGGCGGTTGCAAGTCCATCTGACGGACTCATCACTGTCCTGGTTAGACATTATGCAGCTACGCAACATAGCGCACATCCCCCATCCGGGTGAGCCTGACCGGTTTCGTTCAATACCTAATTGATGCTCGACCTAACGCCAGATTAACTAAAAATACCAAGCCAGTTGCCCAAACAGAGACCAACTGGAGTTACTAAATCGGCGCGGTGCGGACGTGGCCAACGGCCCGGTAGGTAGCCCCCCAAACTCCGTGCCCCTGGGCCCGATGGGTAGAGATACCGCGCCGATAAGCTGCAGGTTATCACTCAGGCTGTGTTGGCTGATCAATTGACTGAACGCCGAATTATCGGTCAGGTTTACAAATAAATTGGGGGTGAGGTTCCAGAGCGGGTTTATCTCTATCGTTGCTGAACCAGCCAGGTAGTCGCGCCCCAGGGTAAACAGTTCGCCGCGTGCGACTCGATTTGCCAGCGCCGGATTGGCCGCAAGATCCGTTAGTGCCAACTGGTCTGTTTGTTCGCCGAAATCATTGTGAAAGTACTCGAGGGACCCGGTCATATTTTTACCACGCCAAACCCAGGAGTAGCTGATATTTGCCACCAGGCTATGGAAGGTATCCTGCTCGGTATCCGTGATCACCCAATCACCACGCACTACCGACCCGCCCAGGCTGGTCGAGCCGCCCACCGCGATGATGGTGTCGTCAAAATGCTCTGCCAGCAGTAAGTCATATTCAGCAGAACTAAAAAAACCATGATACTTGATCGCATGGGAATTCACGCTGGCGCTGGTCCTGCCCGATTCATTGCGCCGAAATACTGACACCCACTGTAAATCGTTACCGCTATCAAGCAGGTGTTGGGCATAGAGCATGTCTGCGCCGGGTTTGTACTCGGTATCGATGGTGGTTGGGTCAAATGGATTAAAAAAATCCATCGGTGTGTAGATAAGGCCATTGCCCCAGCTCACTGCCTGGCGCCCCACGCGGATGACATTCTTTGAACCCTGGTAGCTGATGGTTAGGCGATCGAGTCGATGCGCAAGTGCGTAGCGGTTGCCGTCATCTACAGTGCTGGTCAGATCGAATAACTGGGTCTGGTCACTGAGAAGCGGCGAGCGGATCAGCCCTGCTTGGCCGGCCGTGCTGCCACTGGTGAGCTCCACTGTATCGCCCGCCAAACCAATCGCCTGGTAGCTGGCCGTGGCAGCCCATTTGCTGGATTTATAAGCGATGTTGAACCGTGCCGTGGCGGCATGATCCGCCACATTTTTATCGGTTAAATCGCGAATCAAACTGCCCGCCGGATAGGTAGTGTTGACCAATTGATATTTCAGGTTGCCGTCGAATTCCAGCCCCTGGGCGTTGGCGGTTGAGGCAGCTATTAACCCGGCCAGCAGTATGGTATTACGATGCTTATTGCTAAGTCTGCGAAATTGCATTGTGTTCCGATGCTGCTAATGGAGCCTGATCCTGCTGCACGTCTTTGACAATTTTCCCATCCACCATGGTAATCATACGGCGGCAGTAGGACATAACCCGGGTATCGTGGGTGGCAATCACGAATGTGATGCCCAGTTTTCGATTTAGCTCCAGGAACAATTCGATCAACTGAATGGCGCTGGTGGAATCCAGGTTGGCAGTTGGCTCGTCGGCCAGCACCAGCGTGGGTTCACTGACGATTGCCCGCGCGACCGCCACCCGTTGCTGTTGACCACCAGATAGTTCTGCCGGGCGCCGGTCTTCCAACCCTTCCAGGCCCACCTCCTGCAAAATAGCCAGGGACTTCTGATGTCGCAATTCCGCTGGCACACCTTGAACCTGCATCACGAACTCAATGTTTTCTTGTGCGGTTAACACCGGGATCAGGTTATATGCCTGGAACACGAAACCGATTTCGTTCAAACGCATATCAGCGCGTTGCCCCTTATCAAGCAGATCCACACGCAAATCGCCAACCCGTATTTCACCGCTGTCCGGCGTATCCAGACCACCCATGGCGTTCAACAGGGTGGTTTTGCCCGAGCCAGATGGGCCGGATAAACAAACCACCTCTTCCGAGTCTATTTCTATTGAAACATGATCCAGACCCACGACGGTTTGATCGCCCTGTTGAAACGTTTTGCAAAGATTTTTGCAGCTAATTGCAGTCATGAATTCTTACCCTGTCTTTAATAGTCATTGTCAGCCTGCCCATCAGGTGGCCTTTGAGAGTGCCCGAACCGGGTCATAATTGGCCGCTCGCCAGGCGGGGAGCATACTGGTCGTCAGGCCGAGCAGGATGACCACCGCGTTGGCCGTTAACAGGTCTTTAATCCATAATTGAGGCACCAGGGTATTACCTACCCCGACCATCTCAAACCCCTGGGCCACACCAGACAAATCTATGCCATCTGCCAGGGCGTAAATCGAGAGCACCGCGAGGATATTGCCGAGCAGTAAGCCCAGAAGTAACAGGAATACTGACTCTAGCAGGATTTGCCAGGTAACCAATGCGGGTCGCATACCGAGCGCCAACATCAAGCCGATTTCTCTGACGCGTTCAAACACAGCCATCACCAGGGTGTTGGCCAAGCCAAAAGAAAGCGCAATAAATACCACGATAATCCAGATCAACACAAAGCCGTCCATGACAGTCACCGAGCTGCTTAGAAAGCCATTGATGGTTTGCCATGGATTCGCTTCGACCTTGGCTGGCAGTCGGCTATTCCAACTCTCGGTAGCCGCTGTGACGTGTTGACTTACCCTGGCGATGTCCCTGTAGTCGTCACCAAACACGGCGACTTCAGAGACCTGATCTTCTATGTTCAATAGTTTCTGTGCCGCCTGTTTGCTGATGAACAGGAATTGTTCTTCCTGCGAGCGAAGCTCAGCCTGGTAAATGCCGATCACTCGCAAACCTATTTCGGCCAGGTTGTTCTGTGGGTCCTGGCTGGTGATAACCACTCGCTTGCCGAGCCGTGTTTCGAGTCGTTGTACCAGTTTTTCACCCAACACCACGCCTCTATCTCCCGCAGACTCCAGGAAACGACCTTGTGTGAGCTCAACGCCATTTAATATGGTTTCGCGCTCCGCTTCTGGATCAATCCCTAACAACATGACGCCGCGACTTTCACGCTCGCTGGAGATCATCGCGGGCACTTTTACCCGGCTAAACCACTTTGAAACTGCGGCCTGATTGAGTGCGTCTTGCATGGCGGAATCTGGTTCCGGAAGCGAATGAACAATGCTCGGGTCATCGAGAAACTGCGGATTATGAATCTGCACGTGTCCTGGCAACTGATCAATACCCCGCTTGAGCATGTCATCCACCATGCCGCGCATCAGCGCCGACATAAAAATCATGGCCCACACACCCACTGAAATGGCTGCCAGCATGATCGCGGTGCGGCGATGATTGCGCCACAGGTTACGCCAGGCCAGGGTCATAAGCGTACCCAGCGGTGGCAAAGCATTAGTGCGAATTTGGTCAGCGTTTTGCATCAGGCAGCCCGCATGGCAGCCACTGGCTGCAAGCCCTGCAAACGAATGACAGGATAAACGGCTGCTAACAAACAGCCCAGGAAGACCACCGAAGGACCGACCAGAATCGAAAACACGCTAATCGATGGATACAATCGTTCCTGAAGGTTATAACGTGCTGCCATTTCCTCCATGCCAGGTATGACAAAGCCCACCTGGTTTAAGTAAATAGTCAGGCACAAGCCGAGGAAAGCGCCGATTACCAGCCCGAGACCCGCCATGGCAGTTGTCTCCAGCACTACTAACTTACCCAACTGGCCTGGTCGCAACCCGATTGCCGTCATAATGCCGAACTCGCGGGTTCGTTCCAAAACTGACATCAGTTGAGTATTTAAAACACTGAAAGACACCAGCACGATGAGCACCATGTACATAAAAATCGAGCTCACCAGATCGGACTGGATGGCTTGAACCAGGCTGGGGTTGGTTTCGCGCCAGTTGAGAACTTCGATTGCGCCACTGCCCAGCTCTGACTGCTGATTCAACAATTGCTGGATTTGTTGTTGATAGCTGGCAGCCTGGTATACGTCACTGCTGTTGGCAATAACGACATGCCCCTTCTCCTGCATGGCAAATAACGCCTGGAAACTGGCAAAGGAGATTTGCGCCAGGTTGCGATCCAGCTCCGCAATTCCGGAGTTAAAAATGCCTCGCACGTTGACTACGGCTGCAGCAAAGGAACCATCATAGCCACTGCCCAGCAAAGTGATTTCATCGCCAACACCCACTTTAAGATTTCGCGCCAACACCGAGCCGATGACTATTTCCGGATGATCGCCTGCTCGCAAATATTGACCCTCTGCAAGCAAACCCGGGATGGAAGAAACCGTAGCTTCATGCGCCACATCCACCCCCGCCACCTGTAGTCCGAAACTGCGTTCCTCGCTGGATGCCATAACAAAAGTCTCACCACGCATACTGACCGACAGCTCGGGAATCTCCCTGCGCAACAGCTCAGCGAGCTCGGTAATATTGTCCACCGTAAGGCGCAGCTTGGGCTCATCGGAGTACCCAGTTGCGGAAATCTGGATATGCCCGGCATAGGCTTTGAGGCTGTTCTCGATCATCATGCCGTAGTTGCCGATTTGCAGCGTGATCATAAACACCAACAGGATATTGGAAAATATCATCGCGCCGACTGTGAGCCAGGTGCGGCGACTGTGACGCCATAAATTTCGCCAGGCCAATGACAGCATCGTGATAACTACCTCGCGTTGCGCAGGTTGGACAAGGTGAAGGTGTTACCCGCCAGTTCCACATCAAAATCAACACTGTGATTCGTTACCTGGGTCCACTCTTCTGGCTCATCAACCTTGAACATACGCATTACCTTGCCGATATTTCGCCCGTCCATCTTGGCAATCTCAGTCACCTTCATGGTTTTAACCAGAACACCGTCCTGATCCCAATATTGTTGCTCTAGCAACACAAAGTCATCCCGAATAACAAGCACCTCCTTGCCCCACACCACCGGTGCATCCTCATGAGGCACCGCGGTAATAGTATAAACAGTGTGCCCATCTTGCTCTTCAGTAGCAGTCAAGGTGTGTGCATGGCTATCGAGGATTTCGGTAGACCGACTGATATCTTTGTTGGAAAAATCACTACCCATCCAACTCTGATTCATCATCGAAGATGGCACTTTGATGACCCGGTTAATTTTCGGTGCGAAGCTCCACATATCCTTGTCTTTGATCAGGGTTGCATTGCCGAGATCTTTTTTCGGCTTGGTCACCCGTACCAGGGAATTCTTGTCACCCGCGGTCCAGGCCTGCATGGAAATAGAGCGTTCCCAATCCTCACGGTGAATGGTCATGGTCATCTCTGTGAAAGAGCTCTCGCCGCGAAAGTTATCCATCGCCCCCTGGATGATATCTCTTGGTGTAACGGTCTCTTCCTGGGCGAAAACTTGCGAGGCAGAAGTCAGCACGTTCAGGGCCAGGATTAAAGACAGGGCGATCGATAAATTTATGTTTATTCTTTCCATTGGCATGTTTACCAGTTTGATCATCTTAGCTTAGACAAGAGTGGGTTTTGGTTTCGTGATCTCAGTCAATTATCTGCAAAGCAGTCACGCCGAGACCTGCGTATTTAATTAATTTAATGTCGTTTTCCGATACCGTTTGGCCTGTTACACTCGAATTTTCCCAAAAATCCTCTGTTCAGCCATGAATAATTTCTTTGCCAAAATTACTATCACCCTGCTTTTATGCAGTTCGCTATTTGCCTGTAATACTATCCGCGGCGTCGGTCAGGATATCGAAGCGGCTGGTGAAGCAATCGAAAAAAGCGCCGAGAAAAACAAAAAGTACTAGACCTTCGAACAGCTATAGCGGACGGACTGCTAGCGAACTGGTAGATTCCACTCAGCGACACCAAACTAGTAAGTCACCAGGGATATCACGTCCCCGGAATCCAGCTTGTCTCGGCCCGCAAGATCCGCCAATTCAATCACGAAGGCAAACAGGGTCACTGAGGCACCCACTTGTTTAACCAATGCGGCGGCGGCAGCGGCCGTACCCCCGGTGGCCAGCAGATCGTCGACGATCATCACATTTTCACCGGGACGAATCGCGGTTTTTTGCAATTCAACTGAAGCCTCACCGTATTCAAGCGTATAGGATTCAGAGACACAGTCTCCACCCAGCTTGCCCTGTTTACGCGCCATCACGATCGGCAGCTTTTCTTGCAATCCCAACGCAGCTCCAAAAAGAAAACCACGCGCATCAAGCACCAGAATCTTGTCTATGTGGTGCTGTTGACTCTCGATGGCGAATTGCTCGATGACCCAGGCGAAGGCCTCGGGATTTTCGGTAATTGATTCGATATCTTTGAATTGAATTCCGGGCTCTGGGAAATCTGGAATGGTGCGTATGAGTGATTTTAAATCCATGGTGACAAGCTTGAGAAAACTGATAGATGAGCCGTAGCTGCCAACGTTAGCGAGTTAACTGAAGCAGCTGACCGTCGAAGGCACCATTGTACTATTAACTGCGGCCGACCATCGGCAAAAAGTGATACCGCTGACAGGTATATTGAACAACAATCTTCATAACCAGAAGTTATACAATTGATGATTTAACATCATTTTTAAAAGTCCTGATTCGCCTCCATTAATAGCAGGAAATTAACAAAACGGAGAGAAACATGACTATTACTCTTGAAGAACTGGCCACCGGCCTGGTGGCATTTTTACCCATCACCTTATTTTTCGTTTTGATCTAAGGCGATGTTGGTCCTCTATAACAACAAAGGCGTTATCTCTGGGTAACGCCTTTTTTTTGTGGGTAAGGCCTTTTTTTGTGGGTAAAGCCTTTCTTAGTCGCTAATACTTTTATTAAGAGTTCGATGCTTAGGCTGCCAGTCTAATAGAGCGCAACGCTGGGAACCCCGCTGGCGTTTCTGATTTACAATACCGGCAAACCAAGAATAAATAATACTGACTGCAAACAAACTCAGCATGGATCTCCTTCGATTTTTTCCACTCTCCCAAACAGCACCGATGCTCTTCCTGGTTGCATTAGCAGGCTGCTCGGTCAAACAATCCACTGTTAGTTCTGAGTCAGCACAGCCTATCCAGGTGGAAACTCTGGCGAAATCAACAAGCAGCTGGGATGGCAGGCCACTCCCTTCCTATCCACAGGGCCAGGCCGAGATCACTGTTTTAAAAATAACCATTCAACCGGGTGTCACGCTCAACTGGCACAAGCACCCAGTGATGAATGCTGGAGTGCTGTTAAGCGGTCAATTGCGAGTTGAATCGATCAGTGGGGAAGTCCTGCAGCTTCGAAAAGGTGACACCATTATCGAACTGGTTGATAAGTGGCACCATGGAATCAATGATGGCCTGGAGCCTGCCGAAGTGATCGTTTTCTATGCGGGCCAGGAAGGCACCCCGCTGTCGGTGGAACGCCCGTGATCCACTCCATCAACCACGTACTGCTCAGAGTTGGAGTAAGAGTTGAACTTCTTGTTTGCCTGGCGCTACTGGTCGGTTGTGCCAATCACAAAGCCCCTGAGCCAAACACCGATGCAGCCGATGCCTTGCGACCACTACTGAATAGTGAACGAATCAGGCAACGCTTTGGCAGTTATGGCATCGAGGTATTGCGGGATACCAGCCAGCTGCGAATCTCTGATCTTTACTCGACAGATTGTGATAAGAAACGCACTACGCGCACCCACGCCCTGGTACTGTACACCAACCCCATCAGCGACCTGATCGCTGCAGAACACAAGCAGATAAAGTCCGGCGCATCTCTTGGTGCTGTTTTCAAACAATCCGGTTGGCAAATTACCAAGCATCATCGTTATTTTGGTAGAGTCGATGTGTCTACCCACCAAGCCTTCTTGCAAACCCGAATGAGAATGTCTGAAACCGCAGAGCTGGCTGTCCATATTTACGAGCTCCAGGTACACAAGGGGCAATCAAGCCTGCCGTATGCCGTCATTGCCGAGCTACACCATCCTGACTATTTGCGTCTATCAGACCTGAAGACACTCTATCCGCATGAGTATCACCAGGGAACCACCTTGAATCCGCAGACTCAGCAAATATTGAGGCAACTTGAAGAGAGCCTGATAGTTGCTTTGACCGGCATTGGCGAACCACAATGATTGTTAATCTATTTCCAGTTTGGGCACTGACCGGTGCAATGTTGGGGTATCTATTCCCCGAGCTGTTCAGTATGGGCAGATCGGCCATTGTTCCGCTTTTGATGGTAGTCATGCTCAGTATGGGACTCACGCTGCGTGCCAAGGACTTTCTTAATTTGGGCGCCTACAAGAGCGGCCTGATATTGGGGCTGGTTTTGCAGTTCAGCGTGATGCCATTTGCTGCCCTGGGCTTGTCCTGGCTATTCGGTCTTGAACAGGAGTTGTTGATTGGCATGCTGCTGGTTGGCACTGTGGCGGGCGGGACCGCATCCAATGTGATGGCGTACCTGGCCGGCGGAAATGTGGCGATGTCCGTGTCAATGACGGCTATTTCAACCCTGGCAAGCGTCGCCTTAACACCGCTACTGCTAACACTGCTGCTGGGAACATCAGTCAACATACCCGCGTATGACATGCTGTTGAGTTTGATCAGGATAATTCTGATACCGGTGGCAATAGGTGTGATCTGCAACACGTATTTATCTGCGCAGGTCAAGAAAGTGGATGCCCTGCTCCCGCCACTCTCGATATTGATCATCAGTTTCATTATTGCCATTGTCGTTGCACTCAATGCCGACCGTATTGCAACGATGGGCGCGGCGGTGGCGATGGCCTCGCTGGCACACAATTTGACTGGTTTGACGCTTGGCTACTTGGGCGCCCGTCTGCTGGGATTTGACCGCGCCATTCGCCGTACCATCGCCCTGGAAGTCGGCATGCAAAACTCTGGCCTGGCGACCGCGCTGGCATTGAAATTCTTCACCCCGGTCTCTGCTCTACCGGGCGCTGTGTTTAGCGTTTGGTTGAATCTTACCGGGTCAATTTACGCGGCGTGGTGCCGCCGATTAGACCAGGCTGAAGAGAAAATAGGCGGCTAACTACCTCAACGTATTCTGTCGGCAGAGATTGTAATATCTGTTTAATCGCCTTAGTATGCCAAGCAAGGGGCGATCTTATTTAAGGTTTTAGGGTATCGTGGCCAGCACCCAAACTGGCCCAAACGTTCCAGTTGTTGATTGACTTCGTCATTCGGGTTGGGGTGATGAAGAAGTTCCGGGCTATGCGAGGGGATATACCGGGGGAACGGATTATTGCGCATCGTCGCGCTGTTATGGCAGGCACCATAACGTTCGGCATCCCACAGTTCCTTCACTCGCGTGGCCCAGTTTATGGGTTATTTTGGGTGAGGGTGAGTGCAATGATTAATAATCTGGTTATACAAAGGGATGGAAAGATTTTAGTTACCGGGGAGTATTCCAAGATTGAAAACATCGTGACTAACGGTGTCCTCAGGATTGAAGAAGGTGGCGACAAGGACCGGCAGTTTGTGCCGCCGGTGATGGGGACTAATGACGAAGTAAGCGCAATCGCCCTGGATCGCGATGGCAGCATCATCATTGGTGGAACGTACATGACTGAAACCAGCTCCACCAAACACTATCTGGTTGGACTCGACCCGGATGGTACCTATGGCGACTGGTTCACACCGGAATACCCCGATGGAAAGATTCTGGCTTTGTTAATGCAAGAAGATGGCAAGGTGATTGTTGCCGGGGATTACACTCACTTTAAAGAGGGATCGCGGCACGCTTTAGCTCGCGTGCACAATGATGGTAGCCTGGATCAGACGTTTAACAGCAACCTCGCTGCCGGCACCTCGGTGCACGCCCTGGCATTGCAGAATGACGGCAAGTTGTTGCTCGGTGGCGATTTTAAACAAGGTGAAGGCGATGACGCCCAAACCAACCTGGCACGCGTGAACGCCGACGGCAGTCTGGATAGAAATTTTGCCAAGGTGGTCGATGATTGGGTGTTTAGTGTATTACAACAACACGACGGTCAAGTATTGATTGGAGGTGTGTTTAAGAATATAGATGGCCACGAACGCAAATACTTAGCCCGTCTGAATCCTGACGGCAGCCTTGATACCAGCTTCACGCCCGACACCGGATTACTCGGCTGGGTCTATTCCATGGTTCAGCAGGACGATGGCAAGATTGTTATCGGCGGCGAGTTCAGCAGCATTAATGACACAGACCGAAACCACATCGCCAGATTGAATCTTGATGGCAGCCTGGACACCAGTTTTAACCCAGGTACAGGAGCCGACGAGTCAGTGAAAGTTATGCGACTTCAGAGCGATGGGAAAATCCTGATTGGCGGCGAATTCACCAGCTACGATGGCACGCCGCGCAGGCATATTGCCCGTTTGAATGATGATGGAAGTCTGGATCTTGGCTTCGGTGATGATTAAGGCGAATTGTTATTCCCGCCATACGATGCTCAGCCGATATACTCGCTGCGTTGGATTATAAAAATACAGCGGCCTTGTGCATCAACGCCGTCTGCTCGTTTAGCACCTATTTTCTTAACCGCCTTTTGTGAGCGGAGATTGCATGCATCAATATAAAACAGCACGTTTGCAACTTGCCTGAACGCGTGGTCAAGCATCAGTTGTTTGAGTTCTCCATTGACTGCCCCACCCCAATGAGAACGCGCCAGAAAGGTCCAACCAATCTCTATTTCAGACGAGTTCGCGTTAAACCCGTGATACCGAGAAGAGCCGATCACCGCTCCGCTCTTGCGGTCCTTGATTAATAGCGCACCGCCAGAGGAAATTGAATCATCGAAAAATCGATCAAATACTGCTTTCTGATAACGATCTGGCTCCGGGTGCTGAACCCAGATTAGTGGATCGGCGGCAACGTCAAATAACGCCGCGCGGTCACTTGATTGCAGTGGGCGAAGCTCAACCTTCGTGCCACGCAAAAATGGTTGGGAATCAAATTCAGTCATCAACCACCTGTGTGCTCCTCACCCCAGGGCTTACACGATTGCTTCTTATCAAGTTTTGCATCCAGGCGTTGGATGATCTCACGAATACGCTTGGTGTTGGCATAGGTTCCCGTCATTAGAATGCTGCGCGGGTTGGCGACCGGCGCAAAATGCGCTGTGGGTGGCACCAAGGGTCTTAACACCGGCATTAGTGCATTGAGGCAGACTTTTTCCACTGTAATCAGATCGTTCACATACTGATTTTCGGCGTACTCCTCTCCTTCAGTTACCAGGTCTGTGACGCGCTGTTTCATGATATTGACGGGTATTACGATCAGGTAACCGTCGGATCGGTAGGTCCCGAATTGGTGCAAACGCAAAATCGTGGCCAGGTTTTCATACGATAGCTCGGTAATGGATTGTCCTAATAACTGTACCCGGCCTTTGACCCTTGGATCCAATAGCACGCGCTCCCCGGAGCGAGTGGCATAAGCACCAACCAACTCGTCGATGTCAATGGATGGCACGGCGGTATTCTTAAATTGCGCAAACGCTGATTGTGAAACAAAGAATACGATGAAGGCGATAACTATGTGTTTCATTCTGTTCCTCCTGAGCGATAAAAGTATCCGCTAATCAATTGATATCGGGGATACTAGACAGACCTGGTGTTAGACCAGGCTCGATTGGTGGATCAGGCTAGCACACTCATTTATGAGGTCCGGAAATCGAACAAATCGGTAACGCGGCGGTAATCTATACCACCTCTGCATGGGTTGAGCTATGTGGAGTATGAATGGTCAACAGGATAACCAAGGCGATCAGCGCTGAGACACCCATGGTGACAAATACCGGAGTAATACTGTCACTCGACAGGAGAGCGCCGATTGCGCCAACAGCAGCGCCCAGACTGAAGGACAGGGTGGTGGATAATGACGCCGCGCTGCCTGCCAATTCATCAAAAAAGGTTATATAGCGCCCCGCCGCAGTGGGCATGATAGAGCCGCTCATAATCATAATCAGAAATACCAACGCTGCCACCATCCATGCCAGTAGCGTACCGCTTACACTGAGTAGAACCAGAATGCTTATGCAGACAATCTGGGTTAGTGTTGCGGTTCGAAGCCAAACCTCCGGCGGCATATAGTCAGCCATTTTCACGCCCAAGCGATTGCCGATAATCATGGCTATCCCAACCCCGGCGAAGCCGATGGCAAATTCAATTTCACTCAACCCGTAATGATTCATGAAAATCATCGCGGCATTGGTTAACAAACACATGAAGACGCCGGAGCAAAAGCCGGAATACAGCGCATAGCGAATTGCTGTCAGTCGGCCGTTCGTGCGGTGATTGATCACCAGCCAATAACTGGCGAACAGTGCGGCCAGGTTAATCTCACCACTCACTCTTGCCCGGGTTTCGGGTAGCACCAGCAGGTAGATAAAAAACATAACAAAGGAATAGACAGCCAACAGGACAAAAATTGCTTGCCAGCCGAGCTGCATCAATAATGCGCCGACGGACGGCGCGACAATCGGCGCGATCAACATCACCAGAATGACATTGGCGTACCGTTTCATCACCTCTTGTTCCGGGAAAATATCGCGTACCTGGGCAATGCAGATCACCATGCAAAACCCTCCGCCAATGGCCTGCACCACTCGCAGCCATTGCAGGGTCTGGATGTCATCAGCCAGGAGAATAAACAGGGTAGCGATGAAAAATACCGCCAGGCCGGTCAGGCCGACTTTACGTCGACCAATTTGATCCGAGAGCGATCCACCAAAAAACTGTCCCAACGCGTTGCCCAGCAGATAGGCGCTCATCGTCAGGTTGACAGAGGAAAAAGGCACACCAAAAAAGGTCGCCATTTCACCCATGGCGGGCATATACATGTCCAGCGACAGTGGCGCCAACGCCACCAACCCGCTCAGGAAGACGATAAAAAAGCGGCTTGATTGGAGTTGTTGCCTGTCGAGCATCTGCGGACCTAGTTGGCTGGATTGACACCGGTATTGGAGTCAATCAAGCAGCTGCTGACGCGCTGAATTTATTATCCTCCGGAATTCCTGTATTGTAACAATAACTCAGCAGAATTCCGCGGAAGTCGGAGAATAAGGCTCTCTTGCTGATGCGGTGCTTCTTGCAGTACTAAATAGCTGCGATTCGATGCAGCATACTTGTGGTCGCAGACCATCGAGGACTTTTAACGGAAACACGAGGGCCGAGTCATAGAAAGAAAAAGGGCGATAACACTCAGCATTGCTGCAATCTTGTTCTTGATGTTTGGACTCTATGTGGCGAGTCTTGCTCCCACCATCGAAATCGCCTGGGTCGTGGGCATTCTGTTGCTCACCGTTTATCTCTTCACCTTTGAAATCATTCCGATCGACATTGCTGCCATTTCGGTCATGGTGTTCCTGGGCGTCACCTCGCTGATTGCCCCGTTTATGGGCCTGTCGGCAGGGCTCACCGATATTAACAACCTGTTTGTCGGCTTTTCCAGTAACGCGGTGATGTCGATCATCGCGGTAATGATTATCGGTGCCGGTCTGGACAAAACCGGCATTATGAATACCGCCGCCAAGCATATGCTGCGCTTAGGAGGCACTACCGAAAAACGCATCATCCCGATGATATCGGGCACCGTCGGAGTGATATCCGGTTTTATGCAGAATGTCGGCGCGGCTGCGCTGTTCCTGCCCGTCATCGGGCGAATCTCAGCGCGTTCTTCGATTTCAATTTCTCGGCTGTTAATGCCAATGGGGTTTTGCGCGATCCTTGGCGGCACGCTAACCCTGGTGGGATCCAGCCCGTTAATTTTACTGAATGACCTGATTGCCAATTCCAATAATCAATTGGCGGCGGATCAGCAGATGCGCACCTTCGGCCTGTTCTCGGTCACGCCTATTGGTATCGCGATGATACTGACCGGAATCGTTTACTTTGTCTTGCTGGGCAAATACGTGCTGCCCAGTAGCCTGGAAAAACATAAGGAAGCCAGCAACTCAGCTGAGTATTTCCTGGAAACCTATGGCCTGGATTACGAGATCCGGGAAATGGTGGTGCCGGCTGGCAGCCCCCTGATTGGCCAAACCCTGGACGACTTCGAAACCGTTTACCGGGTGCGCACGATTGCCGTGACCTCGGGCCGCCATCTGCGCATGGGCCCGGGCGGGCTGTTGCTGGATATGAAGATTGAAGAAGAGGACGTGGTCGCGTGGATTGGTCACCTCGATGCGCTGGATTCCTTTGCCAAGAAGATGGGCCTGATCGTGCGTCCCAAACTGGATGCCTTTGCTGATGCGTTAGCACCACATCATTCAGGCCTGGCGGAAATGGTTGTTACCCCGACCTCGCCGATGGTAGGAGAATCCGCTCGTGACCTCGGCATGCGCAGCGGACATGGCGTCTCGACACTGGCCATTATTCGTAGCGATGGCACTTTGCGCGAGGGTCAGGATGTGCGTAGCTTGCCGTTCGAAGCTGGTGATACCGTAGTGGTCTACACGGATTGGGACAGCCTGCAGCGTTTGCACATGGTGCGCAACTACGTGGTCGTTACCAGTGACTATCCGCACGAGGAAGTACGAGGGCACAAGGCAGCGCATGCCTTCGTATTCTTGATGATTGCACTGGGACTGATCCTGTTTACCGAGCTGCGTCTGTCGGTAGCCCTGCTGGTGGGTGCGCTGGGCATGATTCTCACCAAGGTACTGAGTGCTGAAGAAGCCTATTATTCCGTGAGTTGGAAAACCGTATTTTTACTCGCCAGCCTGATCCCCCTCGGTGCCACGGTTGAAAACACCGGCACCGCGGCGTGGATCGCTGACCAACTGTTGAATAACATCGACGATCCATCGATCCTGTTATTGCAACTGACCGTAGCGATACTTGCCACCTTGTTTACCCTGGTGATGTCAAACGTGGGCGCCACCGTGCTACTGGTGCCCCTGGCAATCAATATCGCGCTCAGCGCGGGTGCCGACCCGGCAGTCTTCGCGTTAACCGTGGCTTTAGCAACATCAAACTCATTCTTATTACCCACGCACCAGGTTAATGCGCTGATCATGGGACCAGGCCGTTATAAGGTCGTCGACTTTATGCGAGCCGGCGGCATCATGACAATCTTGTTCCTGGCCGTGTTAATGGTGATGTTGAACCTGTTGTTCTAGTGGTTTTGGGGGCTCAGTCTGGCAATTCAGAGCGCGAGTTATTCAGCTGCCACTTCGTCTGCCGCCCGATAAACCCGCACATAATCTACTTCCATCTTGGCCGGAAAAATTGAATCATCCACCGGGCCACCCGCTCTGCCCCAGGCACCACCCACGGCAAGATTAAGAATGATGTGATAAGGATGATCAAACGGCCAGGCCTTCCAGCCCTCGCCCTGGTTTAAATAAGTAAAGTAGCGCGAACCGTTAAAGAAAATATCGATGCGCTCCGGTGTCCATTCCACCGCATACTCATGGAACGCTTCGGCGACATTTTTCGCTTCCACACTGGCTTTACGCTGTTCACCATTGACCCAGTAGTAGGCCCGGGTATGCACGGTGCCATGCACGCGGTTCATGTCATAGCCAACGTGCTCCATGATGTCGATCTCGCCAGAATTAGGCCAGGCGTCGCAGTCAGAGCTGCCCTGCCAATCGGTACCAGCGGCACAGGTGGTCGCATATTTAAACGGGTCGCTGGGCAACATCCAGATCGCAGCCCAACTGCCCTGGCCTGCGGGCAATTTGGCCCGCACTTCGGCACGGCCATAGAGGAAATCACCCTTACCCAGGGAATGGATACGACCTGAGCTGTATTTGGCGTTTTGATAATCCTCTTTATGTGCTTCGATCACCAGCATGCCGTTTTCCACACGCACGTTTTTGGCGCGATCGGTATAGGCCTGGTCTTCATCGTTTACTTTTTTCGCGGGCCAGATATCGTGCGTCCACTTTTCAGGATCGGGGGCGCCCTCATAGTCAAATTCGTCTTGCCAGACTAACTGCCACTTATTTTGCGTGTCTACTTCCTTTCGAACTACGATTGCACTCAAGATGGCCGGCTTGTCTGCGGCTTTGAAACTGACTACCAGTTCGCCATTTGTGACCACCACATCGGTCACTGCCCGGACCAGGCCAGAGTGATGATTCCCATCCCGCGCCACTCTGACATCCATTTCACTGATAACTGTTTTGCCTTGGGCCAACACGTCGAAAACCCGGTCCCCCTTGGCTATGTCTTTCGGTTCTGCGAAATAAAAAACAATGCTGTAGCTACCATTGACCAGCTTATGCCGCAACTCGGTAATGCCTTCACGGTAAGTTTGATACACCGTTCCGTCTTGTACACCCCGAATTCGCTCAATAGTTCCTTTGGCTGCGTCGGATTCCAAATTGTCGGCCTGGTAATGGATACCCTCTTCACTCGTATAAGCGCCGCCACCAATATTCACTGCCCAAACCACCTCAGTATCCATAGCGAGCTCCTTGTTCACCGCACTTTCAGAATTCTCAGCCAGCGCGAATGAAGCGCATAACACTGTATAAATTAGCATGATTGTCAGCACTATTGGCTTACCAACGTTAAACCATGCGTTGCGGGAACTGGAAATTTGATCTGACATACTGGCCTCATTAATTTCGACTGAATTACATTTCTTCTCACCCACAATGCGCCGCACGGTGGGGGTTACTCTGCATATGGACCAGCACTATATAAGCTAGACTTGGACCCAAGCGACCAACTAAATAAAAATTCGTTTAAATAGACGACTAACTGAGGGAGATTCCGGCAGAGAGACGCCATTGTCACCCGATTCTTTTATAATTCAGTGTCTGGGGTGTCGCAGTTGAATCCATGATTCATCCGTAGCGAACATGATTGAACAAGAGTGTAAGCACTCCCCTGTCCTATTTATAAAAATGAAGATTATTGCGTCAAAAGTCGATCGGAGTAACCAGGTGAGTAAAGTATTGGCGGTGCTCATTGCCGCTGGCGTACTCACGCTGATCAGCCTGCAACTGCTGCCATCGTTGCAACAGCTTGGCTACCTGTTGTTGGGCGTCACCGGTGCCATCTTCGCCAACTCCACCGGCGCAGGTGGTGGCGTGGTATTTATCCCCTTGTTTGCCCAACTCGGCTTTACCGAGCAGCAGGCCTTATCCACCAGTTTCGGGATTCAGTGTTTCGGTATGACGGCCGGAGCCATCACATGGTCAGTCTATCTCTGGTTACAAAACACCCGGGGCACGGCTCTGCCCGTGGCATGGCGTAACTTCCTCATCCTGGTGGCGCTCTGTGTACCCCTTTCTATTGCCGGCCTGTGGACCAACTATGCCCTGGCGCTCCCGGTTCCAGCAGGACTAAACCAATTGTTTGGCGTGTTCTCACTGATTCTTGGCATCTGCATTTTACTCACAGTTTTTACCCTAAAACCGGGCCTGGCACATCGGAACCTTTTAGGCGGTGACTTGGTGGTAGTTGCGCTTATCACCTACGCGGGCGGTATTCTGACTGCATGGCTATCGGTGGGCGTGGGCGAAATCGTCGCGTTTTACCTGATTTTCCGACGCTATGATGCGGTTATCGCGGTAGCGGCTGCAGTGGTGATCACCGCCTTTACCGTTTGGTCGGCCGCACCGATCCACTTGAGTGCCGATTCAGCAATCAACTGGCAGGTATTAGCCTTTGCCGGACCAGGTGCGGTTATGGGCGGGATCATCGCTCGTTCATTGGTGGGCTGGCTGTCACCACGGGGCCTGAAGATATTCTTCGGTAGCTGGCTATTGTTTATTGGCCTGGCGGAATTTTTGTAGCTATGTCCGAGGGGCTTTCACCGATACGCGAATGGTCCGATGTGGATCAAACCTGCTTTGAGCAGGAGATCCTGCCGCTGAACCAGCCAGCGGTCATGCGCGGGTTGGCCAATCATTGGCCTATTGTTCAGAAGATGCAGGAGTCTGCCCACGCGGCTGGTGAATACCTGAAGTCATTCGATAAGGGCAACCCGTTGTATACCATCCTCGGGAGTCCAGAGATTGAAGGGCGGTTCTTTTACAGCGATGATTTGACCGGCGTTAATTTTCAGCGCACGCGTGGTTCGCTCTCCGTCATCGTTGATCAACTGCAAACGCTGGGTGAGCATGCTCCTGCCATTGCTATCCAGGCGGCCGAGGTAGAGGAGGCACTGCCAGGATTTACTGGTGAAAACGCCATGCCACTGCTGGCGCCTGAAATTCGCCCTACCCTGTGGATGGGCAACCAGGCTTTGGTCGCACCGCATTATGATGTGCACGACAATATCGCCTGCGTGGTGATGGGTGAACGCACTTTTACCCTGTTCCCACCTGAACAAATCAGCAACCTGTATATCGGGCCAACGCTGAACGCGCCAGGCGGTGTGCCAATCAGCATGGTCGATCTGAACAATCCAGATCTGGAGACTTATCCCAGGTTTGCCGACGCATTAGCCGCGGCACAACAAGCCACCTTACAACCTGGTGATGCCATTTTCATTCCCACCCCGTGGTGGCACGCGGTGCAATCGCTGGCAGATATCAATGTGTTGATTAACTATTGGTGGGGTGGCGTACCGGTGCCGGCCGCCAACACCCGGCCTTTGTCACCCAATCACAGTCTGATCCACAGCATGATGACCATCGCCAAGATGAGCCCGGATCAACGAGAATCATGGCGACAGTTCTTCAACTACCTGGTGTTTCAAACCGGTGAGGACCCAACCGCGCATTTGCCAGATGGGCTAAATGACCTGGTTACCAACTTGAGCCCGGAACAACGTCAGGCCGTTTACCAGCTGCTGAAAGATCAGCTTAACTGATTCACATCACGCTGGACTTGCAGTAGTGGTTGATGAAATCCAGATGTTTGGGTAACTGGCCAACCAGGTTGGTCACTGTCTGATCGATCCCCTTAAGAAAATTATCCAACTCTTCATCGCTCATCATATTCACGATGGGGTGGTATTGCTCCGGCATCAAACCCTGACCCAGCATGACCTGGGTCCATGAGTTCTCACCAAACAACTCGGTTGGCACCTGGAACACGCGCCCGGTTTGTTTAAACAACTCGATACGGTGTTTGAGTGAATCCGGGATATTCATCGAGCGACAGAAGCGCCAGAACGGCGTATCCGTACGATCGGTTACGTGATAATGCAAGACGATAAAATCACGGATATTGAGAATTTCAAATTCCATCTGCGAGTTAAATTCGTTCACATCGGGTTCGCGAATGCCGTCATAGGGGAACATTTGCATCAAACGCGTCACGCTGCGCTGAATCAGGTGAATACTGGTTGATTCCAAGGGTTCGATAAAACCGCTGGACAAGCCCATGGCAATGCAGTTTTTGTTCCAGTGTTTGCGACGCATGCCGGTCTGAAATTTAATCACCCGCGGCTCATTCAGAGTTTCGCCCTCGATATTGTCCAACAGGGTTTGCGTGGCTTCGTCATCGCTGATGTAGCGATTGCAAAACACCAGGCCGTTGCCCATACGCGATTGCAGTGGAATCCGCCACTGCCATCCGGCATCCCGCGCGATTGATCGTGTGTACGGCACCGGCTCGCTCACCGTTTCGGTTTGTACCGCCACCGCACTGTTCATTGGCAGCCAATGCGACCAGTCGTCGTAGCCACTGTGCAGGGTTTGTTCGATCATCAGCCCGCGAAAGCCACTGCAATCGATAAACAGGTCACCTTCTACTTCCTTGCCCGAGGCCAGGGTCAACTTCTCGATAAAGCCGGTTTCACTATTCTGGCCAACTTCGACAATTTTACCCTCGACACGCTTGGCACCGTGGGTCTCGGCCAGCTTGCGCAGGAACTTGGCATACAAACCAGCGTCAATGTGATACGCATAATTGAGCATATTCTTAGGCACAATGGCGAACTTGTCTTGCTGCGCCGCCACCAACTCACCACAATAATCACCAAATTCCTTGGCTATCCCCAAGCGCTGACCTTTAAGCCAGAAATGTTGAAAGCCTGCGGCCCAACAGTCCTTGCCGGTAAACCCAAACGAGTGAATATAGTCTTTATCAAGATCGCGCCAGCTCTCAAAGGAAATCCCCAACTTGAAAGTACCGTTTACCTCAGCCATAAATTCCTGTTCATTGATTCCCAGCAAATTATGCAGCGTTAACAATGTTGGAATGGTCGCCTCACCCACGCCGACGGTGGGTATTTCATCGGATTCGATCAGGGTAATGTCGAGCGTCTTGCCAAGCAGCTTGGCCAATGATGCCGCTGCCATCCAGCCCGCTGTACCGCCACCGGCGACCACTACCTTCTGAATTTTGTTGTTTTCCACTTGTAACCTCTTTTCTACCTTCGGTAACTGCTCAGTTCAGCCTGTGCTGGCCGAACTGTCATTTTAAAAATTTCACCAACTGGGCACGCAATGCTCGGGCGGAGGATTCATCCACGCCATCCAGGATGCCCCTGACATGCTCCGGGATGTGCTCGAATGCCTCAGCGTTTTCTTCAAACACATAATGATTGAATAAATTTTGCCATACCCGGCGTTGTTCTAATGGCAAATCACGCAAACTCATAATCGCATGGTGCAGTGCATTTAACGGTGAACCCTGGTATACCGGCGTCGTGCGCCACCAGTAATTCACCAACACGTTAAACGACTCCAGGGCCTCAACGTGATGCCACCACATGCTGGGGATAAACAGGGCGTCGCCTGCTTCGAGTTCTACGGTGTAACTGGCGGCCTGGGCCTCGGCATAGCGCGGATACCTGGTCAGGTCCGGGTTGCAAGTGTCTACCAGGCTGATCGGTTGCCCGGATGGCGTTAACTCCAATGGCCCCACGTACAAATTCGCCAATTGTTCAGGCGGGAATAGTGTTACTCGACGCTTACCCACCACCGAACATGCGATGTTGTGCGGGAAATCATAGTGCGCAGCGATGCGGCTGCGATTGCCCAGCCAGATGCTGACCAATCTCTCACGATCACCCAGATCAATATCGTTTTTAGCCCGAAACCCCGGCAACCAATGGTCTACCATGGTCGAACCGATATAATAGGTGGGGGGCGTGGCATCACTCTGTGCAGCAAACAGCTTCTCGATTACCTGCGCCAGGCTTTGCTGGGTACGGGCAAAATTAAAGCCGGTGAAATCTTTGTTGTAAAAGATTCTACCTTCAATTTCGGGTGGCCCTTCGTAGGTAGTCAGCGGCTGGCCAGAATCAAACTGCTGGATGTAATCCGCGGCCGCCTGTGTCGATTGTTGTCCGGCCTGTACCAACGGCCAATCAGCTACCAACCCTTTAAGCAATACCGGTGCGTCAGAAGACAATACCTGCGCCGGGATGTTATCTGGAGTGCAGTCCAGAAATTGCTCCACGGTATTGGTCGATGTATTCACTGGCGGAGAATCAACTTATATTTTTGCGTTTTTAAGTGCGATCAAGTCGCGCACATTAGAGTGTGATGCCAACACCATAAACATTGGTAACAGGAAGCCCTGCTCATTAAGTTGACCCAGCACCTCGCCGCTCAATTCACGTACCGAATCTTCGTTGATTGTGTAAAAACCCAACAATTGATTAGCACTACCATCATTGAGTTGGATATCAAGGGTAAAAGACTCCAACAGGTCATGCTCAATCAGGGCGTTAACGAATTTTTCGCTGTGCGCATTGGCCTGGTGAATCAACTCCAGGTTACCAGTGGCTTTTTGCAGAAACTCGCTGGTACCACCCTGCTCTGGAAACAATACCTCGCCGGCTGATTCGCTAACGCGCGGATTATCGATATCGATAGACACCACGGCTTTCTTCTCACCCGGCTTGTCCTGATCATCCTGAAAGCCGATCAAAAATGGTTGGCGTTTGATCATCACCGGTATGTAAGGCGCATCCCAGCCCGCATCGGACAGGAACAAGTTTTCATCATTTTCAAAACCAAACAAGGCCACTGGATAGAACTTGCCGCTGCCGGGATCTTTTTGAAAAAAGATTGGGTAGCAAGACTGAATATTGCGAAACTCAAACGGGAAGGTCATGGCGAATTTAACGTTGTCGCCATAGTCAGCCGAATGCTCGGTAATCACACGCAAATTCGCGTGTTCTTTCGGATCCAGTAAAACAAAATTAGTCATAGTTTTTTCGTGATTATGTTGTGATAAACGAGCTTTTTATATTTTTTGAAAACCGAATTCCATTACCTTATCAATCAGCTCTCGATTCGCAGGCAATACATTCAGCAACTGTGCGGTTTTCTTGGCGTTGTCATTAAACAGCTTGTTGGCCAAGGCCAGATTAGCATCATCAGCGCGCAGAGGGGGTGCACTATCTCGTGATAGAAATCCCATGCCACATAAGACAAACTGGAAACTGGCCGAAGAAAATAATTCATCAAAACGTGGTGCATCGTGAAGCCAGGGTGCTTGCTGTTGCCACATGGTGACAGACTCCTGGAGACTCTCTGGAACACTCTTCTTGTGCCGATGATCGACCCAATATTCGCTATCAGCACGGCGACTTAATACATAGTGCAATTTCAGAAAATCGATAATCTGCTGCCAGTGCCGCGTGAATTTATGATTGAAGCGTTGCGCTGCTATTTTCATCATCGAACGATCTGCTGGTAACTGCTCGGCAATGGTACTGGCAGAAAACTCCACCATTACCAGGGCCGACGCCTCCAGCGGTTCAACGAACCCGGCGGACAAGCCTACTGCCACGCAATTACGATGCCAAAACTCGCCACGATAGCCTGGATTAAAGTTGATTTTACGCAGCTCGAGCTGCTCCGACTCACGACGACCAACGATCGGTTCCAGGTAGTTGCGCAACTCGCGCTCGGCCTGCTCATCGCTGTTATACGCGCTGCTATAAACATGCCCAACACCGCGCCGTGTGGGTAAGCCGATATTCCAGATCCATCCGGCGCTTTGGGCAGTGCCCAGGGTGTGTGAGGCGATGGGATCATCGCTGTTCCTGTAAGGCACCTGCACTGCCAGTGCAGAGTCGTTGAACAGCACGTCGCGCACACTGTGAAACGGAACCTGGTAGTGTTCGCCAATCAATACGGCGGCAAAGCCGGTACAGTCCACAAACAGATCGCCTGCCAGGACACCCGACTCCTTGGTATTCAAAGAATCTATATCTCCATCGGGACGCGAATTCACCTCGGTAACATGATCAAGCACATGCTTGACGCCAAGCTTCTCAGTGCAATGACGTTGCAGGAAATCTGCGAACTTGCCAGCGTTCAAATGGTAGCCGTAGTTAACATTGAAGGCATACTCTGGCGTGGTGATACTTTTGGGCGCCAGGCCACGATCACAAATCTGGCTTTGCTGACAGACCGCATCTGCAAAACTGATCTTGTCGCGCACCTTTTGCCACTGTGGCACGAGATTAAACTCCCCGAATGCCTGCGGCAGGGAAAAAGGATGATAGTAGTAGTCGTTAACGCCAGTCACCCAGTTCTCAAACCGCGACCCCTGTTTCAGGCTCACTTCGCATTCGCGCATAAACTCGGTTTCCGACACGCCCATTTGCTGCAACGTAGTACGCATCGAAGGCCAGGTGCCTTCGCCGACCCCAATGGTCGCCACATCGGGTGATTCGACCAGGGTTACTTCCAGCCCGGCTTCGGCTTCGGTGTTGTAACGACTCGCCAGCACGCCCGCTGTTAACCAGCCTGCAGTGCCACCACCGACGATTATTATTTTTTTAACTGGTCTTAACATCCTCTTAGGATAGCTGAATAAAATTGAGAGGCAATTAAACGGAAAAAAGGTTAGGCGGAAAACCGCCTAACCTTTATTACTGTTGAGTTATGCGCCAACAGTAACTCTGCCAAGGCCCGAGGAGAGGCCTCAACACTTCCTCAGAGAACTCTTAGAACCCGTAACGAATACCCAGGTTGTAACGAGCACCTGTTTGACCAGCTCGGGTAACCTGGCGAATATCACGTCCATAAGCACGTGTGGTTTCTTCGGTCAGGTTCAAACCTTCGAAGAAAACAGTCAGGTTCTCATTAACATCGTAGCTTGCGCTGATGTCCCACTGACCGTATGACTCCACGTTAACCGGGCCTGGTGTGCCTGATGAGGCACCCGCGACACCGTTAAAGAAGTCATCACGCCAGTTGTAAGCGAGTCGCGATTGAATCTTTTCATTCTCATAGAAAAGAATCAGGTTCGCTGAGTCACTCAGACCGTTCAGTGCAAACTGCTCTTCCAGGCTGTTGTTATCGAAACCAACATCCGCATCCACGAACGTAGCATTCGCGATGATGCCGAAACCAGTGTCACCGAAGGTTTTCTGTACGGCAATTTCGAAACCATCGATGGTGGCATCTTCCTGGTTGACAGGTGCGGTTACGTCAAAGGTAACTGGTGCACCGGTTGCTGGGTGAATCAGGCCTGGGAACAACACACGGTCTTGCAGAATACTGGTACCGATGAAGTTGGTTACGTCTTTGGTGAAGTAACCAAGCGAAGCGTAGTCCGTATCACCAAAGTAGTATTCCAATGACAGGTCGATGTTTTCTGATTCAAATGGCAACAGTTCCGGGTTACCGGCATTACCGTTACCACCGCTAATGCGGATCAGGCTATCAATCGTCAAACCACCTTGAATATCGGTGAAGTTCGGGCGGGTAACCGTTTCGCTGTAAGAGAAGCGTGCAACCAGGTTTTCGCTGAGATCCACTTTGATATCCAGGTTCGGCAGGATGTGATCATACTTACCAGTCAAGCGGGTAAACTCCTGGATGGGTTGACCACTGGAATCCACTGCCTGAATCGCACTGAACTCGTTACAGCCGGCCAAAACCGGGTTTCCAGCGCCGTCTAGGCAAGAAATGACTACGTTGCTATACGCTGGTACCAACGCGCGAGAATCAACGTCGGTTTCTTCATAACGCAGACCGAACTTAATGTTTACTGGCAGTTCGCCAATAAAACGATCGTGGTTCAGTTGCACGTACAGTGCATTGGTTTCTTCCAGGGTAATACGGTCCGTTGTGAAGTTACTACTTGGACACAGACCGGTTCCGCAATCACCACCGGTTGATTGAGTGGCACCAAGCGACTCAGTACGTGCTGCAACCGCGTCGATATCAAACACAAAGAAATCTGTTTGACGTCGTGGGTCGTTACCGTTGGAGATTTGATCGAAGGCATTCGCAGCTGAAGCAGGCGTCAACAAATCAGCAATATCGCCGGGCTGGGTAGTACCACCCCAGGTATCGCGCTGCACATTAGAGAACTGTGAACGGTTGTCTACTTCAGTCAACTGGATACCAAAATCAATCGACGTTGTATCAGTCCAGTCGAAAGTCCCGCGAGCAGTTGCTTGCTCGATTTCCATCTCGGTTTTCTTGGTGTCAAACACACTACCAGTCACGATCAGGTCATTGGCATTCAGTGGATTCGCCAGGTCAAGGTTCAGGATTGGCAGATCGCCATCGAAGATGCCTCGAGTAACGTCACGAGTAAAACTTGCGATTGCCAACTGTGAAGCAGTACCGTTGTCACCGCTTGGGCCTGAAGTTGCATCCGAGCTGTGGAAATCAAATTCCATGTTCAGGCGGTCATTCACTTGCCAATCAAGGTTGAAACCAATCGAGTTGTTTTCAGTGACCACACCATCGCGACCAGCGGCCATGGCAAAGTCAATTGCCGCGCCGTTTTCCTGATACAGCACTGGTGAGGCGATTGGGCCATCGGTGTATTCAGTTACCTGGGCACCAAAGTTAAACCAACCAGAATAGTTGTTAAAGGTACGCTCGAAATCAACTTCAGAGTAAGTGTAGTCAACAGTCGCGCGAACGTTCTCGTTTGGATCCCACTGCAGGGTGATCTGACCATTGAGTCGCTCACGGCTGAATTCTGCCAGCTCATAACCAATGCTTTGTGGCACAGCGTAGATGTCAGAAGCACCTGGTCGGTTGGCCTGGTCAGCATTGTTAGGAATACCACCCCATTGTTGAACGCCTGGGCCACCCCAGTCGTTGTTCACAACACCGAGGAAGTTGTTGTAGTCACCTACCGTACCAGAGTTCTCACCACTGTCTCGCTCCTGGAAGCTACCACTGATGGCGATACCGAAAGTATCATCAGCAAAGGTATTACTGTAGATACCTGAGATTTCTGGGGTAACGTCATCACCCAATTCAGTCGAAGTATCGAACACCGCTTTGGCTGAAATCACTGATTTGAAACCAGGCGACTCAAGAGGCTTGGTAGTCTGGATATTGATCGCCGAACCGATACCACCGGATGGGACATCTGCGTTACCAGACTTGTAGATTTGCACACCAGCAATACCTTCAGAAGCCAGGTCAGCAAAGTCGAATGAACGATCATCGCCGTTGGCGGTTGGCATCTGACGACCATTGAGGGTAACCAGGTTAAAGGATGGGCCGAAACCACGTACCGTTACCTTGCTGCCTTCACCACGAGTCCGGTCAATCGAAACACCGGTAATACGCTGCAGGGATTCTGCCAGGTTGGTATCCGGGAACGCACCGATATCAGTCGCAGAAATCGCGTCGACCACGCCGCTGGCGTTTCGCTTCTGGTCTACCGCACGACGTAAACTGCTGCGGATACCAGTAACCACCACTTCTTCAATGGGTTCGAACGCGGCATCATCGCCGCCCTCATTTGATTGGGCTGCTGCGATACCAGGGACCAGTGCAGATCCACCTAGCATCAGTCCGATCATTGCTGACCGAGACATTTTGCCCGGTGCGGTCGCTGAAGAAACCGCCTGCGCTAGCCTGGTCTTTCTGATCGACTCACTGCTGTCAGTCGTCAGCTCAACCTCAGAATTAAACTTCTCTCTCATGTAGCTCATTTAAAAACACTCCACCTTTGATGTATCATTTGTACTGTATGTACGTATAATTTCTCGTTTGCCATAAAGCACGCCGAGACCAAAATTCGATATGCAGGATTGCAGGCTAAATATTTACAAAACCGGGCACTGCAAGCGACCAAATGGCTGCAAATTCGCTAATTTGGACGGCTAATATAGCAAGTAATTTTGCGGTGAAACGCGGGATTCGATGAAACGGACTTTACAAGCGATGAGGTGGTCAGCCGGGGATTTTAATACGTCAGAACAGCCACATAATTACGTAGTTAATCCTGGGGTAATCCTTAGTTAATAAGGAGAATAATAGAGAAAACGTGTCTGAAACCGTCTTTAATTTTCACGATACACTGCTGCTGGCCACCGCGTTTCAGAGCTTTTCTTTTATACTATTAATCCTGTTTGCAAAACGTGATCTGCATATCAGCGACTACTTCCTGATTGGCTTTTTCCTGGCCCAGACAGCGATCCCATTACACCTGTTAATCAGCTTTGGCGAAGAGTTCCGCCTTATCGCCCTGGCGTCTTCACCGAACTGGTTTCGAATCCTGGATCTTGCCTTCTGGATTGAAGGCCCATTGCTGCTTTGGTACACACGTTCCTTGTTGTACACCGAGTTTGAGCTGGAGCGGAGCGACTGCCTGTACCTGCTGCCAGCGCTGGCCTACCTGGCCTACTCATTGCTCACATTTTTTAGTTGGGAAACCGCTGAAAAAGTGGCCTATGTAAATGACTACCACGAGTTGATTGCCCCCTCACTGCCACATGTCCTGGAAGCCGTGCGCGGCATCGTATTTGTCGTCTTTGGCATTCTCGCTCTGCGAGAGATTCTGCATGCCCAACAGCAAACCCACGACCGCTACTCAAACATTGAGAAGATCAACTTTGTCTGGCTGGGTGCCCTGGTCGCGGCCTTTATGATTTTGCGAACCTGGACGCTCCTCGTCGTGGCACTGGCATTTGTATTACCGGATTTAGGCCCCGAATTTTTTAATGTTATGGGCTTAAGCGGTAACTACCTGATGTTTGCCATTATCTGCTGGCTGATCTTTTTCAGCCTGACTCGGGCTTCGATCTTTGCCGGGAAATTCTCTAATACAAGAACACCAAACGACCCGCAGGAGTACGAGGTTGATCCAGCACTCACGCACAAGATCGAGTTGCATATGCAGGAGAACAAACCCTACCTGGAACACCTGTTGAATCTTGAACAATTAGCCAACCAGCTTTCCCTGCATCCGCGTGCCTTGTCACTGGCGATAAAACATAACTTCAATACCAACTTTTACGAGTTTATTAACACCTATCGTATCCAGGAAGCCAAAATCCTGATTGAAGACCCGGCTTACCCAAATCGCACCATGATCGACATCCTCGGCGAATCTGGCTTTAACAGCAAAGCAACCTTTAACGCTTTCTTTAAGAAACTTGAAGGCATGACTCCCACCCAGTATCGCGCTAGCAGAACATAGCCTGATAACCGCTCTCAGCAGGGGTTTTGATGAGCTGCTTTTTTGTAGGCAAGAAAAAAGGCGTTAGCCGAAGCTAACGCCTTTTTAATGTCAACCCGAACTGCTGTTGACCAGGACTTCGCTATGGCGCTGACTCATATGAGCCAGAGTCACAGGCAGCACCTTGTGGTCGAACCTCACCACGCTGGTCGGCCGCCGGACAGGCGCCATCCGCACTGTCGATAGCCGGGCTTCCTGCACCCAATGCATGGGTGAGTGTTGGCCCGCCATTGTCCCCCAACGACATCAAGAGTGCGTCTGTGTTCGCCTGGTCAGTGGTCCCATTCGGGTTACACGAACCATCCGAAATCACGTTGCCACCAGCGGAGGTAATTGTGGCAGCACCTCCACCCTCGATGGCACAAGCGAAGGATGCACCATTTCCTTCTAGTACACTGTTACTCACGGTCATGCTGGCGGGCGCACCAAAAGTGGCCACCAGGATGCCCGACGCAGTACCCGCCGGTGATACGTTTTCAGCAAAGGTTGAGTACTCTACTGTCAACGTACCGTCGGTGTGGAAGATGCCACCACCATGCCAGGCGGTGGACACATTGCCACTGAAGGTGCTGTTGAGAATATTGGCGTTACCCAGGGTACGTAAGCCACCAGCAACGTCTGCACCAGTATTGTTACTGATGGTGCTGCCAGTGATATTGATTGTGCTGTTGAAGAAACCATAGATTCCTCCCCCAGGCTGAGTCACTGTTGAATTTCCGGTAACGGTGCTGTTGGTGAGGTTCAGGACTGCGCCATCACCGTTGTAAATACCGCCACCACCAAGGTCGAAGCCAATCGGCGCGCCACTGGTTTCAGTGTTATTACTCACCGTGACTCGATCCAGGTTCAATGACCCCAGGTTCAGGATGCCACCACCTTGCGGTGAGCCTACGCCATCGCTAATCGTTACATCATTGATACTGGCAGCAACGCCACCTGCAACCATGACGACTCGGGACAATCCACTACCGCTGATGACTGCGCCAGGCGCATCGGCACCACTAATGGTGACGTCACGATCCAGTAATAACTGACCCGAGGTCAGGGCAATGGTCTGCCCAGCCAGGGACGGATCCAGAGAGATCGTGCCACCGTCAGCTATATCTACCAGGGCCTGGCGCAGACTACCTGCACCAGCGTCATCCATTGTTACCACAGTGATCTCAGTTGGTGCTGGCGCAAACTCAAGGCGCACTTCATCCAGCAGATAGGAACCACCCTGCGGGAATTTAAAGCCGTAACCGCGCACCGCAGTCAGCGTCAAACCGTCATCAGGTGCACCCGCTGGCTGCTCTGCACTGCGAGAGAAGGCTGAGAATGGTACGTCAACTTTCTTCCAGCCCGCCGTGTCATCAATCACCGTAGCCTCGAAGCGTTCAGCTGTATCCGGGCCTTGATAGACGCGGATGTAATCCACTGCCATAGACCCTGGTAGCGGAATATTCGGGTCAACTGCACCGCCGAAATTACCGCCAATGGCCACGTTCAACAACATGAAGATAGCGTCGTTGAAGACCCATGGGTTCGGCGCCACATCGGATGGCACTGCAGTGTGATACAGAATGCCATCGACATACCACTTGATGAAATCCGGCTCCCACTCAACAGTGAAGGTATGGTAGTCATTGAACACTGGCTCACCGAAGTCATAGATATTGCCGTAGCTGCCACCACCGTTATAGCCGGGACCATGGATGGTGCCGAAAATCTCGTTTGGCAGGCGTCCAACAAACTCCATGAAGTCGATCTCACCGGTCTGCGGCCAGTTGACCACGTCAATATCGGTGCCCAGGCTCCAGAACGCCGGCCAGATACCACCGCCTTCTGGGACCAGGATGCGAGACTCGATACGGCCATAGGCAAACTCGGCTTTCTGCTTGGAGATCAGGCGCGCTGAGGTGTACTCACACGGACCGTAATAACACTCGAGGCTGCCATCTGCTTCACGAACCGTCAGCACCATATTGCCCTGACCATCGGTTGCGGCATTAGCCGGGTCGTCAGTGTAATACTGCAACTCGTCGTTACCCCAACCAGGGATACCATTGACCGAACCGTCGCCGATTTCATAAGTCCAAATATCTGGATTTGGCGGAGTGCCAGCAGGCTCATTAAACTCCTCTGCCCACACCAGGTTCCAGCCAGCCGGGCCAGGATCAGGCGCACGGTTGTCCTTCAATTGAACCGTGACCGGCGCACCGCTGCCTGAACCATACAACCAGAAGCTGATGCCCTCGCCCTGAGACCAGTCTTTGCCATCAGCAAAGTCACGCACCAGGTGTGCTGACGAACCACCGACTGCTATCGCCTGACCATCAAAGGTTTGGCCAGCCAGTGGCAGCGGATCTGCATCACAGAAAACACCGGCATCTTTGGCGCGGAAATGGAACACCAGGTCCAGGTCGCCATCGCGATCAACATCACGTTCGATGCGTTTCGGCAGACCCGTTTTTCGGTCTCTGCGAAGCGGAGTAGCACCACCAAGCGTTACAGTCGTGTGATCCACACTTAAGGCGTTAAATGTGTCAGTAGTCAGTATCTTAACTTTGATAATGCCGCGCGGAGTACGAGGCCGCGAACTACTATCGCTGCCCTTACTACCCTTACTACCCTTACTACCCTTACTACCCTTACTACCCTTACTACCCTTACTACCCTTACTACCCTTACTACCCTTGCTCCCTTTCGAGCCCTTACTGCCTTTGCTGCCCTTGCTGCCTTTATTGTTGATGCGACAGGCGGACCCACCCAACTTGATGTCAACCAGGAGCGGGCTGTCGATTTGCAGCACGTTCTCAAAAGCACCTTGACCAGGCCGGGCTCGTGGATCGCCATCCGCCAGTTCCAGCACCGAGAAGGAAAGATCGCCGCTGGCATCCCACAGGAATGCACCTTGCTCAAAATCAGCTTCCAGGTTTGGATCAAAGCTTTCGTCATTAATAATGAAAATAGTCGACTGAGTAGTGAATCCCAGGTCTACATCAACCGGGTTCTCAAGTGACAGGCCGATAGTTTTGGTACCCGACCACTTGGTATTATCCAGCGTCTCTACCGTAAAGGTTTGCGCTGATGGACCGCCGTTAACAAAGGGCAACACACCATTGGTCGGCGTGTAGTCGCGACCGGGCACTGCAGACAAGTTGCGAGTGGTGTAATCCACCGTTACCGAGGCGGGGTCATTACTGTTCATCGGACGATTCAGTTCAACCGTCACAGTACCAGTCGTCCCCTCGTCAAAACCATAGCCACCCGCAGAGAATGTCACCGCCAGGTCAGGAATAACCGCCGTGCCATACAGCTCGACATTGTCCACATACAAGGTCAAAGAGCCAGGTGTAGCCGTGGTGCCCAAAGCCCAACCATGAACCTGTGTCAGGGTGAAGGCATCATTTGGTGCACCGTTACCGATCTCTTTGCGAACAAAACTGGCAAACGGGAACTCAAGTTGTTGCCAGCCACTGAAATCATCCGGGAACTCTACCGAGAAACGTTCTGCATCGTCAGTCGTAGAACCGGGGTTGCGGTTATCCAGGATGTCGAGGAAGACAGTTGAACCTGAATTCTGGCCATAGACCCAGACACGGAAGCCTTGGAATGCACTCCAGTCTTGTGGCACCCAGGTATCCGCAGCGGCATTCTCAAATGCATGGATAAAACCAGCAAACGCAGTTACGTCACCCGTCATGGCCAAGACATTATTGCCTGCCGCTGAACCAGGTACTGGTGCAGGAGGCGTATCAGTTACTGCTATGCCGATCGGACTACCATCAGTGAAGGTCTGGAAGCCAATGGCAATGCCATCTCCGTCCGTACCGGCTGGCAAGCCATCTTCAAAATCATCGATAAGTTGCGTTGGGCCATCGTCCTGACCCAGAGGGCCATTAGAGAACGCCCAATAATCGGTGCGGAAGTTAACATCCGATCCACCACCGATCACCACAAACAAGGCGTTAATCAGCTCGCCGTTGCCACCATCGGCAACACTGACTCCGTCAAGTACACCATTACCACCGGTGAAGAAGGAATTATCGTCGAAGAAATCGGCCAACGGGATAGAGACCAATTGCCACCCGCCACCACTGACCGCACATGGGCCAGCCGCTGAAATTGCGCAATTGAATTGAAACTCGTCGTCATCCGGCGCATTTGCTGCACCGTCGCCGTTGTCGTCTTCCTGCAGGTTTATCTCGAGCGTGTAATCCTGCCCGGCGTCTGGATTGATCCAGAAATTGAAGTGATCAACACCGTTCAGATTGGTGATACTGGTGCGACCAAAACCACCATAGAAACCGGGCGTGCCGCCCGAACCCCAGCCAGTCTCAAGTGAGAAAGACCCGCCATCGCTAGGTGGCAAATCTGAGCTGTTGCCAGTGATACCACCGCCACCAACAGCACCGTTAAATGCGAACCAGCCGTTGGCCAAGGGGTTGCCGTGTTCCATGTCGTCGAACACCACCACGTCTGAAACAATAGGACCTCCGGAAGTGAAGGAGAACTGGTCGAAATCAAGCTCAACTACCGAAGGGTCGCCACCTTCAACCAGGGCAATAACAATGACAATCTCATCCAGGTTGCCATTAAATACGCCGTCGCCACCCGTGGCGAGATCAGTAAAGCTACTGAGTGGCGCGCTGATCAGCACCCACTCATCATTAAAATCTGCGCTGGTAAAAGCGGTATCCAGTCGAATCGAATCTTCTGCGCCATTGGTCCATCCATCGCCATTGGTGTCCTCGCGCAAAGTGATTTCCAGCTGGTAGGAATCAGCCGTGGCATCACTCTGGTTGTATACCCAAACATTGAACCAGGGGTCTGCTGGTGGTACGACCTGGGCAGCGTTATCAAAGTTTCTGAATCCGCCCCCGTAAAAACTGCTGGCCGTGCCCTGCCCGCCCCAGCCTGTGCTGAGATAGAAGCCGCCTTCCTGCGGTCGGTCCGAAGCTGGACCTCCGCCCCCGCCAGCATTGTTGCCACCAAAGAAACCCCAATCACTGGTATCTCCGTCTTCAAAATCATCTATTACCGTTGCTGGCAAACTCATCGCCGTGGCGGTTATCGACGCCGTGCTGAAAATCAGCAGGCTAAACAAAATCATGCAACCGTGCACAAGACGGAGCAAACTGGTATTCAACATCGAAAATCTCCTTTGGTAGTTTTGTCTGTATTGCTGTTTGTCAGGTCAACGGCGTTTTAGCGAAACGCTTGCTTATGGAAACGTTCTAAATTTTCTTCCTACAACGACGGAAACAGACGTTCTGATATCGATTGACCTGGTCGACACGGGCGATGCTCAATCCACCGAGACAGCAGAACATTCCCCCCCAAACAGGGTCGACCGCAGGCATCTTGCCACAGAGATAGAGGCTTGAAATTGCAATTGCGATGAACTGGTCTAGGTATTCGACAAACAGTCCCTGTCGATACTTGAAACGGATTTGCTGCCGCCAGAGAGTGGCAGGATGAGGGTGATTCCCAGCGAGAATCCCTCTGCTTGAGACTGATCGAGACGCGCTGCAAGCCCTCCAGCGGTGGTTTACTTAACGAGGATAGTTTCCAGCTCTTCGAGGGATTTCCCCTTGGTTTCAGGCAACAATTTCATGGTGATAATGAGACCGATTACCGCGAATATGCCATAGATAACGAAGGTCATGGCACTGCCGAGGTTGGCCAGCTCCCAGGGGAAGACCAACTGCACCAGGAAGCTCACCGCAGAATTGATCAGGCCAACCAGGGAGATCGCGGTACCGCGAATCCGGTTGGGAAACAACTCGGAGAACAACACCCACATCACTGGCCCTATCGACACCGCGAAGCTGGCAACAAAACCAAGAATAGCGATCAGGATCAGGGTGGAATTCATATTTGCAGCCGCTTTGATGAGATCCGATTCGAATTCCAACGCTTGCTCCGCACCCAGGTTGTCAACAATGGCCTGTTTAAAGCTCAGGTCATCTTCATAGGTAACGCCTTGCATGGCCTGCAATTGCTGGGGGTCTATTTTCTCCGATAATTCACTGATCGACTTTTCCGACAAAGTGTAATCAGCCGAATGGAAACCATAGGCCAGTACAAACATGCACACCGCGATGCCCGCTACCCCGAAGCCAAGCAGCGGACGACGTCCGAGCTTGTCGATCAGGCTCATGGCCACAATGGTGAATACCAGGTTGGTCAATCCCACCAGGATCGCTTGCATAAAGGAAGCATCGGTACCGATTCCAGACTGCTCAAAGATCATCGGCGCATAGAAGAACACAGAATTGATCCCGGTTATCTGTTGCAGGATGGCGACTGAAATTCCGATCGTCATCACCAGTCGAAGTGACGGATGCAGCAATTCCAGGAAAGAAGCTTGTTTCTCACCAGCTTCCTGATCAATTTGCGCACGAACAGTTTCTATCACGATTCTGGCTTGCTCTGGTCCATTGGTTTTTTCCAGGATAGCCAGGGCCTCTTCATCGCGCCCTTGCATTAACAACCAGCGCGGACTCTCAGGCACCAGGTACAGACACGCAAAGTACAAAATGGCCGGCAGCGTTTCCAGACCCAACATCCAACGCCAGTTCCACTCCGCCAGGTGTAAAGCCTGCGTCCATGCCATATCACTCTGGCCTAGTCGCAATACCAGGTAGTTAGTGAAAAAAGCGGCTGAAATACCGATCACGATGTTCAACTGGTTAAAAGATACCAATCGCCCACGTTTCGCAGGTGGTGCTATCTCGGCGATATACATCGGCGCAATAATAAGGGCTGCGCCGACACCAAATCCGCCGATCATGCGCGCGATGACCAGGGCCAGGAAGGAGTTCGCAAATGCGGAGCCTATGGCCGATACCGTGAACAGGATTGCGGCGTACTTAAGGACGCGCTTGCGACCGATTCGATCGCTCAGCGGACCCGACACCATCATCGCGAAAGTCGCGGTCAGGGCCAGGGATGCCACTGCCCACCCTAATTCAATCTTGCTGAGGTTGAACTCGGGCTCAATAAATTTAACCACGCCAGAGATAACCGATGCATCAAAGCCCATCAAGAATCCACCCAGGGCTACAATCAGGGCGATATACGCGGTGTACAGAGTAGAAGGTGATTGGCTATCGTTCATGAAAATCCCCGGTGGCGCGTTGTCATTATTATTCCCTGGCGCGGGCCACAATCTGCGCAGGATTCAGGCTGAGCCAAACAACCCGATTGTTGTCTGGATGCTGCAGCCATGCAAACTAATTGAGATAGAAAGTACTTCTGGTGCGACGAGAAGTATGAATTTTTGGATGAAGCGGAATACGCAGCGATCAGCTCTTTTATGCGACGAAACGTCTCTGCCCTGCGATCATAGGGACAAACCACCTCAAATCCTTCGCAGACCGTGGTGTACTATAAGGTCACTTTTATGGGCACCGTCGCCCTCGACACCAGCGCATTTTGTTTAACACAGATTACACCAGCCGCATTCCGAACTTCTGGTCGTTACAGATTATCTACTGGGTAGGTCTGTCCGTTATCACTTTCCTGAGCCTGACACTTTGGTACGGGAACACTGGCTGGATGCATATCAGCCATACGGTTCTGCAGGGCATCATGGGCCTGGTCCTGTCACTACCTCTGCACTTCGTGTTCAACATTCTGTGGGACGCACCGCAGGTTTTACGAGCGGTGCTCAGTCTGCTGATGGTGGCTTTTATCGCCAGTGTCTGGACGCTGCTGCGCATGCTTACCTTCATCTGGATTACCGGCGAGGAAAATCTCTGGGCCGATTTCGGTGGCTGGTACTTCGCAGCTGTTTATGTCTTTCTATGTTGGACTGCTCTTTATCACGGCATCCGTTACTTTCAGTTATTACAGCTTGAGCACCAAAAAAAGGTAGAGGCTGAGGCAGCCATCAGCGACGAGCTGTTAAAACGCCTGATAGCCGAGAGTGAAGCCAAGGAAGCACAGCTGAAAATGCTGCGCTATCAGCTGAACCCGCACTTTTTATTCAATACGCTCAACGCAATCAATTCCCTGGTTTCAGCCAAGGAACCGGAACGCGCGCAGAAAATTATTGTCCAACTAAGCCAGTTCTTGCGTTATTCACTGGACAATAACCCGGAAATGAAGATCCCTCTTGATCGGGAAATTTCCGCCCTGTTGTTATACCTGGAGATTGAAAAAACCCGCTTCGCGGATCGTCTTACCCTGGACTTTGACATCGCCGATGAGGCCAAGGAAGCGTTGGTGCCGAGCTTGTTGTTACAACCGTTGGTGGAAAATTCGATGAAATATGCGATCGCCAAGAGCGAGCATGGCGGCACTATCCGGTTGCGCTGTTTCCTTGAAAAAAGCTACCTGGTACTCGAACTGAGTGACTCAGGAACTGGCGCCAAATTGCAAAGCAGCAAGATCAAGAGCGCCGATGGGCGCGGCATTGGCCTACGAAACACGGTGGATCGACTGAAAGCATTTTATACCAAGGATTATGACTTTGATTTATCCAACAGCGAGTTAGGCGGGTTAAAAACCACCATTCGTCTGCCTCACCAGGTTATTGAGGATAAATAAGGAGGATTGTGTTTATGACAAAAATTAGAACCATTATCGCCGATGATGAACCCCTGGCGTTGAACCTGATACGGTCCTACCTTGATCGTCAACCCACGATCGAGGTAATTGCTGAATGCAAGAACGGCAGAGAGGCCATCGACCAGGTGACGCGATTGCAGCCCGACCTGATTTTTCTGGATATACAAATGCCCGGCCTGACCGGATTTGATGTTATTAAACAGTTGCAAACCGATATTATGCCCTTGGTAGTATTTGTTACCGCGTACGACCGCTTTGCCTTGGACGCGTTTGATGTTCACGCTGTGGACTATATTCTCAAACCGCTGGAGGAAGCGGGCATTGAACGTGCTGTCTCGCGCTGCGCCGAACGTCTTGGCAATCAAGCCGACAGCAGCCAGGTCAAACCGCAGATAATCAACGCACTGGATGATATCGATGCGCAGCAACATCCAGGTGGTGAGGATATCAGCGCCTCGGAGCCGCTGGGTGATGCGAGCAACACAACTCCCGAACCAGGTCAGTATCAAAAAATTGTAGTCAAGGATCGCAGCGCTATTACCCTACTGGATCAATACGATATTGATTGGGTCGATGCGGCTGGGGACTATATGTGCATTCATGCCAACAATGTCACCCACATTATGCGCAGCACGATGAAGCAGCTGATAGAGCAATTGGATCCGAGTGTGTTTAAACGGGTGCATCGCTCAACGGTCGTAAACCTCTCCCGGATTGAGAAAATCATTCCACACACAAAGGGAGAGTACTTCCTCGAGCTCTGCAACCAGGAGCGCATCAAGGTGAGCCGGAATTATCGGTCCACCATCCTGGCGTTTATCGAAGAAACCAGCAAGGGTTGAGCACGGCCCACGCAGCGCCGATCACGGGAACAATTTTCTCAGGACTGATAACTCAATCCGTGTCCATACGGGAACAGGGGATCGTAACTTGCATCACCGATATTCAGTTCCGGTTTGGCCGTCGCTGGCCAGGAAAATGACAGCCTGCCCTCAAAATCGTAATCGCCCAGCAATACATCAGCGACACCTTGACCCTCTGACCCAGGTAACCAGGCTGCCACGAAACTGGCTGCTTCGGCCAACTCCTTGTTAACAATCAATGGCCGACCCGAAATCAGCACCGCGACTACCGGCACGCCGGTGCGGGCAATATTAGCAATCACCGCCAGGTCCTCCGGATGAGATTGCGCCAGTTCCAGGCTATTACCATAAGGTTCGAGCACTTTCATCAGGCCCTTGATTTGTGAACCTGCTTCAACAATCACGTTGTTCCCGGTTCGTACATCTCCCATCCCTTCAGCATAGGGCCGTTCGCCGATCACAACGATGGCTACGTCGTGTTCGGCAGGATCTGCTTCCAGACCCAGTCCGTGTTCGCTGAGTGTTGCGTTTGGCGCTTCGGCCTGGATGCCCTCCCAAATAGAGGTGCCGCCCATAATGGTTTCATTGTCGGTTGCACCCTGCCAGGCCACGGTAAACCCTCCGCATTGATGACCCCGGTTGTGGGCATTCTTACCGGCAACCAAAATGCGCGCATTCTTGTTGATCGGCAATGTTGCGTTGTCGTTTTTCAACAGCACCAGGGACTTGCGTACCGCCTCACGAGCTACCTCGCGATGCTCGGCACCACCAAAACTCTGGTGATTCGACCAAGGGCGTTGGGCGGGTCGCGGTTTATCAAATAAGCCGGCAGCGAACTTGACTGTCAAAATTCGGCGCACTGCGTCATCAATGCGTGACATCGGAATCGTACCGCTATACACGTGCGAGCGCACATGTTGAATAAACTCTCGCCAGGCCTCCGACACCATAAACATATCGATGCCGGCATTAACGCCGCGGCCCACTGCTTCATAGTAATCTTCTGAGAGGTAGTCAATCCCATCCCAGTCAGAAATGATGTAACCAGCGAAACCCATGTCATTCTTGAGTACATCGGTCAACAGATGTTTGCTGCCATGACATTTATCGCCATTCCAACTGTTGAAAGATGCCATCACGGTAAGCACACCTTCGTTCAACGCCGGATAATACGGCGCGATATGCAGGCGCTCCAGTTCCTGGAACGGCATTGTGGTTTCGCCCTGGTCAATACCATGCGTGGTACCACCATCGCCAACCCAGTGTTTTACGCAGGCAACTACGCCATCCTGGCCCAGGTCTCCCTGTAGCCCGCGCACAAACGGTGCGGCATACGAACTGACCAGTTCTGGGTGTTCGGCATAACTTTCATAGGTTCGGCCCCAGTGGTCATTACGGGCAACCGCCAGCGTAGGGGCAAATGTCCAATCGACTCCGGTTGCAAGAATTTCACGTGCAGTGGCTTGCGCTATTCGCTCCATTAACGCTGGGTCGTTAGTGGCGCCCAAGCCAATATTGTGCGGGAACACGGTTGCGCCCAACACGTTTCCGTTACCATGTATGGCATCCACCCCATAAATAAGCGGTATCGCCAAATGGTGCTCGTCTTCATGCATTGACGCCGCCCAGTAGGCGTCATTCATCTCAACCCAATCACTGGGTCTATTATCGCCCGGGCAGGAACCACCACCGCTCAACACCGAACCCAGGTGATAATCTCTTACCTCATCCGGGGTACAGGCCATGCGTTCCGGCTGTGTCATCTGACCAATTTTCTGATCAAGATTCATTCGCGCCAGTAGTTCTTCGACCTTTTGTTTGGTGGTCGAATTGTGGAGTGCTGCAGTCATGGAGTTTCGTGTTCTCAGCGCCAACGGCGCTACATAAAGACTAAAAATTAATGTGTGAGTTTATCGGTATTTCCAACTATGGGCCGGGTTTTGTTCGCTATTCAGACCTAACTTGTTCGATCATGCATGAATTTCAAATTCTGCCCATAATGGCGCGTCGGAGCTACCCCCAATCCAGACATGGAACTGTCCTGGTTCGGTCACCAGATCCATGTTTCGATCATAAAAAGCCAGGTCGTCGGTGTGCAAAGTAAAACTGATGCGTTGGCGCTCACCTGGTTTCAGGAATACGCGACGGAATGCCTTAAGTTCCTTTACCGGCCGGGTTACATTGCCGACCAGGTCACGCGTGTAGAGTTGCACCACTTCTTCGCCCGCGTACTCGCCGGTATTAATAATGTCGGCGCTGACATGAAGCTTCTCTCCCATCGCAATGCTGTGATGCGAAGTAGTGATTTTCACATACTGAAAACTGGTATAAGACAAACCATGACCAAATGGAAACAATGGTTTATAGCCGGCATCGAGGTGGAATGACGCCATCCCTAATGATGTTTGCGGGGGCCGCACTGGCACATCCTCCATTTTGACCAGTGTCTCGTCGCTTGCGGGACGGCCGGTATTCTTATGTGAATAGTAAATCGGCACCTGTCCCACAGCGCTGGGGAAGGTCACTGGCAGCTTGCCGGAAGGGCATTGCTCGCCGAATACCAGGTCTGCAATAGCCGGGCCACCCATAGTTCCAGGATGCCAGGCATACAGTACCGCGTCGACCTTATCGATAATGTTGGTCAAGGTTAGCGGACGGCCCGCCATTACCACCAGGATTACCGGCTTGCCGATTGGCTGGCACACTTCAGCCACCGCCTCAATGAGTTGCTCCTGGTAACCAGGTAAATCAATATTGGCACGCGAATGCGCTTCACCAGACATGAAGGATTCTTCACCCAGGACCAACACCACGGCGTCGCTGTTCTTGGCCGCTACAATGGCCTCGGCGAAACCGTTTTTATTCTCACTGCGGGTATTATCCAGGCCCTTGCAATAATTGACCTCAACCTGGTCCTGCAAAAGGTCCGCAAAGGCAGTGCGACAGGTAACGGTGTGTTGCGACTCACCATCAAAAATCCAGGTCCCCAGCTGTTCGTAATCATCATCCGCCAGTGGGCCAATCAAGGCCACCGAGGTGAGCTTCTTCGCGCAAAGTGGCAACGCTTTGCGTTCATTCTTGAGCAGCACACAACTCTTCACCGCGCTGTCTTTTGCCGTTTGCAGATGCGCCTGGTTCAATAGCTCAGGATAGTCTTCAGCATCGGTGTACGGGTTTTCAAACAAGCCAAGTTTAAACTTCAGGGTCAGAATCCGTGCCACCATAGTGTCGATCTGTTCCATGCTGATTTTGCCGGCTTCGACCAGGTTTTCCAGGTGGTCGTGATAGCTGGTGCTGGCCATTTCCATATCAATCCCGACATTGGCAGCTTCATAAGCGGCGCCTTCGTCGTCGGAGGTAAAACCATGCACACTCATTTCAATGATGGATTCCCAATCGCTGACCACGACACCGTTATAGTCCCACTCCTGGCGTAATACCTGGTCCATCAACCACGGGTTGCCGGTGGCAGGTAAACCATTTAGATCGCAGAAAGCAGACATCATGGTGGCCACACCGGCGTCCGCACAGGCCTTAAAGGGGCGCAAGTGCACATTGCGTATGTCATTCTCGGGAATGCTGGCCGAGTTGTAATCACGGCCGCCTTCGGAGGCGCCGTAGCCGGCAAAGTGTTTTGCACAGGCGGCGATGGTGCCTGGATCCGTCAGGTTGGTGCCCTGGAAACCTTCAACCATGGCGGCACCCAAAACGCCACACAGATAGGGATCTTCGCCAAGCGATTCAGCGATGCGACCCCAGCGCGGATCGCGGGTAATGTCGATCATGGGCGCAAAGGTCCAATTCACTCCAGATGCTGACGCCTCGATGGCACTGATATGCGCACCCTGGCGCACTAGGTGTGGATCCCAGGTAGCTGCCTGGCCTAATGGAATTGGAAAGATAGTTTTATAGCCATGAATAACGTCACGGCCAATCAGCAGGGGTATCCCCAACCGGCTTTCTTCCACGCAGAGGCGTTGCATTTCGTTGACCACATCAACGTTAACCTCATTGATCACTGACCCAACCTTGCTTTCGCGCAAAGCCCATGCCAAATGATCGGGAAGCCAACCTCCTCCTCCAGGAAACTGACTCATCTGGCCGATTTTCTCGTCCAGCCCCATTTGCGCCATTAACTTGGCGACACGCGCCTCAATAGGCTCAGGGGTGTGAACTTCCGGCTTGAATAAAACGGTTCCGCTCATAGTTCTTAACTCAGTCTTTTTTATACGTCTCAAGTTCAGCTTACTATTTGGCGTATACATGACTCGCTGTACCGGCATTCGGCAGATTGTGCGGGCGGCGCCCACTCGTACCAACCAGTCAGACACATCATATAAATGCTATCAACATAGAGAGACAATCGCTATATCGAAAAAATAATGAGCTGTACAAAAATCCTACCCTTTGGTTTGGCCCAGTTCGACTGCCTTCGGAGCGATCCGTGGCAATCGGCTTTGTTAGGCCATACCCACTCCACGGTGTTCACGCGGAAGATGTGTATTTTTTGTGAAAGATACGCCAATCCAACATGGAAACAACTGTTATGGGATGAATCGGGTCAGACTTGAGATAATGTGGAATTAGCGCTCTTTTTGGAATCGCCATCGGGTTAAAACCAGAACTCTCTGGCAGGCTTGATCCAGTTCAAAAACAGGCGCGCAATCATGCCTGAAGCTGAGCATCTATTGCACCTTTTCGTCTCACCACAAGTTCGATTCAACGCATTTTCGTTGTTTCTATGCCGCTAGCCTGTAGGGTGATTGGTTTCCACTATAATTGTGTCCTGATTCCTTGAGCTAAACGCCGACTATTCAATCGTTTTCCGTTCTCCATGGGACGAGTCATTGTCTAAGCGTTTCCTGCTACATCACTACTATGTTTACTGATCGCATCAAGGTTCTCGCAACCCAACAACAATCATAAAATTAAACGGAGCGACCACCCAAATGAGTCAACCTAAGCATTACGAAACTGCGCCCGAAGACAGAATTTCGCTCTCGCAAAAGTTGATTTACGGCACTGGTGCCTTTGTTAACAACCTGCTCGCCCAAGCCATCGCGGTAATGGCGATTGTTTTGAACCTGGGTCTGGGTATGAACCCCGCGTTAGTTGGCTTGCTGGGCGCATTGCCGCGGCTGACCGACGCGCTAACCGATCCATTGATGGGATACATCTCCGATCACACCAAATCCAAGTGGGGTCGCCGCCGCCCCTACATTTTTATTGGTGCGATCACTGCTGGTGTCGTATTTGCCCTGTTGTGGCAGTTGCCACGAGAAGAGAGCGAGATGTATGTGTTCTGGTTCTTCCTGGCCGGCTCAATTATTTTTTACCTCGCCTATACAGTGTTTGCCACACCGTGGGTAGCGCTCGGATATGAACTGACACCCGACTATCACGAGCGTACGCGTTTGATGGCAGTGCAAAATGTCATGGGTCAAATCGCCCTGTTACTGGCGCCCTGGTTCTTGTTATTCATGCAACATGAATCCTTGTTCGGCGGAGATATGATTACCGGAGCAGCCTGGCTGGCGATCATAATTGGTGCGACCACCATCTGTATCGGCATCCTCCCGGCGCTACTGTTAAAAGAACCAAGCCAGAAGGCAAACCAGAAAGAAATCGTCCGGCCCCATGTCGAAGAAGAGTATCCAGCCAGTATCGGCGACTTTTTTCGCGGCTTCCTGGTCACCATCAAGTTCCAGCCCTTCCTCTGTTTATGCGTGGCAACCTTCCTGGTGTTTAACGGCTTTATGCTGGTGCAGACGCTGCAAAATTACGTGATTATTTACTATGTGTTTGGCGGCGACCAGTCGGCCGGTGCGGAGTACATTGGCTGGGTGGGCACCACCACGGCCATCGCCACTTTCTGCGCAATCTTTATCACTTCCTGGTTATCGACCAAGATCGGCAAACGACGGGCATTCTTTTTCTCCACTGGATTGTCAGTTGTCGGCTATGCGCTTAAATGGTTTTGCTACACCCCAGAAAATCCGCTGATGTTGCTGGTGCCAGCCCCGTTAATCGCTTTTGGCCTGGGTGGACTGTTTACCCTGATGGCATCGATGAATGCCGATGTTTGCGATATGGATGAGGTGGAAACCCATCAGCGACGCGAGGGTATGTTTGGCTCCATCTTTTGGTGGGTCGTAAAACTCGGCCTGGCACTGGCCCTGGCAGTGAGTGGCTTCCTGCTAAACGCCACTGGCTTCGACATCGCGCTGGGCAGCGCACAGTCTACAGACACCCTTACCATGATGCGTTTGTTTGACGCCTTTGTGCCGTTCACCACTTCGCTGATTGCCATTTGGGTAATCTACAAATACCCAATCACCGAGGAGAAAGCCTACGAAATTCGCGCCCTGCTCGATGCCCGCAAAAGCGGTAAAGAATCACCTCAAGCTGAAAGTGATAGTGGCGAAACCTTATCACCCGCCTAATGAGAGTTAGCCTTTTTAGACATAACCGGAGTACCCATGAAGAATTTATTATTGTTTGTTTTGTTCAGCGCCCTGGTTTGGGTTCTGCCTGTCAGTGCTGACCAGGCCACTTCAGAATCTGCTGCTGAAATAGAATGGGTGACGGATTTCTTCGATGATTTTGACAGCTTCAATCCAGACAATTGGCAGGATCAAATGCTATGGGTGAATAACGAAGAACAGTGCTATGTGCCAGATAACCAATATGGCACGCGCGAAGTTAGCGATGGCACCATCAAGCTCAAAGTCATTAACATCGGCGAAGAGAAAGAATGCAGTAATGTCGACAAGTTTGGCAAAACCCACCCACCTACCAAGTATGTTGCAGGCCGCATTGCCTCGAAGAATCGCAAGGAATTTGTTAAAGGCAAATGGACGGCTCGGCTGAAAACCTGGGGTAACGGCCAGCCAGGTATGTTTCCAGCCTGGTGGTTGCTCGGCGCCCAGAACAACGAGCCACCGGTGCAGGAAGAAGATGAAACTGTTTGCTGGCCAATGACAGGATCCGGCGAGATCGATATTTTTGAACATCATGGTAACGGAGGCGCTAATCACTATGTCTCACGCATGATCAAAAACCTGGGTTACTGTGACGGCGGCGACTGGAAGTCGATGATGTTGGTGATTGATGCCGACCTTGATGAATACCATGAGTATTCCGTGGAGTGGTCGGCTAATGACCTGATATATCGACTGGACGGCAAAGAGGTGTACCGCAACGAAGGCCAGGGCGACCAGTTTCCGGAGCCACTGTTTGCGATTCTTAACTACGCCAAGATCAATGATTCACCGATGGAAGGTGAATGGGTAATGGAAGTTGACTGGGTCAAACATGAGTACGCCAAAGAGGCAGAGTAGCACCCAAGCTGAGATTCGCCCGCAACCATTTATCGATCCAAGCACATGAAATTTTTTCTCTCACTCTGTCTGTTGCTATTTCTCGCGGCCTGTAGCCATACGCCGGTCACCACGGTCGATGAACGCAGCGGCGTGATCTGTCTATGGGGCAAACAACAGTTCAATTTATGCCAGTATGATAATCAGCAGGAAATGGTTGAGGCCTTGCTGGCCGAAATGACGCTGGACGAAAAGATTGGCCAAATGACCCAATCTGTTTGGCACAATGGGGTTAACCCGCGCATTGTGCGACGCCGAGGTATTGGTTCGATTATTCAAACAGAAGGCCCAGTGCCGGGCCCAACGCCACATGACTGGATGGACAAATTCGACCAGTTTCAACGCCAGGCAATGCGCACTCGGCTCGGCATCCCGCTGCTGATCGCAGTGGACGCCGTGCATGGGCAAAATACCTTCGAAGGCGCGGTTATCTTTCCCCATAACATCGGCATGGCGGCCAGCCGCAATATGTCGCTGATTCAGCAAGCGGCCGAAATCACTGCCATCGAGGCGGCCGGCACCGGGTTTAACTGGACATTTTCACCCTGTATCGCCATGCCTCAACACGAGCACTGGGGCCGAGTATACGAAGGCTTTACCGAAGACCGTGAAACCACCATCGCTGCCACCCGGGCCTCCGTGCGTGGTCACCAGGGCAATTCGCTGGCGGATCGCCACACCATTGCCGCCACCGCCAAGCACTATATAGGTGATGGTGCCACTACCGGCGGTGTTGAAGGTGGCGATGCAGAGCTCAGTGAACAGTTGATTCGTGAGGAGTATTTACCACCCTACCAAGCCGCGGTCGAGGAAAACGTTGCTGCCATTATGGTTGGCTTTAATTCCGTTAACGGTATCAATATGCACCAGCATAAGGAACTGGTCGGTGATTTACTGAAAGACGAACTCGGTTTTAAGGGCGTGGTGTTAACCGATTGGAATGGCGGCCAACGCTTTGGACCGGCCCACACCGTGATCAATGCGGGAGTAGACCTGGCCATGCAGCCCGGTAACCACGAGGAATTTATGGCCGACCTCAGGGGCTCAATTCTCGACGGCACCGTGAAAATGGATCGCATCGATGATGCAGTACGACGACTTTTGACATTGAAATTCAAACTCGGTTTGTTTACCGACCCCTTCGCCAAGCGCGAGTTTGCCGAGGAGGTTGGCTCTGACAAGCATCGTGAGGTAGCGAGGCAAGCGGTGCGGGAATCCCTGGTGCTGTTGAAAAACGACAACCAGGCGCTGCCATTGGATACGAGCAAGCCGATCGCAGTGGTTGGCGAACATGCCAACAATAGCGGTTTGCAGAGTGGCGGCTGGTCAATTCACTGGCAGGGTCAAACCCACAGTTATGCGGGCGCAACCACTATTCTTGGCGGCATCCAGCAGGTAGCGGGCTCAGTGGAGTACGCGGCTGAAGGCTGTAATGGCGATATGCAAGCCGATACTGCCGTGGTCGTTGTTGGCGAGCAGCCCTATGCGGAAGGCTTTGGTGATACCGATGAGCTGTGGTTAAGCGATGACCATAAACAAATGATCGCTGGTTGCAAATCATTGGGCAAAAAGATCGTCGTGATCCTGATTTCCGGGCGCGTGTTGGCGATAAAACTGGAACTTGATAGCAGTGATGCCTTTATCGCCGCCTGGCTACCAGGCTCAGAGGGCGCTGGCATCGCGGATCTACTGTATTCCATTGATGGCTTTAAGCCCAAAGGGAAATCCCCATATGCGTGGCCAGTAGAGGCAGCCGATTTTCCGCTCGAGTCCTATGATGAACGCGCGCTGTTCCAATACGGCTATGGTTTGAGTGATTTTTAAATCGACTTCATTCTGAAAAACTAGCAAAGTCCGCAATCCCGATCTCGAACGGGTCCGCAAACAAGAAGCTTACTAAACAAGGGAGTTAAGCGCCGGCCGAGGCAATAGATTGTTCTTTTTGTTGAACACGGGTGCGCATGGTCGCTAGCTTGGCGTTCACCCCACCGAGCATTAGCTGGAATCGCTCTTCACTGGAAAAACCGTCAAATATGGGTTCTGCTGCGATCTTCCAGGACTGCACCCAGCCCACATCTATAGCGCCCTGCAGGTAGTTATAGGCCTGTTCCGTATCACCGCGCAACGCGCTGATCATTGACAGGTTGTAGTAGTAATGTGGGTCGTTGGGTTTTCTGCCCAAACCGATTTTCAGGTATTCCTCGTGTTTGGCGATCACCGCATCTGCCTTCTCGGTGGCGCCAGTTTTCTGATAAGAATACGCAAGGTGCAACATCGCCTGCCCATCAAACATATGGTAGAGGAAGGTAGGTGCATTTTTATCGGGGTTCCACAACTCCTCGTAGGCAGCAACTGCCGCTTCGTAGTCGGTTTTAACAAAGGCTATTTCACCTCGAATAAACTGCTCGACTTCGGGGTCCCCAAAATTATCCGCGACCTCTTCCAGGAATCCGATCGCCACTTCAAACTTGCCCAGGGTGGCATTGTGGCGAGCCTCCATAAATGCTATCTCAGATGCCGCAAATACTTGAGGCCTCTGTTTCGCATAGTCGAACCAGTATTCCACCGCCTTGGCATTGGCCATATCCATATTCGCCATTAGCAAACCATACACCGCGGTTTTGTTTTCTGCATCGACCATCAACGCGCGTTGAAACATTTCAATGGCTTCGTCCAAGCGACCTCGGTTAGTCAGGATATTGCCGACCAGGGTATAGGCGCCTGGGTAATACGGATCGTTCGCGATAATCTGCGTAAACATCTCCATGGCTTTTGCTTCGGAGCCGCCATTATAAAATCCCCAGGCCAGGTTATAGGCCGCGACCGGTGATTTCGGATCGAGTTTATAAGCGTGTTCGTATAATTCCTGGGATTTCTCGTAGTTGCCCCGATCTTTCATCAGGGAGGCATACCACATGTAGGCCATGGCATAGCTGGGGCTTAACTCGATGGCTTTCTGGAAGGCTTGCTCAGCCAGGGCATGATCAACATCCGTTAGCAATAAGCCTCGAGAGGCATAGGCCTCACCAAGATTGGGGTTTAGTTCCAGCGCTTTGGAAATAGCCGCTTCGGCATCAACCCGGGCCTTCTGTGGTGGCAAGCTGCCATATAGCGCCAACAGGCTGGTGGCATCCGCAATGCCCACATGCGCTCTGGCATAGTTCTCATCAATCTCAACCGCGCGCTTGAAGTAACCCAGTGCCAGCTCCAGTGACCCTGCTGTGCGGTGACCGAGTTCCTTCTGGCCACGACCATATTCCACCATCGCGTCGACACTCTCGGTACCGACGGCAAATTCGACTTGCTCTTCGTTGTTCCCCAGCAAGGTGACTTTCATTTTCTCAGCTACCGCGCTGGCGATATCATCCTGGATACGGAATATGTCCCGGTACTCCCGATCATAGGTCTCAGACCAGATATGCTCACCGGTGCTCACCTTGATCAGCTGGGCGGTTACCCTTATCCGGTTTTCCACATCGTTTTTACGCAAGCTACCTTCAAGAATGGTATCCACCCCCAGCTCTTGCCCTATTTCAACAATGTTTTTGTCAGTAACACCCTTGTAGGCAAATGACGAAGTGCGTGCGGCCACTTGCAGATCCGGGATATTCGCCAGGAGGTTCAACAGTTCTTCAACCATGCCATCCACGAAATACTCGTCCTGAGGATCCTTGCTGAATGGCACAAACGGTAAGACAGCAATTGATTGACGATCATCGACAACCGTGGGGGCTGCGGACTCTGTGGAGGTAGCACTACTCAAGGGCGTGGCCGGTTGTTCCACGACCAGCTGACTAACAATAGTGATGCCAAGCGCTAATGCCAGCGATCCGGCTATCGCCAGCGTGGCGCGGAAATTTATCCAGGGTGCATTTGGTTTGCTTTCATCAACGCTGGCGAGCACCATGCCGCGAGTCGTAAAATTGATCAACCAGGCAAAGATCAGCGCCACCGGGAACCCGATGATCACTACTTTGAAAACCAGCGCCATCACGCTGTCGGGCAGTCCGAGTGCCGGAATCGCCAGATCAATAATCTGGATCAGTGGCCACGCTGCGACCACATAGATAGTGGCTACCTTAAATACCTGCCGATTTTTAAGTTGAACGAAGAGTTGTTGCAAAACCTTGCCTCGGGTCGCGCACCGAAAAGTCCACTAGCGAACCAATTTAATGGTGCTAAATCATCGATTTTCAAGCCAGTGGCGTAAACGTCAATAGTACTACTTTAACATATTGCTTCTGCAACCTAGCAGACCCAAACCATGTTTAATGCGGCCTGGATCAAATCCCGTTTGCAAGTTTGCGACGAATGTTGCCAGATTGTGCAAATATGCAGTTCTCGTTTACTATGACAACGATTCTGGCCAAGAGGTTGCGTTAAAATTTCGTTAGAGTCGACTCATAAAACGTAAAGACATAACCACCACCTGAGGAAACGCAATGACCCTGCAGACCTGGTCCTGGCTATTTATGGCCTTATACATTCTGGGCATGGTGCTAATCGGTGTGATTGCATCCAGGCGAGTCGGCAATGCCGACGATTTTGCCACTGCCAGGCAGGGCTATGGCCCCCTGCTGCTGGCGCTGGCCTTTGCTTCTACCGCAGCAAGTGGAGCAACCTTCCTGGGCATACCGGGGCTTACCTATACCTATGGATTATCGGTGCTGTGGATTGCCTTCCTGTACCCGGTGGGAATCTATATCGGGGTACTCATTTGTCAGCATTCGATTGGTCGCTACGGCAACGCAGCCGGAGCCCGATCAATCCCGGAGTTTCTGGGCGAGCGCTACCAGTCCGAAGCGCTGCGCATTTCCGCGGCCATATTGTCCCTCTTGTTGCTGTTTTACCTGGCTGGCCAATTGATCGCCGGCCTGGTTATGTTCGAGATGATGTTGGGCCTGTCCAAGTCCTGGGCATTGGGGATTACTGCTGCCGTGCTGCTGGCTTATGTCACCATGGGCGGCGCGCATGCCGATATTCTTACCGATGGTGCACAAGGCTTGTTAATGGTGATCCTCGCCTTATCGATTGCATTGATGTTTTTTACTGGCTTCGGGGTCGGTGGCCTGCAAAACCTGCTGGACAATCTGCAGCAGCAAGACGCGGCATTGGTTGCCGGGGTGAACACCTCCACCGCGATCACCACATCGGCCTGGGCATTCTTTGCGGTGTTGGTGGCCCATATCCCGTTGGGCTTATTGCCGCATATTGGCAATAAACTTTGGGCTCTGGAGAATGAAAGCAAACGTAACCGCTTTTTGGTCATGGCATTCACCTTCGGAATGATTCTGCCGATGATGGCCCTGGGTGGAGCAACAGCCAGGGCGATACTCGGCGATGAACTGCTTGGTGGCGGTGCCAACAGTGCGCTGCCGACATTGTTTATCGAGCTGTTTCCCGCCTGGCTGGCGGCTTTACTCGGCGTCGGCGTGCTGGCCGCTATCATGTCTACCGCCGATGGCCTGCTGATCTCCACCTCGCAGGTCTTTGCCAACGATATTTATCGACGCAGCATCGCGCCGCGCTGGCACGCTGACCTGAACCCCGAGCAGGTAGATCGTAACGTACTGAAGATTAGTCGGGTGGTCACCGTCCTCACTCTGCTTGGTGCCATCGCGCTGGGTTGGCAGATCATGGATATGAATATCACCCTGTTAATCTGGGCCGGGGTCGGTGGATTTACCGCCGCCTTGATGGGGCCGCTGGTGCTTGGCTCACTGTGGTCGGGAATTACCCAACGTGGGGCCCTCGCCGGGTTTTGGGTAGGCGCAATCAGCTTCGTACTCATTCACTCACAGATTTTTTCCGCTGAGCCGTTTATGGGAACAAGTCTCCAGGCGGCTGCGGAGTGGTTTGCATTGCACGCCCAAAGCCCCTACTCATCGGCCACCCTTGGCGGCGCGATGTCCATGCTCACCTGCGTGCTGGTTTCCAGGTTTTCAACACCGCTGCCCACTGAACACCTGGCGCGGATCAGGGGCCAAGTCCAGGCCAGCTGAGCTACGATACCAGGCTGGCCACATCGATGGCCGTGCGATGCTTAAGCTGCTCCATAGAAAAGGTTGACGAAACATCACTCAAACCAGGGATATCATTGATCATGCGTCGATAGACACGATCGTAGTGTTCTAAATCCCGCACAATTATCTTGAGCAGGTAGTCCACTTCGCCAGCCATGCGGTGACATTCCACGATTTCCGGTATCTGCTCAACGCAGGTGGCAAATTTTTCCAGCCAGCCACCTTCATGCTGATCGATTTTAATGGAAACAAACGCGGTAGTACCCAGACCGATTACGCGGGGGTTGATTATGGCTACTCTGCGCTCGATTAAACCCTCATCCTCGAGCCGTTTAATGCGCCGCCAGCAGGGATTATTGCTCAGGCCAACTTGCTCCGCGATAAACTGGATCGATTTGGTTGAATCGGACTGAAGAATACTAATGATTTCCTTATCAATAGAATCTAATTCTATTACTTTGCTCATATAACAAAATATATACCAAATTATGCCAAATAAACAGACAAATTTGGGATGCATGGTACAGCGTAGACTAATACACTTCTTGCATATCAAACAGAAGTAGCAACAGGCAATAATCTGGCGCTACGGAGACAACCCATGCGACCTGTTACCAAACTATTTACCGAACATCCCGACACCGTAGGCGAAACTTATCTGCAGCACATGGCGGCATCGTTTGGATTTAGTATGCGATTGTTGGGAGCCAGCCTGGCTTGCCTGGTTCATGCATTGTTTCCGTTTTGGCATGTCTCCACCGGCAGTAAGACGATCACGCAACTGCACGACAATATGGTCACTCACCGTGATAAACGCAACGCGCCAAAACCCCTCTAACCTGCGGAAAACTAGGCTAACTGTCCGGGCTTAGATCCAGGCCCTGCGGCTCACTGTCGCAACGAAAGAAGTACACCGTATTCAGCGCATAATCATCTTGCACTGGCTCTGGCTTCTGCACGAAACAAATATCCCCTGCCGACGAGCTATTACGCACATAGTAATCACCGTAACGATTTTTGTAGCTATCCGCACGGCTGCGGCGTTGAAAACTGCGTCGGCTGTTAAAACTGCGTTTAAAGCGCGCTACTTTCTCCGGATTCTGTTCCACTTCGCGAATCGCTTCCTGTTGCGCAAACAGTTTAATCGTGGCGCGATCTATCTTGATTGTCGGCTGTAAATTGTTGGAGTTTTTGCTCCCCGAGGTGTCCGTCACCACGGTATCAAACCGGGGAGAATTTTTTTGCAGGGAATCTTCCGCCACCAGTGAATCATCACCCTGGGTGGGGCTGGCCGAACCCAAGGTTGGTTCTACCAATGGCTGCAGCACTTCTGGGTTCGGCACTTGTTGGTTCAGGGTCTGCTGAAACTCCTTTTTCTTTTCCTGCTGTTTCAAAAAAATATTGATCGCCGAGCCCCGGTTAAAGTACTGCAGTTTTAACTCGGGCAGATCGGGCAACACAGCAGCTAACACCAGGTGCAGCAATACAGCCAGGAATAATGCAGTACGTAAATGGGCAGTGCGTGGATCGTCGCCCGCAATCAATGCCATCACGCGCCTGCCGCCAGCCAGGGCTGGTTGTAGTTGCGACATTACCGCTCACTCCGCGACAAGGCACGGTTCTGAATTTGGCAGGTGGGGTGTTTCCCAATCAACATTATTATGCGGTGGATCCTCGGCGCTAGCGTGGTCTGGGTGAAACAGCTAAGGTTTCTTTGTTAACTTAAACAGACCGTAAATCCACAGTTTAACTTACCTTGAGTGAATCGTTTAGGTAGATGTGCTGAATCTAAAAAGAGGCTGCTTGAGAGAAGTATCACTGCACTGCAGGCTAGCGAGTAATTCTGGCATTTACGAATTCCACTCAGAACACCTTTTTAGTCTGGTTTGACCGAATGTTTTTACACTGCATTCGCTATAGAACATGGACTTGACCTCAAGTTAAGTTGAGATAATAAAATGTCTATTGCAGTTGGTAACAATTTAAACAGACATCGGCTCCAGGGTAGTAATAATGCAGGTTTCTTCACAGTTTTTATTTCGCTTAGGCGGATCAGCGGGCTTGGCTGGCGGCTTGCTTCGGTTAGTCTTTACATTTGTTCCTTATCGAGAAGCAACAGCATGGCTGGAAGGGTTTTATGCGCTAACAGATATTTGTTTGCTTTTTGGTTTAATGGCTATCTATCTCAAACATGCCGACCAGCTTGGAGGGATAGGAGTCAGTGCATTCATAATTTCTACGTCAGGAATAGCCAGTATCGTAGGGCCTGAAACGGTAATGTTTGGAATCAATTTTTATCAGGCAGGAGCTTTCACGCTGATCACTGGGCTACTAATCCTCTCGATACAAATGCTGAGAAACAAAATCCTGATATGGGTATCCAGTTTATGGATACTGTCATTTACGTTGACGATCTTCGCAGTCGGGTTCGTTAGCCCTGTGCTTTTCACTGTCGCCGCCATCAGTTTCAGCGGTGCTTATATTGTTTCAGGAATTCAACTTGTAAGAACAACGAGCCAACCATTCATTGCAGGCACTTCCCCGTGAAGTATTTTTACTCGCAGACAAGTTTTCCCTTTCGCGGTGCGCGCCAAAAACATCCCGTGCCCGTGGCCAATCCGCCAGCTTGCTCCTAAACAGCCTAAGCTATAGTACTCAACCCAAGATAGTATTTTTCAATGGCCAAAATTCGCCATTGAATAGCTCACCCGGTCCGCAATACTGACCGGTTGCCTTCTTTCTATTGATTCAATGTTTTTCAGCCTTGGCAGAATGCCTACACCGTTGGCAATCTGGATAGCCAGGCCTGGGCGCGCATTTAGTTCCAGCACCAGCGGACCTTTTTGTTTATCCAAAACGAGGTCAGCTCCAAGGTACGCCAGGCCCGACATCTCGTAGCATGCTGCCGCCAATTCCAATAGTGAACGCCAACCCGCAATATTGATTCCTGCGAGTTCCTTGCCGGTATCCGGGTGTGCTTCTATCGGTCGATCGTACTGCACCGCACTGATTGCCTTGCCGGTATCAATACAAAGACCCACGCCAACCGCACCTTGGTGGAGGTTGGCTTTGCCGTCGCTGGCATGGGTGGCCAATCGCAACATCGCCATAACCGGGTAACCGTGGAACACGATTAAGCGAATATCGGGGACGCCTTCATGGCTGAGGTCTTTAAAAACCGGATCGAACTCTATTAACTCTTCAATGACCGCCACATCTGAAGCACCGCCCAGGCTAAACAACCCTGCCAGGATATTCGATATATGGCGAACCACCTCGTCATGAGACACGTATTCGCCACTGGCCTTTAAATAACCGTTCTCATCTGTGCCGATTACGACCAGGATGCCTTTGCCGCCGCTTCCCTTGGCTGGTTTTATACAAAAACCACTGTGATTTTTCAAAATAGCAAAGACGTCCTCAACATCATGCTGAAACCTGACCATGCCGATTAGTCCAGGCACGGCTATATCGAATTCCATTGCCAGCGTCTTGGTTTTTAACTTGTCATCGACATTAGGGAATAGTTTTCGATCGTTGTACTTACCGATATATGAGCAGTTGCGCTGGTTCATTCCCATCACGCCCTGCTCCCTTAGCCTGAACGGGTTGGCCAGGTTAAACATCAGATTTACCGTAGTACTCATCCATGGGTCTGAAACGGCGCAGTTCCAACAAGCGATACCCCGTGTATTGCCCCATCAATAAAATTGCAGCCATCACCAAGGCGTGCACGCCGAGGAAATTAAACGCCCAGTGCCGAATCAGGTTCGAATCCATCATCAGGTAGGCGATTACCGCAACGATCAAACTGCCGCTGCCTTGGATCAGCACTTCTTTGGCACCTTCTTCTTCCCACAGGATAGACATGCGTTCAATGGTCCAGGCCATGATGATCATCGGGAAAAAAGTGATGGTTAACGCCTC
>JBCCFY010000025.1:0-64593 GCA_039110515.1 Pseudomonadota bacterium
CGCGCGCTGGCTGAGCATTTGCTGGACGGCGTGCCGATATAAGAGTAGTCTTGGATAGATAATACTAATAAATAAGAACCAAACCATTATCAGAGAGGTCTAACAACATGCATTCCATCGAGTCAAAGACCGCATCCAACCGCTTCGTTCGAACGCCAGTTGCAGCAGCCATGCTGTTACTGAGCCCGACGTTGATGGCCCAGGATAGCGGACCGCAGTTAGAAGAAATTGTGGTAACGGCGCAAAAACGTGCCGAGAACATGCAAGACGTACCAATCAGTATCTTATCGCTGGGAACTCAGACATTGCAGGAACACAATGTGCAGAGTTTCCAGGAATACGCCAAGTTGCTGCCGAGTGTCGCCTTTACGCCCACCTTGGGTGGTGCCGCGAGTTTCACCAAGGTATACATGCGCGGTGTGGCAACGGCGGGGGATGGTCAGGCAACCACATCACAGCCCAGTGTTGGCGTTTATCTGGACGAGCAGCCGATTACCACCATCCAGGGTAACCTTGATATTCATACCTATGATATTGCGCGGGTAGAAGCACTGGCTGGACCTCAAGGCACACTGTACGGAGCAAGCTCACAAGCCGGTACTATTCGTATCCTGACCAATAAACCGGATCCTTCACAGTTTGATGCATCGTTCAGTATTGAAGGCAATATTGTTGACGGAGACGACACCGGTTATGTAGCAGAAGGTTTTGTGAATGTGCCAATCAATGACCGCATGGCTTTCCGCCTGGTGGGTTGGTCAAAGCATGATGCGGGCTATGTCGATAATGTGTTGGGGTCACGTACTTTCCCTGGTGTGGCAGCGACCACCGCGGATGACATCACCGTCACCAATGCAGAGTTTGCAGAAGACAACTACAACACTATTGATACTGTTGGGGCACGGGCTGCTCTGCGCATTGATCTGAACGATGAATGGACGGTATCGCCAACCATCATGGGGCAAAAACAGGAAGCCGAAGGCTCCTGGGGTGATGACTTGAGTGGTTTTGTGGCAGGCGACAATGCAGTTACGCATTTCCAACCCGAGTTCACCAATGATGAATGGGTGCAAATCGGCCTGACTGTTGAGGGCAAGGTGGGTAACTTCGATATGACCTATTCAGGTTCATACCTGGATCGTGAAGTCGACGGCTCATTTGATTATTCAGATTACTCGTACTGGTACGACACTATCTACACCACTGGGTATTATGCAGACCTGCATTTTAACGAGACTGGTGCACGCGCAGTGGCGAACCAGTTCTTTGCTGACGCGGGTACACGCTTGTGGCCGGGTGCGCGATTCACCAACGATGACAAATATGAAAAATACAGTCATGAGTTGCGTTTTGCCTCACCGCAGGAAAATCGCCTGCGCGGTATGCTCGGTTTTTATGTTTCACGACAGGAACATGATTTTGAGCAGCGTTGGATGGTTCAGGGTCTGGCCGACAGCATGGAGTTGAATGCCAACGAACCCAACAGTAACCGGTTCCCGGATACGGTGTATTTGAACAACCTTGATCGTATCGATAAAGACCAGGCTGTGTTCGGTCATATCAGCTATGACGTGACCGACAAGCTGGAAGTCACCCTTGGTGCCCGATTCTTTAAACCAGAGGTTACCGTGAAAGGCTTCTTTGGTTTTGGTCAGGGCTTTGCGGGGATCTGGTCCGGCACCGGCGAAGTGCAGTGCGATACGCAGGCTGACGTCGGCGACAAGCCATGTCAGAACGTGGATAAAGGGATCTCCGAGAACGAGAGCATTGGCCGCATAAACGTCACCTACAAGATCGATGATGATCGCATGGTCTATGCTACCTGGTCAGAAGGCTACCGCCCAGGCGGGATTAACCGTAACCCGAATGCCGGGGAGTACATCTCTGACTTCCTGACCAATTGGGAAGCCGGTTGGAAAACCCAATTGTTCGATAACCGCCTGCAGTTTAATGGCGCGGTGTTCTTCGAAGAATGGGATGATTTCCAGGTGTCTTTCCAGGGGGCGAACGCGATCACCCAGGTGAATAATGGTCCTTCTGCTGAGATCCTCGGCCTGGAATCACAAATCCTCTGGGCAGCCACGGACAACCTGAGATTGTCTGCATCGTTCTCGTTGATTGATACCGAGCTGCAGGATGACTACTGTCCGGCGTGTAACTCCGATGGTACCCCATGGGCGCCAGCGGGTAGTTCGCTTCCGGTAACGGCAGACTTTAAAGGTCACTTTGTTGCGCGCTACAACTTCAACTGGGGCGACTGGGATGGACATCTTCAGGGCTCTCTGGCCTATGAGGGTGAGCGCTCTTCGGATTTGAACCTGGCCGACAATATGATTCGAGGCGATGTGCCCTCGAACACCTTTGTTGATTTGAGTGCTGGTATCCGAAACGATAAATACGCAGTTGACCTGTTTATCAAGAACGCTACCGATGAGGACGCACCACTGTATTTGACTTCACAATGTGCCACCGGCACCTGTGGCGTGCAAAATTACGGTGTGCGCAATCGACCAATAACAGTTGGATTGAAGTATACGCAAGACTTCTAAAACTATCTAAGGTCGGGGCTGCCATTGGCTTAATGCCTGCTGTAACCGGCGCATCCTTGAAACATAAAACTAGGCTATCCGGAGATCTTTCGGATAGCCTTTTTTTATATGATCGGCGAGAATGAGAAGACTCAATTCAATAAACCATTCCTGATTTATGTTTGAAACGCTCGAAGTCTCCGTCCACGACAACATTGCAAAATTATGGCTGAATCGCCCGGAACGACTAAATGCTTTGTCGCTCCAGGTATTGGCCGAGTTGGCTGAAGCAGCGCACTGGCTTGATCAACAGACCGAGGTCAAGGTGGTGATTGTAGGCGGCCACGGCCGGGCCTTCTCGGCAGGCGCAGATTTACAGGGGTTTCCAGAAGTGCAGGAGCAGGGCGCGCGAGCGGCCGCAGATGCTGGTCGCAAAATGGCTGATGCCATCGAGGGGATGCAAGCGGTCTCGATCGCGCAGATCCAGGGTTGGTGTGTGGGCGGCGGGCTGGTGCTGGCCGCTGCCTGCGATTTAAGAGTGGCGACCACTAACGCACGGTTTTCTATCCCTGAAGTTGACTTGGGTATTCCCTTGGCCTGGGGCGGAATTCCGCGCCTGGTGCGTGATATAGGCCCTGCTGCAACGCGGGACCTGGTCATGACCTGTCGCGAGTTCGGCCCCGATGAAGCCAAGTCCCTCGGTTTCCTGAACCGGGTCGTTAACGAAGCTCAGCTTGACGGCGAGGTGAGTGAGCTGGCAGCGACACTGGCGGCCAAACCGACTATGCCGATTGCTGCAACTAAAACACATGTGAATGCGGTTGCCTCGCAAATGGTAGGCATGGCTCGCAGCTGGTCGGATGCGGATGGCTTGCTAGGCGGCCTAACTGACCCCGAATGCCAGGCGGCACGGGCGGCCTATCTCAAGGCACGAATCAAATAGTACAAATTCCCAATGAGGAGAAATTCATGAACTCGATCAGAAATGTCATTGTCTCGCTTTTAACTGTAGTGATTATGAGCAGTGCCCATGCCCGGGATATTCTGTTGAGCGCCGACTATATGCTGGATGTAAGCAACGGTGAATTGATCGAAAATCCTGCCATTTTGATCAGTGGTAACAGCATTCAGCAGGTCGGAAGTAGGAGCGAGATAGACGCGCCGGAAAACGCTGAATCGATTCACCTGGAGGGCCAAACTCTGTTACCTGGCTTTATGGATATGCATGTTCACCTGTCCTCGGCGGACAAGAGCATTTCATTCCTGGAGTCGCGCCTGCAATCGGTGCCCCGCAAAACCGTTAACGCGGTGAAGAATGCCCGCACCACGTTGATGGCTGGCTTCACCTCGGTGCGAAACGTTGGTGCGTCTGATTACACGGTGATCGCAGTGCGTGATGCTGTTAATGTTGGGGATGTTCCGGGGCCTCGAATTTGGGCAACAGGCCCATCACTTGGCATTACCGGTGGCCACTGTGACGATAATTATTCACCCCCTGAGCTGAAACAAAAAGCTCAAGGCGTGGCGGATGGCCCGTGGGAAGTCAAAGCCAAGGTGCGGGAGAACATCAAGTATGGTGCTAATGCCATCAAGTTCTGCGCCACTGGCGGTGTGTTCTCACGAGGCACCAAAGTTGGTGCTATCCAGTATTCATTGGAAGAGATGCAAGCGATCGTCGAGGAGAGCCACCGACGTGACATGGTGGTAGCGGCTCATGCCCACGGCACCGAAGGCATAAAGACCGCCATAATTGCGGGTGTCGACAGTATTGAACACGCCAGTATTCTGGACGATGAGGCGATTCGTCTCGCCAAGAAACACGGCACTTACCTGTCCATGGATATTTACAATACTGAGTACACCTTTGCTTTTGGTAAAGCTAATGGGGTGCCGGAAGAAAACCTGAAGAAAGACCAAGCTATTGGGCAGACCCAGCGAGACAGTTTTACTGCTGCGGTCAAGGCCGGGGTCAATATGGTGTTCGGCAGCGACGCGGCCATTTACCCGCATGGTGACAATGCCAAGCAATTCTCACGAATGGTGAAATTCGGTATGACCGAATTGCAGGCTTTGCAGGCAGCTACTTTGAATGCAGCGAAGTTAATGAAGCAAAAAGACCTGGGTCAGCTAAAAGCGGGCTTCCTGGCTGATATCGTGGCGGTTCCAGGTAATCCGCTGGAAGATATCACCGTGACAGAAGCGATACCTTTCGTCATGAAAAACGGCGTCGTCTACCGTCACGACGAGTAAGCTTGTCTCAAGCTGGGCAGGCGGAGACTGACTCTACCACCCCGTTTTTCTCAGTAGTGAAACAGTCATCGAGCAGCGAGCAGTAACAGATATTGAGCATTAAATTCCAGCGCTCCTTATTGAGTACATCCCAGAACTGGTCAGTATTGGGTGTGTAGTAAATCTGCTGGAATACGTAATTGCTCTGCCCCGGAATAATCACGTCCAGTAATGGCTGAGATACCCAGTCGGTGGTTTCCAATTTTTCACCTGATTCAGCAGCGGCCCGTTGTTTTTCCCGCGATTCCTTAAGCGCTTCATCGCAACAGGCGACGAAATAATCCTTGAGAGATTGATACTCCTGTTGCTGGTACTTAAGCCGTACGGATTTGATGATCGCTGGCCCAACCCCGGCGTTTTTTAACTCAAAATTGATAACCCGGAGTTCCCGTTCCTGGTCGTAGTTGCCGTGACCAAACTGAATCAGTGGCAAGGTCATCGCCTTAACCTGTGCTTCGGCGGATTCAGCCTGCAGGTAAGTGGCATAAAAAGATGCGCCAGAAATTAAAATCGCGCAGATAGCCAGGATAAAGTTCAGCCGATCTGACGACAGGCTTGAATTGCTGGAAGGAATATCGCTCATAGCAAGGATAGTAGCCTAACTCTAAACATGAATGAACCACTCAAGTTACTCGTTTTAGCAGGTTTTGCAGTAAAATAGGGCAAGAGACAACGCCACTATTGGTGAATCAGGGGGTGTTTTATGAGCAAGTTGACGACTGAGAAGTTGGCAGGCACTGCCAAAGCGCCACAGCTTACTGAGCTGGAATCAACCCTGCCAAGCAGCTGGTACATAAGCGATGAAATCTTCGCTTTGGAACGCGAGCATATCTTTATGCGTGAATGGATTTGCGTCGCACGCGAAGAGGAACTCCCCCATCCAGGCGATTACCAGGTTCTGGAAGTGTATGGCGAAAGCATCTTGTTATTACGCAATGAGAGTGGTGAGCTAAGAGCGTTTTACAATGTATGCCGCCATCGTGGTGCTCGGCTTTGTGCTACTGCCGATGAAGCCGAACAGTTAGGCGAGGATTCTAATGATCGCGTGCCACTAAAGGGGGGCGTGGTGAATGGACAACGCATCATCTGTCCCTATCATGCCTGGAGTTATGACCTTGATGGGCAATTGTTGCGCGCACCTCATATGACCGCTGAGATGGGCCTGGATGTGTCTTCCGTATCTTTACACTATGTCGGCTGCGAGAGCTGGGGAGGGTTTGTATTTATCAACCTGGAGCCGGAGTATGCACCAGACTTCTCTAAGCATATTGACGCCACGGCTGAGCGTTTCAAGCGCTATCCTTTATCTGAGATGAGAATTGCCAGGACGATTACCTACCAGGTGAATGCCAACTGGAAAGTATTGTGTGAGAACTATAACGAGTGCTATCACTGTGGACCGGTTCACCCCGAGTTATGCAGAGTGGTGCCCGCGTTTCGGGAACAAGGCGGTGCAGAGCTTGACTGGGAACGGGGTATTCCACATCGAGACGGAGCCAATACCTTCACCTTCAGTGGCACCAGCAGTCGTGAGGCGTTCCCTGGGCTGAACGAAGATGAGCAAAACAATCACAAGGGCGATCTGATCTACCCGAACTTGTTCCTGAGTTTTGCGCGCGACCACGTCGCTGCATTTGTGTTACACGCGCAGGGGCCAGCAGCAACCCAGATCGATTGCCATTTCCTGTTCGCGGCCCATGAAATGAACAAAGCTGATTTCGATCCTGCCGATGCGGTGGATTTCTGGCATTTGGTTAATCGTCAGGACTGGAGTATCTGCGAACGCGTGCAACAGGGAATGGCAGCCCGAGTGCATAAGCGAGGGGTGTTCTCGCCAATGGAAGATTGGAACCTGGATATTCGCCGCTATGTGACAGATCGTATCGGCGCACACGTACCGCCTCAATTTGGCGATTAGGCCGCCACAGTCTCAGGGGTGTTGACGGTTAAATAACGGCAGCAGGCGGGATTTCTACGATCGGCGTGTCACGCAGATAGAGTGCTGATCCATCCTTACCGATTTGTCGGGCGTAGTCGTGGCCTGAATACACTGCGTGGACAATAGCGCCCGCCGCCTGGCAATCTCCGATCCGCTTGACTGACTGTATGCCTGCATCATTGAACTCGTCGGCTCGCGCCATTAAATCGTGATAGAGGGCATCATCAGGCAGTCGCAGACCAACGATCAGGACCGAATTGACTTCAATGGAGTGTGCGTGGCCGGTGAATATATTCTTTAACTCCACACTGATGCCATCAAATGCCGAGAGCAGCGCCTGGGTATGAATGGAGACGTTTTGTTCAGCCAGCGCTTCATGCACAAAAGGCTGCTCATTGGTCATGATAGTCCAGGCAGAAGCATGCCCGGCTGGCGTAGCATAGCTCACATCCAGCCCCTGTTCAGCCAGGTGCTCGGCCAGAACCCCGCCGAGATAATAATTGTCGAAATCGTAGACCAGCGTGGGACCAGAAGGGAGTTTTCCAGCCTTGATATCGTCAGGGGTGAACACATTCTGTCCGTCCAGCGAACCGAGTGGTATCTCCAAGGAAGAATACAGTGCACGGGTCCAGCGCGCTCCAGTGGCAATCGCAACATGCTGATGCTCGAGCTGCATGATCTGGTCTGCGTCCAATTCGCTTTCGAGGAACAGGTCGACATTAGCCATTTGTTTCAAGGCATGCAGACGGTAGTCTCGCACGCGACCCCAGGTATTCAGGCCGGGCAGGCTGGTTTCAAACAGCAGTCTGCCGCCCAATTCACTGCCTCGTTCAGCAATCGATACATGGTAGCCGCGCCGGGCCGCGGTTAACCCCGCTTCAAGCCCAGCGGGTCCCCCTCCGACAATAAGCACTTTTTCCATCGTATTAACCTTGGCAAAGTGCTCCGGGTGCCAGTCTTTGCGCCACTCTTCGCCGATGGTGGCGTTTTGGGTGCAGCGGATGGGAACACCGTCGTGCCAGCTGGAGATACATAAATTGCAGCCGATGCACTCGCGAATTTGATCGGTTTGACCTTTCTTCACCTTGTTTGGTAGAAATGGGTCAGCAATCGAGGCGCGGGCAGCGCCGATCAGGTCCAGTACGCCGCGTTTGATTTGCGACACCATGGTGTCCGGTGAGGTAAAACGGCCAACGCCCACAACCGGCTTGTCGGTAAGCGACCTGACAAAATCGATTACTGGTTCGTGGGCGCCTTCCTCGCGAAACCGGGAGGCACCGCAATCGGTAGGACTGGAATCCATTTTCACGTCCCACAAGTCAGGCACATCGGCCAGCAGGCTCACCACATGATGCGCTTCAGAGGCGTAGTGTTCGCTGGGCTTGGCACGCAGTTCTTCCAGGCTGATGCGTAGCGCAACACCGCAGCTGTCGCCAACCGCGTCTTTGGTAGCCTCGATTAACTGCCTGACAAAACGCACCCGGTTTTCCACACTGCCGCCGTAAGCATCGCTGCGATGGTTGTATTCTTCCAGTAGAAATTCATAGCCGAGATAGCCCATGCCAGCATAGATATACATAATGTCAAAACCAGCTTGCTGAGCGCGTTTTGCGGCGTCGACCTGCCAGCGAATGACGTCCTTGATATCTTGCTGATCCATCACTCGGGGTCGTAATTGCCCCATAAAGCCAACGTGTGTCGCGGCCCAGGGAATACCAGAAGGCGAATAGGGCGCAATCCGGGAGGTGCGGTTCATTACTGCGGCGCCACCGTGCCAGAGTTCGACTGCGGCCAGTGCACCGTGTTCATGAATGGCGTCGCAACTCAGTGCATGCGAGGCAATATCGTTGTCATCCCACAGACGGGCATAGGGCAGGGGGCTGTCATCGGATGAAGGGTGTGTGGAAACCGCGCCAGTGGAAACCACACCCCAGCGACCTTCGGCCTTGGTGCCGCGAAACGCAGCTCGAACCCGCGGGTTGGCCTCGGTCATGCCGCTGGCATGCGGAACCTGGTAGAACCGATTGGGGGCCGTAACCGGGCCGATGTGAACTGGCTCAAAAAGAATCGCGTGATGCGGATTCATACTTATGCAGCAGCGGCGGTTTGCAGGGTGCGGAGCTTGCTCTCATATTCGGCGCGGCTGTGGTAACAGCCATAAAACTCCCGTTTGCCGACATAGCCCATACGCCCATGCATATTGCGCCAATTGTCAAAAATCAGCGTATTTCCTGGCCTCAGCGGTATCTTCAGCCAGTTTTCCTGGTCCAGGGCATGCTTATGAAACAAAGAATAGGCGTAGTAAAACTGTTCTGCATCCGCATCTGGCAACATAAACGGGGCACGGTCATAATTATTAAATGACACCTGCACCAGATCGCCTTTCTGATCCAGGCGCAAACAGGGTCGCTCGGCACGCAAATGCACACCTGGCTCAATATAGTGGCCTGGCACCGAAATTTCGCAAAGTGTCTGGTAGGCCTGCGGATCCTCTTGCTTCACTCGTTCTGCCACGGCAAAGCCGTCAACCTGGATACTTTCGCCGCCTTTGCCATCAAAGCGCAGACAGTTGAACATCTGCAGTCCGGGTGCATCGTGGTAATAGGTGGCATCAGTGTGTGGCTCAAGATAGCTATTGGTGTAAGCAGTATCGCCATGATCGGTCAGTTCTGAGGATAGGGGCCAAAAGACATCAAAAATGGTTTCCTGAACGCGACCCACCCGTTTGGCAAAAAGCTCCGTGGCTGCTTCGGTGGCAGGCACATTTTCCGCCAGGGAAAAACCATAAATATGGATATTTTCGAGCAATTCGCGCAGACCGTCGTCAGTGTTGACCACCGCCTCATAGTCAACGCAGGGAATCTCGTTCAGCGGGTTGTTTTTATCCCAGATTACCCGTTTCTTACCAGGTGCTAACTGGTGCAGTGATTGCGCACGGTCAATAACACTGGCAAGCATGTAATTCGAGATCTGGGTCTGACTGCCATCATCCCAGTGCAAATGAATGATTTGTGCCTGACGATCTAACTCCAATTTCTCACAACTGATATCGTGCGGAATGCTGAACGTATCTGTCTTTCGCTGGGTGGTCAGCTGATCCAGGCTGTTGGCATCAATCCCATGATCACGAACCCAGAACCATGAAAACAGGTGGCTCTCGGTATCATCGATGAAATCAACCATCAGACCATCTAAAGTGATCCTGGCATCGCTGATAATGGCTTCGCATTTTGGTGTGTAAAAGTTCTGCAGGTGGCTCATAGTCGCTGCCTCATTACGGAAATTGACATCAATCCAAGCAAGTATGGTAATCTCAATTAATACAGAAATTGAACGAGTGTTCAGTTTAAACGGGGCAGCCCTGAGCTGTCAAAAAAAATACGACGATAGTCATTACTAAAAACGTTCGGATAAACGACCATGGCGGAATTTGTTTCAGATAATGTGAGCGGTATTCACCCAAAGGTTATGAAGGCATTGCAGGATGCCAATACCGGCTATCGACGACCCTATGGTAATGACGAACTGAGTGATCGACTCAACGGTGTTTTTTCAACGTTGTTTGAAACTGAGGTGTTTGTATTACCCTGCGTCACCGGGACCGCTGCCAATTCGCTGGCACTGTCGTTAATGGCGGGGCCAATCAACAGTATCTGCGTGCATGAGCGCTCACATGTGTATATGGACGAGTGCAATGCGCCCGAGTTGTTCAGCGGGGCACGCTTGCTGCCGTTACCCGGAGATTACAGCAAGTTGAACACACAAAGTCTGCAGACGGTGGTCAGCGAAATAGGCGAATTACATTCTCCTCAGCCCTCTGCCATCAGCCTGACCCAAACCACAGAAACGGGCACAATTTATTCACTGGATGAGATAGCCGCCATAGCAGAATTTGCCTGTTTTTATAAAATGAAAATGCATATGGATGGTGCCCGGTTCGCCAATGCGGTGGCGTCTATTGGCTGTAGCCCAGCGGATATGACCTGGCGCGCTGGTTTGGACGCACTATCGTTTGGTGCCACCAAGAATGGTTGCCTGGCTGCTGAGGCAGTCGTCATATTCAACCAGGATTTCATTCCAGAGGCACGTCATCGCCTGAAACGTTCGGCGCAATTGTTGTCCAAACAACGCTTCCTGGCGGCCCAGTTGCTGGCTTATGTGGAGGATGATCTGTGGTTGAACAGTGCCAGTCATGCCAATAGCCAAATGGCCAAGCTCGCAAATCGACTGGCAGAGGTTGAAGGAGTAGAGCTGCCCGACTCTATTGGTAGCAATATGATGTTTGCCAAGTTCACTGCAGAGCAGAACCAAAGACTCGAAGCGGCGGGGCTGGCAGGTTACCTGTTTGAGACCGGTCATATGCGCCTGGTCTGTTCATGGGCAACGCACGACGAAGAAATAGATCGTTTTGTGGCAGCTGTTACCGGGTAAGCCGCAAACCCAAAATTCTCCGCAGCGTTATGGCCAACAACAGAAATCCAGTCGAATTACAGCCCATTTACGGTAAAGCCAAACTAAAGCTTATCGAGGCTACTCTCGAGAGCTTGATGGACGAAGGTATGCAGGGGTGTTCAGTCCGCAAAATCAGCGATCGCGCCGGTGTGTCTGTTGGATTGGTGAACTATCATTTCGAGTCCATTCATCACCTGGTGGCTGCCGCTTACGGACACTTGGCGCTAACCTTTTTAAATCGCGCGATTGAGACAGCTGCAACCTATAAAGAGCATCCACGCAAACAGCTGTCGGTGTTTCTGCAGGAAATATTTCATTCCGAGGTGATGCAGCGGCGGGTGCTTCGAGCCTGGCTGGTGTTTTGGGGCTTGATAGATTCAGCGCCGCCAATCCAGGCTGCCCACCAGGCATCCAATGGCGCGTTTACCCAGTACCTGCAATCGATATTTGATAACTTGGCTCAGCAAACAAAACTGAATTTGCCACCCAAGATGGCAGCCATCGGCCTTACCGCTATGATCGACGGCCTATGGTTGGAGTGGTGTTTGCAAACCGATGCGTTTGAACCCGCTGATTGCATTCAGCTATGCGAGACCTGGGTGGATGCCGTACATCAATAACGCCGTTCAACTTTCTTACTTAATATCTGTATTACTTGCCTTATGTCTGCTGCTATTCGCGAATTTAACATCGAAATCCCGCAATCAGATCTGGATGATTTGAAACAACGGCTGGCAACAGCCCGCTTTCCGGAAAAAGAGAGTGTTGACGATTGGAGCCAGGGATTGCCATTGGCACGCTTAAAGCAGTTGGCTGAATACTGGCAGCATGAATACGACTGGCGACGTTGTGAGGCACAAATAAATCAATACCCGCAGTTTGTGACAGAACTGGACGGTTTGGATATTCACTTTTTGCATATTCGTTCTCCTGAACCGGCGGCCCGGCCCTTATTAATCACTCATGGTTGGCCCGGGTCGTTCATCGAGTTTCTTGATGTGATTGATGAGCTGAGTAATCCAGTAGCACATGGTGGCGCGCCAGAGGATGCCTATCACCTGGTCATCCCGTCACTACCCGGCTATGGCTTCTCCGGTAAGCCCACCGAACCCGGATGGAGCGTAGAGCGGATCGCAAAAAATTGGGACGCATTGATGCTGCGCCTGGGTTACTCACGATATTTTGCGCAAGGCGGCGACTGGGGCAGTATGGTGACCGCACTAATTGGTTCGCAAAATCTGGGCCATTGCGCAGGTATTCACCTGAACCTGGTGGTGGTAGGTGGGCCGAGTAAGGAAATTCTCACGAGTCCAACACCAGAAGAACAAACCAGTTTAAAACGGTTCAAACACTATGCCCGCGTGGGGCAGGGCTATGCCGCGATCCAGGGTACCAGACCGCAGACTATTGGTTATGCGCTGGCCGATTCGGCCGTCGGGCAGTTGGCTTGGATCGCGGAAAAATTTGGCGAATGGTCGGGAGAGAAAGATTTTATCGATCAGTTTGACATCGACCGTTTGCTGGACAATATTTCACTGTATTGGTTCACAAATACCGCCGCCTCTTCGGCGCGACTGTATTGGCATAGTTTCGTCGCGCCAGCGGTTGAACAGGTTACCATTCCCACCGCCTGCAGTTTATTCCCATATGAAATGGTACAACCATCGCGTCGTTGGGCTGAGCAGCGGTATTGCGATATTCGCTACTGGAATGAGGCCAGCGAAGGCGGACATTTTGCAGCTATGGAATGTCCAAAGGTGTTTATCGATGAGGTTTGTTCAGGTTTGAGAACGATGACTCTCTAAGCCGACCAATATCTTCAATTCTGGCAGGGTAAATTGATAAACGTAGATTTCTATCTAACGGTGTCGAGTCGCTACACCTATCTGGCGATGACTCAGCTCGATCGCATTGCCCGAGAACACCGATGTTCATTCACATGGAAACCCGTGAACAATCACGAGTTGCTGGCTCGTAGGGGCTATGATCCATTTAAAACAGAAAACAACACTTCAGGTCAGTATGACTGGGCTTATCGAGAATACGACGCAAAGTGTTGGGCTAAGTTCTATGGTGTGCCATTTGTTGAACCGATCAATTTTCGTAGAGACCCAATCTATTTAGTCAACAGTTGTTATGCCGCTGAACAGTGCGGATACTTGGAAGCCTTCTGTCGTCGATTGTCTGAAGCAATATTTGTTGAAAGTAGAGTGATAGTGGAGTCAGATATCAATTCGATTGCAAAGGAAGTTGGGATTGATCCTGTCGAGTTTGAGAACGCCTACAATTCGGATTTTCCATCTGATAGATTTACAGAATTGCATGATGAAGCCGCAAGGCGAAAAGTGTTTGGCGTGCCAACATTTGTTTTAAGGGAGAAAATGTTCTGGGGAAATGATCGATTGCGGCTCCTGGAATGGGAACTCCAACAGTTGGCTGATGATGGCTAGCTGGAAAATTAAGGTTACTAAGTTCATGCACCTTTAATGGAAAGCGCAACATAAAGGGCCTCAACGCAGTTGCTTTGCTAAGTACTGGATATTGGTTTAATCTTATCCTCCCTTACCGCCATGCCAGGAGTGATCATGAGTTCTATCCATTTTATTCAAGTACTATCAAAGTATTCCATTCTCGCCGTTTGCCTGGTTGGTTCTTCCCTCGCCAATGCTGATATTGACGTCCGCGAGATGAATAACGGCCAGCTTGTTCTTGAAGACATACCTGAAATTCCCGACAGTATTGTCATCGACCTGAACCGTTTTCAAAACGTTCGCTCAGCGCCTGTCCGAGGCTGGACCCGTGATGGAAAAAGCGTGTATGTGAGTACGCGCTTTGGCGATGTGAGCCAGTTACATCGAGTTGACCAACCAGGTGGTTCACGCGCGCAACTGACGTTTTTCAAAGAGCCTATCGGTTCAATTGCTCGTCAGCCCAAAGGCGACCTCGTGGGTTTCACCATGGATGCGGGGGGTAGTGAAAACGCCCAAGTGTTTACCTTAGACCCGGCTAGTGGTGAGTCGACTATGCTGAGCGACGGCGAGTCTCGTAATGGCCAACTGTTGTGGCGCCGTGATGGTGGAGCAATTGCCTATCAAAGTACACGGCGTAATGGCAGATCAAACGACTTGTGGTTGACCGAGGTTGGCAAACCGGAGTCTTCGAAGTTAATTATGGAGGCAGCAGGGGGTGATTGGTGGGCGCCCGGTGATTGGACCAGCGATGGTTCAAAGCTACTGGTTCAGCAATACACAAGCATTACAAATTCCAGTATTCATTTATTGGATGTTAGCACTGGCAAGTTGGAGCGTTTGCGGGGTTCGCCCGATACGCCGACAGTGAACTACGTGGTCGCCTTTGATGAAGACGCACAGGGTTATTTCTTTCTGACTGATGAGGGCAGCCAGTTTGCTAAATTAGCGTATCAAAAGCTCGGTGAATCAGACTTTACCGTTCTCACTGCTGAGATTCCCTGGGGTGTCGAGAGTGCGAGCTTGAATGATGCTCGAACACAAATGGCATTCTCGGTCAATGAAGGTGGCTTAAGCCAGCTTTATTTAATGGATCTCGACAGCAAAAAGTACAAAGCGGTTTCAGGCTTGCCAATTGGTTTGGTCGGTGGTTTGCAATTTAGCCCAAATGGTAAGCAATTGGCGCTTACCTTAAACACCTCAAAAACGCCAAGTGACACCTTTGTGCTCGACTTGGGGTCTGATAAACGAAATCATGGAAAGTTAACTCGGTGGACATATAGTGAAGTGGGAGGTTTAGACACCGCTAAATTCGTCGAGCCTGAACTTATCAACTATCCAAGTTTCGACAAAGTAGACGGCGTACAACGGAGCATTCCTGCGTTTGTTTACAAGCCAACAACGATTGTTAAGCCTGCGCCCGTTATCATTTCAATACATGGCGGCCCTGAGAGCCAGTATCGCCCCAGCTTTCGCAGCACTACGCAACTATGGGTTGATAAACTAGGTGCGGTCGTCATTGCCCCCAATGTGCGTGGTTCGTCCGGCTATGGGAAAGACTACGTTGCCTTAGACAATGGCTTTAAGCGCGAGGACTCAGTAAAAGACATCGGTGCATTGCTGGATTGGGTGGCCACTCAGCCTGACCTGGATAAAGACCGCGTGCTGGTGATTGGCGGTAGTTATGGCGGCTATATGGTTTTAGCCAGCGCAGTTCACTACAGTGATCGATTGGTCGGCGCAGTTGATATTGTTGGCATCAGTAATTTCGTCACGTTCTTACAAAACACAAAGGACTATCGTCGGGACTTGCGCCGCGTTGAATACGGCGACGAACGTGACCCAGAAATGTTCAAACATCTTCAAGCTATTAGCCCGAACAATCATGTTGAGAAAATGAAGATACCCATGTTTGTCGTGCAAGGTGAAAACGACCCTCGCGTACCTGTTACAGAAGCACAACAAATCGTCAAAGCGCTTAGAGATGAAGGTAACGACGTTTGGTACATGAACGCTTTAAATGAAGGCCACGGCTATCGAAAGAAGGAGAACCGAGATGTGTATCAACAGGCCACGGTCATGTTTATGAAAAAGCACTTTGGTATCGACTGAAACATGCTTGGGAAGTTGATTAGCTAACTTAGACTGGGCTTTAAACCTCACGTCAGAGAAACGTTTACCAACAACCGGTTTGGGCAGATAGCAGACAGCCGCGGCTTAAAGTGTTTTAAGCAAGATAAGCACGCCGCTAATCCTTGAGCGGCGTGCATCTAACCCAGAGCTGACCCTTAGAAACGAAAGTTCAGGCCAACATTCAGCGAGTCAAAATCGAAATCACCCGATTGTGTAGTGGTCGCTAAACCACCAGGACCACCACCTCGTCGGGAAAATTCAACATCATCAACATCGGTTGATGAGTACTCGACAAATACCCCAAAGGAATCATTGATTTGGTATTCGAGACCTGCACGCAGCTCTAGTGCAGTGGCACTATCACTACCATTAGCGAATGGCGGCACCGTTGCCAACTGCGAGCCGATAGAGGCACCATAGAGAGCCTCCACGCTCAAATCCGATTCACCAATACCAAGCCCTACGTAGGGCTGAAACCTACCAAGATCGAACTGATACTTCGCTCTCAGTAGAATGGTTTCAATCTCTGTCGATCCCGCAGCACGACCTTCGCTGGTCAGGAATACATTGTTCATGAAGCGAACCTCTTCAATATCGTGATCACTGTTTGAATAGTTCAATTCCAGGCTAAGATTGTTGCCATTGCCTTGAGTAAAGACAGTGCGGCCAACAGTTAAGCCGAATCCAGTTTCGTCATCAGAATCGATACCAATACGACGAGTGACGTTCGCTACCTGAGCGGTACTCAAAGTTTCGATGCTGCCGAGATCCACAAAGTTGGCACTCAGGCCTACGTACCAGGGATTTTCTTGGGCGTGGATAGTGGTGGTTGCGAGTGAGCCAGCAAAGGCCATGGCAATAAGACTGAATTTAGATTTCATAATTTCCTCATTAGTTTGTTTGGGATATAAGTTCAATTCGGACTTTCGTGAACATGTCCGAATCAGGCTCAATAAATGATTAGTCGAGCTCCAAATTGCCGGGTCACTGACACACGACGTTGTTAGTTCTCATTGCCTTTGTGTCGAATTTTTAAAAAAAGGTTCAAAATATTTAAAATTTTGTTTGAATCTTTTATGTGAACGGACACAAACGGTATGAAACATCAAGATTTCTGACGCGGACGCTTTTTTTGTAGTGGTGATGTAATTATTCAGGCCATACACCGGGTCTCTTAGTAGCAATGCTCAACACTGCTAATACCATTGACTCCTTAGACGATGAACAACTCCTTGTTCTCATCGGACGTGGACGTGACAAGATCGCGCTAGCGGAGCTGTACGATCGCTATCGACATAATCTCGGGAACTATCTCCGTAGAAAGATGCATCAAGACAGCCTGGTAGATGAAATCTACAATGATGTGATGCATCTTGTGTGGCAAAAAGCCGATGAATACAGAGGCGATTCGACGGTTAAGACTTGGATATTCGGTATCGCGTATCGGCTGTGCCTGGAGCGCTCGAGGAAAGAATCAAAACACAACCAAAATAGAGCGGGCGTTGAATTTGATGACATACCATCAAGCGCTGGAGAGATACAGAAACGGATTGAGTTGAACGAGGTGCTCAGAAAGGCCACCGAGAAATTGGGTGAATCACACCGCGTAGTAATCGAGTTGGCGTACTTTCACGGCTATAATTTAGAGGAAATCGCCGACATTGTAGAAAGCCCTGTAAACACGGTTAAGACGCGTCTATTTCATGCGCGACAAAATCTCAGAGCAATCATAGGGCAGCAGACCGCGATTTTCACGGTGTGATGCCTTATCATCCTTAGTATGTCTTTATTCGATGACTAAAACCTTGAACGACCCAAAAGACAAATCGGCTCTTTTAAGAGAAACTGCAATTTTCGAATATGTCTCTGGCGATATGAGTGACTCCGCCAAGCGTAACTTCGAGAAGATGATGGAAAGTGATTCAGACCTCCAGGAGGCTGTAGACGCTGAAATTCGCTTGCGATCTGCAATGAAACAAGCAGGAGATGGCGAACCCGTCTCTATGGGCAATTTCGATGCCTTGCTTGCAAGGATTGATGCCGAGGAGAAAGCTGAATCTTCACCAGGCATCGTGGACCCAGTTGAAGACTCAGACAATCTTCATCAAATAAATCCGTGGACTGCTCAGGCCTCTAAGCCTCGCTATTATGCGATGGCCGCGAGCTTCGCGATTGTTGCGGTCATTGCAGCAGTCTTCCTTCTAGACGTGTCCTCGCCAGACTATGAAACACTCTCAGACAAACCAGCGAGTGAATCCATCAATTTCACACAGCTAACTGAGTCGGGTCGTCTAGCCAAATTCACATTTTCAGAAAACCTCTCGCAGGCGCAAATAACTGATCTGTTATCTCAGTATCGGTTAACCACGTTCGAGGCAGGTGCAGCTGCAAATGAGCGCTATGTGGTAGCCGAATTGAGGATATCTGATGACGATGTCACAAAATGGCGAGCGGAGTCGGGTGTAGTCTCCGTTGAGCTGTTTGTCGCCCAGGGAGAGGAATAGCGCATGCGGCTCTTCACGCCAAGCCTATTGGTCATACCAAGCCTTCTGGCACTGCTTCTGCTTCCCGTCGCTGGGCAGGGTGAAGAGGCACATTCAAAAATCACAAACACCGACGACCAGGAAGAATGGGTTGTAGTGTTCGACGATCCGCGTCCAGCTCGATTACAGGGTTGGGTTCGGAATGATTACGGAAAGGCCAGTGGCGACTACCGTAGCAGTTTAGAACTGACGCGTTTTAGCAAAAGGGTAGCGGCTAAGTATGGGATGGATCTTCGTGACGAGTGGTACATTTCAAGCCTGGGTGTCTATTGTTTGGTTGTTCGATTCAAGGATGATCAAGCAGAGGCTATGGCCAAATTAAAGGAGGATGAATCGGTTCAGTGGATTCAACCTTCGAACGAATTTGAATTATTAGTCTCTAGCAGTGGCACGCCAGCTAATGTTGAGACAGCGATAAGCAAAAACTCTCAGCTGCCGAATTCTATGAATGGGGCAGGGGTTACGATTGCCATTGTCGATTCCGCGGTCGACGATACTCACCCAGATCTCACTGGCGCCATTCAGAAGAACGAACTATTTGCCACTGATGCGAGAGACAATATCTCAGGCGAAAAACACGGAACGGCGATTGCCGGTGTGATGATCACACAACCCCACACCAAACTGGGTGTAACAGGCATAGCGCCGGCTGCCACCGTGCACGCGTATCGTGGTTGCTGGGAGTCAACCGAAGATAAGACAACCAACTGCAGCACATTATCCCTCGCCAGGGCTCTGGATGCGGTAATACAGGATGACGCTGACCTACTAAATTTGAGTTTATCGGGGCCACGAGACGCACTCTTAGATCGTCTCGTGCAACGTCTGATCGACCGGGGCTCATTGGTTGTCGCTGCCTATGACCCAAATCGGACAAGCTCAGAGCGATTTCCGAAGAATAGGGAAGGGGTTCTAATCGTGCGTGCTGAAGGGCTGGCGGGTGGAAATGGGCGCGGTTTTACAGCACCAGGTGCCAGAGTCGTCCCCATGCCCGGCAATCGATATGACTTTATGCAAGGACACTCCATTGCCACCGCGTACACAACTGGCGTGTTTGCACTTAGAAAGCAAGCTTTTGACTCCAGGGAAAATATTGTGTCAAACAATAGAGCTAATGATTGGCGTACGGTTTCAGACGCCAGCGCGGCCCAAGATCTCGTCGCTGAGATACTTGAGAGATCATGACGTCTCACTAATGCAGTCGATAGGTAATAGTCAGGAAAACTTCAGTCTCATCCACATCAAAGGGCAAAACCTGCCTTTGATCGTCGTCACTAAATATCACGCCTGCTTCTGTGGTCCAACGAAAGTGAGAAAAGGTGAGTGAGGTTTTAGCAGAGTAGAGCGAATCAATCGGTGCGCTGCTGCCAAGGGATGTCAATCCGCCCGAGATATTAAGATCAAGCCTTTCAAGCAATCCGACCCGTGTTGCTGCCTGGATAGCGATAGTATCAAAGGGTCGATTCAACCAATCCTTCGAGTACACCGCAGAGACGACCGTACTCTTACTCAAATGCCAATTAACAGCCAGGTCGGTGAAGTCCCATTCTCCGCCAAGTCCTCTTGAATAATCATGGTGCGTCAATTGTGTCGAAAACGCCATTGAATCGCTCACAGGTCTAAATAGTCCTGCATAGTAGTTACAACCAGCATCAACTGCTCTTTCAATCTCCACAGATGATTGAAAACAGTTTACTCCGGTGTGCAAACCACTATCTGAGGACCAATCAAGATTTAGCGAAGCAGCAGGTGAATCATCAGTGAGATTCACGGCTCCGAGATAAAGGCTGCTTTCCGCGCTTATATTTATCTGTAAGGACTCAGCCTCAGCAACAGCGCTGAAGAGAATTAGGGCAATGAATAGTGCTCTCATTTTAGAATCATTGAGTCCGACCCGCCTTTGCCAAGCCAAAGGAATTTAAAGTTAGTCTATGCCCACTCCAAAAATATCAGTTTTGGAATTGTTGTTATCTATTTGAACGGTGCAATCGTTATTTGCTTGCAGCTCGGGTTACGGGAAAGCCATAGTATATCGACTGAAAAACAGTTCATCTAAGGAAGTGCCAAGACAAATGATGTGGACTACCCTGAATACGAACGGATGTATTCAGAATAGGGTTTGGGAAGGTAATTGATTTTTATTTTTGTCTCAAACATACTCAAAACGGACATTCATAATAAAAGCGACAGTTAAAGTCTGCCGCAGAATTTGTTGGTCGTACAACTAAAGTCCTAAACTATTCGTCCGTTTTTAGTTTTAACTCTGACTCATTTCGCAGCACTCGCCTAAGTCAATAAGTCGGAGTTCATCCATGGAGTACGCAGAGTGCCTATTTTTGAAGCACCTGTCTGGCCACCTCTGAAAAACGTACAATCTGGTCACCTGGCAGCGAAAATCTAAGCCAGTTTTGACCTTCGATTTCATCACCAATCCGAGTCCAAATCTTTTGCCTTGCAAACTGTCCTTGCAAATCTTTTATCCAAGTATCGTCAGCAAAGATGCTGTAGAACAGGCCGCAGGTAATTGTTTTTGAGACAGGACCATCCTGATCCGCAACAAGGATTCCAAATAGGTCATGAACGAGGTCTGCTTGCGCAAGTATTCTTTCCCTTTGCTGGAATTGCCACATGGTGTCGTTTAGTGCGAGTTCTGCAGCGTACATGCTTGGTGTGCTACAAGACCAGGGTGTGAATAGTGCCCGCAGCTGATCGTTGAGTTGGTTTTTGCCTATGGTGAAACCAATTCTTGTTCCGGCCAGGCCAAAGAACTTACCGATTGAACGAAGGATTAGAACATTGTTCAAACCTGACTTGTCGGCCAGTGTATGACTGGAGCTCAAGTCTGCAAACGCTTCATCTACTACCAATACCCCTGGTAGTTGATTTGCGATTCCTTCCAGACATGCAGCTGGAATAATGTCGCCCGTCGGGTTGTTAGGATTGATTACAACCGCGCTATTGACAGACTTACTTACCACCAAAGATTCCAGTTCATCTGCATCACGATAAAAATGAACTTTATGACCGGCCTGGTGCCAGGAATGAAGATGCTCTTGATAACCGACTATAGGAATAGCCACAGTCTGCTTCTTGTTAATCAAGCCGGGGAGCAGCCTAATGGCAAGCTGTGATCCAGGGCTAACAGTAACTGCGCTTTTTGAACAACCGTAGTATCTTGCAGCCGCGTCCAGTAGATTACTTTCCCGACTGGGCAGGTCTCGCCAAAACGCCACCGGTATATCCGGAACAGGGTATGCCCAGGGGCTAATGCCTGTGGACATGTCCAACCACTCCGCGTCAGATCCGCCGTATTGACTTATCGCCTCTGAAAGGTCGCCACCATGTCGAATTGGTGAGTCAGTGCTGGTATTAGAATTCTGATGTGGTTCCTTCATCGAACTAATCTAACGATGCTGCCGAGTTTGTATTGTCCTGGTTTAACTTAACGACATGCTTGGTGAGACCGAGCAATTGGTTAGTTGTTGTATCCCAATCAATCAGAACCAGTTGAGAATTGTCAGATGCATGAGATAGCACGCGCTTTCCCTGATATGCGACGACGCTGGTGGCCTCGCGCAGATCAAACTCCCGCTCGACGCCGGTTCGATTGTTTACAATCAGTGGCAACCCGGTTTCCAGCGAGCGCTTCTCCCAGGTATCTCCCGGGCCATAATGCCCAGGCGCCCAACTCGCACTTGAAACAATCATTGAAGCGCCTTGTTCTTTCAGCCAGTTTGCATGGTCTGGTGGCCAAGCATCTGCACAGATCAGCAAGCCAACATTCAGCCCATTCACCTCAATAAGCGTTGCATTGTCTCCAGCAGTTGACCAACCCTCTGAGATAGGAATTGTGTTTATCTTCTGATGGCGGCCGATTATGTCACCCTGTTGATCGATCACAAATAAGGTGTTAAAGCGTTTGCTTGGGCCATCACTTCCGTTACTGACACCTTCTATATGACTCAGAAACACCACCAAGTTATGCTCGTCCGCTGATGCTTGAACAGATTGCACGAATTGATCAGGCCCGGTGCCTATCCATTCAGTTCCGATTGCCAAATCAAACCGATATCCGGTAAAGGTAAGTTCAGGTGTAATCACCCAATCAGCTCCATGTTCGGCTGCCAGTTCAATTCCAGCCTTGACCAGGGCGGCATTGTGCTCAAGGTCAGCATAGCGCAGTTCTAAATGCAGCATCGCAATTTTCAGAGAACCAGGCTCTCGTGCCGCGTTAGCCGAGAACGAGAACAGCACTAAGACGACCAATGCAAATTGACCAAGAAATCGAATCACTGTTGCCACTTCGCATCCCAGCCAAGCGCTATTGCATCTAGAAATACATTAAGTAAGTCATTTTGATCCACTGCCAGTTTCGACCTAAATAGCTGCCAGGACTGGCTCTTGCCGGATAACGCGACGGCTGCATTTGCAGCCTGATCCAGCAAGACATCGTTCTGCACATGTTTTGACAATGTGTCGTACTGTAAACGATCTAACACTGCCGCATAAGCATACGATGCTGCAACGAGCTTAGCTTCTGTCAATGCCGCACGTTTGTTGTTCAGCAGCAATAGGTAGCTCTCTTCGCCAAGTTGCTCCTGTAGGCGGCTTAAAATAGCTTCCTCACTGGCGCCGAATCTGCTAAGAGCGTGTATCACACTGCGCGTCTGCGCCGGTTCAAGATTACTCTCTAAGCCTATAGCTTCAAATACGGCTTCGCGCACAGCGGAACCGATCAGTTCACCAAGTTTCAGATGCCCACTGGCACTGTCCAGGGCTTTCATGGAGGACGATATAGGGGAAGCAATGGCATATTGATCGGTACCAGTCCCCGTAGCTATGTGCTTCGACTGTTTACTCGGTATCGCAAGCTCTGCCAATGCTGCAGACTTGGCCTCGGCAATAAGGGTAGCTACCTTGGCCTGCGCGCCAGGCAACAGTGTTCGGTTAAGCAGCAATATAATATTGATAGTGCCGGCGTTCTTATGAATTACCTGCTCGTCAGAGTCTGCCTGCTTATCAAGAGGAATATATTCATTCCCATTTTCACTTTGATACCAATGAGTAGGGTCGCCGGCCCTGAGCGCATTACCCTTAACCCCGGCTGTAACAAATGTGTCAATGGTGATCTCTCGAAAGCGCTTTTGCACATGCACCAAGTTGTTGATGTTTGCTGCCGTGCCCATACTCGCCATTTTGTTGGAATCCAAATTCAGTGTAGCCGCTAATTCTTGGTGGTATTGCTCATTGCTGAGGTGGAGTATCTCCTTGAATCGAGTATCGTGACCATTACCCTCGACACTTTGAAAATTAACCAGATAGTCGAGATCTTTTTGTTCTCCACCATTGATGTCCGACGTTGAAAGCACTCGGTGCGGTTGTTTCAAGGAAACTATGAAATGGCGGTTTTGGCGATAGGCGCTAAACCGATCGTTCTCAAAGAGTAGGGTGGTTGAGGGCATAGCGGATTCCATGGTTTCGGCCATTGATGCAGGGCAGACTGAGATAAAGACAGGTAGAACTAAAAGCGCACGCATCAACGTCTTAAACCTCATATTTTTACTCTCCAATAAGTATCAGCTTACCGGTTTCAGGGTCTCGATAGACCTGACCAACCGGGATGTAACCATCACCCGAAGACTGGCCCTGATTCGGCAGTTGAGGTAACTCGCGGCCTTTTTCGACGATCTGCTGGGAACTCAATGGTTCTGTAAGTTTGTTTCGAAAATGCGCTTCAACACTATTGCTTAAGCTGATTAAGGCCGCAATTAGTCCACAGGCAAAAACAAGCATCAGATCCAACAGGTTTGCTAGGGGGCCTAGTGGTTCGCTGTCCTGTTGATCGAAACGGCTATTTTGCCAGGCTCGCTTTGTCGGCAATTGATGTACGTTCATGAGTGTTGGGCCTGAGGCGAATTAGAATCAATCGCTTCAACGTAGCCTGCGACAGCAGTTTCCATCTCGTAGAGAATTTGTTCATACCAGCGGCGCCTTAAACGCCCAATGACAAAACCAATTATTCCTACTAGAAGCCCCAAAACGGTGGTATCAAATGCGACGCTCATCGCCGTAGTGAGGACACTGAGGTCGCCTTCGCCAAGAGCCGACAGACCTGGTCCCAATGGAATTAAGGTGCCCATTAATCCCAGCATTGGCGCAATTCGAGTAAGAAAATCTGATCGCTCGATACGTCGAGTCGCCAGCGCTTCAAATTCCGAAACTGCACCACTACTGCGCCAACGAGAGAGACCAAATAACCGCTCTGCTATCGCAATGCCAGTTTCAATGACTGCGATGGCCGTAAGAATTAGAAGCAGCCAAATAACGGGTTGCAGTAAATAGCTGACCAAAGCGTGCATAACACCAAAGGTAGAACCGTCAAAAATATTCATTGTATCTCCCCGCGTTAAGAGCGTTTTGATCTTGGTGCGCGAGCACCGAAGATGACTCCAATGACCATAAGAAACACCAGCAATGCGAGCAGCCAACGATAATCCATACTCTCGAAGGGGTCGCCGTTCTGCCTTTCTTCGTGCGAAGCCTGATCTGTGCCTTGGTTCTGAGTAGCGGAGGTTTCAGTTGTCAATTCAGAGATTGTCGACACCGTCGGTTGCGCCGTTTGGGTAATTTTTGCAGCATCAAGAACCGCCTCTATTCCCGCCCGTTGAGATGCGTTCAGGTAGTTGTCGATAAACTTAAAAATCGGGCTGTCTGGCGAATTATGACCACTACCGGGAAGTCCATTCTCAATAATAAGTTCAGCAAACAGGTTTGAAATTTCTTCGAGTGTGGCCTGGTCCGCGTCCCAGAACTGTTTTTGAGCGGCCACCAGCATCACGCTCAGCATATTGCTTTTCACATGGACGTTGTGATTTTCTTCCAAGAATGTATCCAACCCAATATCATGGCGATCATCGATGTAGACAGATTTAACCTCATCCCAGACCCAACTCTTCACCACATCAGGGTTAGTCACCTGCCAACCCCAGAGATATTCAAAGAACTCACTGCCCATCGTCCTGGCGCCGGCATATCCTTCTTCCATCAGGGGCTCTAACCATTGAGGATTGAGGAAGCGTCCACGCAACTCTGAAAGCAAGGCCGTATCAAGTGGTTCCACACTGATATTCGCATTGTTCTCATGCGCCAGTATAAAGTTGTCCGGTACGCTGCCTTTGACCGTTTCTACCGCGAGGCTCAGGCCTCCAAGGTAATCAAAGGTGTCGTTATTGTCTAGCAAGCCGTAGAGGTTACTTGAGCGTCCCAGATAGGTGTTTCCAATCGTATTTAGCCGTTGTCTAAACAGCGCCTGCACGGGCTCGCCGTGAACGGCCGAGCCATAGGCATGGCCGATTCGACGAATATAAACATCGGCTACTTCAGATCGCTTCTCCCAGGCGCCAGAACGCTCCACCAAACGGTTCACGCCTGCGCCATAAGTGCCCGGTGCATCACCGAATAGGCGATAGGTTGCAGTGCGACCAGCTAGCTCAGGTGCAATGCCGTTTTGCATAGCCGCGCGAGTGTCCTTAATCCACTGTGCCGCTACATAGTTGATCTTCAAAGAGTCCTTGCCTGGATTTTGTTGCTCTCCTAGAGGGGTGAGAGCAGCGTTAAGGGCTAGCGAAAGAGCCGGGAAGTCCTGCCGGATCAGGTCTGATGACGCATCGAGCGCCATTAAGACAGCCCGCTCAAGCCAAACAATGTGTGCACCATACAGGTCTCGGAATAAACCGGATGTCGTGTACACCGTATCGCGGCGAATCCGAGGTTGGTTGTTTTCCGTCATGGAAGCGACATCCAGGCGCTCCAGCCGTTTGACAATACCGCGGCTGCTCCAAATTGGTTTAACACCAAGCATATCGAAGCCAAAAGCAATCATGGCGCCCTCGTCACGTACAACATCAGAGGCCCAAAGCACTACAGCGTCGGCCTCATCCGGGCTGGTAACCGCACGGGCTTTGGCTGCTAACTCCACGCCCACCTGGTAACCGAGACGTGATGGGATCAAACCACCATCCAGAGCATAAAAATTTCTACCTGTTGGCAATACTTCTGGTGTGCGGATTGGATCATTGCCTTTACCCGGAGACACATAACCGCCATCTAAACCATTTATTAGAGAGCGCATTTCCGCAGCCGGGGATGAACTCAACTTCACTTGCCACGACTGAATGGTCTCCTCTGTTGCTTGCTCTTCTCCTTGAGTGATAGAACTCAACATTGTTGCTACTGCTTCCTTCGTCCATTCTTGACCGAAGCTGTGCAAGCCTAACGGCATAAAGTCTTCCTGCATCTTGGTTAAGTAGTGGCCTACCTCATGCACCAGGAGCTCGTCATCTACCTCGTCATATGCCTTGACGCCACGTATTTCAAGTTCGCCCTCCATGCTCTTAGTCAACTCATCGGCTAGCTTAAGTTCGTCAACCAGATTCTTTATTGCCACGATCGCTCTTGAACGCATTGCGCCCGCAGCTTCGGGAGCGGCTTCATAGCTTTCCACCAGTTGTCGAAGTTCAAGCAGTTTGTCATATAACTCGGTGCTTTCTAATGGTGGTGTAAGGTGATCGACTATTACTGCCAGACCACGACGTTTTGCCTGTATGCCTTCGCCAACGCCGTCGACAATGTAAGGGTACACACTCGGTAAATCTCCGATTAGTGCCGTTGGGTAGTCCGTATCGTTCATTCCCACACGATGCCGGGGCAAGAATTCGTATGTGGAGTGGCGACCTAAATGCACAAGCGCATCCGCCTTAAATTCATTTCTTAACCACTGATAGTAGGCCAGGTACTGATGAGTTGGGGGGAATGACAAATTCGCATGTAAAATCTCTTCATTAAGCTCCCAACCACGAGGTGGCTGCGGTCCAACGAAAACATTCCCAAATCGCAGGCCGGGTAACAACAGGTTACCTTCGTGAATCATTACCTTACCAGGTGGTACACCCCAGCCGCGGATACCTTCAATTCCACTCGCCGAGATCGCATCCACGAGTTGGCGTGATTTCTTCCAGTCTATTTCGTCATTTGTGTCTGTATATTCATACACCGTTTTTAACTGGTCGAGTAGGTCGAGTACCCGGTCTCTAGCCTTATGATCTGCACCTTCCATTGCATGCTTTAAATCCTCCAGCACCCGGCGAACCAGTTTTTTTGCCACCTCCGGATCATCTAATTTCACTGCGGTTTGTAGCATGCTTTGTAGATAGCCTAACGGCCCATTTTGCATTTCATCCTGAATTAGCTTCGGCAGTTGATCGAACCATTCCTGATACTTAGCTGCTGAGACCAATTGCACCTTCGCAGCCATATCTGCTAGTTCGCCACGATTTTCCGGTAGGTTTACGCCTCTATCCTGCAGCATATCGAGTAGTGCTTCGGCTGATTCTGGAAGATCACCCGTGTTGTAACCAGCGGCTTGCAATTCCTTCAAGATGCCAAACAATGAATTCGGTACGTTCAGGTTGTCTGCACCAATGTTGTGTCGCCCTGGAGGGTGATTGTAGTAAATCACTGCAAGGCGTTTATCCCGGTTGGATTTGGTTTGTAGTGTGTGCCATCGAATCACTCGATTTGCCATCAGCGACACTTGCTCCGCAATTGGCTGGGAAAGTGCTAGGTTGGCCCCTGTACGAATATCAATGGTCGGTGGTGTCATAGCAGCCAGCACCAGTGGTTGGCTGATGCCTTGCACTTCTGGCATGGCCACTCGATAATGCACGCTGTCCCAGCGCAAGCCTTCTTCTGAAACTGTGTATTCCAGAGCGGTGCTGTCGGCTAGCCTTAATCCTTTGAGCACCGGGACATTCAGGGCAGCCAGGTTTTCATTGACTTCAGCTCGACCCTCGCCGCCACCGAGAACGAAATTTTGTAAGGAAATAACGACAGCCAATTTATCTTTGTGCTGAACCAATAGGTCACTTGCGCTTACGGTGGCTTGGCCCCACTTGGCAAGGATGGTCAAACACTTTAAATTCGACTGGTTTTCGATCTTTTCGCAAAGTTGCCGAATTAGATCAACCTCACCGGGACGTCCACCAGTTTCGTAATCAACAATTGCCACCCATCGGTCATTTCCCGAAAGATCAAGCGATTCTGGGGATACCGTTTTTCCGTCGATCCGAACTCGTAATGGAGACTTAAGAACTGGGGTAGGGACTCTAATCTCGTTACCCAGTAGACGAATCAAATGCCGAAGTAAACCATCTATATTATCCGTTTCACGATCGGCCCAGAAGGTTTTGGCCAATAACCAATTCTTATGCTCTGAGAAAGTTGCTAAACGTGATGACGACCAGGCTTGAATATCCTTTCCTGCTTCAGCAGGAGGATCTTTCATAAGCTCGTCTAGATCCGCGTTGAGTAACATTGGCTTCATAGTGATACGTGACGATTTAACAAGAGCACGATCACTGTGAACCGCGACGAATGAAGACAGGTTTTGAAACTCTGAATTTTCGAGGTACTTCCGCAAGAGTGCAGCAGTTTCTCCATAAACGCCGCCGGCAAAGACGATATCCGCTTGGTTGAAGAGGATTTGTTGTTCTTTTTCCTCCAGATCAAGGAACTGATCTGTCGTTCGTACAGCTACTTGGTGATTCGAAAAACCATCTAAGAATTGGTGTGCACCGCTCAATACATCAGCCGTATTACGCGGGGACACGATCCTGAGAACAGACTCAGCAACGGCAACCGTACTAAAGATAAATGTTGCTAGGAAGACACAAATTTGAGCAGCTCGATTGGAAAATTCCATACGGCCGTAACCCCCAACATATAACGCTCTGCGCATCCACAGGCGCGTTCTAAGTTAAATTGAAGTATCTCAACCGAATAGTGCCAAAATGTGCCCCTGGAGTGTCGGGCTAAGGAACTACCGCAAAAAACATGAGGCCAAGTAGGCAACCCCTTTTTTCACAGCGCATCTATACGCGAGATAACTAGAATCAAATCAGGTAATCGGACTTATTGTTCAGTTGAACAAATTACCGTTGCGCGTCAGTGCTGGAGTTTCACCAGCTTCCCCTGATTTGATCACCGCAACTTCATAGATCGAAGCGATGGCCCAAGTTTATCCTATTCAATCCCCAATATCGACAGGTATTGATGCAACCGTAGTTGGTAAAGGTGATCTCCCTAACTGATTTGAAGCAATTCGATAATATTGGCGGAAACGGAATTTTCAGTGTCTAATGGGCATCCAAATTTATTAAGTGGACATCTAAACTATGGTTGATATCAGCAACAAAGAAGCAAAGTCTCACAAGCAGAAAATGCAGAAAAAGAAGGAGAAGGTAGATGAGGGGATCAAAGCTGCCAAGATCTCACGCGGCGTCGCCCTGTTTTTAACCGGGAATGGTAAAGGAAAATCCTCTTCTGCATTTGGCATGGTTTTTCGGGCACTGGGGCATGGTCAAAAGGTAGGAGTTGTGCAATTTATCAAGGGTGCTGCAGATTGTGGGGAGGCCGATTTTCTTCGAGAATATTGCCCTGAGGTGGAGCTTTATCAAATGGGGACTGGCTTCACCTGGAATACTCAAGATAAAGCTGGTGATATCGCCGCCGCTGAGAAAACATGGGCCGTTGCGGATCGCATGCTGAGTGACTCGAATCTAGATCTTGTGATATTGGATGAACTTACCTACATGCTGGGATACGACTATTTAGATCGGAATATGGTTGTTTCCGCGATCAAGAACCGCCCGAACGAACAGAGTGTGGTGGTTACTGGAAGGGGAGGGGGCGCAGAGATTCGCACCGTGATGGATACCATCTCAGAAGTTAAGGACATTCAGCACGCTTATAAGGCCGGCATAAAAGCCAGAAGAGGCGTTGATTTTTAAGGCCCGATGAATCCTTCAATCTTATCAATCTGGCGCTACTGGTTTGCCATTGGCGTTATCGCTGCCTGCCTAGTGTTGACCGCATGCGAAAACGAACAATTCAATCTACCAGGAACGCTATCAGCTGATGAGAGCGTTTCGGTTGTGGACTTCTCCGGCGAACAGATTTCGCTTTCTCGACCAGCGAGAAGAATTGTTGCGTTGGCTCCACACCTTGTGGAAAACGTGTATTCCGCTGGGGCTGGGGAGTATCTTGTTGGCGTTGTAAAACACAGTGATTTTCCGAAGGCAGCAAGAGAATTACCGATCGTCGGTGGATACCAATCTGCCAGCGAAGAAGCAATTCTTTTGCTCGAACCGGACCTGGTATTGGCTTGGGAATCGGGTAATTCGTACGCGATAATTCGACATCTAAAGGAATTGGGTTTAACAGTTTACGTGGACCAGACTGATAGTTTGGAAGATGTTGCCAAAACAATCCGTGATATTGGTACCTTGGCTAGAACGAGCGAAAAAGCGAATCGCAGCAGCCAGGTTTATTTGGATAGTCTCAGTCAGTTAAGGGCAAAATACATAGATCGACCACGAATAAAAACCTTTTACCAAGTGTGGAACTCACCGATTCGGACAATCAGTGGCAACCACATCATTAGCGATACAATTGAGCTTTGTGGTGGTGAAAACATATACGCGGAAGAAATTGCAGTCTCACCAACCGTTAGCATTGAATCGGTTTTAGATCGAAATCCTCAAGCAATTATCGCCAGTGGGATGGCTGATGAAAGGCCAGAATGGTTGGATATGTGGCGAAAATGGGGCCATTTGGATGCTGTAAAAAACGAGGCTCTTTATTTTGTTCATCCGGATCATATTCAAAGACATACAACACGGTTACTTCTGGCCGCTAAAACTGTCTGTGAACAACTTGATCAACTTAGGGAAGAGCTGAAGTAAGTATTTTAAAAGCGAGTGTAATAGGGAAAATCCTGGGAAAAGACCTTAGGAGCTGAAAAAGATGATACACACCGAAAATGCCACGAATAGGACGCTGGTGGTAACATTTATCCTACTGGCGATCACCATATCCTCCGAGATGAAGAGGCGACTATTGTTCCCAATATAGTCTTTTTCAATCAGCACCCCTTGATAGCTAGTGGGGCCGCCGAACCGACAGTTAAGTAGATAAGCGAGCGCTGCCTCGGGATACCCAGCATTTGGACTCTTATGTTTTTTAGCCTCATTGGCCACAAATGCTATAGCACCCAAACTACATCGACTCAACAGCATGAGAACTGCGGTTAAGCGCGCTGGAATAAAATTCGCAACATCATCTAAACGAGCTGCAAATCGGCCAAACTCCTCATATCTCTCATTGCGATAGCCAATCATGGAGTCGAGTGTATTAATCATTTTATATGCCATGGCTCCGGGCACTCCAAGAACCAGAAAATAAAACAACGGCGCAATAACACCGTCGCTCAAATTTTCGGAAACCGTTTCTAGAGTAGCTGCTCTTACCTGTTGTTCAGATAAATCGCCTGTATCACGCCCTACAATAAACGAGACCTGCGTTCTACCAGCCTTGAGTCCTTTTTGCTCTAAGACCCGAAATACTCGCTTGCCCTCTTCGATCAGGGTTCGATTAGCTAAGCAATAAAACAACAATAACGTGGATAGAATGAACGACGCAAACTGGAGGTCATGACTTTCTAGCGTCACAATCAGAACTGCAGGCGCACAAAAAGCAATTAAGGTACAAATAATGGAAAAGAGTGTCCCTTTAAGAAAGCGCTTAGATCCACTATTTAACTGGCGTTCACCAAAGCTGATTATGCGTCCGTAGCCCACGATTAAATGAGGTAAGCCTCGCGGGTCTCCGAAAATCCAATCAGCGACGAATGCTGCAATCAGAATGTATACTTCGCTACTGCTCATAAGGATGTTTGCTGATCCTGATTGCTCTGGTGTTTGGGGTAGAGAATGTGATAACGGGCGAATGATGTTAACTTGGAAGATTCAATCTGCTATCAAAACCAAGCGCGATAATGAGTTCCTGCCAAGCTTTCTACCACAGTATTCTCAGGAGAAACTTTAATGTCAATCGGCCTGTTATATCAAACTCTACCAGGCAAGATGAGTTCATAGCCCATCGATTATCTTTGATAGTTCTTCGCATAAGAAAGCGCTATGTAAAACACAACGCAGGGGGGAGGATCATCCAGAATGGGCATCAGAAGAGAAATCACCATGATTGAGGGAGAGAATTGATTTATCGGTTTGTCTCAAACATACTCAAAGCAGTCATTGGCGATCAGATCGAAAACCGTAGTCCTGTATCCTCTCGATGTTTCGAAACAGTCTCCGACAAACCCTCGAAGTGATTCGTCTATCAGTTTAAATATGCGCAGATCGATCCTAATTTTTCTACTGATTGCCAATTCGACCGGAACCGTGCTGGCGAAAGACTCAACCAAAAAACCATCAGTAAAAGACTTCGCTAGCCCAGCTGATGTTTCAAGTGTGACGCTGTCGCCTAATGGCAGGTTTATGGCGTCTATCGTGCGTGTCGATACAAACGATCTTCAAGGTCAGGCTATCAGTGTGCTGGATACTGACGCCATGGAAGCCAAGATCCAAGCTGGAACTGACAACTCAACGTATCGCTATCAGTCGGTTAACTGGCTGAATGACAATGCTCTGTTGGTAAAGGTTAACTTTCCTTCGGTCCGCTATGGCAAGGATGCCGTCGAAACCCGCCACCTCAGCATGGACATAGAGACAGGTAAAATGGATTCTATTCTGCCGGAGGGTTTTCATTCCAGGCGGGGACAGTGGGTTCCCCAACATCAAGGCTATGTCGTGGATTTCATGCGTGATGACCCGGATCACTTTCTTTACGCCTCACGCCAGATAGGCGAGAACGGGCAGGGTGTTTATATGATCAGCCTTAAAGGTGATAAGCCCGTAGAGGTGCAGCGTCCTGTAAACTATTTGTACGGCTGGGTCGCGGATCAGCAGTCGCGCATCAGGCTTGGCATATCGAGCCGTGTGCCCAAACGCTCGCGGATAATGATCCGTGATCTCGGTAAGGAATCATTTCGCAACCTGTGGATATTTGATATGGATTCTGAAGATCGCATCGTGCCGATGGGATTTGATGAAGATCCCAATATCTTGTACTTCAAGGCGAAGCAGGATGGCAAGTGGGCCGTTTATAAAACTAACGTCAATGACCCGGAGCTAACGCGCGAGTTGGTGTACTTCGATCCTGAGGACGACTACTACGGCGATCTGATTTATTCAGTGCATAACAAGCGTGTTGTCGGTATCCACCGAGGCACCGGGAAAGGGTTTCATATTTGGGATCCGGACTATGATCGACTGTATAAATCTATAAACAAGGCCCTAGGCGACTACGAAAATTACTTTTACGCTTTCTCCAAAAGCGAACAACGCTTTCTGGTATTGAGCAGCTCTGATGTAGAGTCTGGTTCCTACTTTCTTTGGGATCGGGAAGCTAAACGCGTGGACCTGCTGGCATTTCATCGCCAGGCGCTTAAGCCCGAGATGATGCTAAAGCAAAACCATACCCAGTTCACTGCCAGAGATGGAACTGAGCGGCCAATCATCCACACCTTCCACCCTGATGCTGCAGCAAGCCCTCGACCAAGCATCATCATGGTGAGCAGTAGCCCGGGGTCCCGGTTCAGCCGGGGTTTCCAGTTGCAGGCCCAATTTCTGGCCAGCCGCGGGTATAACGTGGCGCAGGTCAATATGCGGAACTCTGATAACTACGCGCCGGATGGTGAACCTGAAGGCATTCTTGGCTGGGGGAGTGATAGTTTAAAGGACATCGTGGACGTCGCTAAATGGCTCGTCGACAACAAGATTGCTGGAGCAGAAAACGTTTGTGTGATGGGCCGTCGCTTTGGCGGATCAATGGCACTCTTGGCATCCACAAGTGAGGAATTCGAATTCAAGTGTGTGGCAAGTATTGCTGGTATCACTGACCTGCGAGAGTATTTGCGACAAAAACGAGATTACAGCGGCTACCGGGCTACCAAATGGCTTGTAGGAGACCGGTTGCATGATTCTCTTGTGCTGTCACCGAAACATGTCGCCGACAAGATTGATGTTCCAGTGCTACTTGTTCATGGAACCAAAGATCGGACCGTGCATCCGGAACAAAGCACCCAGTTATTTGAAACTCTCAAGTCGAAGGGTACGAAGGTTCAGTACATAGAATTAGAGGGCGCACATCATGAGTACAGAAAGAGCGAAGATCGAATGCGGGTGTACGAGGGAATGGAGGAGTTTTTTGAGAGATCATTTAGTGAACGCTCGCAAGTGTCTGCAAAATCAAACGGTGAAGCGCAGCGTAATCAGGCAGGGAACTAGCTAAGTTAGAGATAATGCGTTGAGCCATCGATCCCGACCTTATCTGTAGAAGCTTAGGTGAGGTGTTAAAGTGGGTGTAAATCTAAATCTGTGCCTGCGACTTGGTGATCATGTCAGATTAGAGTCCACTCCTTCGCCTCTGACGATTTTGAAACGCGTAGAACCGATACCACTTTGGTAGACGTTCTCGCCTTAATATGAATGTCCGTTCTGGGCAAATTTTGGACACTATGTTGTGACCGTCAAGGTCGAAATCAGGGCGTTAAGCAAGTCTTTTCATGCTTGAATTGCTACTGGTTAATTCTACTGATTGGGGTCAGGTCTTGCAATTTGCATTTTCGATTTGAATGCGATGCACATAGCAAGTCCTGACCCAGTGCTGGCGTGCCCAAGGAATTTAAGGCTGATATCAAACAACTAGGTAGTTAGTCACTTTCAAGTTTTCTTCGAGTAGTTATTGGATAAGACCAATCTACGAATGGCGTTTGAAAATGGTCTGTCACGAAAAAAGCGCGATTTCTGAACTTTTTCCTTGAGGAAAGTGAGTCATGGTTCTCCGCAGACATTGCCTGTCGTGACAAGTGTTACGATGACTTTCTAGGTCTCTGGCCACTCGCGTACAATTCTGATAGCGAGCGTTTTCAGCGCCGCCGGATTGACATAGACTCTTTTCATGATGGCTCGAGGCTGTGTCTATTTTTTTCTCAACGGAGTTTTCGAGTGTTTGAAGGAGGAGGAATATCCACGCTGTGGTCAGTCACTTGCGCCTAACGGTTACATCTGGCCATACGAATTTCCATTCGACGTTAATGAGAATTTCGAGACAAAGATCAACCAGATTGGAGTATTGGCTCGGTTAACCCGATTCCTACTCCTGACCCGTCCGTTCGCGTTAGAGGATTTTAATATGGTTAAAGCTGTGGCAGAAATGACGGAACCAATAACAATTGAAGGTACTCTTTATCAAGGGCGAAAAAGCCCCGTGGAGCGAAATTTGACTCAGTTTGCTTTCCACCAGGTGAATATGTATCGGAGGGGAGACACAACCATTCGGAAAATCCGGTCCTTTACCTCGCGAGTGATCTCAGTACTTGTTTCGAAGAGCTAAGATCTATGCCTGCAGTCATTGCGGAAGTTAGTTTCTTCACACTAATCCTTGTCTTAGACTTAGTCGACGCTTCTAAATCTCATTCAGAACATTCTGACGATCTTTTATATCTTACTTACTCTGCGCTCATTAGTTCTAAACACACCGACAACGGTTGGCATAAACCTGCTTATGTTTTTTCGTGCTTTGTTGCTGATTGTGCTCGAGTAGCGGGTTTTCAAGCTGTTACGTACCCTTCCACAAGAATCATAGCAAATAATTTTAATTTGGCGATCATAGATCCTTCAATAAATTTGCAGGATAGAGAGACTATTCATGGATATGCGGATCATTAGATTTAACTGCAATAGAGCCCGACTTTAAATTGCGATGAACTTAAACGTCAATGATCGGCGTCAGGTCTTGCAATATGCATCTTCGACTTTGACACTATGCGCGCTACAAGACCTGACTCCGCATCGCATCCATCAAGTAGTGTAATCAGGGCATTCCAGGCTCATCTCGGATAAATATGTATGCATCACAGGAAGGCTTGAGTAAAAGGATTTCGTCATTGAGTTTAGTTCTGTCCTGTAACAAATTGAAAAGCTCTATTTCCCTACAAAGCATTCAGAAGATCATGTGAGTGCCTCTTCTTCATACTGTTTTATTTGGGCTGTCTTAACGAAGTTGTCGAGTGATGGTGTTCGTGAGTGAGAGGTTCGTTAAGGAAGTGACACTAGTGTTATTGACAGTAATTAGCTTATCAGCATGTCACATAGCGGAAATTGCAGGAGTTTCCCTATCAGTTATTCATATTGAAAATTTTGTCTTCGGAGATTATTGATGTTTTACATAGAAAGTTTACATAACAACGGTTTTTCTTGGGAAACGGCTCTATCGATGGCTAGTGCAAGTCAAATTGTTTATGAACCGAAAAGTGTGGTTGAAGAATACGTTAAGGATAGTTGGGGTTTTGACACAGTAAACTTTATCGATATTGAAAACACACAATCATTTTGGGCAGAAAACTCACATTGTGTTATTTGGGCTTTTCGGGGGAGTGATTCAATCGGAGATTGGTTGGCTAATTTGAGTCTTGAGACTACAAATCACAACGTCTATGGTGATCTACATCAAGGCTTCTACAGTGCCTACAAGTTGATCGAAGACCATCTGCTCAGTTCCGTTTCTAATGACAAACGTGTTTTTCTAACTGGACACAGTCTTGGAGGTGCCATAGCAACCCTCGCATGTGCTGAATTGACTAAGCGCCTTGATCACCTATCAACTTATACATTTGGCCAGCCACGTGTTGGAAAAACTCAGTTTCGCGAATGGTGGCTTCAAAATCATACGGATAATCTCTATAGATTTGTAAATGACGAAGACATAGTTACTCGACTGCCCCCTAACTTTGATCACGTGGGTGCATTAATAACATTGAGTTCACATGAGGCTAAAAAAACTGAATCTAGTAGTGAACTAACTTCGGACGCGTCGACTGCAATGAGTTCAGAGGAATTTGAAGCGCTCAGATCACGAATCAAAGGCATCTATAATTCACTATCTGAAAGCAACCCTAATAAAGAAACACATACAGACCTAGATCTTAGTGTTGAGGGGGTAATCCCCGGTATTCGAGATCACAAGATCCAAAGATATATTAACAACATTCGTAGAAAGCTATCAAAATTTACAGCTAGTGGAATAGACGCTAGCGGACCGCTGCGAATAGAGTCTACCACCGGAGACTTTGGTTTTGATGCAGTAGAACTTGACGGTGATAGTGAGCCGCATCAAAGCCAAGAGAATCCACAGGACATTCCGATATTGTTGCGGCTTAGTGATTCAAACTGGCGAGCACCTCATGACTTAAAAATTGGTTCTAGAGTTGGTGATTTTGTAACTGCTCAGGCTTCTAGAAATGTAGTTGAGCGACTAAGCGCTGATCCAATGATTGAAGACATTATAGTGAGTGCTGATGGTGGTATTGAGGAACTCGACCAATCGTTGCCCTATGTCAAGGGTGATTTTGTTCATATGCCGCCTTTAAACGAGCGTGGTGATAGCGCTCTAATAGGGATAATAGATTCAGGGATTGATGTTTTTCATAAAGCGTTTCGGGACGTAGATGGGCAGACCCGAATTAAAGGAATTTGGGACCAGCGAGACAACACTGGTCCATCACCTTATAAAGTCGACCCTACAAAGTTTACTCAGGATTATGGAACACTTTACCTGTCTGGAGATATCAATACTGATATCTCCAGAAACGTCGCTAGAAGCCTGTCTCTAAGAGATCGGGGTGGCCACGGAACTCATGTAGCCAGTATCGCTGCAGGTAGCAAAATTCCCGGAAAACTGGGAAGTGGTGTTGCTCCAGAGTCTGGCCTTATTGGCGTAATAACCAATTCTATCGCTGAGCAAGGAAGTACCCCAAGTTTGGGGTACTCAGTGTCGCACGTTGATGCATTGGCATTTCTCAAAGCTGCAGCGGAAGGGGGGAATATGGTGAATGAAGATCAGTTGCCCATAGCAATCAACGTGAGCTTGGGTATGAACGCTGGTGCACACGATGGTACTTCCTTAGTGGAAAGAGCGTTTGACAGTATTTCCGGCGGAGGAAGAGATCCAGGGTTTGTCATCGTTAAGTCAGCGGGAAATGAGAGGGGGAAAGCGGGGCATAAGCGAGAACAAGCAGCACAAGGACAAACTGTAATCTTGAAATGGAATTCAAGTGGTGTTCGGGATCAGGACTATATAGAGCTCTGGTATGACAAATTTGATCAAATTGAATTTCAACTAGAAGATCCATCAGGTGGTGTATCAAACTTGGTCAATCTAAATAATAGGGATACAACCTACAAATCGGGCGGGAACATATCTAAGTTAAGATTGACACCAAACCACCGCGATAATGGCGACAACCTACTCAGAATCAGTATTTTCCCAGAAGCAAACCAGATTCAATCTGGGGAATGGAAACTCAAAGTAACCGGAATAAAGATTCGAAGTAGACATGGTAATGTGGACTTGTGGGTAGAGCGCACAAGATCGACGAACATTAGATTTCATAGCAGTAATGACAGTCGAACTCTGAGCATTCCAGGAACCGCAGATACGGTAATAACGGTCGCTGCGTCAGATGCAAACACTCCTTTTTTGCTAACGAATTCGTCTTCCTATGGTCTCACACGAGATGGGCGCGCTAAGCCGGACATTGTTGCGCCAGGTTATCGGATAAAGGCGGCAAAATCGAATAGAAGCAATCATGATGAAACAGTTGCCTATACTGGAACCAGCATGGCAGCACCTCATGTAACTGGCGCGCTTGCACTGGTTATGTCAGCACAGCACAAGAAAGATCCAAGCAAACAATTCAATGCTCAAAATCTTCAAAGTGCATTGGTGACAACAACCCAAACCGGTGGGGGTGTTCATAGCAAAGGATCTGGTTTTGGGATGTTGGATGTGTCTGCCTTACTTAAAGCCTTGATATAAAAACCTAATTGGCTATGGCTAAGGTTTCCCTGAATTTGTCTGAGAGAAATAATTTGTTAGGGTCACTCTCTATTAACAGTTTGAAAAATCATTTAGAAATTCGATAATTAGGAGAAGTCAAAATGACAAGCACGAGCACCATAAAGCCAGTTGAAAAACCAGTCCAGTTCGATAGTCCAATGTTCGAGATTGGTATTGAGTTAGTGGAAGTAGACAATCTAATACACGCAACAGAAGCAAGAAACAAATTTGGGGTGTCGGGTAAGGGACTTTGCGTGGCTGTATGCGATACGGGGATAAATGCCGAGCATGTTGACTTTCAAGGTCGCATAGTCGATCAAGTAAATTTTACTGTTGACAATGGTGGCGAACTAGGTGACGCAAACGATGGTCATGGTCACGGCACAAATGTTGGCGGAATTATTGTCGCAAACCATGATCACATTGGCATCGCTCCTGGTTCATCCATCGTTCCAATTAAAGTTCTGGACAATAACGGTGATGGCAACTTTCAAGACATAAAAAAAGGATTGGAATGGGTGTTAGAAAACCATCAACAACATGCGATTAGCGTAGTCTGTATGTCACTCGGTGGATCACAAAACTTTCAGTCAGACATAAGTATGTCAAATGATGAAATAAAGTTGCTTATCAAGGAGCTTGAGCATTTAAATATCGCAGTTGTCATAGCCGCAGGAAATGATTTCTATATGCACCATAGTCAAGAAGGGATGTCATATCCGGCAATCATTAAGGAATCAATCAGTGTGGGGGCTGTTTATGACAAAAATGTAGGTTCATTCAGTTACAAGAGTGGGGCTATTGCACATACTACCGCTGCCGACAGGATTACACCGTTCTCGCAAAGACTACACACTTCAACGCATCCTAAGTGTTTTACAGATGTCTTTGCGCCGGGTGCACCGGTGACCTCTTCTGGAATTAATGGCAAACATGGTGAATCAATACAACACGGTACAAGTCAGGCTGCGCCTGTTGTTTGTGGAGTTATATTATTGGCTCAGGAGCTCTATCACAAGGCTAGTGGTGAGCTTCCGGAAGTAACAAAGATAAAACACTGGATTCAAACCTCGAGCTTTAGCATTAACGATGGTGATGATGAACATGACAACGTCGCGAATACAAATAAAAACTATATTCGGATAGACGCGATGAGACTACTCGGAAAGGTTCGAAGATCTTTAGAAGTTGCATCTTTAGTACACGCAAACATTCTGGAGGAGTCTCCTCAGTAAATTCTGCATTTGTTGACTAAGATCTAGAATGCTTGTTGCGGGTAATGCACAAACGAAAGTTACACGCTGTCATCTGAATAGAAAATTAAAGAACGATCAAATGGCTAACTAAATTTATGCCTTTCTTCGCTGCGGTATAAGGCACCCTTTTCATTAAACCTTTTGCACATACAAATCAATGTTATCGTTCACTTGAGATGTATAAAGAATTTTGTTTCAGATTTCTCTTCGCCTGACGTGGCTAACGAACGATGCTCGCGAGTCTAAATCTAACAAAACGAATCTAGGTTAGAATGCTGAATGGCGGTTTTGGGGGAAGTTCGGGTGCCTGTGATCTGTCTAGATCTAATCCGAGGCGTAAAACTTGGATGATCGAGCCCAATTCGTCACCGGTTAATTCTGATCAGCTTCCAGTTCGTCAATCCGATCAATGATCTCCATGGGCAATTCGACCGGGTTGTCACCGTATTTGAGTCGAAACTTTGCGAGCGCTGTTTCCCATGAGGTTCGTGCCTCTTCATTCTTGTTTTGGGCCGCAAGCGCGTCCCCCAATTGAGCCCAGCCATCTATCGAATCAGGATGTCTCTCGATCCAACTCCGAGCATGTAGTTCCGCGTCGAGGTATTGATGGCTGGCCATCAGGTAATTACTGTGCAGGATTGCCTGCTGGTTCGAACCTGCCCAGTCGGCTTCTGGGTGTTCGCGACTCAAAGTGACCACAATAGGTTTGGAGAGTGCCGAACCTTGCCACATATCCGTTTGTTCCTTGGAATCCAGTACTGCCACGATCTGATAGGTGCCGTCTACCAATGCCTTTAAATCCTCTTGGCTCACCCCGAATTGATAATAGAGAGAGTTCTCGGCGTGTAATTCCGTGGAACCCGTTTCGTCTTCGTTTGCTGGCAATGCGCTTATGTTTAGGTCCACATTTTCTCCTTCCTGGTTTTTCACCTGGAAGTTGATCAACGCATCTGGTCTGGCCTTATCGTTGCCCAGTTTTATCTTGGGGATTTCTAGCACGGGGTACAGTTCCTTTACCACCGCCAATTCAAATTTGGCCATTTTTTCGGGTAGCTTTTTGTAATCCTCACTCGCCTCGTATTGTTCCTGTCTTTTTTGGTTGCGCGCATTCTCACGCTGTATGTATCTTGCATTTGGATTGTCCAGGATTGCAAAGAGGAGCAGGGGGTCGGTTGCTGCTTGGTTTAGCGTACGTCCACCATCAAATGAGAACAGCTGAATGACTGGGCTATAGTTTAGTTGAGAACCAGGATCTGTCTCAGATTGTGCCCAGCTACTGCCGACTAGGCAGCAGATAGCGATCACACAGGTATTTAGAATAAGCCTCATTTGCTGTTTATCCAGATTTGCGACATGCAATTGCCAACGCTGGCATCGGCTGCCGTACGGTTCATACGATTTTGACCGGTGCCAGTGCTGCTGGTGTCAAAAATAGAGCGCTCGTGTCGACGCATGCAGTCAAAGTCGCCACCCTCTTGTTCGTAAACGTAATTGGTATGATAGTAACGCATCAGGCATTGATGATTACCGCTGCCCTGATCACCCTTGGTGCCGACTTTAAATCTGGCTGGAAGCGTTTTATTGCAAAGCGTGGCGCCGGGGTGCACTTTGCCAGGTAACAAGTCACGAATACTATCGGTCATCGGTCGAATGGTTTCATAATCTGGCCAGGCAGCATTCCCGTGATGCTCCATACCTATTGCATGCCCGAGTTCATGGGCAACCGTTGAAGTGTTCCGATACGCTGGTTTTACTGCAACGCGCTCAGCACCCTTTGGTCGCTCGAGGTCACAGGTGCACAATCCAGCGTACTTATCGTTTAGGGAGGGAACCATGCGCAGTATCAGGCCATGTTGATCGACCAGATTGGCATGCCCGGAATTGTAATTGACCACCCGATTTTCATGGCCGCTGGTATCGATGTCGACTATGTCCAGGCCCGAGGCGCGTTCAAATTGCCAGGTACTAAGCTCGTGTATGTTTTCAATCGCAAGGGTTTTCTTGTCCCAGTCAGTGCGAGTGTGGCTACCACGGCGGGTAATAAATCCGCGGTACTCTTCATACGCACTTAAGCCATCTCCGCTTTGGCCGTTGCCCATGGGTGTATTTTCATTGTCTTCATCCGCGCTACGTGCACCTGTGCGATCGGGTGGATAGGCATCAGCGATCTGATTTTTGTTGTTGTCAATCGGTACGTACACAGCCCGCTTTTCCTGGTCTGGTTCTTCAACCGCGACTTCCCAACGTTGGCGTCGCTCAAAGGCCTCTGGAAACACGCCCGCTACTGTTGTCAATTGAACACAGCCTTCGCAGCTCACATCAAGTCGACTGAATCCGCCGTAATCATCACTGTTGATCGCCCACAAGAACTCGTTTTCATCGAACTTGGTAATACAGGTACCAAAATGGCCATTGCCTGTAGGGTCATCGGAACAGGTAGCCATATTGTTGCGCGATGCAGAGAAATACAAATCAGGAGAGTCCTGAGGCCCATTCGCCAAGTCTGCATTCATTGCCTTGCCTTTCTCGTTTGATCTGGCAATGAAGTTAATTCGCATTTTGCGTTTTACGGTTTTGTGCGGAATCCACACATTGGCTCTACTGGGGTGGGGCACATACATCTTGGAAGAGACAAACGTGTAGCGGTCATGGCGTGGAATCCAATGGCGATCAAAGTTTTTCAGCACGATGCCAACGATGGGCGGGTCTTCTATCTCTTCGCCATAAATGGTCGGTGGGTCTTCCTCCGTGCCCATGCTGAAATCTTCATCCAGTTCATAGCGTAAGCCAAGGCTGAGACTGCTGCCGTACGTGGTGCCGTATTTTAAATCCAGGCCATAGTCCAGGCCGGAGCTGAAGCCTGGGTCCTCCGATGTTGGCGTACTTTCCGGTGTGTTGGTCGTCGCGGTTGTGCCGCCACCGATTGTGATCGGTTTTGTGTCATCAGTTCGACCAATACGGGAGCCAGTCACCTCAATTTCTTCCAGGGCTGAGTCATCCGGGCCTGGGCTGGGTGTTGGTGTTACCTGAACCGGTTGAATGGGGTCGTCAATGTTGCTGATGCGCGAGCCGGTTACTTCGATTTCTTCCAATGCAGAGTCGTCCGGCCCGCTTGGTGTGTTCGTTGCAGGCGTACCATTATTAGGTGTTGTTGTGGTACCTATGCGCGATCCAGTGACTGGGATTTCTTCGATATCGTCATCAATGGTGCTGGTGCCAGATCTGCTTGTACTATTATTCCCTCTTGTGCTGCCGTTGGTGCCTATTCTCGGGCCGGTGACTGGAATTTCCTCAATATCGTCATCAATGGTACTGGTTCCTGAACCTGAGCCGTTAGTGCCATTCTCGTTCCCGTTAACCACAGCCGGAGGGTCGTCGTTGATATTAATTAGTGTGGTTCCACCCGCAATTTGGGTTTCGTTTGGTGTGCCATTGGTGCACGTGGGGCTATTTGCTACTGTGGTCTCTTCAACCTGCTCCACCACCACTCTGCCTTTGTTATCAAGCGCTAACTGGAAAACATAGGGCACGGTAACCACCGGGTCTTTCTTCGGGTCGGTGACATGGATAATCAAATTGATGGGCTCATAGGCGAGCATTTCTGGGCTCACTTCAAACAGGGTGCCCAACGATCGTGCGCCGCTGACCGCAGTGTTAAAACCCAACTGCTCCCAAAGTGGCAGGGTCGGGACTTCGGCGTATTCCACGTATTCGCCGCGGGCGATTAACTCGCGCCAGCTCTCTGTCCATCCACCTTCTTCGTGTTTGACCAGCTGTCCGTCCACATAAGTATCTCGCGTCCAGGAAACGCTGAGTTTCCAGTCGCGCCAGATCTCATACATCCACAAGCGTATTGGCAATAAACGCCATCCGCGTGGATTCTCCAGATAGATGGTCTGGAAGGTTCCTTTGCCGGGTGCCTTTTTAATGTCTGAACTGATTAACAGACCATCGGGTGTGAAAACGCCGCCTACCCGAATATCCCGTTTTTGCTCCTTGTTGCGGACTTTCAGTTTACGTTTGTTTTTTACCGGATCTTTGTAGGTATTGGGCCCCTCTGACTTACCGCCACCGCCGCCACCAATACCAAGTAGGTTGGTAATAGCTTTGGTAGCCAGGCCAGCGGCTTTCTTTTTGGCTTTTTCGCGGAAATTAGCGCTGCTCCCTACATCATCATTTGCGCCCACATTAATGGCTTCGTTGGCTGCGGGGCTGGGGCAGGTGCTGAGGCTTTGATAAGCAGCTGGCATCAGGCCAACATTGTCGCTCTTCTTGTCCGGGCAATACTTGGCTTCGCAGTCTGCCAATTGCTTCAGCAATTCACCAAACAGTTGTTTAAGCGCGCTTAGTTCATCCTTTAATTTCTTAACCTTGTCCGGTAGCTCAGAATAATCGTTTTTATCCGGGTGGGTATATTTGAGAAAATCCAGCTTTATCTTGTTCGACTTGGCGATAAATTCGGCATGAGCAAGCATTGCCTCCATGCGTTGCAGGTTCATGTCGGCACGTACTACCCATCCCGGAAGCGCATTTAGTTGCTCGGTAATCTTTTGGCAGGGCAAACACTTCGTTCGATAGGGGCCTGCCCACTCGATTCCGTACTTTTTCAGAATGTCTTTAACAACAGGCTGGTCGCTGGCGGCAGCCTTGACCCCGCCAATCTTGTTGGCCTTGATTTTGGATGGTTTCTTGACCTGGCATGCTGTTAACTCGCATTCCTTGATGGCGGCTGCCAGGTAGTTCGCCTGCCTCTCCAGGGCTAATGCGGCCTTTTTATGCATCTCCAATTGTGCGTTCTGGATATCCATGAGTTCAAGGTTGGCACCGACCGCCTTGCCCTCAAATTCGTTGATATCTCCCTTGCCGGGCCAGAATGGGTCAGCTTTTCCTTTCTGGCGGTTCGCTTCTACTTTTCGCCAGAAGTTCACCCAGTATCGATGCATTAATAGCTGTTGCATCGTCTGGTTGTACTGCTCAGTAATTTTTACGCATTTCTCACACTTGGTTTTGATCGGTTTCCACTGAACTTGTTTAGATCTGGGGTGCTTGCCGGTCCATCCTTTGTGATTTGGGTCCGGGACGGTTTTACCCAAGGCTTCGCCTGCTTGAGCGCCAAGCACCACGAATCCGAGGAGCATAACGATAATGCTCCTGGACCAGGAAAATCGTTGTGTCTTCGTCCTAAACCCCATATTCGCAGTGAAATAATTGGCTTTTGTCTATGTTATAGCACGTAGTCGGCTAACTTGCCGAGCCTGGTTTGCGCTGATATTTTGCTTGATAGGAACTGCAACCAGCTGGATTTGATGAGTTGAGACGGCCAATTCAAGCAATATGCTAGCCAATGGTGCAATAAGTTCCGGTAAGATAGAGCTATGAAAAGATTGACCATGATGGATGCTGCGTTCCTCGTAGCTGAGAGCCGCGAGACGCCAATGCACGTTGGCGGTGTGAATTTATTTACCCTGCCTGAGGGCCGAGACGAGCAGGAGTTTCTGCACTCCTTGGCCGCAAAGTTACGCTCCAGTGATGATCTGCAAGCACCTTTTGGTGACAAGATTAAAACTGGGCCATTGGGTTTGGCAGGTCCGGTACATTGGGAGCGCGATCGCTCGCTGGATCTCGACTATCATATCCGTCATTCTGCTTTACCCAAACCCGGGCGTTACCGGGAGTTGTTTTCACTGGCGTCGCGTTTGCACGGCACCTTGCTCGACCGCAGTCGGCCCTTGTGGGAAATGCACCTGATCGAAGGATTGCAGAACCGCCAGTTTGCGATTTATTCAAAGTACCATCATGCCGCTGTTGATGGTGCGCGCTCTATGCACATGACACAGAGCATGTTCTCGCAATACCCGGAGAACCGGATTGAAGGCTCGCCACTCTCTATGGAATCGCAACGGCGTTATCGCGCGAAGTTACAGGAGCAGATGCCCAACTCATTCAGCGACGCGGAGTTGCGCAATGTGGCCAATGCTCTTAAAGAAATTTTCGACAGCAGTACGCATGTTTTCAGTTCGTTAAAACGATTTGCCAGGGGCTGGATGGGAAAGGGCGGAGCGCTGGCTTTACCATGGCTGGACGTGCCACAAACTTCGATTAACACCCGGGTCGATGGTGCGCGACGTTTCGTCGCTCAATCCTGGTCGTTCGCGCGAGTCCGGGCGGTGGGTAAGGCACTGGATGGCACTTTTAACGATGCGGTCCTGGCCATGTGCGCAGGTGGCCTGCGTCACTATTTGCATAACCACAGTGAGTTACCGGAGAAGTCGCTGAAAGCGATGGTGCCGGTTTCACTGCGACAAGCCGGTGATATCGATTCTTCCAATGCTGTGGGAGCCATCAGCGCTGACCTGGCAACAAATATCCAAGATCCGGTCAAGCGGTTTAAAACAATCCAGGCGTCCATGGTGGCGGGCAAGGAGTTGTTCTCCGGCATGAAGCCGAATGAAGCCAGTTTGATGTTGCAACTGCTTCAGTTGCCAGGGTTGCTGCTGGTGCCGCTCGGTCTGATGAGTCGGTTTCCACCCTATAGCACGGTTATTTCAAATGTGCCGGGTCCACGAACACCAATGTACTGGGATGGTGCTCGGCTGGACGGAATTTATCCCGCTTCCATCGTCACCGAAGGGATCGCGATGAATATTACCCTGGTAACGTATAACGAAAATGTGGATTTCGGGATTACTGCATGCCGCAGGTCGATGCCGCATGTGCAACGCCTGATTGATTACATGGAGCAATCACTATGCGAACTGGAAGAGGCAGTCGGAATTAGCCCGCCCAGTAAGAAGCGATCAGCCAGCAAGAAGGCTGCCAAGGCGACAACCAAGAAGACTACGCGCAGGAAAGCAAAAGTGAGCAAGAAAGTCGCTCGTAAAACCAAGGCCACCGCGGCTAAAAAGCGAACCAAGAAGAAATCCGCGCGAAGTAGCTAAGTTAGTGTTGGTGTGAGTGCTGTTCTGCGCGGCAGTGTGGTATTACCGTCAAAAATGACATATATTATGTCGTAATATCGCTGGTCGTGACCAGTTCAACTTATTCCACAAAAAAATAGGCTACAGGTCTTAGAACACCATGATTTTTTACGATTGCCCCACGGCGCCCAGCCCTCGACGCGCACGAATTCTGCTTAAGGAAAAAAACGTCGAGTACGAAACGGTCAATATTGACCTGGTTAATGCGGAACAGCTAGGTGAGGCTTTCAAAGCCATTAACCCATCTTGTACCGTACCCGCGCTGAAATTGGATGACGGCACTGTTCTTACCGAGAACGCCGGGATTGCGGCCTACCTGGAGCAAGCTTATCCGGATCCACCAATGTTTGGTCGGAATCCAGCTGAAGCTGGCCTGATAGCAGATTGGACTGCCAAAATAGAGTTTCAAGGTCTGTTTGCGGTGGCTGAAGCATTGCGCAATTCGTCGCCAATGATGAAAGGCCGGGCGATTACCGGGGCCGTCAATTACGAGCAGATTCCAGAGCTGGCCGAACGCGGCCTGGCGCGACTGAAAAAATTTTTCGATGACCTAAATGAACATCTTGAGGGTCGGCAATATATTGCGACAGATGAATTTTCCAATGCCGATATCACTGCTGTGGTCGCAGTCGATTTTGCCCGGATTGTTAAGGTTAAAGCGCAAGAGCATCATACAAACCTGATCCGTTGGCGTACTGATTTAAGTAGTCGACCATCATTGGCGTAAACTGCTCGGCGAATCTGTACTATTATTGTTTGAGCACCATAAGGGTGCTTACCCGTAGATCAAGAATAATTAATGAGGGTTCTAAATGCTTAAGTACTCCATCCTGAGTAGCAGCCTGCTTGCTGGCGGGCTGTTCTTTGCACAACATTCCAACGCGGAGGAACCCACGCGTCTGTTGTGGGGCGATACCCATTTACATACGTCATATTCCTTTGACGCCTACCTGAATCAGAACCAGTCTGCTGACCCCGATACGGCCTATCGTTGGGCGAGAGGCTTGCCTGTTATTCACCCCTATAATCGCGCACGTGTGCAATTGAAAACACCGCTGGATTTCCTGGTGGTGTCTGACCACGCTGAATTGATGGGAGTCATTCGTGCCACGGCTCGGGGTACCGAGGAAATCGTCGATGACGGTTTTATTGATAGCATTAAGCGCAAGATTCGCACCTATTACTTACTAGACGCCATCGAGAGCCAGGCCGGCCGCGACTTCTTTGATAAATTGCTTCCCAAGCCAGCTGAGACCCCTGGCGGTGACCCGGTGCAAGATGCAGGCAATAGTTTAGGCGCTCGCGCCTTTGGTAATACTGATAAAACCGAAACCACTGCCTGGCACGAGATTGTTGATGCAGCAGAACGCCATAATCAACCTGGTAAATTTACCAGCCTGATCGGCTGGGAATGGAGTTCCATTCCCACTGGCGCCAATCTGCATCGTGTGGTGATTTCGCCTGATGGTGGCGACACCGCTAAGGCATACTTGCCCTATGGTTCTGATCAAAGTCAGTACCCGGAAGACCTGTGGGCCTGGTTGGAGCAAACTGGCGAGGAGACAGGTGCGCGTTTCCTGGCTATCCCGCACAACTCCAATATCTCCAAGGGCTATATGTTCGCTGAAACCACCCTTAAGGGTCAGCCGATTACTGCTGAGTATGCACGCAAGCGAGTACATTGGGAGCCGGTAGCTGAGATCACGCAAATTAAAGGCGATTCTGAAACGCACCCAGAACTATCACCCGACGACGAGTTTGCCGATTTTGAGACCTATCCATTTTATATTCAGCAGGGCTGGCAGCCCTATAAGGCTTCTGCAGCGGACTATGTTCGCTCCGGATTGTTGCAGGGCCTGAAGACCGAGCAAGAGGTCGGTGTAAACCCATACAAGTTTGGTTTAATTGGTTCCACCGATGCTCACTCAGGACTCGCGTCGGCGGAAGAAACCAATTTCTGGGGCAAGATGGCACTTGATTCGACACCAGAAACCAAGCGCCGTACAGCAGAACAGGATACCACCCAGCCCAGCGGTTTTAATATGGCAGCACAGGGCCTGGCTGCGGTTTGGGCGACAGAAAACACACGAGAGGCAATCTTTGATGCGTTCAAACGCAAAGAGGTTTACGCCACCACGGGACCACGCATCGCCATCCGCGTGTTTGCAGGTTGGGATTTTGTCGAGGAGGACCTCGCGGCGGTGGATTATGCCGAGATTGGTTATGCCAAGGGCGTTCCAATGGGCGGTGATTTGACTCAACCCGCAGCTAGCGAAACAGAATCTGCATCCGAAGCCGGAGAGCCCGCACCGCAATTATTGATCCGTGCGGTTAAAGACCCTGTAGGGGCAAATCTCGACCGCCTGCAAGTGGTTAAGGGTTGGGTGGATGGAGAAGGTCAATCGCATGAGAAGATATTCAACGTAGCGTGGTCAGGGGAACGGGAAGTTGGTGATGAAGGCAAACTTCCAGCGGTGGGCAGTTCAATAGATATGGCCGTGCCCAGCTTTGACAACTCAATTGGCGATGCTGAACTGACCGCGTTGTGGTCAGACCCCGAATTTAATCCAGACATGCGTGCATTCTATTATGTGCGGGTCCTGCAGATTCCTACCCCCAGGCATTCGCTCTACGATGCAGTAGCGCTGCAAACCGAAGCGCCAGGTGAGGCGCCAGCGGTGATTCAGGAGCGCGCCTATACCTCGCCGGTTTGGTATACGCCGTCGGCTTCGCAATGAAAAAGGAAACACTTCACGGATAACACTAACTCTAAAAAGCGATATACAAACTATGAAACATATTTCCAAGACCAGATTGGCCCTGTTGTTCGTGTGTAGTTTTATCACTTTCAGTAGTCAGGCTGACCAGCCCAAGCAGCTGCTTTGGGGCGACACGCATCTGCATACCTCGTATTCATTCGATGCCTTTTTGAATCAGAACCAGTCGGCCGACCCGGACACCGCCTATCGATGGGCCAAAGGGCAGCCAGTGATTCATCCCTACAACCGGGCGCGTGTTCAGATTGAAACACCGCTGGATTTCCTGGTGGTGTCCGATCATGCCGAGTTGATGGGCGTTATCCGGGCTATCGACAATGAAACTGCGGAACTCGGCGATGTCGGCTTTTTTGCAGATATCAAGAGACGCATCTCCACTTACTTTTTGCTGGACGCCATCGAAAATGAAACCGGCAAGGACATATTCGTCGGTATTCTTCCAAAAGCGCCAGCCGATCCTCGTGGCGACCCGGTGCAAGACTCAGCGAATGTCCTGCCGTTGGACCCATTTGGAGATACCACCAAAACTGAGAGCACCGCTTGGTATGAGATTGTCGATGCCGCCGATCGTCATAACGAACCCGGTAAGTTCACCAGCCTGATCGGCTGGGAATGGAGTTCCATTCCTACGGGTGCGAACTTGCACCGTGTGGTGGTTAGCCCGGATGGTGGTGAGAAAGCGAAGAGTTATATACCCTATGGTTCTGACCAAAGCCAGTACCCGGAAGATTTGTGGAATTGGCTGGCTGAAACCAGCGAGCAGAGTGGTGCGCGATTTGTCGCTATTCCGCACAACTCCAATATTTCCAAGGGTTATATGTTCGCTGAGACTACTCTAAGGGGTCAACCGATCACTTCAGCGTATGCACGGCAGCGAATGCTCTGGGAACCAGTCGTGGAGATGACCCAAATCAAGGGCGATTCAGAGACTCACCCCGGACTGTCCCCCGATGACGAGTTTGCTGACTTTGAAACCTATGAATATTACATTCAGCAAACCGCAGAAGACTACGAGTTAAGAAAAGGCGATTACGCTCGCTCAGGCTTGATGCGGGGCCTGGAGATTGCGCAAGAGATAGGCGACAACCCATACCAGTTTGGCATGATCGGTTCGACCGATTCGCATACCGGCCTGGCGTCCGCCGAGGAATATAATTTCTGGGGCAAGATGGCGAAAGATTCCACTCCGGAAACCAAGCGCTTAGGCATGATCCGCGATGGCAAAACCAGTGCCGACGGTTGGGATCGCGCCGCGCAAGGCCTGGCCGCCGTATGGGCAGAGGAAAACACCCGTGATTCCATCTTTGCGGCCTTTCAACGAAAAGAGGTCTATGCCACCACCGGGCCGCGTATTGCGGTGCAGATGTTTGGTGGTTGGGAATTCGCAGAAGACGATGCCCAGGCAACCGATTTTGCCAGCACTGGTTACAGCAAAGGTGTGCCAATGGGTGGTGACTTGGTTGCTGCACCAGCAGCCGATAGCCAACCGCAGTTCTTGATTCGTGCCACCAAGGACCCCTTAAGTGCCAACCTGGATCGCATCCAGGTGGTTAAGGGTTGGGTGGACAGTGCAGGGAAGTCCCATGAACGTATCTACAACGTGGCTTGGTCAGAAGGTCGCGAATTAGTCGCCGATGGCAGCTTGCCAGCAGTCGGCAATACCGTAGACCTGGAAATCCCCAGTTATGAGAACAGCATCGGCGCACCGGAATTACTGGCACTTTGGGCGGACCCCGATTTTGATGCCAGTCAACGGGCCTTCTACTATGCGCGCGTGATGGAAATCCCCACGCCAAGGCATTCGCTGTTTGACGCGATCTCATTGCAGGAAAAGACTCGTGCAGAAGTGCCAGACACGATCCAGGAACGTGCTTATACCTCGCCCATCTGGTACACGCCATAAGTCAGTCGTTTGATGCAGGAATAAAACCATGCGTAAGTTGTTCGCTGAACCGCTGTTTCAGTTTGCGGTACTGGGCCTTTTATTGTTCATAATAGTGAACCTGCTGGCACCGGCACAGCTGGTCACGGATGACGCCAGTGAAATCAAGATTGATCAGGCTGCCTTGCAGCAGTACCTGCAGTTTCAACAAAAAACCTTTAATGCTGAGGCAGCTGCCAGAGCGCTTGAACTCATGCCGCCGTTAGACGAACAGCGCCTGGTTGAGGACTATGTTCGAGATGAGGCCTTATACCGAGAGGCATTGGCGCTGGGCTTGGATGACAACGATGAGATTATTCGACGTCGTCTGATCCAGAAGATGGAATACCTGGCGCAAGGTTTTTATGACGATGCTCCGGCCATATCAGAAGAAGCTATGCAGGACTATTTTGCCGCCAACCAGGCACAGTACGAGATAGATGCCGCGGTTACCTTTACCCATGTATTCCTGCCCGGCACGAATCGCGAGACATCTGAATCAGAGGCTACCGTTGATCCGTCGCTACAGGCTCAGCAACTGTTATCTCAACTAAATACTGAGCAAGTGCCATTTGAGCGCGCCGGGCGCTATGGTCAGCGGTTTCTTTACAACCAGAATTACGTTGAGCGAACGCAGCAGCATGTTGTGACTCACTTCGGCCAGGACTTTGCCAAGAGGTTGTTTGAACTGGAAGCAGGGTCAGTATGGCAAGGGCCAATCCAGTCTGACTATGGTACGCACCTGGTGATGATAAGCAGCAAAACGGCAGCCAGATCACCGGCGTTGGACGAAGTAGCGCAAATTGTCCTGGCTGATCTTCAGGCTGAACAACGGCGTGAAGTAAAGGCCACGGCAATTAAGACCCTGGTAGATAAATACACCGTCACGGATTTGCGGGAGAACGCTTCCCAATGATTAGTCACCATGGGTTTGTTTGTGGATAGGGCGTCAAAACTAATGAGTGTTTTTTTAAAATCAGTTCGGCAGGGGAGTGTTATGGCTCTCATCCTGTTGGTGTTAAGTAGCTACGCTTCAGCACATGAAGGCCGACCCGTTTATATCCAGCTTCAAGCGCAGAATAGTGCAGTAGAAAAGACTGCGGCTGGTGAGCAACGCTACCAGTTACAATGGAAGATTCCGCCGGTTATGGCGGCAGGCGATGTGCCCAGGATTACACTGCAAGGATCTGGTTGTGAGACGGTGATAGAAGCGCCAGGAGCGCGACAGCGACATTCGTTGCTGGGTAAGGAACTTTACCGATGCAAACATCCCGTAGATTCTCTGCAGATCGCTGTTGATTATCCGAACGCTAACCCGGTGCTATCGACCTTGGTTGTAATGACCGATGCCGGGGGAAAAGCTCAACATGTTTTTACCGGCCCGGAAACGCGGCGTATCGATGTGTTTGCCGAGCAGTCAGCCTGGCAGGTCGCCCAGCAGTATGCGGTCGGCGGTATCGAACACATTCTGATTGGTTATGATCACCTGTTGTTTGTTTTGTGCCTGATGGTAGTCGCCGGAACGCTGAGATCCATGATCATCACCATAACCGGTTTCACCCTGGCACATACCTTGACCCTGATCTTGTCTACCCTCGGGGTGATTTCCCTGCCAATCGTTTTCGTGGAGATGTTGATTGCGCTGAGTATCGTGGTGTTGGCGGCCGATATCATTCGCAGCCGGGGAACAGGCGGTTACCAGAGCTGGAGTTCACGATATCCGTTTTCAGTCGCGGTGGCGTTTGGTTTATTGCATGGTTTCGGCTTCGCAAGCGTTCTGGGTGACCTGGGCTTGCCACAGTCGATGCAAGTGACTGCGCTATTGTTTTTCAACCTTGGCGTTGAAATAGGCCAGGTGTTTTTTATCCTCGTGGCATTTTGGCTCGCGGTGCTGATTGCCAAAATCATCCGTGATCAGGCGGTGCAAGCGCGATTGATCAATCGAGTTATTTACCTGGTTGGTTCAGTCGCCAGTTTTTGGGTGTTTCAACGTTTATTACTCAGTCTTTAAAATTACCGATAAGCCAATCTTACTCGTGCTCGTGCTGGAGGCTGTGGTAAGCGCGATTGATAAACAGAATGTTGTTGCCCATTGCCTCATCAAATTCTGCCGTGGGTTTTGCCGCAAATACTTCTTCCAGGCTGGCACCATCCGCAATCAGTTTTTCCAGGCGTTGCTTCACCAATGTCAGCATATCTATATAGTCAGATAAGCCCTGGTAATCGGCTACCGGACCATGGCCAGGAATCACCTTGGTATTTTCATCGATTTGTTGCAGGATTTTTTGGCAGAATTTAATCATGCCATCGAGTTTGCCGCCGTTGTCGGCGTCAATAAAGGGATAACCTGAATTATTGTAAACATCACCCATGTGGACGGCATTAGCGCCACGAAATATCACCGCTGTATCGCCTGTGGTATGCGCTGGGCCGTAATGAAACAACTCAATTTCCTGGTCATTGTAGTGAAACTTCATATCGCGTTGGTAGGTGATATCGGGCAGCGCATTGTCAGGGTAAGCCTCTTGCATATAGGAGACGCCGACAAGGTTTATCAGGTTGTCGCTGGCCATCTTTTGTCGTGAGGCTTCATGCGCAACGATGACGGTGCCATCCGGACCCAAGGTTAGATTGCCGTCAGCATGGTCAAAATGCCAATGGGTGTTCACTGCAAAGTCTACATTGTCGCCGCCAAGCTCCTTAATTGCGGCGCGAATTTTTGGCATGAGCTGGGGGAATTGATCATCAACGATAAATACGCCATCCGTTCCCAGGTTTACTGCGATGTTGCCACCCGTGCCGAATAACACATAAAGGTTCTCTGAGACTTTTTCAATCTTGATTTCCGTTTTATCAAAATCCCAGCCAAAGGCTTGCGCCAATTCATCCAGGGCCATCGGCTCAGGTGCAGGCGCTTTGTCGTGGGCCAAAACGCTCAATGGCAACAGAGTGAGTAAAGTGATCAAGCTTTTGTTCATTGGAGGCTCTCCTTAAAAATTCTCTGGGGTGTCGGCATCAAGTCATGTCGATTGCAGAAGACTTATAACATGGAATCAACCAGGTTTTCGATTAACGCGGCACCGACCCAGGTTAACGGAGGCAAAATCAAGTACAAACTTAGTCGCGTCAGTGTGCCGATATCAAATGGCCAGGTGGAAACATTGGCGATCTCACGCCGATAGTTCAAGAGCGGTGCCAGTCTATCCAACTGTTCCAACTCAAGCTCAACCTTGCCTGAGGGCTGAATCTCATGACTAATTTTTTCATCGATGGCGTTGAGTTCATTCTCTTTCATCACCGTTAATCGTCGATGGACCGGCCAGATCGGAATGATAAACATCACGATAAGCGGGATTAAGGTGGCGATTGCACCGGGTAGACTTTCAACAAGGCTCACGTCGTCGCCAATACTCATCAGCGGGAACAGTACTAATGCACCGATAATCGACAGACTGGAAATAATTGAAACGCGCGCGAAAGGCAACAGCTTGCGCTTATTCAACAGGCTTAACTGGGCTTGGTTGGCACCCAATCGTGCAAACAACGCAGCCTGCTGAATCAAACCGGTGGTTACGATGGTCATCACTGTCCAGACCATCAAGGTGCCCACAACAGTGATCAAACCAGGAAGGCTGCTGATAAACTCAGTGAACACCATGCCGACAGAGCCGCGAATCAAAGTCAGGTGAGCAAAGCCCAGAACCAGGCCAAAGAACATGGTTGATAGCGTTTGTAGCAGGCTGGCGGAATCGAGCCGTCGAAGGTATTCAGCAAAGTCATCGTCGTCGAGTTGCAGGCTGGGGCGAAGTTCTACTAGTGCATCCTTCACCTTGGCGGTGATATAGCTGAAGACAGGAATGATGTACGCAATAATCATGCTGAAAAACAGTGCCGGGGTGCTCACGCCCGACGTTGATACTGTGCCAAGACTGAAAAACGGGAACAGAACGGCAAATAGCAATACAGCGGTCGCGATATGCCCATAGGACACCGGCAGAATCAGTTTCAGTAACCAGATTTTGTAGGATTTCAAACTCGGCCTATTCGCATGAAAATGTTGCTCGCAGAGCTTCAAGCGTGATTTCTATGACGGTCGAGGCTCATTTGCGATTCCAGAGCAGCAGAGTGTAACAAAATGACCGAAAAGCTTTGCGAACATTTGCAGTGTAGAGATTTGCAAAAAAAACCGGAACAACGCAGGCGCTGCTCCGGCCAAAAGTGTGGTGGTTTGGGATGCTAGCGGCAGACTGGGCGATCGGCGGTACAGCTGACGGGTTGATACGCGGCCACAGAAGCCCGCATGTCTTGAATGGTAAAAATGCGTGCGTTGTGAGCGGTAGCGATTTTTTTTACGTCTAGCCCGAGGCGATCAAGCTCTGACAACATATCTACTGTGCCCGCATTTGCTACCGGGATCGCCTTGGCGTAAGGAGAGCCCATATGATCTGCAATAAAAATGGTTTTTTCAGCTGGCACATAGGTAACCAGGAAGCTGTCGGAATGAATGGTCGACACCTCGTAAATCTCGACCCGGTTTTTTCCTTCGCCAAAGGTGGTGCGTGGACCAACGGTAAAGAAGTCACGGCCTTCTGGAGTTGGCGAAATACCATCGGTGATGGTTTCCACGTTTTCATTCACTGTTACAAGCTGTGCACCAAGCGTAACCGCTTCTCCCACACCACCAATATGATCGGAGTGGTGATGGGTGACGACTTGGTACTTCAAAGGTTTGTAGTTCTCGCTTTCTTCCTGGAAGCGCGCGAAGCGATCAGTCAGGGCAGGGTAGCCACCCGCCGCAACAATGCCGATATTGGTATCCACGAACATGGTAAAGCCGCCATTTTGACCGACATGGTAGACACGATCAGAAATCTTGTTAACCAACATCTCGGAAGCATCGATACGTTCATCTTCTTCTCTCAGGCCCTCAGGGATTGCAAAGGCCTCGGCAGGGTACTCGTTATTGAACTGCAATTCATGGCGGGTGCTGATCAGGTTCGGTACCCCGGCGATAAAAAAGTTTATGTTTGACGCATAGGTGATGCCATTGTGTTGCTTGTAGTTGCTGTAGACATAATCGAGGTTGCCGAGCTGCGGATTCACCCGCACCATTTTTGAAAAAAGATGGCTTTCGGCATCGATATACAGTTTCAGATCCGGACTCGAAGGAAAAGGCATGGTCAGGGTGTGGTGGTTACGATTCATATAAGATTCATCGTCGCCAAGGGTAGCTTCATCTCTTACTTTATTAAGCTCGTACACCAGGACCGCGTCTGACGTGCGCATGGTGCCGCCAGCAAACACATGAGGGTCCGCATTCCCGGCTTCACCATAGGTACCGGCTGGATAATTGATGGTGTGTGCGTGCTCGCCATCGCTAACGGTTGAGTTTTGATTCTCACCACCGCGGCCGCGACCCCAGGTGTCGTAGACTGAACGATTGTTAGTGATGTCTACTACCAGCACCTGGCGGCTGAGACCGATTTCGTCTAACAAAGGTGAGTGGCCCTGGCCAGTAGTGGGGCCTAAGTATTCTTCGTCAACCTGGTAGCTCTGCAAGTTAACCAGCGCGTCGCCACCATAGGCGGTAGTGACTTTGGCAATCAGTTCTTCTTCTTTTTCGCCAGCGATGGCATTGAATGAAATGGCAATCGTGAGGAGAGCCGTTGAAAGTAGTTGTTTGGACATCTTATCGCTCCTGTTTGGGTTCAATTTCCATTCAAAACGCCGCTAGCTAAGCACTTCGACAGGCGGATTTTGCTTGGTTTGCATGTCATTATTTTTATATTTGGTGAGTGGCTTTTCTCGTCCACATAGCCTAATGATGCGTGGAGCAGTAAAACCGTCTCACTAAAACTGGATTTAGCCGAGAAATTGGTGGCAGCAGCTGGTTTTGGAGATACGTAATTAGAGGAATTTCCTTGTAGAGATGCTTGTGACGGCGAAAATCTTCAGTATAGTCACGGATTGCGCTGAAGCGTTGAGTTCTGGTGCTTCAACAGGAATGAATACGTCCGGAAAAAAGCAATAATGATCAAGAAAATTCTTTTGAGCCTGCTGTTAATAATAGTTGTTGCCGTCAGTGGCCTCTTTATCTATTACCAAGTTAACAAATCACCCGAAATCTTTATCGCCAGCGTCGTGCAACCTGGCAGTACTCAGCCGCTGCAGACTGATCCGGGTACCTTGCGCAGTACCGCTGGCGGACAGGTAATCGGTTTTGCTGACTCCTACGACACGCATGCCTGGCTGGGCATTCCCTATGCCGCGCCACCGGTAGGCGATTTACGCTGGCGTGCTCCGCGTGCTCACGCAGGTTGGACAGGCCTTCGCGAGGCCACGGAATACGGCAATCCTTGTACACAGTTTTGGGGTGTACTGGCAGCCCAAGATGGAGAAGATGGCGACTTGTTGGGCAGTGAGGATTGTTTGACTCTGAATATTTGGGCGCCCAAACGCAGCCCGGAAGCCGCTCGCAGCACGAGCAACAAGATTCCGGTCATGGTTTGGATTCATGGCGGCGGGAATAATTCGGGCACTGCCAATCTGTTCCAGGCTCACAATCTTGCTGGTTCAGGAGAAGTGATTGTCGTACTGATTAACTATCGCCTTGGGCTAATGGGGTGGTTTAGTCATGATTCGATACGACAAACTTCCGGAAATGCTGAAGATGCCTCCGGCAATTATGGCACGCTGGATATTATCGCCGCGCTGAAATGGGTAAACCAGAATATTGCCGAATTTGGTGGTGATCCAAATAACGTGACAATTTTTGGTGAATCAGCGGGCGGACGCAATGTGTATTCCATGCTGGCATCGCCACTGGCGAAAGGTTTGTTTCATAAAGCCATTTCCCAAAGTGGTAGCGCCGACACCACCCTGCAAACGCTCGCCGAAGATTTCGCGGACCATAAGTTGTTGCACCCCATCAGCGGCCTGCGTAACAGCTCAAATGAGTTGATCAGCCTGGTGTTACAGCAGCAGTTTCCTGGTGAAACAAAGGAACAGATTCGTGCGCGACTCAGTAATATGCCCGCAGCTCGCCTGCTGCAGATGATGCGCAGCGTGAATGCCAAGCAATTAATGCAGATGGCGTCGGATAACCTGGGGCAGAAAGGTTATGTGAAGTCGGCGCGTATAATTCGAGATGGGCAGGTGATTCCCAAGGAGTCACTGCTGGAACTGTTCAAACGTCCTGGCAGTTACAACCAGGTGCCGCTTATGCTCGGCAGCAATCGTGATGAACAGAAAGTGTTTATGGCGCGCAATCCAGAATACGTCTCCCTTCTTTTTGGGGTGCTGCCGCGAATCAAAGATGTTGAACGCTATAACCGTGTCTCAAAATATGTCACCGATAACTGGAAGGCTGGAGCGGTGGATGAGCCTGCTAAGCGAATCAGCGCTGGCGAAGCGCCGCCGGTCTATGCTTACCGCTTTGACTGGGATGAAGAACCCAGTGATTGGTTGGCGGACCTGCCAACCCTCCTGGGCGCAGCACATGGCTTTGAGATCAGTTTTGTCTTTGGTGATTTCCAGGGTGGCATTCCAATGGATGTGATACTCACGCGGCAAAACGCAGCGGGCAGAGAAGAGCTCTCAAAAGCCATGATGGACTATTGGGTTGAATTCGCATACAACGGTAACCCGGGTAAGGGGCGCAGTGGCCAGCAAAGCGATTGGCATGCCTGGCAAAATGCTGGCGACAATATCATGTTATTGGACACCAGTGCTGACGGTGGGCGCCGTATGGAAGAAGTCCGAGACAATGTAGCCGACATAAAGGCACGGATTCCGGTAGACACGATTTTGACCTCACAGAGTGATCGCTGTCGTGCCTATGCAACGCTATTTCTGCATGGCTACCAGGCCAGTGACTTCTGGAGTCCTGATGAGTACAAGTCATTAGGCTGTGAAGACTACCCAGCGGGCAGTTTTCGGAACAGCTGAGGAGCTGGCCTACTTTGAATTGCTAAGCATCTGACCGCACAGCTCTTTGTAGAGCTTGGTCGCGACCATGGCGGTCATGCCGTTGATGTCACGACGGGGATTATATTCAACGATGTCTGCACCAATAATCGGCACGTTGATGCTGTGTAACACGTCGAGAATTTGCCGCACGCTCATGCCGCCAGGTTCCAGATGCGACACGCCTGGCGCAAATGCTGGATCCAGTGCATCAATATCGATGGAAACATAGAGCGGCCCTTCCAGCTCCAGTTGATCCGGTCCTTGCCAATCCTTCATGGCATGAATCTCCACGCCAAATCGATCTGCCTGTTTCGCCTGGTGATGGTTCAGAGTGCGGATGCCGACCTGAACTAATCGAGCGGCGAGTTTGTTTTCCATGATGCGCGCGAATGGGCAGGCGTGTGATAAACGATTGCCATCCAGAATGTCATATAAATCCGGATGGGCGTCGAAATGCAGAATATTTATCCTGGAGTGAAACTGTGCGAGCGCCTTTAATATTGGAAAACTGATTGAATGGTCGCCACCCAAGGTCAAAGGCATCGCGCCGGCCCGGGCGATGTCGGCGATACCTGACTCCAGTTTGTCGAATGCTTCCGTGGTAGTCGACCAAGCCAAATTACCATGATCAATGATGCGCGGATTCTCTCCCAGTTCAATACCCAGTTCGGTAGCTGTATTTGCCGAATCACAGGCCATCATTTCCCGAATGGCGACGGGAGCTTCTGCGGGTCCCCGCAGGTAAGAGGAGTAAGCATCAAAGGGCATTCCAACCAGAACAACATCATTTTGTTTCATCAGGCTCATGGTTTGTCTACAACATCCAGATTTTTGATTCGCCCATCGAGTAAAGCTGGAGATTTGCTCATGCTGACTGGAGACCGCAGGTGCTTTCGTACCAGGGTCCAGAGACTGTCTGGCAGAGCCTGGTAGTCGCTATCGATGAAGAATTGCTTATAGCCATCCGCATACAGACTCTGGAAATCGCTCGTTGCTACCTGGTAAGTGGCCATTGGATCCAACGCGCGCCACGAGCCGGCGGGCGTGCGAATCTTGATATCGCCTGCGGCCCCGGCTTCGATCGCAAAACGTGCTCCAGATACCTGGGAGAAAAAATCACTGCCTGATCGGGATACGCTGTAGTTGAGTAACTTTTCTAACTGTTTGCCGCTCAACTCGTGAATGAAAATTTTGTTTTCATAGGGCAGCGCATCGGTCAGGTGATACTCCTTGATTGTTCCGGCAGGGATGGATTTTCGGAACGTGCTCGATGTCATCAGCACCACATTCGCCTTACTCTGCGCGCGCACGAGATCAGTGACGAAGTTACCCAAAATTGATTCGCCATCAAACTTAGTGGGGGCAGACAAGGGACTGGGATTATCTCCGAGTATCTTAAACTTGTGCGCGTAGAGCGGATCCTTTTCCAAGGCGGCTTGCATGTTGGCGACTTTTTCCGCTGTCTCGGGGTCCTCTGGAATGTTTTCATCGAGTGCTATCAAACCGCCGCTGATCTGTCGTAACTGTCCTTCCTCAAAACGCAGGCTGACTTTGCTAACGTGCGAGAGGTATTGGAACGGCGAGATATACCAGGTCTTGGTGTTCTCTATTTGCATCAGCTCCTGTTTGCGGTGACTGTGGGTACCCAGAATCAGGTCGATACCGTCTACCTGTTGGGCCAACTGAATATCATCTTCGTAATGCGCATGACCAATAAGCACGACTGCATCCACCTTTTCAATATCTTTTAACGTGGAAACCAGTTTCTTGGCGGTCTCAATACGGTCGGCAAAGCTGACCCCGGGTGCAGGCAGGGTGGCTGGCTTGAGCAGATTGACAAAGTCTGGGCCAGCCAGCGAAATTACACCAATCTTGATCGAGTCGATGGCATATACGAGGTAGTCTTTGCCGTCTCTGCTTAGTAGGGGCGCACCGGACGGAAGCAGCACATTGCTACTTATGATGGGATAGTCAGTGGCTGTCTGGCATTCGGAAAAAACATCTGCGCCGTAATCGGATTCATGATTGCCCAACGCCATGGCATCCAGTAAACCGTTAAACCATGGCCATTCTGCGCATTGGTACTTGTCGGACCAGGCTGGCGATCCCTTGTTCATCATATCGCCGCCACTGAAGATTAACGTGTTTGCGGAATCTTCCTGCCTGAGCAAGTGGATTAGCCTGGCTATTCCTCCAACCTGGATACCGTCGGAATTTGCCGTCGGTACAGCGTTTGAGTGATAGTCACTGAAATGCAGAATATTGATAGTCTGGGCTGCGACGTTGGTTGAACTCAGGATGGTCAATAGCAGCGAAAAAAGCAGGGCGATTCTGTAGTTTCGCAGCATAAATCCAGGATGCGGTTTTCTAGACATTATAAATTGTTATGATGGAACCGAAGAATATGTGTTCAATGTTACAGGAGCGATTGGATGATTAAAGTAATTTTACTGATTTTCCTCATAGCGATATCGCAGTTAGGTAATGCGGCCGACTTTTCTAATGGGCGCTGGATTGATCTTACCCATGAGTTTTCGGACCAGACCATCTATTGGCCGACGTCTGAAAAATTCAGTAAAACCACCGTCGCAGAGGGGCACACAGATGCTGGCTACTATTATTCAGCCTATAACATTGCAACTGCCGAGCACGGTGGCACGCATGTTGATGCACCGATTCATTTCTTTGAGAATCGCCACACGGTTGACCAAATTCCCATAGAACAGCTAATAGGTGGTGGGATCACCATTCGCGTGCTTGAACAAGTCGCTGCTGATCGAAACTACCAATTTTCCGTTGCAGATATCAAACGATGGGAAAAGGAACACGGGCAAATCCCGGCTGGCAGCATCGTGTTGATAGATACCGGCTCGAGCAAATTGTGGCCGGACCCGCTGAAATATATGGGCACAGATAAACGTGGGCCCGAGGGCGTTAGGGAACTGAAATTTCCGGGTATTCACCCGGAGGCAGCGGAATTTCTGGCCAACGAGAGAAATATAAAGGCGGTGGGTCTGGATACGCCGAGCATCGACTTCGGTGGATCAACACTTTACGAAACTCATCAGATTTTATTTGAGCAAAATATCCCGGGTCTGGAGAACGTGGCTAACCTTGATCAGCTCCCGGAAAAAGGTTTTACGGTGATTGCCCTACCGATGAAGGTCAAGGACGGTAGTGGCAGTCCGCTCCGAATCGTGGCTTTTGTACCGCAGTAAACCAGATAAAGCACCCTCCATTGTGATTGTTGGGCATTGTATTCTTGTGACGTTCACGATGATTATTCACCATTATGCTAGCCGCGCGTGTAAGTCCCGTCTAGAGTCTTCCTTACTCGCACAGATGTCCAGTAATTAAATTTATTTGCAATGCCAAAATGATTTCGCTTACACTGCTGAGCAGTGGCGAGCAATGATCGGATTCATTCTCGTAGGGAGTGGCTTAGGAGGGTGGGCTACTAATTGGCGACATCGATGCCAGCTTGGGTCGGGGTTATTGGTTAATAACAAAACGGGTTTCGGAAAGGTTAATGGGACGCACAGGGTCAGGAGCGCAGCTTGCGCAATTAGCTAAGCGTGTTCTGCTTAGCGGTTTTCTTCTTTTTGCTTTGTTGGTCAGTCCGCATGGTCTTGCACTGGATGAGGGCGAAAATTACTGTCTTTATTCAGACGCATCTTTTCAGGGTGAGGAGTTATGTGGCAGCGAAGGGAGTGCCTGGCTAAGCTTCTACTGGTTTAAGAGAACCTCTTCACTGAAAGTTCGTGATGGCTACGAAATCGTGGCGTTCCCTAGAATTGGTTATTGGGGCGGATTTCAAATTTTTTCCGGTGAGCATGAGACCCTGGGCGACTGGAATAACAGAATTGCCTCTTTTTATGTAAGAGAATCACAAGCAGCGCAACAGAAGGCCTGTTTTTACAGTAGAAAAAATTATCGTGGACGCCGTTTCTGTACCGATGAAGAACAGTATTGGTTTCCCTGGTTTTGGGATGACAGAATTTCCTCCGTCAGCGTCCCGGCCGGTCTCAAAGTAACGCTCTACAGTCGCTGGTTCTTTAGAGGAAATTCTCTTGAATTGACGGCCAGCACACCCGACCTAGGGGATTTTAATAACGTTACTTCGTCGCTTGATATCGAAGAAAATAGTCAGGGCACTGACAGCGATGGTGACGGTGTGGATGATTCGCTGGATTTGTGCCCAGATACGCCGCTCGGAGAAATGGTCAATGAGCAGGGTTGCTCGCCTAGCCAACTTGATAGCGATAATGACGGGGTCACTGACGATCTGGATCTTTGTCCTGGCACTCTAGGCGGCAATCAAGTTGATGAGAACGGATGCTCTAGTGATCAACTCGATACCGATAATGATGGCGTCACGAATGACCTGGATCAGTGTCCAGCAACACCAGCGGGAGAGGCCGTGGATGCGGTGGGGTGTTCAGCGAGCCAACTGGATGAAGACGGCGATGGTGTTAGTGACGCTGAC
>JBCCFY010000026.1:0-58573 GCA_039110515.1 Pseudomonadota bacterium
AGTCTTCGTGACCATGTGACGTGACAGCTATGACACGTGTCATTTAGACGCGTGTCACTCCAGCTTGTACAACTCGAATGAAGGAATTCGATGGCCATAGACTAATGAATCATATACCTAAGATTCTTTACCTTCACACTGGCTATAACAGCCATGTTGACTCATCATTACACAAGTGTTTAACTGGACACTAGGCTGAATAGCTGATGGCCATTGAGTAGAGTATCGGGTTTGCTCCTTCTACTGTTGCTAAGCAACCGCATGTGATGGCCCGTTTATGCATTTCCAGGTAATAAATAATGGTGTAGCAATATTGGCAGTAGTTGGGAGGCAGTGACTATCTATATGAAGATATAATCTATCGTTGGATTCGTAGATCGCAGGAGGCTGTGCTGTGGCAGCCATCGGCAGTCCTGTGAGCTGATGGCAACAATTGGATGGTTGAAAACTTACCAAGTTGATAACAGACAGCTGGAAAGGCCAGTTGATAATCTAAAAAATACATTTTGTAGTTACAACTAGCCATGCAACTTTTCTGTACCGATCCTACCATCTCTCCTCTCACTCCTTCGTCTTCTCCTCTCTTCCCCCTTCTCTCTCCCTTCTCTCTCCTCCCACCCACCCTTCTCCTAGGAAACAAACAAAAATTGCCCAGCTCTGTTCCACTTATGCACACTAATTGGCGCTAAGCTCTGATCATTGCAATTCCCAAAACAGTAGAGCAAATGAGATATTGTATTTTTCTCACAGCTTTCCCTTCTTAAAGCAGTGCCAATGCTCACAGGAAATACAATTCGGATTTAGTAATCACCGCTGACGTACACATACAATTTCTCGAGCAGGGAAGTGCTCTGGAAAGCGGCTTATATTTGCTAGGTCAGGCTGCCAACACTTGGCACCAAAGAGATAAATCTAAGAGGCTCGAGAGCATAGGTTTGTTACGGGCCGCTAAATCTTTGCTACCGAGCCTCGAGCTCCAACAACAGTATGGGTTAATCGACTTCTACCTCAATAGCCTTTTATCGCTTGAACTTTACATGGAGCTTGAGGCTTATTTCGATCAAATGAGAAATAAGTCAAGCTTGTTTTTTCATGAGCTCGGTGCAATTCCAAAATATTCTGTTGCATGGTCGATGGCGAGCGCACTAAGTCAAATGGAAAGGCTCGACAAAGCTATACCTTTATATAGAGAGCTACTATCTGATTTGGATGTCGATGAAAATATTGAAGGCTACTGGTTGCTTAATCGAGAAGAGATTCGGGCGGATCTCGGTAACAAACTCATTCTTGCCGGTCATGTTTTTAATGATTCTGAACTTCTAGAAGAAGGAAAGAGTTTTCTGAATAAAGCGATATCTATTACTAAAAAGCTGGGTGATCCAAGACTTTTAGGTCAAATGCAGAATGGTATTGCACCATACTATTCCTTCATCGGGGATGATAAAAGAGCGATCCACAAACTATTGGAGTCTATCGAACACCATAAACAGGCCGGATCGGGTGAAAGTCTGTCTGACAGTTATAATAACATCGCTGTGTTGTACCGAAGACATAGTCAATTAGATAAGGCACTTCAGGCACTTACGCATGCGATTAGAATCGATAACGAGTTTGCGCTTCACTCAAAAAGAGCAAACCTCACTCTGAACCTAGCGAGTGTATATGTTGACGTAGGTAAGCCAAAATTAGCGGCTACGAGCGCTGATTATGCGCATAGTGAGTTTGTCAAGGCAGGAAACGAATACGCAGCGGCTCAGGCAGGCATGGTCCTAGGAAAAGCTCAAAGGATGATGGGTCAGACGGAGTTAGCTATCAATACCCACAAACAAGGCCTTGAAACGTTTTTAGATTTGTTGAACATTGAGGGAGATGACAGTGAGTTAGTATTTGATATAGGCCAAGCGTTTTTGGAACTCTCCAGGGACTACCTCGTCGCCGGAAAGCTAGATATAGCTAAACTTTACGCCCTAAAAAACTTGCCCACCAAATCAGGTGCTTTAGCCATTAAAAGCACCGATTACTCACCTCAGAATTTGACCGAAATAGAGTCGCTATTGGTCATAAGTAAGGTGGCATTAGAGACTGGTCTTACCGAGGAGTATGAGGTTTTGAAACGCGTTTTGACGCGGTACTTTGAACAAAACGATGAGCCGTCTCGATATCCATTGCAACATTTAGAGTTCCTGGGTTTGACTCTTGAAGATGTACGTTATAGCGAAAACGATAAAGTCTTGAGAGAAATTGTCGAAAAAATTGTCTTCTTGAATGAAGACATAAGGAAGAAATTAGATAGTAAATTCTTGGGCCCAGCATGGTCTGCAAGGGCTACTAAATCCATAGAGTTTTACATTGCCACCGAAGCAGAGAGAGCCCTCTTATCTTCGGATCGCCCGAGCCTTGCTGAGCTGTTCAAGTTCATCGAGCGTACTCACGCTGTAAGCTTGAGGGACAGTCGCGCAAAACTTAGCAACGAAGAAGCCGCCATAAATCATAGGGGGAGGGAGGAGTTGCTAAATTTAACAGGGGTTGAGGAACGAACTGCTGCATTTGCTACCTCCGAGACAGAACGAAATCTGGCGCTGGTTAGGGTTACAGAAGCTAGGGAAGCGTTCTTAGCGAATATCGCACGAGAAAAAATAAACGGCTTAAAATTTGATCAGGATGACGTACTAAGCATTCAAGAAATAATGAATCTCTTGAATCCGAATGAAATGGTGGCGCGATACTTCCTTCATGATCGATTTTCTTTCGTTTTTTTAATCTCCAGTGAAAGATGGCAAGTAGTGCAAGTGCCGACCAAGAGTGAAATGAGCAAGCTAAAAACTGAGGTCATGGAAATGGTTTTGGCGCAATCCAATTTGATAGCAAGCACAAAACTCAATACTAATAATTTTCTTGGCATACCTGCGAAGTTCGTCAAAGAATCAACTAAGCTAATCTTCGTTGCATCATCCCCGCTAGTCTCAACTCCGATTGGGATGATAAATTCAAGCTTGCTGCCTGACAATTACCAGCCATTGGAGAAATTCGTCGAAATTGTACAAACGTACTCGCTCACAGATTATTTTTCAGCTGCTGATTCTGCTTCAAATGCACAGGCCTCAAACGACATTGCAATATTCTCAGATCCGAGTTTTGATGGAAACTCGAATTCCATGACAATAGATGACCACGGTGATTCGGGTTATAGAAATTGGTCCACTACTCTCTCCCGTCTTCCTTGGACCGCATCGGAGGCAAGGTCAATAGAAGCCATATTCTCCAAGAAAAGAGTTGTGTCCTATTCGGGCAAAGATGCAACATCAGAAAAGTTAATGTCTTCAGAGATGAGGGATTCAAAAATATTACATATCGCATCGCATGGATATTTTAGCGAAAGTACGCCAGATGTTGTTGGCATTGCGACTGCCGGTCAGGGTGATGGACTACCAGGATTCCTTACTTTGACTCAATTGCTGAGTAGGAGATTCTATTCTAATTTGGTCATTATAAGCGGCTGTGAGACATTCCTATGAGATGACTTAAATAGCGAAGGACTCAACGGATTGACTAGAGGCGTTATGTCACAGGGTGCAGGTGCTGTAATAGGGACTTTGTGGCCAATCCCAGATAGGTCCACCGCGCAATTCATGAAAAATTTCTATCAGATTCTAAGCTCAAATGGTGGTCACGCAAGCCGTGCGTTAGCCGAGGCAAAACGTGCGTTTATGAGTGGAGGACGATATAAACATCCGTATTTTTGGTCTGGATTTGTTCTTACTTCAGCAAACCAAAAATTCGATAAGAATGTTTTCGATTAGATATAAATCTGAAATAGAAAATTTGTTGCTGCTGGTCTTCCACAACTAAAAGCGGAGATGTTTGTTCAATTTAACTTCAGAGGATAGATGGCAGTAATGTTTCAAAGCTGCCCCTAAGCAGCAAAATGGTTTCAGAAACTATGGTGTGGAAAGAAAAGGTTAACAATAAGGAAGATTTTCAAAAATTTTTAGGGCATGGCCCCGAGAAGTGAAACCAAATGCGTCAATAGTGATATTGGGCTACCGAAATTTTTTGTTCGGGTGAGAGAGAATGTAAACAAAGAGCACTTACTTATAAACCGAATATGGCGATAACTAGTTTTTATTCGGGACTAACTAACAATAAGGAGCTCTAAATGAAAAATTCAATAAACTCAGGACATGCAAGCACCTTTAGTCTTGTAGGTTTTATTCTTTTCGCATTATTCAACTGGACCAATTCGTTCGCTGATACTGTTACTGATACAGACTTTATAGCGCACGATATCACTCAAACCTCTAGTGGTGCTCAAGGGACAGATTTAAAGGGTTTGATAGATATATTTGGTTTCTCACTAGGTGAGGACAATAAGGAAGTTTTTTTCGAATTCGGTGGAGACAACGATGGGAAGGATAGTTACTTTAAGTTTACGGCAACTATTCCAGTAGATCAGTCAGACCCAGAATTAAAGCTGGGCGACCTAAATGAACTCAGAAATAAGGCCAGATTTGAAGTTGCATGGCAGAAAAAATTATCCGGCTCGCCTTCAAATTCCTTAATTGATGGCGCGCAACCAGAACGCCCAACTCCCGAAACGGGTTACCTCATGGGGTCCGATACGCTCCGAGGCTTGGTTGATCGCGACAAACTAAATGAGCCGTATTGGCTATTTGGTTTAAAAGGCACGTTGGCCTACAAAAGATCTTCGTTTTATAGCGCTTCCGATCTCAGTAATCAGCTGTCGGAGACGAATGTTGACTATTCTGCATCTGCGTACCTGGCATATCAACGTTCGGATAAATACCACATCACTGCAACTTTCTCACACGTTGACAGTCATAGAGATCAATCAAAACAAGAAATCTGTTCGCCGTTCGGTGATGCGGGTGCAACTGTCTGCAGCGATCGAGCGATCGGAGCTCCTATTCAGTCGACAAGTACCTTGGCAGCTCTAACTTACTCTCAACGTTTTAAAGAAATCGGATTACAAGTTAAAGTGACACACAACTTTGACACCGATGTCACCGGGATTTCCGCGCCCATTTGGATTAAACAGGATGCTCTGGGATCACTAAAAGCGGGAGTCCGATTAGATTGGAATTCCGACAAAGAAGACCTCGTAGCAACTTTGTTTTTCAATAAGCCCTATGAACTGCCGAGGTTTGGTCGTTAGCATCCGCGCTTAATCAGGAAGATCGATGCGATGTGATAAGCTGTTGAAGCATGCTACGAAAATTGGTGTTCCTTGTACGTTGGCTTAGATATCAACTAACTCAACGTTTTGGAACTTCTTCTCAAGGGTGCATAATGAAACAAAACTTTGTTAAGGAGGCGTGATATGGAACTACCAAAAAGACTCAGAAATGACCTGAACAAACATCGTAAACGGCAAATTAGAATAGACGCTCGTATCGATCGAGAATCTGAGCGCCAATGCGATGACTACAGGTGTTGGTTTGATGAGCAGGTTAAAGCCAAGAGAGGAACACCCATTACCATTATGGCTGAAGGTGATTCCTGGTTTAAGTATGTGGTGGGTAGGGCGATTATTTCTCAACTAGAGCGCCTCCTGAACACCAGAATATTGAATCTCGCTTCTCCCGGTGATGAGACCAAAGACATGTTATCAATACGGCAGAAGCGCCGTCTCGCACGCGAACTTAAAAGGGGGCCGGCAAGGAGAAAGAAATATGATTATCTGTTATTTTCCGGCGGTGGTAATGATCTGGTTGGGATTGATCGTTTCCATAAGTGGTTGAAACCGTATCAAACTGGCATGACCGCAAAACAGGTTATAAACAGACCCGCTTTGAAAGTTGCTTTGGATATGATCGAGCTCAACCTGCATGAGTTACTAGAAATTCGTGATCAGAATAGTCCGAAGACCACGGTGATCATGCACGCATATGATTTTGCTATTCCCGATGGGAGGGGGGTTTGTGGGCGCGGACCATGGATGAAGCCAGGTTTAGAGTTTAGGGGCGTGCCCGTGAGGCTACGAAAGGAAGTCGTCAAACTCTTTTTACTGGAGTACGACAAGCTACTTAAAAATTTCGCGAAGAATAACCAACGAGTGAGAATTGTGCAGACACAGGGCACGTTGGTCGAGTCTGAATGGGCTAATGAACTTCACCCCAGGAATGTCGGATTCAGGAAGATCGCGAAACTCTTTTTGCCGGAGTTCACCCACTAAATCTGTTGGTGCTGACATACATATTTGTCCAATTTACTCATCGGGATATACTAGTGAGAATGCAATCTATATATAGGCACTTCTCAAATGGGACAAGAACAGTCAGCAGGCAATGCCCAAGACTTCGTATCTGTAAATAACCTCACCAAAATGTACGGTTCAAAAACCGTATTGCATGATGTCGATCTTAATATCGGCGAAGGTGAAATTGTTGGTTTGATCGGCCCCAATGGGGCGGGCAAATCCACGCTGCTTAAATGCATCATGGGTTTGATTAAGTACTCCGGTGATCTATCGGTCTTTGGTGGTGATCCGGTTTCCAATCGAACCCGGCTGCTGGAAAACATGAGCTACATCGCTGATGTGGCCTCATTGCCCGGCTGGATGAAGGTCGATGATTTGCTGGCCTTTGTGCGCGATACGCATCCCAAGTTTGAGATGGCGCGGGCTAAGGAATTACTGACGGATACGCCAATTTCCATAGGGGCCAGGATTGAAACCCTGTCTAAAGGAATGAAAACCCGCTTGCACCTGGCGATCATTCTGGCCATCAATACGGATTTTCTAATCCTCGATGAACCAACGCTGGGTCTTGATGTGATTGTGCGGCGCGAGTTCCAGGATCGCCTGGTGCAGGATTACTACAATCAACAGCGCAGTATTCTGATCACCACGCATCAAATTGATGAGGTGGAGAGCATTCTCACCCGTGTGGTGTTTATTCGTGAAGGTCGCATAACAATGGATTTCAAGATCGCCGATCTTAAGACCCGGTACAGCAAGGTGATCACCGATAAAAATATAGTTTTTGCCGAGGCCGGGATCAAACCGATCTATCAGCGCAGCCTACCGGAAAAAACCGAGTTGATTTTTGTTGATGTCGATCCTGAAAAGCTAAAAGAGTATGGAGAAGTGGTCAGGCCCAGCCTTGAGGATCTGTTTGTTGCGACTAATTCAATGACGGTGGGAGAGTAATATGACTGCAATCACTAAATTACCCGCCTTGCTGAAACGCGAAGTGCTGGAACACAAAAATCTCTGGAAAGTGCCCGCGATTCTCATCGGCATTTCTGCCCTGGTGAAGTTGTCACTGATGGTTGGTAACCTGTCATTCGATTTTGAAGTACCAAAACAACTCGAGTTGGACAACACCATTGATACCGCTCTGGATTCGGTTATCGCAACCTCTCTTAACTCGATGAACTATATGATCATGATGGTGATGTTTATCGTGGCAATATTCTATGCCTTGGCCTGCCTGTTTAACGAACGCCAGGACGAGAGCGTATTGTTCTGGCGCTCTTTACCTATTTCCGACAGCCTGACCGTGGCTTCAAAATTGATTATTGCCCTGGCAGTGATTCCGGTCGTCATTGTTCTCAGCCAGGCAGTGGTCGCATTGATATTTTTTGGTGCCGATGCGTTTGAGTATCTCGGCACCTATTACTCGAGTTCCTTGGCGTTGTTGGTCAAGGTCATTCTGTGGTCGATGTTGCCGGTGATTGCTTGGTGTGTGTTTTGCTCCTCGGTTGCCAGTAAAAACCCGTTCCTGATGGCATTTATAGCGCCGATTATATTGATTCTGGTGGACAAATTATTTTTGGACGGTGTTATAAGCCAAACTTTTATCATCAATCGTCTGACCGGAATTTCCGATTACACAACAATGCCTTTGATCTGGGGGTTGGTGTTCAGTGGCGTTTGTATAGCGCTAACGATCACAAAGCGTAGTCAACGCATCTGATTTGCAAATTTCAGCTGTAAGCTGTAAGGCAGCGGCTTGCCTTGAGTAAAATATTGCTCAATGACTGAGAGAATTTCAGTTCGCTCGACACTGCATATCTGAAGACCAGATTATGGAGTACGTCGAGGCACACGGACGCGTTTCAATTTCGGTAGGCTCTTAACAGGGAGGCAGTTGCTGGAGCCTGCTGATTTTGAATCTTGAACTTAGTTGTAAGTAGTGGCCTTGTTGCTGAGTTCTGCCGAGCAAGATTAACTGAAGGCAGCTATTCCAGTCTGTGCACGGCCCAGGATCAGGGCATGAATATCATGAGTCCCTTCATAGGTATTCACCGTTTCCAGGTTAACCATGTGTCGCATCACCGGGTATTCCTCAGAAATACCGTTACCACCCAGCATATCGCGTGCAGTACGGGCAATGGCCAGAGATTTCCCACACGAGTTCCGTTTAATTAAGGAGATGGTTTCGGGTGCCAGTTTGCCTTCCTCTTTTAAGCGTGTGGCGCGAATCACTGACTGCAGACCCAAACTAATCTCGGTTTGCATGTCAGCAAGCTTCAATTGCACGATCTGGTTGGCCGCTAATGGTCGACCAAACTGTTTGCGCTCCATCACATATTGTCGCGCGGCATTCCAACACGCTTCCGCAGCACCCAGTGCGCCCCAGGCAATACCCAGGCGGGCACTGCTTAGACAGCCCATCGGGCCTTTCAAACCATGCACATTGGGCATCAGGTTTTCTTCTGGAACAAACACTTCATCCATCACAATTTCACCAGTGATCGAGGCACGCAGGGAGAGTTTGCCCTGGATCTTAGGAGCACTCAGGCCGTCCATGCCTTTCTCCAAGATAAATCCACGTACCACACCATCATCAGTTTTCGCCCAGACCACAAACACGTCGGCAATCGGTGAATTGGAAATCCACATTTTTTGACCACTCAATTTATAGCCACCATCCACACTGCGAGCGCGTGTCAGCATGCTTCCTGGGTCTGATCCATGGTCTGGTTCGGTCAGGCCGAAACAGCCAATCCATTCGCCAGTAGCTAATTTTGGTAGGTATTTTTCGCGCTGCTCTTCTGAGCCATAGGCATAAATTGGATACATGACCAGGCTGCTTTGCACACTCATCATGGATCGATAGCCGGAATCAACCCGTTCTACTTCGCGTGCGATCAGGCCATAACTGGTGTAACTCATGCCAGCACATCCATAGCCTTCCAGCATGGCACCGAGCAAACCCAACTCGCCCATCTCTCTAAAAATAGAGGGGTCGGTAGTTTCGTCTCTGAACGCCTCGATTACCCGGGGCTGGAGTTTGTTTTTTGCATATTGACGAGCGGTTTCCATTGCCAGCGCTTCGTCTTCGCTCAATTGTTCATCAAATAAAAACGGTTGTTCCCAGTTGAAACTGGCCCAGGCTTTAGACATGACAGTGTTCTCGTTTTTTGCGTGTTGTGGTTATCAGAGCGCTGCGTTTTGGTGGCTTGCAGGCAAGGTTTTGTCGGTTGAAGCTAAATCAGAGCGTAAGCTTAATGATGCTGCAGGTGCCACGCAAGCCGCCGCTCAATTAATCATTCAAAAACGCAAACAATTTTGCCGAAACGGCTTTTTTTTGGCTTTTCTTTGCCGGAGACTATCGCTGGACAAAGATTTATCGCTGCTTTAGTCCAGCCTGGTCGCGGGTCTCTTTGGGGCAGTTGTCTGCTCCGCGACAGCAAGGTGATTCGGTTTGAATTATAGTCGCTATCACTAAATATAATTTCGAAAACAATATGCTTTTGCATTAAGCTCTAGCGTCTGATTTTCCCCTAAAATACGTTGGCACCGCTCGCGGTGTGGAGTTCCTTTTATGTCCATGATTGTTAATCGTCGCGATCTTGATTTCCAAATGTACCAGGTACTGGGCCTGGATAGATTGCTTGCATCGGAACGCTACAATGAATATGACCGAGAGGCGGTTGATGCCATTCTCGATCTTTCTCAATCTTTGGGAGAGGATGTTTTTCAACCATTCGCAGCTAAACTGGATGACAATGAACCCAAGTTTGTGGACGGGAAGGTTGAAAGCATTCCAGAAGTTAAGGCCGCGCTACAGGAATATCGCGAGGCTGGCTTGTTTGCCACTGCCTACGATTCTGATGTTGGTGGCATGCAACTTCCATGGCTGGTCCATCAGGCATTAAACGGTATCCTCACCTGCGCCAATGGCCCGGTTGTCAGTTACGCGTTTCTAACCCAGGGTGCAGCCAATATGCTGGCAGCTTGTGGTTCCCAGGAGTTAAAGGATAAATACCTGCCAAAAATGGTCGCGGGCGAATGGTTCGGCACCATGTGTTTGTCCGAACCGCATGCTGGCTCATCATTGGCGGATATTCGTACCAAGGCGGAACCAGTGGGTGATGGCAGCTACAAGATCACTGGCACCAAGATGTGGATCTCTGGAGGAGAACAGGACTTAAGTGAAAACATCATTGAAATGGTATTGGCAAAAGTTCCAGGCGCGCCAGCGGGGGTAAAGGGAATATCGCTGTTCCTGGTTCCTAAAATTCGAGTGAATGATGATGGCACGCTCGGCGAGCACAATAATATTGCCCTGGCGGGTTTAAACCACAAGATGGGTCATCGTGGCACCACCAACTGCCTGCTGAACTTTGGCGAAACCGGCGACACCCTGGGCTACCTGGTAGGTGGCGAAAACCAGGGCCTGATGAATATGTTTCACATGATGAACGAAGCGCGCATCGGGGTTGGCATGGGTGCGATGATTTCGGGCCTGGCTGGTTATTTGTATTCGCTGGATTATGCACGTAATCGCCCACAAGGTCGGCACTTGACCAACAAGGATCCAGAATCGCCACAAATCATGATCTCTGAGCATGCAGATGTTAAACGCATGTTAATGACACAGAAAGCGTTTGTTGAAGGTGCGCAAACCCTCATCATGTATTGCGCAGAGCTTATAGATCTGCAGAAAATTGCCGACAGCGAGGACGAAGTAAATCGCATCGCCCTGTTGCTGGAAATACTTACTCCCATCTGCAAATCATGGCCCTCCGAATACTGTCTTGAGGCAAACAAGCTGGCTATTCAGGTGCTCGGTGGTTATGGCTATACGCGCGAATACCCAGTGGAACGTTTTTACCGGGATAATCGACTGAACCACATTCACGAGGGCACCTGGGCAATTCATGGCATCGATATCCTTGGCCGCAAGGTACGCATGGCAGATGGTGCGGCGCTGAAAATTTTATTGGCGGAAATAATGGCAACGGTCGCCGAGGCCGAATCGCATTCAGAACTGAAAGATTACTGTTCGGAGTTGGGTGAGGCGTTAAACCTGGTTGGCCAGACCATAGAGGCGGTGGGCAAGTCTCCGGACCCATCCTTGGCGTTGGCTAACGCCACCGTGTTCCTGGATGCAATGGGCCATGTGGTTATTGCCTGGATGTGGCTTAAACAGGCGGTGGCAGCGATCGAAGGTCAGGCACTCGATGTCCCAGCAGATGAAGCATTCTACGCGGGTAAGCTGGCTGCTTGCGCATTCTTCTTCAAGTATGAGTTGCCGAAAATCAAAACTGAACTCGACCTGGTCGCCAGCTTGGACAGCACCTGCTTTGATTTGACTGCAGAGCAATTTGTCGGCACCTGAGGCGAGGAATACGGTAAGCAATCCGAAACGTATGGTGATTAAGGTTCCTCAACAGTTAAACGGCTACCCATTTTCCATCCCGGAAACCGTGGTTTGGGGGGATATGGATGCCATGAACCATGTTAACAATGCCCGCTATTTTCGCTACCTGGAAACAGCGCGTATTGGGTTTATCGGTCAGCTGTTCCCGCATTTTGGTCAGCCCAACGCAAGCGATTTAAAAGAAGGGCTGGCCCTGGCTGAAGCGCGGTGTCGGTTCAAGGTGCCGCTGACCTACCCAGATGAAATTATTATTGCCTCGGCAGTTAAAGAAGTTGAGGAAAGCCATTTCATTGTGCAGCACGAAATTTACAGTGAAAAGCTAGACTGTATTGCCGCCGAGGGAGATGCACGTATGGTTTACTACGATTTCGTTGAACAACGCAAAGCGGTGTTCCCTGATGAACTGGTAAAACGCCTGAAGGACAATATGCGTACTTGATCAAGGCTAAACGCAACACGCTATTTGGTTTTCTGAATTCAACACAATCTTTGTTACACTAGCTGCATGGCAAAGATTAGTACACGTGAGCTGATTCTTGATGTAGCCCTGGTTCTGTTAAATGAACGGGGTGAAAGCATTGTGACCAGCGTCGACCTGGCTAATGAGATGAATATCAGCCCAGGAAACCTGTATTACCATTTCAAAGGCAAGGAACAGGTCGTTGAGGAGTTGTATACACAATTTCACGCGAGAGTTCTGGTTGCCTTGCAGGAAATCACGTCGCAAGCGAAAGGTGATCCAAAAGAGACACTGGCTGGGTTAGCCCTGGTTTCGGATATATTGCAGCAGTTCAAGTTTATCAGCCAGGATTTACGTGGATTGCATGAGCGGTATGCCAGTTTGCGCAGCTCAATTTCCAAATTGTTGACCCTGCTGAATCAGACCCTGGTGGCGTTAATCAAGCTGGTGATGGACAATTCCAAGGTCACTGATTCCACCAATGCCTCGCGCATTCTGGCTAACAACCTGATGTATACCCTGATTAACTTTAACGGCTACAATTCGCTGTTGGAAGCGGATTCACAGCTGGATACAATGTCAATTGAAGAGCATCTGTACCTGCACTTTTTACCCTTTTTACAGACCTGATAGCGATGAGGAGCATCTCTCATGAGCAACATTCACATCTCTAGAAAGCACAATCTGGATCATGACGAATGTCTGGCGGTAGCAGAAGATTTACTTGATCAACTGGTGAGCGCATTTGGTGGACGTGTCAGCCGCGATGGCAATTGCTATAACTATCGCCATACTACTGGTTTGCGCGCTGTTATAGAGCCCAAGGAAGGTGAGCTGGATATCAATGTGAAACTAAACCTGATGACACGATCGTTTGGTCCGCAGGTAGAACAGCAGATCAACGAAGTATTGGATGAACACATCGGAACTGCTTAGCAAGCAAATCGCTATCCCAGGGAAATTAGAAAGCCATTTCTAATTAGGGTGTGAATTCTAAACCGGGTTGCTACTATTCGCCCATCTTAACAAAACCTATTTATGGTGAATGACATGGCTGACGAGAAAAAAGTAACTTCTGCGGCTCCTAAAGCGGCGAAGAAAGTAAGCAAAAAAGCAACTAAAAAAGTAACTAAGAATGTAAGCAAAAAAGCGACCAAGAAGGTTACGAAAAAAGTTGCCAAGAAAACTACAACTGCTAAAAAAGCGACTACAGCTAAAACTGCTAGCGCCAAGACTGATTTCAGCACCAGTGCGGAAAACCGCCTGGAGCAATTGCAAGCATTGTTGCAAGAGAACTTGAGCAGCATGAATACCGAGAAAGCCGAAGCTTTAGCCAAAAATATTTGGCTGGCAGGTCTGGGCGCTTATTCACGTTCTTTTAACGAGTTCGCTGAGCGTCGTGACGAACTGCAAGATCGTGTTGAAGCAATGAATGCTGAAGGTCAGAAAGTATTTGAAGAACTGATCGAGCGTGGCAAAGAAATTCAAGGCGACGCCGAAAAGGCGATGCAACAAGGTCGTGAAACCATCGAAGAACGCGTTGAAGAATTCAAACAACGTTTCGGTGGCGGTCTGTCTTCCTTTGTTGACATCCCAACCCGTCTGCGCGAAGCCGCTGAGAAGATCGAAGAAATCAGCGATCGCCTACAGAAGAAGTAAGCGTTATTCGCTAGCCTCTAGCTAGATTAGGGGGCGAAAAAATAAGAACGGCCGCGGAGCAATCCCCGGCCGTTTCTTTATGGCCAAGGATGGCCGGTATGTAGAAAAACGCCGGGAGCGGTTTTTCTACTGTTCGGGTTCAGTAAGATAACCAAAAATTGGAGATCATGGGGGAGATTATTATCTTCTCTAGGATGGCAGGTATGCGGAAAATGCAGGAGCGATTTTCTGCTGCTCGTGATGGGCACAGCCGTCATGAATGAACACAGTGCCAAGAACTTGCGATCTAGATTAATGGCCGGTATGTAGAAAAACACCTGGAGCGGTTGTGACCAGGGAGGGTCGGTATGCGGAAAAACGCCGGGAGCGGTTTTTCCGCTCTCAAATGTCAGCACAAACCGCAGAAACTACTATTCCCAAACTCAAAGTTCCCCAACAGGTTTAAGCCTTAAAAACAGCCCAAACCCAAATCTACCTTACCCCTTAGCAACAACCTTCAGATTGCTCTTTCTCTTTGAGCTGCCTTTCAGCACACGACCATCGAGTTCATTCACAAGTCGCCATAAGGTGCGGCTGATATGCGTTTGGATGCGAATACGCTCGATGTGCGGCCAGGTGGCACGCTCGCCTTCCTGAACCAGGGTAGAGATTTCCTTATTGCTGCGTGCAGCTACCACTTTTGTCGGGTTCAGAAACCTACTAGAAGGCAAAATATTGATGTCACCAGTGTAAGTCTGTGACACCACAGAGATATACCCGTTTAACAACTTGCTCAGGTATGAATCTGCTTTCAGCGGTTTTTGCAGCAAGTAGCCTGCCGCCAATCCCCAATCTTTGATCGTTTTTAAACCAGTCTGGCTGATAGTGGATACCAGGCCGCCTTTGGATTTTTCAGCCCGGATAAAGGGCAATACAATCGGGTTGGTTTGACTGACGATAAAATGGTTTACCCCGTATAAACGCGACAGGCGTTTCATCGGTAGGTCATCGCTGAGCGAGCCATCTACCCATTTTCGGGTTGGCAGATAGGGCACCTTATCGCCGTCCACGTTTTTGGCCACCAGTGTTACAGGCGAAAATACGCCGGGTATACAGCAGGAAGCCATCACAGCTTCACGGATCATCACGTTCGGTGACGTAATGGCGTTCAGCAGGCGTGATTTTTGATGGGTCTCCGCCGGGGTGATTGAAATATTGATTTGAATACCGGATTTCTCAAAGGCTTCTTCAAAGGTCAAATCCGGGATCAATTTTGTCACAATCTGTTCCAGGTCTTTGCTGCCCACCTCGGTTTTTTTCAGCGGTAGGAATTGATTGTGGATGGACCGTAAATCTGCTTCCAGATTGATGAAGTCAGGGTCGAATATACTGCTAAGTTCTTCTTTGGAGCGGGTGCCGACTACGGCTGCCACAAAGGCGCCCCCGCTGGCACCTGAAATGACCTCTGGAATCAGGTCTTGTTCCCAAAGGGACTTTAACACCCCAACATGAAAAAACAGGAAGGTACCCGAACCGCTCATCATCAACGCCGACCGGCCAAAACACAGGCTGGCACGCTGGAAGAAGCCGATTTTCTCTTGATGAGTTACGCCTTTTAATCTTGGTTGCGCAAGGTGCTCCAAGGCGGACGACACTTCTTCTACGTAATCGATGACTAACTGCTTGGTGCCAAATTTGGCTTTCTGATATAGCGCACTGCTGCCCATGCCCCCCAGGTTGCCATGGATTCCTTCATTCATGGTAAATAACAGCCCTTGGTTGTCGTTCGCGGCGCGAAAGGTTTCTAATTTATCCAGGCGTCGACGGATGGCTGCATAGTCATAGCGGCTGGTTTTCTCGTACTGCTTCCATTTCTGCAAGCCATTACGCTCATCATAGGCGATAGCAGCGGCCTTCCACTCTTCGTAGGTTTCCGCATTGGACATTTTCTTTTCTATCGCTTTTACCATGTTTAATATCACGCTTGCTCTCTCATTATAGTGCCGAATTATTGTTTTTAGCTTGGGCTTGTTGCTGGGCTGAACTGAATAAATTTATTACTCACAGGAGCCCTGGAATGGGTAGCCTATTTTTTCTTACGGCTCGCTCGTCGTTTGCGGCTCAACGTTTTGTACAGCTCTGCAAACTCCTGTGTCACTTTGTGTCGAGGATCAAGGTAGACCAGCGGTTTGTTTTGCGCGTGGGATTCTTTGACCTTGATTGATGAGGAAATATACGGCTTCAGCAGTTTAAATTTTGCTTTGGCCAGCTCCTCGACGGCTAGATTCGGTAGCTTTGCCCGCGCTTGAAACTGGTTTACCACTACGCCTTCAACCAGCAAATCCGGATTGTGATCTTCGATGATTTCCTCAAGTTCCTCCATCAAGTCAATCATGGCATCACGAGCGAACACATCGCAGTCATAAGGCAGAATGCAGCGATCCGCGGCAATTAGAGCCGACAAAGTGAAAAAATTCAGTGCTGGCGGCGTATCGATGTAAATCTCATCGAATTCTTCGTGCAAATTTTCGAGGAAATCGCGAAGTTTATAAATCTTGTGTTTGGCTTCCAGCTTGGTTTCCAGGTCAACCAGGTTATAGCTGGCGGATATCAGCGAAAGGCCCTTAAACGGGGTTTTGCGGATGTAGTCTTCCGAAGTAAATCCGCGATAATTTCGTGTAACGGTGGATTCCATGAACTCGGCGATGCCGACCACATTGTCCTTGCCATCGTGGCCCAGGTAGCTGGTGGTATTAGCTTGCGGGTCGAGGTCTACAACCAAGACATTCTTGCCTTTGGCAGCCGCCATCGCGGCTAAATTGCAGGTAATGGTGGATTTTCCAACGCCACCCTTACGGTTAAATACGACTCTAGTTATTCCAGCTTTCATGCCAACCTCATGGGAATCATGTACAGACTAAACTGTCTTATAGATTATCATTTTTAGGCACAAATCCGGGCAGAAAACTCCCTGTTTAGAATTTGATTTCTAAATTGTTTTCATTTAGGTCAAAACTTTGGCTTGAACACTGCCCGTGTTGGCGAGATTAGCCTTGATTTCGCCGCATATCGCCTAATAAAGCTTCATCAGCATGCTCTTATCGAAGGCAACCAACTCCCCGGACTGCTGTTCAGCAACCTTTTTGGCCCAATCCGGGTTTGCAATAAGCGCCCGGCCCACGGCCACCAGGTCAAACTCCTCGGCATCGATGCGTTGCATCAGGTTGTCGAGGCTGGCTATCTCGCCGTCTTTGAAGGTGACCTCACCAGCCTCGGGCAGAAAATCGGCGTTCAGGCTGACACTGCCCACTGTGATTGAGGGTTTGCCAGTTAATTTCTTGGTCCAACCCGCCAAGTTCAGATTACTGCCCTCAAACTCCGGCTCCCAGAAACGTCGGGTGGAACAGTGAAAAATATCCACGCCAGCATCACGGAGTGGCGCGAGAAAATCGCTCAATTGCTCAGGCGTATCCGCCAATCGTGCATCGTAATTCTGCTGTTTCCATTGTGAGTACCGCAGAATAATGGGGAAGTCTTTGGCCACGCGTGCACGAATGCCGGCAATAATTTCACAGGCAAAGCGCGAACGGTTCTCCATGCTGCCACCATATTCGTCATCGCGCTGATTGGTGCCGTCCCAGAAAAACTGATCGATCAGGTATCCGTGTGCACCATGGATTTCGACGGCGTCAAAACCGACTTGTTCGGCATCTACCGCCGCTTGCACATAGGAGTCCACCGCTTCATCGATGTCAGCTTTGGTCATGGCGTGACCGGTCATCTTGCCAGGAAAGGCCATGCCGGAAGGGCTGTAGCCTGGTAAATCGCCACCCGGTTCGGTGCCCGGTTTGCGAATTCCACCCACATGCCAGAGTTGCGGAGCGATTTTGCCACCTTCCGCGTGGACCGCATCCACCACCTTCTTCCAACCGGCCAAGGCCTCTTCACCGGCGATGTTTGGCACATCCGGGTAACCGTGTGCGGCTTTGTGACCAACGCAGGTGCCCTCGGTGACAATTAAGCCGACGCCGCCAGCAGCCCGCCTACGATAATACTCAACCACCGCATCATTAGGCACATTGCCTGGGGACTGAGAGCGGGTCATGGGTGCCATAACCACGCGGTTTTGCAATTTCAAACTGCCATATTCAAAGGGTTCAAATAACTGGGTCATAATGATTCCTGATCAAAGAGGTGTTGGATTTACTCAGAACGAGCCAGGTAAATCCCGGGTGTGTAGGGTTGTGCTTGCTTAGAGGTTTCTCTTCAAGCTGAGGAGCTGGTCTCGGCGAGGTCCATGGCGATTTCTGCCAGGGGTCGAACCAGCGCTCCGTAATTCTTTGCCTTACTGCTGGATGCATTGCCGTCTTGAGATCGTTTAACCACCCCTTGGCAAATCGCTGCCAGGCGGAACAGGCTAAAACTCAAGTAATAGTTCCAGTTATCGATGTTCTCGATGCCTGCACGCTGGCAATACATGTCCCGGTATTCGTTTTCATTCGGAATTCCCAGTGCGGCAAGATCAAGCCCGGTTAAACCCGGCAAGCCTTCGGCACGGGGCATGTAATACTGCATGCATTGATAGGCGAGATCGGCATAAGGATGGCCCAATGTGGACAGCTCCCAATCCAGCGTGGCAATAACCCGAGATTCAGTTTTGTGAAACATCAGGTTGTCGAGGCGATAGTCACCATGCACCACACAGACCTGACCATCATCGGCCGGTTTGTTGGCAGGTAACCACTCGATCAGTGATTCCATGGCGGCAATATGTTCCAGTTCGCTGGCCCGATACTGTTTGGTCCAGGTATTAGTTTGGCGAGCAAAGTAATCTCCGGGCTTGCCGAAGTCCTGCAACCCGGCATCGGCAACATTAACGGAATGGAGTGCCGCGAGAACGCGATTCATCTCTGCGTAGATTTCGCCACGCTCGGACGGTTCCATGCCTGGCAAGCCTGGATCCCACAATACCCGGCCATCAGCAAATTCCATCACATAAAACATGCTGCCGATGACGCTGTCATCCTCGCAGAGATGGTAGGTCTTCGCGACTGGCACCGCGGTTTCCTGTAACGCGCTGAGGATACGATACTCGCGATCCACCGCATGCGCCCCCGGGAGTAGCTTGCCCGGCGGTTTGCGGCGCAGCACATAGCTGGTCTCAGGAGTGCTGAGTTTAAACGTCGGATTAGACTGACCACCAGCGAACTTCTCCGAGCTCAGTGGGCCGCGAAAGCCTTCGATATGCTGTTCCAGGTAGGCGGCGAGACGGGCGTCGTCGAAATCAAATTGGGACATAATGGGTATAAATGGGAGGTGTCTAATCGTAATTGAGGCTCAGTATTGTACGACAGAACAGCTTACGCAATAAGTCCAACGATTTTCAGCCAACCTGGTTTAACTAGGCGGTTGCGTAGCGTTTTATAATTTGTCGCCCAAGCGCCATCTGGTGTACCTGGTCTGGGCCGTCCGCCAGGCGTGCCCAACGCGCGTAATTATAGGCCTCGGCCATGGTGTAATCCTCGGTCAATCCACCCGCGCCATGCATCTGCATGCAACGGTCAATAATGGTTTGCACCATTTTCGGCACCATAATTTTTGCCGCAGCAATCATATCCTTGGCTTCCTGTGCACCATGTTGGTCCATTTTTGCTGCGGTCCTCAATACCAGCAGGCGGGCCATTTCAATTTCGGCAAAGCTGTCCGCTATGTCTTCACGCACAGATTGATTTTCAGACAACAACTGGCCAAAGGTGGTGCGCGATACCGCTCGGTTGCAGGCCAACTCTAGGGAGCGCTGGGCAGCGCCGATTAATCGCATGCAATGATGAATGCGCCCGGGTCCGAGTCGGCCCTGGGCAATTTCAAAACCACGCCCTTCACCCAACAACATATTACTGGCGGGAACCACCACGTTGTCGAAATCCACTTCAGCATGCCCCATGGGGGCGTCGTCAAAGCCGAGCGTAGTGAGCGGCCGCACCAGGGTTAAGCCGGGGGTGTCTCGTGGCACCAGGATTTGACTCTGTTGTTTGTAGCGGCTTGGGTTATCGGGGTCCGATTTTCCCATTACGATAAATATCTTCGTGCGCTCATGCATGGCGCTGCTGATAAACCATTTACGGCCATTTAACACATAATTATCGCCATCGCGCCGGATCGAGAGTTCGATATTGGTCGCATCACTGGATGCCACCCGTGGTTCGGTCATGGCAAAGGCTGAACGTATTTCGCCATTCAGTAACGGGGTCAACCATTGCTGTTGTTGGTCAGCACTTCCGTACTTCATCAATACTTCCATATTGCCGGTATCCGGGGCATTGCAATTGAAAACTTCGGAGGCCCAGAACACTCGGCCCATGACCTCGGCCATGGGTGCGTAATCAAAATTGCTAAAACCTTCATGATCGCAGTGTTCAGCGTGAGCTGGTGGAACAAACATATTCCACAGGCCTGCCGCGCGTGCTTTGACCTTCAGTTCATCGACAATCGGCAATGCTCCCCAGCGATTTTCGGCCGCAGCCAATTGCTCTTTGTAACGGTGTTCATTGGGGTAGATATGCTCCTGCATAAACTCTTCGAGTTGATTTAATACAGACTGGGATCGTGGACTGAATTCGAGCATTTTGTTGCCTCGTTGCTGATGTTGCTGATTGCGGGTCGATTTTCGAGGCTAAAATAGGGTTTATCTATGCATATTTGAAGTTTATTATGTTGATAATAAAGAATAAGTTTGATGAATGAATCATCCTGATTAATTGATTCTTCGCAGCACTTGATCCGATGAAACTAGAACGAATTGACCTGAATCTGCTTAAGGTATTCGAGATTATTTACCAGGAAGGTAATTTGACCCGTGCCAGCGAGATTTTGAATATCACCCAACCGGCGGTGAGCAACTCGCTGCGGCGTTTGCGCGAGACCCTGAACGACCCGCTTTTTGTGCACACACCGTCGGGCATGTTGCCGACCCCGGTTGCCAAGTCCATGATCGACCGCGTGCGTGATGCCTTGCAGTTACTGGATATGGCGGTCAATCAAAACATCAAGTTCGACGCGGCCAGCTCCAGCAAACGGTTTCGTTTCAGTATGAACGACTTTTCAGAGGCGATTGTGCTGCCGCAGTTACAGCAAATGCTGGATCAGTCAGCCCCTGGAATTTCTGTCTCCAGCTATTACGTGCAACGAGACCAGGCTGAAAAGCAACTGGCAACCGGGCAATTGGACTTTGTCATCGATACCCCGTTGCCGGCAGTGCGTAATTTGAACAGCATTCGGCTGCTCAAAGAAAAATATGTCTGCGCCATGCGTGAAGATAACCCGTTGGCGACGCAGGAGCTGACTCTGGACAATTACCTGGCCAGCAAGCATATACATGTTTCAAGTCGGCGCACCGGGCGCGGGCATGTGGATATCGCCCTGGCAAAAATGGGTCATAAAAGGCAAATCGGCATGCGTGTCCAGCACTATTTGATTGCTGGCCGGGTGACCAGCCAAAACGATCTGCTCTGGACCGTACCAGTTGGCCTGGCCATGCAACTCCCGTTGGTTACCAAGTCACTGCCTTTTGAGGTGGAAACCCTGGGGTCTTCCTTGTATTGGCATTCAAGCACCGAACAGGATCCGGCGAGTCAATGGATGCGTGGCCTGATCCAGAGCTTTCTCCAACCAGGTACACCACCAGCGGCTGAGCTCTCCAAGGCCGAAGAGAGCAAGTAGCTCCTCTTTTTACTAACTTGATCGCCGCCAGGCGGCTGGATTTTTTCCAGTCCAACTCTTAAATGCCCGGGCAAAATTGGCTGGCTCCTGGTAGCCGAGACCAATCGCTATTTCGGACGCAGTTTTATGCGTTTCTCTCAGCATCTGCTGGGCCAGGGCACAACGGATTTCCTGCAAGATAATCTTGTAGGAAGAGTTTTGCTTAGCCAGTTTGCGGATCAGTGTACGAGGTGACATATGCAATTCACCGGCGAGCACCTCCAGGCTTGGAATTTGATCAGAGTGTGATTGCTTGGCCAGGCGCCGTTCAAAATGGTTCAGTAAGCGCGTATTAACCAATCTTCTGACATCAGACTTGTCGGTATGCAAACGCAGTTTGATCTCTCGACATTTGGCGATATTGGTACGAAACGCGTCCGGATCGGATAACGGGGAGGGGATGGCCAGCCAGGATGCAGGAATGCTGAGTACGTTTTCTTTTGTGCCGTAGCGAATTGGGGTCTGGTAGATTGCTGCTAGTTGCCGATGATTATCAAGGCGTGGATAGGCAAAACGTATTTCAGCATTGTCACCGAGTGGATGGGCTGTGACCGATTCAATAAGCCGTTTTGCCACCAGGAAGCCTGACTCGATTAACCAGCGGCCTACCAGCCGGTGTTCGGTGCGATCTTGCAATACATACTCCAGACGATTTCCGTTCAGACGTGTTTCAGCATGGGAACCCGAGGAACGAATATCAATGAATTCAACCAGCAGGTCGATGGCGACGCCCAGGTTTGGTGCGCTCAGGGCAGCAAATCCAAGCGGGCCGTGATTACCAACATCCAGCTGCTGAGCGTACTTGATCACCAGCGATTCCAGGCCCTGATCTTCCAGCAGTTCGAAAATATTATTGATCAGGTAACCGGGTATTTGTTCGGTCTCTTGTATCAGGTGAAACTGTGCTCCCAGCGCTTCCTGCACCAGCGCGGTCGCGCTGTGATCCGCTTGCAGCATCAAGCGCAGGTAAGCAGCGGCGATGTGATAGTCGGCAGGCATATAAAAACCCTATCATTATTGTCACTTAATGACTATTTAATTGTCGATAAATGCTGTTCCTGTTGTAGGCCTAAAGGGATAGACTGAAGCCCTGATAAAATACACCAAGCACGCTTATGACCACGTATACCCTGCAACACCCGGAAAAGGGTGAAATCAGTTTCTCCGATAAAAAACGCCACTTATGGCTGCTATCGCTGTTTTGGCCGTTGGTCCCTGTGATCACTGTCTGGAGCTATTTGCAAAGTGGTAACCAATGGGCACTGCTCACGCCGCTTGCCATTGGCTTTGTGCTTGTGCCGATCTTTGATTACTTCATTGGCACCGACCGTACCAATCCACCGGAAGAAATCGTCCCTCTGTTAGACCAGGATAATTACTATCGCTGGCTGACTTATGCGGCCATTCCTCTGCATTTTATTGCGCTTGGCGTTGCGGTCTGGTTTGTTGGCACCTATCCACTCGATATCGGTTTTTATATTGGTTTCGCAGCAGTCGTTGGTTTGTTCAGCGGCCTGAGTATTAATACGGCGCATGAGATCGGACACAAAAACACCAAGCTGGATCGCTTGTTGTCACGCATTACCCTGGCCGTGTGTGGCTACGGGCATTTCTGTATTGAGCACAATGCGGGCCATCATCGCGATGTTTCTACACCTGAAGATCCGGCGAGTTCGCGCATGGGTGAATCCATTTACCGATTCATGTTGCGCGAAATACCTGGCGCGGCTAAGCGAGGTTGGAAGGCCGAGGCCGAGCGTCTGCAACGTAAAGGCCACGGCTTTTGGAGCGTGCATAACCATGTTCTGCAATCTTACGCCTTAACCCTGGTCACCCAGGGCGGGGCGGTACTGATCTTTGGTTGGATCGTGTTGCCATTTCTCGTGTTGCACAATTTCCTGGCCTGGTTTCAATTAACCAGTGCCAATTATATTGAGCACTATGGTTTGTTGCGGGCGAAGAAAGAAAATGGTCGGTACGAGCGCTGCCAACCGCATCACTCCTGGAATGCCAATCACATTTTTAGCAACCTGGTGTTGTTCCAACTGGAACGTCACTCAGATCATCACGCCAACCCGGCTCGGCCTTATCAGAGCCTGCGTAGTTTTGAGGATTTGCCCGAACTGCCTTCCGGCTATTTTGGAATGTACTTCATCGCCTACTTTCCTTCGCTGTGGTACCGCGTGATGGACGAACGCTTGCTGTCGATCCCCCATATCAATGGTGATTTCAGCAAAGTAAACCTGGATCCCAAGAATGCTGACGCTCTTAAAGCAAAGTACGCTGGATTTGGTACTCCCGCGTACAGTTCATAGCTTAGGGTTCAGTCAGTTTTTATCGCGGCTGTTCTGAAAAAGACCTTTGATTGGTTAATGACCTTTAGTTGGTTAAAGACTTCTCAATAGCCGCGAGAATTCCCCTTAGGATATTCAGTTCCTGAACGTCGGGCTCGGCGCGCGCCAATAAGTTGCGAATGCGCTGAAGGGTTTCGCCCTGATGCGGGCGCAGAAAGCGAATATCTTTTAACACCTTCTCCAGGTGAATATGCAGCCGCTCAATATCCTCGCTTGGGGGAAGTTCTCGCTGAGCCTTTTTACTCAGGATTGACTCATCACTGGCGGCTTTGAATAGCTCGTAGCTTAAGGTCTGTACTGCTGCAGCCAAGTTTAAGGAATTGTACTCGGGATTCGCCGGAATGGTGACCCGGTAGCGGGCATATTGAATGTCTTCATTGTGCAAGCCCATTCGTTCTGGACCAAAAATCAGCGCCACCGGCGACGACTGCGATCCGGTCACCAGCATCTCCGCAGCTTGTTCAGGCTGAAGCTCCGGTAAATCATAGCCGCGGATTCTGGCGGTGGAGGCCACCACCACGGTGCAATCCTTGATGGCTTCAGACACCGAACTAGCCATCCTCACATGTCCAAGCATGTCCTCAGCGCCAGCCGCCATTTTGTTCGCCTCGGGCGAAGGAAAGTCTTTTGGGTTGACCAGGCACAGATCGCTCAGCCCCATGGTTTTCATCGAGCGCGCGGCGGAACCAATATTGCCCGGATGGAATGTGCGCACGAGGACGATGCGTACTTTATCAAGAGCTAACACGTGTCGCGTGCTAAGAGGCTGTGGTACGGGTCGCCGCGAGATTTTTCTTGATCGATTTGATGTTGTCTTCCACCCCGGAACCCAGTTTTAAAGCCACCGTGGTGGCCAACATATCGATTACCGCCAAGTGAATAATTCGCGAGGTCATGGGTGTGAATAAATCGGTGTCTTCGGCGGTCACAGCGTTAAGTACGTGAGCACACTGCGCCGCCAGCGGCGAGCCCTTCATGGTGATCCCGATTACCGACGCATTGCACTGGTTAGCTAATTTAGCGTTTTGCAGCATTGCCTCGGTGCGTCCGGTATACGAGATAAACACCGCAACATCGGACGGTTCCATCATCGAGCACATCATGCGCTGGTTAATAAAGTCAGTGTGCGCGATCACGGGTATGCCAAATCGAAAGAACTTGTGTTGCGCATCCAGGGCGACAGAGCTGGATGCACCCATGCCGAAGAAATTAACACTTTTGCATTTTGAAATGATTTCCGCGGCTGCGTCCAGGGCATCCGGATCGATGGTGTTAGCCAGGCTTTGGATGCTGGTTTGAATAGAGGTCATAATCTTTTTAATCACCATGACGCTGTCGTCATCGCGATCCATGTTTTCCACGAACAACTGACCACTGGAAGAAATTTCCTGAGCCAGGCGCAGTTTGAAATCGGGGTAGCCATCGCAGCCTAGCTTGTGGCAGAAACGATTTACCGTGGGCTCACTCACACCGGCTAATTTTGCGAGACTGGCGATGGATTGGTGAATCACCGCACCCGGATCATTTTGCACGATATGAGCCAGTTTCATATCTGACTTGCTCAGCTTGATCGAGCCGTCATTCATTAGTCGAAGTAGGGAGGTTGTCGCTTGCATTGATTGAGTACCGGGTTTTGGCCAGGGCCCTGAGGCGCGAATTGTGGGAAAAGGTGTAACTATCTTTCAGTTTACCCTTAATCAGGGGGAGCTGACCTTAAGTTTGCAATCATTTTATTCATCAGGCAAGGCAGAGCGAAAATTACAGTATTTAGCGCAATTTCACAAAAAATGTAGAAACATTACATTTATCAAGAAAAATCCCATATTAATTGTAATTAAATTACATTATGTGCTAATCTAATAACAAATATCCCAACTTTTGAAAAATACTTACACGAAAGTGACCGAGTTTTTCTCCAGTTGGCAGCGAAGATTTATGAAACTTAACTACAGGTTTGATTATGTACAAGGTTGCTATTAACGGATTTGGTCGAATTGGCCGCAATGTTCTTCGTGCTTGTTATGAGAATGGCAAGCGTAGCCAGATTCAAATTGTGGCGATTAATGATTTGGGTGATTCAAGCATTAATGCTCACTTACTGAAATACGATACCGCGCACGGTGAATTTCGTGAGCAGGTCACTGTAGAAGGTGATTACCTGTTGGTTAACGAAGACAAGATTCGTGTTTTAGCAGAGTGTGATCCGGCCAATCTACCCTGGAATGAGCTGGGTGTAGACCTGGTGCTGGAATGCACAGGATTTTTTACCACACGAGATGCCGCCAGCAAACACTTGCAGGCGGGTGCCTCACAGGTACTGGTTTCTGCGCCGGGTAAGGATATGGACGCGACAGTCGTATATGGCGTCAATGATGAAATTCTTGGCAGCGATGTACAGTTGGTATCGAATGCATCTTGTACTACTAACTGCCTCGCACCCATTGCCAAAGCCTTGCATGCCGAAATAGGTATCGAAAAAGGATTGGCTAACACAGTGCATGCTTATACCAATGACCAGCGTCTCAACGATGTTTATCACACTGATTTACGCCGTGCACGAGCCGCAGGTCAGTCGATGATCCCATCAAAGACCGGAGCAGCTGCCGCTATTGGCCTGGTGGTTCCAGAGTTGGATGGTAAGTTGGATGGATTGTCTATTCGCGTCCCCGTGTTAAATGTCTCTCTACTGGATTTGACGTTGAACACTTCGCGTGACACTACCGTCGAAGAGGTTAACGAGATTTTGACCGCTGCAGCGAACAATACCAAGGGTGGTGTGTTGCAGGTTAATACTTTGCCATTGGTCTCAACCGATTTTAATCACAACCCGGCTTCAAGCATTGTTGATGTTACGCAAACCAAGGTAGAAGGTAACCTGGTGAAGGTGTTGGCCTGGTATGACAATGAATGGGGTTTCTCAAACCGCATGCTCGATACCGCTGCTGCCATGCTGGAACTTAGTCATCATGGCGAGTTAACTCACGCAGCCTAACCAGTTTTACGGGTCGTCAGTTTCTGATGCGACCCAAGCAGTTTTTTCGTGGAATGGACGTGTTCTCTAGCAAGGATGCTTTTTTTTTTCAGTTTTGAAGATCCCCGAAGCAAATAAGGTTTAAGATCTCAAGCCGTCTAGTGATCTGCGGTGTTGCCAAGTCTCGTACTCACCTTGAAACCTGGAACGAAGGCGCTTCCATCCTCAAACCAAGGCGAGCACCAAGTAGGATGCCATCAACCTGTACCTATAATTCTATAAATAGTTTCGAGCGTAGACGCTGGCGCCCAGTAACCCTGGATTGATATGGGTGATCAACCAGGTCGGAATCTTCTCCACCAGGTCTCGATGGCGACCTTTGTTTTCGAATCCAGCTCGAAATCTGCTGTTGGCTAATTGGTTCGGGTAGCGTTGGGTAATTCCGCCACCAATAAAGATGCCCTGGTACGCGCCCATGGCCAGGGCCGTATCGCCTGCTACCTGGCCCATTACCTGGAAAAATATTTCCATGGTTTCCATGCAGAGGGGATCTGTTTTTTCTCGTGCGGCAACTGCGATGTCGGCTGGTGCTAAGCCAGGGTTGGCGACATGATTGATCTCGCATAAAGCTTCATGGATATTGACCAGGCCTGGTCCAGACAACAGACGCTCATTGGACACCCGACCAAACTTGGTTCGCAGGACTTGCATTATCTGGTCCTGTTGTTCGTTGTCTGGCGCAAATCCAACGTGGCCACACTCGGTTGGCAGTGGATAGAGATGACCTTCGCGTTGGATAAGTCCCGCAACTCCAAGCCCACTACCAGGCCCGAGTACGCCAAAACTAAAATCCTGATCGGTATCGATAGAGCCCTCGGGCCCAATCGGCACGACATCTTCGCGACTCAGCTGAGCCAGGCTATACGCTATCGCCTCGAAATCATTCAGGAGTTGTGCTCGCTCGATAGAGTACCTCGAGCGTAATTCACTGCTCTTGATGGTCCAGTGGCTATTGGTAAAGGATACCGATTCAAACTGAATTGGCCCGGCGACGGCAAAACAGATGCCACCTAATTGTTCCAGCCCGTGCGACTGCAGGTAGGTATCGATGGCATCTTCAACCGTTGCATAATCGATACACTGCAAGGTTTGGGCTTGATCAAAAAAGGGTGCTTGTTCAGTGGCGAGCGCGAATCGCGCGTTGGTCCCGCCAATGTCTGCAATCAGAAGTGGGTGGTTGGTCATAGTGCTGAGCTGTCGTTATTATTTTGCCGCAAACCTCGCTGGGTTGCCAAACGAATCGAGTTACAACTGACACAATCAGGCAGGGGTTTATAGGTTATTCTATCTACGCGCATCATAAAGGTTAAATTTTATGTTTAATGCAGTTTTCTATGAGACCGTGATGCTTGATTCACATTGGCAATGTAGTGCGATCAAAATCATTAGACCTGGCGTAGACAGCTGTAACCGGCAAGACTATTTATTGAAATAAAATAACATTTTGTTTAAAATATGTAAATAAATTACATAAATAACGCGCCTCTATTTGATCTTGATCCGAGGCCTGCTTGCCTTCTTAAATACACTACTAAACGCATAATACGCAGAGTAAAAACCACAAGAATTGGTTGAGACAATCTATGTTAAGTAATTGCAATATCGTAATCGTAGGCGGCGAAGGAGATTTGGCGTTTCGCAAACTGTATCCAGCCCTCTACAGTCTGCACAAAGAAAACTTATTGGCTGAATGCACCAAAGTTGTTTGCTTTGCTCGTGGCAAACTATCAGATGAGGAATTCCGATCTGCCATGCGGCGATGGACTGAAGACAGTGATTATGTTTCCAGTATGGATGATCAGAGTTGGGAAGGCTTCCAGCAACGAGTGATCCAGTTTGTCGGTGATGCTACCAGCCCCAAGGACCTCAAGCGGTTGAAATCGGAACTGGGGGCCGAAGAATTTATATTCTACTTATCAACGCCGCCTTCTATCTTTGCACCTATCTGTGATGCTATGGGCAAAGCGGGCGTGGTGTCAGAAGGCACAAGGTTGGTGGTTGAGAAACCGTTGGGTACTTCGTTAGATTCCTTTAACCAGATTAACGACACCCTGTTTCAGACATTCGATGAGAAACAAATCTATCGAATTGATCACTACCTCGGGAAGGAAACCGTGCAGAATTTGCTGGCGCTAAGGTTTGCAAATATATTTTTTGACCCGCTCTGGAATCGAAACTATATAGACCATGTACAAATTACGGTTGCTGAAAGTGTTGGTGTAGGGGGTCGCTGGAATTATTACGATGAATCAGGCGCGCTCCGCGATATGGTGCAAAACCATATCTTGCAGTTGCTGTGCCTGGTGGCGATGGAGTTCCCTGCCAGAAACCGGGCTGACGAAATTCGTGATGAAAAACTAAAGGTCATTCGTTGTTTAAAACCTATTGATCGAAGCAATATTCAGTCAAACACAGTACGTGGTCAGTACTCTGAGGGCTCGGTTCAACAGGAGTTGGTGCCCGGTTATATGCAGGAATCAGATGCATCGGGCGTCAGTTCGAATACCGAAACGTTCGCAGCCGTTAAAGCCGAAATCGATAATAATCGTTGGGCTGGCGTACCATTTTATCTGCGCACCGGCAAACGCATGGCGAACCGTTACTCGGAGATTGTCATTCACTTTAAGCCGGTCGTGTTCAAGTTTATAGACATTGATCCGAATGCGATTAACAACAATCAATTGATCATTCGTTTGCAACCCAATGAGGGTATCCAGATGAATATGATGAATAAGGTGCCGGGATTAAGTGAGGGCGTGCGACTGCAAAATGTTGGGCTGAACCTGTCATTTGAAGAGGCCTTTGAAGAACATCGTTCGCCTAGCGCCTATGAACGGCTGCTGCTGGATGTCACCCGCGGCGATCAAACCTTGTTTATGCGATCAGACGAGTTATGCAGCGCTTGGCGTTGGGTCGATGGAATCATTGATGGCTGGAATCACAGCGGTCAACCCGCACTCAAATACAAGGCAGGTTCTTCTGGCCCAGACGATGCATTGGGCCTGATTCTACGAGATGGTCGAAAGTGGCAGAACTTCGACTAGTGCCAGGCCGTTGAATATTCATTATGAAACAGTCGAACTACCATTGGAACGAATTCAGCAATCGGGATGACCTGGCAAGGCAGTTAGCTGACGATATAACTGCAATCCTGAATGAACGTGTTGAGAAGAGCGGCGTCGCCAGGATCGCCGTGTCTGGCGGGTCCACACCCAAGCCTTTATTTGAGGCATTGGGTGAGAGCAATATCGACTGGAGCAGGGTGATGATTACCCTGGTTGATGAGCGTGCAGTCAACGAGCACCATGCATTATCCAATGCCGCTTTTCTTAAGCAACACCTGTTTACAAAATTATCGGTTACACCCAAATTCCTGCCTCTATATATTGAGGACGCTAGCTTTGAAGATGCCCAGGCGCATGTGTTGACACAGTTCCGGGAACTCGCCGGCAGCCCACCAGGGCAACTCCCGTCGTTTGATGTGGTGGTACTCGGTATGGGGGGGGATGGACACACAGCGTCCTTCTTTCCGGACGCCGCGAATATTGCGGATTTGGTAGATGCCACTACCAATCAAGCACTACTCACCTGTGAATCACCAAGCACGCAAGTTCCTCGGATAACCTGGAGTTTGCCAGTTCTGCTTAATACCGGCTCCCTGATCCTGCACATTACTGGCGCTGACAAGAAAAAGGTGTTCAACACAGCATTATCCGACGATAACGCACTGGAATTACCGATTCGAGCAGCGATTTTTCAGCAATCCATACCTTTAAATGTGTATTTTGCGGAGTAACACGGCGCACCGGAGAAAATTATGGATACCATCCAATCAATTACCGCCGAAGTCATAGAACGCAGTCGCGAAAGTCGAACGGCTTACCTCGCGATGATAGAAGCTACTCGCAATCAACCTCCTGCGCCGGATCGTTTATCCTGCAGCAATTGGGCCCATGTGGTGGCCGCTAATTCTGCCGAAGAGAAAAAATCAATCCCCGCTGGTGAAGGGGCTAATATTGGCATTATTACTGCATACAACGATATGCTTTCGGCGCACCAACCGTTTGCCGCGTATCCAAATATCATAAAACTTACGGCACGCGATAGAGGTGCCACGGCGCAGGTGGCAGGCGGTGTGCCAGCCATGTGTGATGGTGTTACCCAAGGCCAGCCAGGCATGGAATTGAGCCTGTTCAGTCGCGATGTTATCGCCATGGCCACAGCCGTATCACTGTCACATGATGTTTACGATGCGATCATGTGCCTGGGAGTGTGCGACAAAATCGTTCCAGGGTTGATTATTGGTGCACTGCAGTTTGGACACCTGCCCGCGATGTTTGTTCCAGCCGGACCCATGCCGTCGGGTATCCCAAACAAACAGAAAGCGCTGATGCGCCAAAAGTTTGCTGCTGGGGAGATTGATAAAGAGCAATTACTGGAAACCGAATCTGCTTCTTATCACAGTGCAGGCACGTGCACCTTTTATGGGACCGCGAATACCAACCAGGTTTTAATGGAAGCTCTTGGAGTGCAGCTTGCGGGTACCTCGTTTGTCAATCCGGGTACGGATTTACGCCGGGCACTCACACAACATTCGGTTGAGCAGGTGTTGGACCAGAGTAGCAAGGGTTCAAATTATCGCCCTCTTGCGGAGGTGATTACGGAACAATCAATGGTAAATGCCATCGTCGTAATGATGGCCACTGGCGGTTCAACCAATCTGACCCTGCACCTGATCGCCATGGCGGCAGCGGCAGGTATTATTATTGATTGGCATGATATGGACAAGATATCGCGAATCACGCCACTGTTAGCCCGCGTGTATCCGAATGGACAGGCTGATGTGAACCATTTTGAACAGGCAGGCGGCCTTGCTTTTGTTATTAACCAACTGCGCTCGGCTGGCTTATTGAATGAAGATGTCGTGAATGTGATGGGGCAGGGCCTGGACGCCTACACTCGCAAACCTCAATTAGCTGAAGACAGTCTAAGTTGGTCGGAACCGATCATCGACAATGGTGATGAGGAAATCCTGTCTACCGTGAAATCACCATTCAATCGAGAAGGTGGCATGCGCGTGGTTCAAGGGCCACTCGGAACCGGCGTTGTGAAGGTATCTGCAGTGGATGAGCAGCATCATGTTATTGAGGCACCTTGCAAAATATTCGAAACGCAGGACGCACTCAAAGAAGCCTTCGATGCCGGTGAAATGAATTTTGACCACGTGGCGGTGGTCAGGTTTCAGGGGCCAGCGGCAAACGGGATGCCAGAACTTCATAAACTAACACCCTACCTGGGAATTTTGCAGGACAAGGGTTATCGCGTTGCCCTGGTGACCGATGGCCGCATGTCAGGGGCGTCTGGCAAAATCCTGTCGGCTATCCATGTCAGCCCCGAAGCTAAGAACGGTGGTTTGCTGGCCTTTCTGCGTGATGGTGATGTGGTGCGTGTGGACGCAAAGACTGGTGAGCTCCTGGTGCGGGTAGACGAGACCGAATTGCGCCAACGAACCCCGGCAGAAGAACCACCAGCAGTCACGACACTGGGGCGCGGATTATTTGAAAACCTGCGCAATATCGTTGATGTATCAACCCGGGGTGCCTCTGTTTTTAACCAGGCTAAACACTAAAAAAGAATTATGAAAAGAGCGACATTGGAGAACAAGGTGAACACATCCACAACGGTAGGTGAGTTATTAGCCGGACAGGAAATTGTGCCGGTGGTTGTTATTGAAACTGAACAACAAGCCCTTGGGCTTGCCGAAGCGCTACTGCAAGGTGGTGTGAACGTAATCGAGGTCACGCTGCGCAATGCCTACGGGATTAAGGCAATCGAGGTGGTTAAGAAGCAGTTTCCTGAAATGCTTACGCTGGCTGGAACTGTGAATGATTCGCAGGCGATGCGCGACGTCATGGGTGCCGGGGTTGACGGAGTGATTAGTCCAGGCCTGACACAAGCGTTATTAACTACGGCTTTTGAAAATCAGATACCGTATCTGCCTGGGGTTGCGACGCCTTCAGAGATTATGTTGGGCATGGAATATGGTTTGCGCGAGTTTAAACTTTTTCCCGCTACAGTTGTGGGTGGTATTGGTGCAATAAAGGCTTATGGTGGACCATTCCCGGACCTCAAGTTTTGTCCAACCGGGGGTGTAGGGGAAAACAATTACCAGGATTTTCTGAACTTGCCGAATGTTATGTGCGTTGGTGGTAGTTGGTTGGCGCCAGCCGATTTGATTCGAGAGCACGATTGGCAGGGGATTACTAAACTATGTCAGGCTGCCCTCACACCTCTAGGGTAGTAGTAGAAGCCTGAGCTGCCTGTAAATTGAAGGCTGGGGCGCCGATCAATGTGGCTGTTCTGTGGCAGCGTAGTATTTGATCTCAGGATTACAACGGGATAGGAGTCCGGCATCTCTGGGAGTGCTAAAAACTTGCTTCAATCCTGTTTGAAATCCTCGTTACAGCACCTATATAGGAAGCTATACAGAAATCAATGCCGTACTAATAAACGAGAATAGTTCAATGGATTTCCGAAACAAATCAATCGCCGTCGTCCTCATCATCCTTGTGCTATTGATGAGCATATTTTCATGGTATTGGAGTCGTGAGCCCGATTTCATGACGCTGGAAGCCACTGATCGCCCGGTTGTGGGTGTTGCCACCACGGAAATGCTGATCAAGTCGATGGAAACGCTACTGAACAAGCCAGGCGGTTACCTCAGCAACGATATCGCACCGCCTACGGTATTTCTCGACAATATGCCAAATTGGGAATTTGGCGTCTTACAGCAAATAAGAGACCTGGCCAAAGCGTTACGCAATGATTACAGCCGTTCGCAAACTCAGTCGCGTGCGGATGCAAACCTGGAAACGGCTGAACCACGGTTTAACTTTCAGAACAATTCCTGGATTCTTCCTTCCACTGAGGGTGAATACAAAGATGGCCTGAAGGCCATGCGAGTCTATTTGAACCAGCTGAAAGATGACTCTGTTCAAGATGCGCAATTCTATGCCCGTGCCGACAACCTGAATGAATGGTTGAGCCTGGTCGAAAAACGCCTTGGCTCGCTTTCACAGCGTTTGAGTGCAGCTCGTCCGCAAGTTCGTATCAATACGGATCTGGCAGGGGACAGTAACGCACAGCAGTCCACCAAGGCCAGCTCGCAAGTGATTGCCAAGTCTTCCTGGTTTGAAATCGATGACAACTTTTTTGAGGCGCGCGGCACAGCCTGGGCATTGATTCATTTTCTGCGCGCTGCAGAGATCGATTTTCGGCAGGTGCTGCTGGATAAAAACGCCTTGGTCAGCTTACAGCAGATTATTCGAGAGTTGGAAGCCACGCAGCAACCTATTCGCAGCCTGCTGATTCTGAACGGAAGTGGTATGGGCATGTTTGCCAACCATTCTCTGGTGATGTCGTCCTACATCACCCGCGCGAATGCGGCTATTGCGGACTTGCGTGCTCTGCTGGACGACGGCTAATCTACGCGACTTATTTCTAAGCGACTTATTTCTAAGCGACTTACTTCTAAGCGACTTACTTCTAAGCGACTTACTTCTAAGCGACTTACTTCTAAGCGACTTACTTCTAAGCGACTTACTTCCAAGCGACTTACTTCTAAGCGACTTACTTCCAAGCGACTTATTCTATGTGATTCTGTCCTATTGCAGAATAGAAGGTGGGGTAACGCTGTTCTCAAAAAATAGCGACCGGTCTGGGGCTTGCTGACGTAGTGCTTTCGCTGTTTGCCCCAGCAATGCTGCCTTGCTCGCGTAGCGTTTCTTCTGTTGACTGTCGTTTTCCAGTTTGCTGGCCTTCCTGAAATTTCGCTGGGCTGCCTTAAAGTTCATGCTCTTACTTTCTATATAGCCGCGTAAGGCAAAAAATCGCGGGTCATAAGGATGTTTGTTAATCGCCTCGCTGACAAGTTGTTTGGCCTCAGTGTACTCGTGGGTGAGCACTCTGCGCTTAGCTTCTCGATACAGGTAGTAGGGATTCCCAGCGCGGGTCTTTTTCCCCAGGGCCGCATAGTGATTGGCTGCTGCAACATTCCCATCTTCACGATGTAAGCGCTCCAACTGGCTGGCAGCTACTACGTGACTGCTATCGAGTAGTAGTGCGAATTCCATTGCTTCTTTAGCACGGGCACGGGCGCCATCACGTTTTAAAATAGTGCCCAGGTTTGCCCACACATCGGCATTATCAGGACTCAAAGATACCGCTAGTTTGATCAAGTGCATGGCTTGGCTGTTCTCTCCTTTGCGATATTCGTCCAGCGCCCGGTTATTGAAAAACAGTGCAAGCGCCTCTTGTTCACTGACTGTGCGTTGCGGGTAGCGCGCGTCATAACTTTCCGGGGTGAAATCAAACGCCTGGTATTGGGTTGGCGTTCGCAACACTCCGTTTACGTGCCGATAGAAAAACATGGTGTCATCTTCCATGCTCCAGGTGTCTGGCGTGTCCACTGAGTTCACCAATATCTCGATATCCAGTGCGGCAGCCAAACGCTTAAACAGCAAGGTGTAGGAGAGACAGTTGGCCTGTTTTTGCTGGTAGGCCTGGGTGGGGGTTAGATTGGCATCGTGTATATATTGCAGGCCGAGACCGGCATCATCGACAATCCAGCTCGCGAGGGCATTGGCAGCCTGGCGCCGTCCTAGGTGACCAAAGCGGGATTGCACATCTTTGCGCATCCTGTCATCGATGGCAAGTAGTGCCTCAGCGGTAGTGCTGATGGGCTCAGCGAGACTGTCGTGGTAATGTATGAATTCGTATTTCCAGTCCGCTTCGGAAATTTGCGCAACAGGGTTGTTGGCCGTGTGTGCGCACCCAGCCAGGAAGGCAATACTGACCGCTGCCACCAGTGAAACAGATATTCGACAGTGGGTAAAACTAACCAGGCGGGCGATTACGTCAGGCACCATAACAGTACCTTTATAGCACAGCTGCTGTCGAGAATTAGAATTGGGCAGGATTAAAACCTGCCCAAAATCACTTACTGGTTGCGGGATTCCCAGAATTCCGCGTTTTTGATGCCCAATGCCTTAGGGTCAAACGTATATTTTTCTACGCCAGCTTTCTTTTGCGCCTCGTAGTCCTTTAATGCCTTGATCGCGGGTCGACCCATAAAAAAGATGATCAAAATGCCGATGATGTTAATCCAGGCCATTAATCCAACTCCGATATCGCCCAAGCCCCAAGCCAGGTTGGCAGCTTTTACTGTGCCATAGAACACCATGGTGCACAGGCCAATCTTCAATAACAGCATAGCACCTGGTAATTTAAAGGAGCGACGGATATAAGCCACATTACTTTCAGCAATGTAGTAATAGGCCAGGAGGGTGGTGAATGAGAAGAAGAATAAGGCAACGGCAACAAAAGGATTGCCTACGCCAGTCATCACGCTTTCAATCGCAAACTGGGTGAAACTTGGGCTGTTGGCTTCCACAGAAGCAGCCAGGTTTTGCACCAGGAAGCCGCCGTCCGGATTGTGCACATTATAGGCGCCGGTGATGAGGATCATAAAAGCGGTGGCGCTGCAGACAAACAGTGTATCAATATAGACTGAAAATGATTGCACCAGCCCTTGTTGAGCAGGGTGTTCCACTTCGGCGGCCGCCGCAGCGTGCGGCGCTGTACCCTGACCAGCTTCGTTTGAATAGACTCCGCGTTTTACACCCCAGCCGATGGCTGCTCCTATTCCCGCCATGGGACTAAAGGCGTCGCTGATTATCAGGTTAATAACAGCAGGCAACTGGTCGATGTTCAAGCCGACGATGACGCAAGCGGCGATGATGTAAGCCAGAGCCATAAACGGTACGACTACTTGCGCAAAGTGAGCAATACGCTTAACGCCCCCAAAGACGATAAACGCCAGCATGCCAACGATGATGGTGCCGGTAATGATCTTGGTTGATGAAATTTCACCCAAGGCCGTATCTACCATGGTGCCTGCGCCGAGTGCCTGCTCAACTGCATTGCCAATCGCATTGGATTGCACTGTTGGTAGTAATAAGCCGCAAGCAAGAATCGTAGCGAATGCAAATAGCCAGGCATACCATTTCTGGCCCATGGCTTTTTCGATGTAGTAGGCCGGGCCACCACGATATTCACCATCTTGAACTTCTTTATAAATTTGCGCCAGCGCAGCTTCTATATAAGCTGTCGCTGCGCCAAAAAAGGCCACCACCCACATCCAGAAAACAGCGCCTGGGCCGCCAAAACCGATCGCCGCAGCAACCCCGGCGATATTACCTGTGCCGACTCGCCCTGAAAGCGATACTGCCAACGCCTGGAACGACGAGATTCCTCGTTCGGAATCCCGGTTTGTGGTAATCAGCCGCAGCATCTCACGGAAATGCCTTAATTGTGCAAAGCGCGTCAGAATTGAGTAAAACAATCCTGCAGCCAGGCATAAATAAATCAGTGCCGGGCTCCAGATGATACCGTTTAGAAAATCTACAGTGGCTTGCATGAATGAGACCTTTTTTAAATATTATTTTTGATTGCCCGACTATATCTGAACTCGGGCAGTTTTCCGAGGTGCGAGCGAAAAAACAGGCGAGGGATGCATAAATCGCAGGCAAAAAATAACCGCAGCCGAGGCTGCGGTTATTTTGCTACAACTTGGTTAGATTACGACTTACTCGTTGAGTAAGCTGTGATCTTAGTAAGTGTATCGGGCACGAACGTAGTATTGACCACCTGCGAAACCAAATGGTGCAGTTGCTGGGTAACGTGATCCAACAATGCCAGCCCATGGGTTTTCATCAGGGAAGCTGTCAAACAGGTTCTGAATGCCGAGGATCAAATCAAGATTCTCACCATAGGTGTAACCAAACTCTACGTCGACAGTGACCTCACCGCTGGCATCGATTGGCAATGTGCCATCGTCCAGGTGAGCTTCAAAGTACGAATCGTGGAAGTTGATACGACCCAGCGCACGCCAGTTGTCCTGGGTGTGACGCCACATGATGTTACCTTTAAGATTTGGCAGATTCTCTTCCAATACCTTGGCACGAGTGTCACCCAGGTTACCACGACGGGTTACTTCGGTGTCAGTGTAGTTCAGCGCCAACGAGAGGTTGCTGGAACCACTGCCAAGATCAAACGGCCAGTTAGCAACCAGATCAATACCTTCAGTAGAGGTATCGAAATCGTTCGCGAAGAAACCGAATGAAACCAGGTCTTCTGAACCGGCGAAGTCTGCTGCATTAATCAGGCCAGCAGTATTCAAGGCATTCAGGATCTGGCTGGTTTGTGCGCCAGCTGGCAGCGCTACGCCACCGGCTGCGGCTACATTACCCAGCAGACCAATGAAGTCCTGTTGGTCAGTAATCGCGATACGGTCTTCTACATCGATATTGAAGTAGTCAACGGTCACGCTCACTGGGCCAACTTCAAAGCCAGCACCAATCGAGAAGTTAGTTGCATCTTCAGGGCCCAAGGTAAAACGGCCACCCAGTTGGTCATTTACGAACTGACCAGCGGCTGAGCTCAGCGGTAACGTACCTTGGTCAACCAGAACGCCACCTACAGCCTGGGTAGTTACGTTAGTAACATTCGCCTGGCCAGTTGTTGGAGCGTGGAAGCCGGTTGAGTAAGTACTACGAAAAACCGTTGAGTCACTCGCGCGGTACAGGGCACCAAGTTTAAAGTTGGTGGTATCACCAAAGGTGTTGAAATCCTCATAGCGAACCGCACCTTGCAGAGTCAGATTGTCCGTTACATCGGCCTCAAGGTCGATGTACAGAGCGATGTTGTCCTGCTTGTCGTTGGTGCTACGAGTAAATCCACCAAAGCCGTTTGAGCTTGAGGAGAAACCCTGACCGGTTGGGAACGCAGAGTTTGGATCACCCAAGGCTAGTGGACCAATCGCAAATGACGCTGGATCCCCGGCCTGGATATCAAACTCTTCTTCACGATACTCAAAACCACCCGCGATGCTCAAATCAGAGGCAAAGCCCTCAACCGGCATGGAGTAGGTAAGGTCGATATTGAAGTTGTTATCCGTCTGCGTGTAAGTACCCGGGTCAAACGCGGTTGGCGTGTTGGGGCCAAGGCTAGCGTTGATGGTGTTGCGGATGAAGAAGTCTGCTTCGTTCTCACCATATGAGTAGCTGATGTCATAGCCAATGCCATTGTTCAACTCACCGCGAATACCAACCACAAAGCTTTGGTCTTGCGTGTCAGCACCAAATCGCGGTGTGAAACCACCTGGGAACAGCTCAACAAATGAGAAGCAGTTTGGATCCGCAGTCACCGCAGCCAAAACTGCAGGGTTTGGAATCAAACCACCGGCTTCGGTCAAAGGAATACCCGCTGGGCAATCGCCAATGGTGTTCAGTGACAAGTCACCAACCAGTACCGATGGTACGCCGCCATCAAGCGCTGCACCCGTTACCGGATCAACCGATGGGCCAGCGAATACACCGCCCCGATTTGTTGGGTTACGGAAGAAGAAACCACCCTCAACCGAGCGCTCAGCGTAGTTGCCGAAGGCATAGCCTTCAGTATTTTCACTGATTTGAAACGCTGAGTTAAAGAACAGTTTGATGTCGTCATTCACTTCAGGCGCACCCCAGTACTGAACCACTTCGTCAGTAATGGTGTTTACTGCCTGGCTGGCAACCGCAGTATTACCGGCAGCAATCAAGGCTGCCGCATCACCACGTTGAACTGAGCGGAAAGTACCATCAGTTTCGCTGAATTCACCGGTAACGTTGAAGAAACCTTCGTCACCCAGTGGGAAACCCATGTTGGCACCAATTTTTAGGCTGTCGCCATCACCTTCATAGGTAGAACCGTATTTCACTTCTACAGTGCCGCCTTCACGATCATCACGCAGTGTGAAGTTCATCACACCGGCAATCGCGTCTGCACCATATTGTGACGAGGCACCGTCGCGCAATACTTCCACCTGTTTCAGGCCTAGTGCTGGGAATACGCCGATATCTGGTCCGTGTGAACCATCAGCAATACCACCACCGAGGAAGGTAATCACCGCAGCACGGTGACGACGCTTACCGTTTAACAGCACCAGAGTGTTATCAGGAGACAGGCCACGCAGGTTCGCTGGGCGAACAATGGTTGCGGCATCTGAAATAGGTTGAGTATTTACCTGGTAAGAGGGGACGACGGTTCGGATCAGGTCGGAAATATCATTCGAGGCCTGATCGAGAATGTCGTCAGCGGCAATCACATCAACAGGTGCGATTGTGTCAGCAGCCGAACGCGCCTGGCGTCGACTACCAATGGTGACGATCTCTTCAATCGCTTCTTCAGTTTGAGCGAATGAAGGAACGGCGCCACCACTGAGAGCGGCCAGAGCGACTGCAATCGCCGTGACCCGTGGTTGAAATAACTTCATGTTTCTCTACTCCTGTGAACCCTTGGATTCACCTTGTTATAGAAGTGTCAATAATTCTAAGTTTTCGTGTTACTGCTATGCACTGCAAATTACTTCGCAGACATCCAGCAATGCTACTTTAGAATGATTATTACAACAAGATAGCACCGCCCAGATAACTGGATAAATGTCCTGTTTTATTGAGATAAATCAAGAATTCTCGCCGATTCTGGGCCTTGCCGTTGCTCATGTTGTGGTATTTCCGGTTTGCAGCGCAGGATAGCTCAGTTATCATGCTTGCAATTCACAACATGATTTCGGCAAAAATCTCCTGTTTTCGCCATCAAAAATTATCGTTGCAGACGATCTGAGATAAGATTTTACTCAGATCAAATCTATAAAAAAACGTTACATCATAGTGACTTACCACCAATAAAAGAGAATGAATACAGACGAAGGTTCGGCCCCAGAAATCGATTCTGCAGACCCCCAATCAACCATGCCACTATCGCTGGCCTTGTTCCCGGTTCTCGCCTTGATCGTGGCACTGAGCTGGAACGTGTTCGTATTTGGCAATGATGCATTGGGTGGCTCTAGCCAACTGATTATAATTCTGATCACTGGCATGGCGGCAGCCATCGGTTTATATCGAGGCGTGGAGTGGCAGTTACAACAGAAAAGTATTGTCTCAACCATTGGCAATGCGATGCCTTCCATACTGATATTGTTACTGGTGGGTGCGCTGGCCAGCAGCTGGTTATTGAGTGGTACGGTTCCGGTGCTGGTTTACTATGGGGTCAAGCTTCTTACCCCCACCATATTCCTGTTCGCGTGTTGCGTTGCCTGCGCGATTACCTCTCTGGTCAGCGGCAGTTCGTGGTCAACGGCGGCCACCATCGGTGTGGCCATGGTCGGTGTGGGACGCGCGTTGGAAATTCCGGATGGCATGATCGGCGGTGCGATAATTTCGGGCTCGTATTTTGGCGACAAGATTTCACCATTATCCGACACCACTAACCTTGCCGCAGCGGTCACTGAAACACCGCTGTTTGAGCACATACGGTACCTGTTCTTTACCACTGGGCCTTCCATCCTGATCACACTGGTGATTTTCGGCGTGATGGGCTACAACCTTGAAACCAGTTCATCAGGTGTTGATGTGAGCAGCGTGCTCTCTGCCATCGATGAGCGTTTCAACGTCACCCTATGGGTTCTATTGCCACCCATTGTCACACTGGGTTTGATCGTGCGAAAAGTTGCCGCCATCCCGGCACTGTTTGTCGGCATCATCGTAGGTATTTTGTGCGCAGTCATTTTTCAGCAGGAATTGCTGGCGGATCTGATGAGTAGCTATGAGGAACATGGGCTTTATATCGTGTTAATGAGCACCATGTTTACTGGCGTTGATGTGACTACCAGCAATGTTATGTTGAACGACTTATTCAGCGCGTCGGGCATGCAGGGCATGCTCGATACCATCTGGCTGATCCTGGCGGCGATGAGTTTCGGTGGGGTGATGGAAGCAACCGGCATGCTCACCCGTATTATGGATTCGATTAAATCTCTGGTTTCCAGTTTTTTCAGCCTTGTGGCCTGTACCGCGGGCACCTGTCTGGTCACCAATGTCAGCACCTCGGACCAGTATATTTCTGTTGCCATCCCCGGCCGCATGTATTCTGGTCTATATAAAGATATGGGGTATAAGTCTGAAAACCTGAGTCGAACCCTGGAGGATACCGGTACCGTAACCTCGGTCTTGATACCCTGGAATACCTGTGGTGCCTATCACGCGGCTGTCTTGGGGATAGGCACGTTTGCCTATTTACCGTACTGCTTTTTCAATTTGCTCAGCCCCATCATGACCTTGCTCTATGCGCGTTTTATGATCAAGATCTCAAGAATTGAGCCTAAGGAAGAGCGGATTTCCGAGGATGCGGTGATTGCCTAGCAGCGACTGATGGAGGTCCCGGTCGGATAGGGCTGCGGAGATAAGCTTGAGAAGTCGCCTGTTGATCTATATGGGCCTGGTATTGATCGCCATTATCTGGGGCGTGGGCCTGGTACCGCTCCGACTGGGTGTCGACTACCTGGGACCAGCCGCCTTTAACGCCCTCAGATTTGCCTTCGCAGCAGTTACTCTCGTGCCTGTATTGGCACTGAATCACGAAATCGATCGTAAGGTGATGCTGGATCGATCCACCTTGCTTATTGCCTTTGTACTGGGTGGATTGCTATTTGGCGGCGCCAGCTTTCAACTAGTCAGTCTGCGCTATACCAGCTTGGCCAATGTGGCCTTTATAACCGCCATGTATGTCACTATTGTGCCAGCCATCGGCTTTTTTATTGGATACAAGTATCGTGCGCTCATCTGGGCTGGGGTGGCGCTGGCCATAGTCGGACTTTACCTGATGGCCGATCTGGACAGTGCGCTGATGCTAAGGGGAGATGTGTTCGCTTTAATCGGTGCGCTTTTTTGGGCAATACATTTGCTGGTGTTGGCAAAATGGGCAGCAGGTTTGAATCGCCTGGTACTGGTTTTTTATTCCTTTGTGTTCTGTGCTCTGATCAGTTTGCTGGTGGCGACTCTGGCCGAAGAGTCACTGCTGCCGGGTGCTCCTTTGGGCTACCTCTGGCCGCTGTTAAATGGGGTGGTTGTCATTGGCCTGTGCTACACCTTGCAAGTGTTGATGATGGAATTCGCGGAGGTTTTTGCTGCGTCGATGATTCTGTCCCTGTTTTCCGTGTTTGCAGCCATTGCCGGTTATTTTGTGTTTGGTGAACAATTAGCGATGACAGCAATGCTCGGAGCAGCCCTTATTTTAGGCGGATGCCTGTTGGCACAGTGGCCCAAAGCCAGAGCTTGGCAATAACCTAATTCGCCAGACCAAACTCTATTGGGTCATTCTGATCGAATAATCTGTAACCCAGTTTTGCAAAACGTGCCAGCGCGTCAGCATCCGGGAAGGTGTGGTAGTTTGCTTTCCCTGACTGTGGCGTGGCGGTCAGCTTCTGGCCGCTTGCTATTGTCTCCAGCGCATCGTAAATCGCATCACATCCTTGTTGATAAAGGTTTAACACGTTCCAAAGATAAGATTTCTCGCTCGCGAATGGGGTAAAGGTCTGCGCAATCACAGAGCCCGTATCGATACTGGCATCTTCAATATAATGCAGTGTTGTGCCAAGGTTTGTTTCTTGATTCAGTATTGCCCAGAAGCTCGACATAACACCCTGGTAGGTGGGCAAGATGCCAGAGTGCAGATTCAATACACGATGTTCGGGTAGAGCGTACACCGCCTCTTTCAGAATGGTCATATGCCGAATGCTCACGATCACATCCGGTTCAGCGGCCACCAGGGTGTTGTAGTCCGCCTGGTTTACCGAGTTGAGCATGGCCACTTGTCCGCAGCCCAGCACTTGTAACCGCTCGATGTCGACGCATCCGGAGGCAACCGGACTTTGCTGTAGATTTTCCAATGCCGCAGCCTCGAAGGCCATAAACGATTCCAGTGTGGTCGGGTAGTTTCGCCGCCACGGTCTGCGCGTATAAAAAACGCTGATTTCATGCTGGGTCAGTCTCGGAATCAGCTCGTTGAGCGCCCAGGTAGCCGATAAGTCGTAGTTAACCAGGAAGCTGATTTTCAAACTCTTAATCCTTGGCACGCAAAGAGTGCGTCAGGCCCTTGATGAAATTACGCAGCACTTGATTACCGCAGGGTCGATAGTGCTTATGCTGAGGGTTGCGAAACAGGGCACTGAGCTCCGCTTTGGAGAGTTCCGTGCCGCCTGTGTTCAGTGTTCTTAGCATATCTTCCTCACGGAAGTTCATCGCAATGCGCAGTTTTTTCAATATGTCATTTTTACTCAGTCTGAAATCCACCGAAACGGGTTTGGCTGCTGGTGCCGGCTCGCGCAGGCCACGGCGGGAGACGATCAAACCATCCAGGAAAGCGGCTAACTGCACATCGCTGCAAGGTGCAAATTCCTCCTCGTCCTCTTTGACTAACAGGGAGTGGATTGCCGTGGACGAGATCTCCGCAGAGGACGCGGGATCGAGTGAACAAAGCGCTGCAGTCTGCTTATTAGAGAGGTCGAAGGCGTAACGCAGGCGGCGAAGGATGTCGTTATTATTCATTGAATAGAGTGCGCGGTGTCGCGCATTTAGGCGTTATTTTTTACTGAAGCGGCATAGCGCAATTTCGCCAAACAAATTTGGCATCAGACGCAAACCGGGATGACGTTGCCCAGTGCTGTGCACCGCTACAGAATCGTCGATAGTGAATCCGAGTTGATCACACAACTTGGCGAAGTCTCGGATAGTGCATAAGTGAATATTAGGCGTGTCATACCATTTATAGGGCAATTCGTCGCTGACCGGCATTTTACCGCTCAGGGCAACCTGCAAACGATTGCGCCAGTAGGCAAAGTTGGGGAAGGTAACAATACCCTGTTGCCCAACCCTGAGCATTTCTTCCAACAGGGTTTTTGGATTTCTCATAGCCTGCAAGGTTAACGACAGGATGACGTAGTCAAAGGAGTTGGAGTCGAAATAGCTCAGGCCCTTGTCGAGGTTGGTCTGGATGACATTGACGCCATTGTCGATACACTGGGCGATCATCTCGGGGTTCAACTCCAGCCCGTAACCAGTGGCATTCTTGGTCTGTTGCAGATGTTGTAACAGGCGTCCATTACCGCAACCCAGGTCCATTACTCGGCTGTCTGGCTCAATCCAGTCGGAGATCACCTGCAGGTCGTAGCGCGACAACGTGGCATTATTAAGCTTATTTGCCATGTCTATCCTCTACCCGGCACACCCGTTTGCGACCCGGTCCATATAAGCGTGCATCACCTTGAAGTAGTCTGGTATTTCCAGCAGAAATGAGTCATGACCGTGCGGTGACTCAATTTCAGCATAACTGACATTCAGGTTATTGGTGTGCAGCGCGCGCACTATCTCGCGCGATCGTTCGGGTGCGAAGCGCCAATCACTGCTAAAGGAGATGACCATGAAATCAGCCTGCGCGGTTGTCAGCGCTGTAGCCAAGCTGCCATCAAAACGTGCGGCTGGATCAAAATAATCCAGCGCCTTGGTCATCAGTAAATAGGTGTTGGCGTCAAAGTTGTGGACAAACTGTTCACCCTGGTAACGCAGGTAACTTTCTACCTCAAATTCCGGGTTGTATTGAAAATCCAGGCGCTCTTTTTGACGCAGATTACGACCAAACTTTCGCGCCATCATGTCGTCAGACAAATAGGTGATGTGCCCTAACATACGCGCGATGCGCAAGCCCCTTTCCGGCTGAGTTTCATGTTGGTAATAGTTGCCAACATGGAAATCCGGATCGGTGCGAATTGCCTGGCGAGCGACGTCATTGAAGCCAATATTCTGGGCGGTCAGTTTCGCTGCTGAGGCAATAATTACCGCATGCTGTAGCCGATCAGGGTGCTGAATACTCCATTCCAGTACCTGCATTCCCCCGAGGCTGCCGCCAACAATCGCAGCCCAGCTGTTAATGTTGAGTCGATCAGACAGACGGACCTGAGCTTCTACCCAATCACTGACCGTGACAATTGGGAAATCTGGTCCATAGGGTCGACCTGTATCGGGGTTGGTCGTAGTCGGCCCACTACTGCCACCACAGCCACCGAGATTATTACAGCACACGACAAAAAACTTGTCGGTATCGATCGGACGACCTGGGCCGATCATAAGCGACCACCAACCCCGCGATTTCTCTGACTCAGAATGGTAGCCCGCCGCATGATGATTGCTACTCAGGGCATGACAGATTAAAACCGCATTCGTACCAGCATCGTTCAGTTCACCATAGGTTTCGTAGATAAGCTGGTATTCCTTTAGTTGATCACCACTCTCCAAATCCAGCGCCTGGTCGAAATGCGCGACCTCGGGCTGCACAATGCCGAGCGAACGTTCAGCGGCAGGTGGTGTTTGCTGGTCAGGCATATGGGGGAAAGTTTGGATTTCCTTATAGAGCCTGAATAGGCGCTACTACCAGAATCAAACTCAGGTTCAAAAATAGAAATACCAGGATCGGGGATAAATCCAGGCCGCCGATCGGTGGTAACAAGCGCCGGGCAGGGGCCATCAAGGGCTCTGCAATGGAGCGCGCAATGTCTACCAGGGGATGATAGCTGTGAGGGTTTACCCAGCTGACCACTATCTGAATCAGGATCGCGACAATAAAAATGTGGATGCTGAACCGAATTAGTTCCCCAAAAGAAAAAGCGAACAAACTTACCCAGCTGGGGTTATGGCCGACAATTGACCAAATAATAAAAGTTTTCAGTATCGCCACCAAAAACGCCAGGACCACGGTGGCGGTATCAATCGCACCCAGTGATGGCAGGATGCGACGTAGCGGTAATACGAAAGGATTGGTAACCGCAATCACGAATTGCCCAAACGGATTCCGAAAATCCGCTCTGACCCACTGCATCCAAAACCGCAACAAAACGATATAGAGCGCGAAGCCGATCAGGGCCTGGGTTAAATAAATACTGGCGTTTCCGATGTAATTCATAGGGTCGTTTGTTATATGAGATTAATTTCGAATCGACTGATGATAGGAAAGCTTGGCTAGGTATCCAATTCTGTTGCCATTTCTTCCGAACGGGTTTTGGCCGCGGTGAAGGCATCAGCGACGATTCCCGGCAGACCTGCTTCACGAAACGAAATCAACGCTTGTTCTGTGGTGCCACCTGCCGAAGTTACATTATCGATCAGCGTTGCAATGCTGTTATCGCTCTGGCGAATTAACTCTGCAGCCCCCACCGCGGTTTGCACCGCAAGAGTCTTGGCAGTCTCAGGCTCGATTCCCGCCTGCACCCCAGCGTCGATCAAGCTCTGAATGAACAACATGAAATAGGCGGGGCCACTACCTGACAAGGCGGTTACTGAATCAATATCAGCCTCGTTGTCAACCCAGGCTGAGAGTCCGGTGGCATCAAGCAATCCGACAGTGAGACGCTTCTGCTCTTCACTAACCCTGGCGTTGGCGTATAGACCGCTCGCTCCGACCGCGACCAGGGCGGGTGTGTTAGGCATGACACGGATGATCGGCAACTCGCGTCCTAACCAGCGTTCCATTGTCACGCTTTTGATTCCGGCCACCACCGAAACGAGCAAGGGTTGCTTTTCTGCGAAGCTATCAACCAGCGGCGTTAACACTGTTTCGAGTATTTGTGGTTTGACCGCTAACACCAGGATATCGCAGCAAATAACCATTTCATCGTTGCTTGCAGCAACGTTGATGCCATAGTTGGATTTAAGTGTCTGAGTTTTATCCGCACTTTTATCGAAAACCCAGATCTGTTCTGCTTGCACCAAGGGGGCGTCCTGGTCGCTGCGACAAAGTCCGCCAATCAGGCTGGTAGCCATATTGCCGCCGCCAATAAATCCTATGTTAGTACTCATGAACCTCGATACCTATTTTGTGCTTCTGCTTGTTCAAGCGCCTCTAACAAACTGCCTGGTGGCGCGTTCGGTGCAGCGCAAGCTGGAACACGGTATTTTACGTGTCGAATACTGCAAATGCATCATTTTGCGCGCGGTCCGAATAAATCGGTGCCGATTCGCACCATGGTGCTGCCCTCGGCAATCGCGGCCTCCAGGTCATTTGACATACCCATCGACAGGCTATCCATTTGCAAGCCGTAGCGCTGATTACAGGTTTCCAGGAGTTTGCGCGCTCGCGCAAATGGTTTTCGCTGCTGATCAAAGCCTTCGCGTGCCCTGGGTAACAACATGAAGCCGCGCAAATCCAACGCTGGTAATTGCGCAACTTCATTGCTCAGAGCCGGTACCTGATCGACCGCCACACCGGCCTTGGTCGCCTCATCATCGATATCGATCTGCAGCAATACCTGCAAGCGCTTATTGGACGGCGATTGTCGATTCAACCGCTCTGCAATTTTCATGCGATCGACACTGTGAACCCAGTCGAAATGCAAAGCGATGTCGCTAGTCTTGTTCGACTGGATGGCACCAATGAAGTGCCAATTCAGTTGCAACTCACCAAGCACCTGTTGTTTTTCTAACCCCTGGTTCAAATAATTTTCGCCGATATCATTCAATCCGGCCTGGTGAAAGGCGCTCACGAGCTCCGCGGATTGTTGTTTGGCAGCGCCAACCAGGCGAATGGAGTCCACGTTTCGATTCGCCGCCCGCGCGGCGCTGACAATGCGATTTTGTATCTTATTCAGTTGTTTAGAAGCGTAATCTCTATTACTCATCAGGTCGGATTGTGGTTATACTTGGGTGTATGTTTTGGTAGTTGATTATAAGTTAAACCCCTCGGAGAAGGTATGGACATAGCTGAGCTACTGGCTTTTGCGCAGAAGAACAAAGCATCTGATTTACATTTGTCATCAGGTCTGCCCCCGATGATACGGGTTGACGGCGACATGAAACGCATCAACTTGCCCACGCTGGATGCCGAGACGGTTACCAAGATGATCTTCGACATCATGAACGATAATCAGCGTAAAGGTTATGAGGAAAACCTTGAGGTTGATTTCTCATTTGAAATACCCAACGTGGCCCGCTTCCGGGTCAATGCCTTCAACCAGGATCGCGGCCCGGCAGCGGTATTCCGAACCATTCCATCGGTGGTATTAAGCCTTGAGGATCTGGATGCACCCCAGGTATTCAAAGAAATCTGCATGAAGCCGCGTGGATTGGTATTGGTGACTGGGCCGACGGGTTCGGGTAAATCAACCACGCTGGCGGCGATGGTCGATTACATCAACGACAAACAGCGGGCACATATCCTAACCGTTGAAGATCCAATCGAATTTGTGCATCAAAGCAAGAAATGTCTGATCAACCAACGTGAGCTACACGAGAACACGCATAGTTTTGAAAACGCCTTGCGCTCGGCCTTGCGTGAAGACCCGGATGTGATCCTGGTCGGCGAGTTACGTGACTTGGAAACCATTCGGCTGGCGATGACCGCTGCTGAGACTGGTCACCTGGTACTCGGCACTCTGCACACTACCTCGGCAGCAAAAACGATTGACCGGGTGGTGGATGTATTTCCTGCAGAAGAAAAATCCATGGTCCGCAGCATGCTTTCTGAGTCTATCCAGGCAGTTATCGCACAAACTTTGATTAAGCGCGTCGGCGGGGGTCGAATAGCCGCACACGAAATCATGATTGGAACCTCTGCGATCCGAAACCTGATTCGTGAAGACAAGGTGGCGCAAATGTACTCGATGATTCAAACGGGGCAATCCGAAGGCATGGTTACCCTCGACCAAACTCTCGAAAACCTGGTGCGTGACCGTTTGATAACGGCGGGAGATGCGCGGCGCAGGGCTGTGGATAAGAGTAAATTCATGTAGCCTGCTGACGATTTTGTATAACCCAATGGCACCAATCACCGGAGAACCAAGATATGTATAAAATGGCCGACTTATTGCGCGCCATGATGGTGAAAAACGCATCTGACTTATTTATTACTGCCAATGCAACACCCAGTTTCAAGGTAGACGGCAAGATTTTTCCGATTGCCGGAAACCCGTTGAACAGCAAGGAATCGCAGGAACTGTGCTACAGCATTATGAACGAAGAGCAACGACGCATCTTCGAGGGTTCCAAAGAGTGTAATTTTGCGATTCATCCGAAACAAATCGGGCGCTTCCGGGTAAACGTGTTTGTGCAACAGGACAGTGTGGGCATGGTTTTGCGGGCAATTAAAACTAATATTCCCACTGTCGAAGAACTGCGCATCCCAACAATCTTGCAGAAGATGATTATGCGCAAACGCGGCCTGTTGGTCTTTGTGGGAGGTACTGGTACTGGTAAGAGTACCTCGATGGCATCGTTGGTGGATTACCGCAATCGAAACTCTCAGGACCATATCGTCACCATCGAAGACCCGATCGAGTATTTGCATACCCACAAAAAATCCATTGTTACCCAACGTGAAGTCGGGGTCGATACCGAGTCCTTTGACGTGGCCCTGATCAATGCCATGCGGCAGGCGCCCGACGTGATTCAAATTGGTGAGATTCGTACCCGCGAAACCATGGACAGCGCCATCGTGTTTTCCGAAACCGGCCACTTGTGTATTGCCACGCTCCACGCTAACAATGCCTACCAGGCTCTGGATCGAATTTTCAACTTTTTTCCGGCTGACCGTCGTGACCAGTTGGCGATGGATTTATCGCTCAACCTGTATGGCCTGGTGTCGCAACGCCTGTTGCCCATCAAGGATAAGGAAGGCCGCGTGCCGGCAGTTGAAATCATGATCAATAGCCCGATGATTGCGGACATGATCAAGGAGCACCGCATTGATGAGATTCGCGCCGCGATGGAAAAGTCGTCGGAGTGGGGCATGCAGACATTTGACCAGTCGCTGTTCTACCTGCATGAGCACGATCTGATCACCTATGAAGATGCGATCAAGAACGCAGAGTCAGAGAATGATCTGCGGCTGGCAATTAAGCTGCGGGGTAAAGATGCGGCGAAAACCGAGTTTGGGGAAACCCTGGCCAATGTAGAGATCGAGGACGACGAGTACTAGGCCTTGCGCGGAACAGCGATAATCAATCTGAGCGGGGGTGAAGATGAGCGCGAGTAATAAGCATGGCATAGTTTTGCTATTGGCACTGATCTTAGTGGGGTGTGGTTCGCCGAGTGATTCCGCCGAACAAGAGGGTGGCGGAAAACAGAAATGCGAAGATAAATCCGATGACAAGGGTCTAATAAACTGTTCCATCGCAATGGACAAACAGCTGACCGAGCTGGTTGATGATCCGGAACTCAGTCAATGCAAATGCTCGTATGAGAAGCGTTTTTCCTTTTTCGAGGAAGATATCCAGGTGCTCGACCAGGTAGCAGAAGAAAATTACGTCTATGCCGTGATGTCCGCAAACGCCTACGATAAAGGCTTCCAGGTGGAGATTCCGGGTTGGACAAGAGAGCAACGTGTAGTAACCAGCAAGGGCTTAAGCGCCGATATCTACCTGTCAAATGATCGCAGACGTGCGGTGATTGCCTACCGGGGGACGGATGATCTACCGGACTGGCTACATGCGAATGCAGATTTTAATTCCCATGAGAAGGGCCAATACCGAGACGCGGTGCATGTGTGGGAAAAAGCCTCTGCAATGGCAGACGATCTGGAAATCACCACGGTAGGCCATTCCCTGGGCGGTGGTCTTGCCATGCATGTGGCGGTCACCAATGAAAATGTGAATGCCGTAGTATTCAACCCATCGCCACGACTGTTCATTCCGAAGGACGCCAAACGCTATGAAAACGATGTGCAAATCATTTACGAAACCGGGGAAATATTAACGGTCCTTAGATACATGTTTTCCACATTGGGCAAGGTTAAACACAGCAGGTTCAAGTTTAACTATCTCGGTGGCAACATAATCAGCGAGCACAGCATGCCGAAGTTTGCTCGCTGCATGTACGTGTCTACCCTTGAAGATCAATCGCGTTACGCAAGCGGTTGCAAGGACAACACGCTTTAACGGCGGCTTGCAGGACGCCAGGAAAATCCGGGGGTGTGATGACCAGCCAACAGGCGAAATGCGAGCGCTTCGCTGAACTGCATCAACGAGATAGCGCTTTCGTGATCCCTAACCCCTGGGATGTCGGGTCAGCTCGCGTGTTGCAGGGCCTTGGTTTTGAGGCACTGGCAACCACCAGCTCCGCCCTTGCTTATACCCTGGGCCGGGTTGACGGGCAGGTTACGCTGGAAGAAAAATTGGCTCATTGTGAAGCTTTGGCAGCCGGCACCGACATACCGATTAGTGCCGATTTTGAAAACGGTTTTAGTGATGATGCCGAAGGGGTCGCAGCAAATGTGCTTGCTATTGCAGCAACCGGTGTGGCGGGTTGCTCTATTGAAGACTATAACCCCTCGACGGATTCGATCTACGATTTCAACCACTCTGTTGAACGCGTTCAGGCGGCTTGCGAAGCAATTCAATCGTTGAATATGCCTTTCCAGCTCACTGCCCGAGCCGAAAACCTGATTCGGGGAGTGGATGATCAAGATGACACGATTAAACGACTGAAGGCGTTTGAGTCGGTCGGTGCCAATGTGCTCTACGCACCTGCAGTTAAATCCCTGGCCCAGTTAAAGGAAGTTACAGCCAAACTGAACACACCCTTTAACGCGCTGGCGCCATATATCAAAGACGCTTCGGTTGAGGAGTTTTTTGAAGCCGGTGCCCAGCGGATCAGCGTTGGAGGAGCGCTAAACTGGGCAGCAGTTAACCCGCTGGTTTTGTCGGGAAAGGAAATGCTGGAGGCGGGTACGTTTAGCTGGGTAGATCAAATGGCGTCGGCCAAGTATGTCAATGATCTACTGAGCAGTTAAAGTCTCTGAGGGGGTGCCCCATCCCATTGTGGCGGGCTATACTGATCTGACGCATCTGAATTGGCGTAAGATAAATTTTATTCAGGTATCAAAAATTATTTAGGGGAGAGTCGGCATGAAATCTTTTCTTAAGGATAACCCCACCATCGCTTTCGGCCTGGGGCTGCCCTTGCTGTTGGTGATTGTATTCTTGCTGGTATCGGGCATTCCCAACCTCTTGGTCGCAGGACCTAAGTTCGATGTATTGTATGCCACCGGTTACAATGCATACCGAAACCCACTGCAAATCTCAGTCGTTGATAACCGGGTACAGCTTAGCTATGGCCAGGTAGAGTATCCGGAGCAAATTCCCCGGCTTTGGCTCTATATGTCCGATACTGGCGCGGTTCGAGAAATTCCCATCATTTTACCTTCGGGACTCAGGCAAAGTGGTTCAGGTTCAGCACAGGCCTTCCCGGAAAGCCGGATCATCGAAGTAGCCGAACTGCAGGACGTTGCTGTCGATTCATCGAGTATCGCTCCAGACGGCTATGAATTTACCAGCGGCAATAGCCGATACTCGCGTAATGTCTTTGGGGGCTTGTTTTACTCCTCGCGCTATTATCGAGAAGCCGTGTTGTCCAAGGATGGTCGGCGTATTCGATTACCCAATGTGAGCGACCACTATTATGGGCGCAATACTCAATTCGTTGGCTGGGTGATTCCCAAGTGATCGGCTTTTTCATTCTCATTTTCATACTGCTCATAGCAGGGGCAGGGTTTTGGGGGTGGCCAGTGATCGCCGGGATGTTGGGGATTTCGCTGGCTACCGACCGACCGAGTGCCTTGCGACATATCAGACACTTGATGTCTACCTACGAGATTTCGCCGGCGGATGTTGAAGCTGAGTGGTTGACACCGTCCAGCGAGGGCGACGAGCTACAAAAGCGTAGCAAAGGTGATATTGCCAAGACGCTTTTTATGTACCTTGGTGCGATTTTTTTGCTGGCAGGTTTGGGTACCTACACCGGCATGTTTTGGGACAGCATGGGTGCGTTTATGCGGGTGTTGATCACCCTGGGTGTCGCTTACATCCTGTATCTCATCCTGATTGCGGCCTTGCACGAGCAAAAATACCCCCGTCTGGTTTTACCACTCACCATGGCGTGCACCTTGTTTATGGTGAGTGGCTGGTTCGTGCTCATCGATGAAGTGTTTCCCGATGGTGACAATTGGCGAGCAGCCACCTTGTTTGTGTTCGGCACCACTGCGGTCCATTTTGCTGCCCTAATGCTAAAAAATAATCGCACTCTGTTTGCTTTTATTGCGCTGTTTTTCACCTACGGCTTTATGCATATAGGCCTGGATATGCTCGGGGTTTCTGCTACTTACATTGCTATCATTCTCGGCATGTCTCTGTTCCTGGTCAGCACAGCCCTGGAACAGGGTCCACATCGCATCCTGACTGAGTTGGCCTTATTTATTGCGGTGTGTTGGTTGAATGGTGGATTGTTTGACCTGGTGGCCTTATGGGCAGAACCGAACTGGAGCAGCGTGTTGATTGGTATTAATGTCATGCTAACCGCCTTTGGATTGCATCGCGCGAATCGCTATCCGCGGCTGGTAGGTATTGGTTACCTGGTCGGCTCTTTTATGTTCTATGCAGGTCTATTTGATATTCTAGAAAACACATCCATTGAGCTTTTGTTCCTGGCCGTCACAGCAGCGATTCTCTATGTCTGCGTGGTATTGCAAAGCCGAGCACTATTATTTACCACGGTGCTGGCGATGCTGTCATACATTGGCTATTTCTCCGCTGAGCATTTTGCTGACTCGTTGGGTTGGCCGATTACCCTGATGCTAATGGGCCTGGCTTTTCTTGGTGTTGGCACGGTAGCGATGAAGCTCAGAAGGCAGATTTAGGCACATTACCATGTCGGGGCGAACTTAATTGGTGCGGATCGCAAAGGACAGTGCCTGTCCCGTCTGCTCGCCAACGCAGAACACACTGTGCCAGCAACAGTTTTGCGCGTTTTCTTGGGGTAGTAACAACACATCGCCACACCGAACATACTGGCCATGGCCATGCTGGATCAACTGCTGAACAAAATCCAGTTCTTCATTGATTAAGTGTATGAGCGCATCATTCGCGAAACTTTCCAACTCCATCACCAGTGCAATCGGGTCGCCACTTAATGCGAGCAGTTCTCCTCGTGCATTCCGCGAAATGCCCGCAGGCCAGGACTCAGTGCTTGCACAAGTAGCAATAAATTCAATAATTTCCTGAACCAGTTGTTCGCGGCCCAAAGCAAGCCAAAAAGTGTCCCCAGTGAGCTGCGCATAGGCGACGCCTGCATGTCCACGTTCATGATCATGGTGCAGGTAGGCACCACCCTCGGGGGCATTAAAATACACGATGCGTTCAACGAACCTAATTTGCCGCGAGCCTAAAATCTCTGATAGAACTGACGCCAGAGCAGCATTTTCCGTGATGCATCTTGACTCTGGAAAAATAGCATCGGTCAGCAATGCCGCATGTTGCTGACGCATTTTGTCCGCAGCGACATCCTCGGCCCAATCTTCCCCAAAGGAAAAGCGAAATCTTAACGATTCATCATGCTCATAAAAAGATAACCAGGAGATTTTGATCCACAGATCTTCGGCGATCGTTTTGTCTGCCCTAACCGCGTCATACACAATTGTCTCGATCTCCTGATCATCACCTTCATAACTACTGCTGCCCAATGGCTCGAAATTGCCTTCGAGCCTGACCGAGTAGGGCGGCGCTGCGAAGAGTTCATCACCTTCCGTCCCGCGCAGGATATCTGCGTGGAGTTCGCTTGATTGCTTAATGTGATGGGCTTGGTCGCCCAGACTCTCTAAACAAATGCCCTTTAGCAATATTGCTCGTCCTTGCTGCCACGCTGCGGGTGCGTCAATCTCGTTCAAAAAAATTGTCTCAGGGTTGACGGTTCCGAGGCTAAAGCCGCGTCGCTTCAGCGCAAAGTGCCTGGCATTGCTTGCCATATAAACCTGGTTCTGGAACCTAACGCCGAGGCGATTTTATGATTTACCCAACAGGGCTGCGAGCAAGGCCATGCGCACCGGTACACCATAACTGGTCTGTTTGAAATAAGCAGCATTCGGCAGGTCATCCACGTCGGTGCTTATCTCATCAATGCGGGGCAGGGGGTCCATGATCAGAGCATCGGAATTTTCCACATCTTTGCGCTGTAACCGGTACTTGGCACGATTGGTGTCAAACAAAGCCCGGTCTTCAAAGCGTTCTTCCTGAAGGCGGTTAAGGTAGATAATGTCAGCTCCTTCCGTGTGGGTGGCGACGTCTTTTACTTCGCACTTTGCTCCCATGGATTCGAGCTCCGCCAGCATGGTATCGCTGGGAAACAGTTGTTGCGGTCCAATAAAGGTGAAGCGATTGTTGGGGTATTGTGCCAATAATCTGGACAATGAATGAATGCTGCGTGATTGCAGTGAATCATAGCCGAACACCACGTTCAAATTGTCCAGGCGACCCTTGTGCTTATAAATGGTGTAAACATCGATCATGGACTGGGTTGGATGTTCATTGCCCCCATCACCGCCATTGATGAACGGTACATCACTGATATCGGCGGCGATTTGCGCGCTCCCCGGCTGGGCATGGCGCATAACAATAATGTCCGAATAGCCTGCTACCACACGGATGAGATCTTCTATGCTTTCACCTTTTTCGAATGAAGTGGAGGCCGCGTTTTGGGCGAAAACCGTGCCTGCCTTAAGCCGCTGGGCGGCCGCCTGGAAACTGAGCATGGTGCGTGAGCTGGGCTCAAAAAACAGCAGGGCAACCATTTTGTCATCCAGCAAGTTGGAACGACCCTGGTTGGCGATCACATTGGCCATATCATCGGTTAGATCAAACAACTGTTGGACAATCTCCGGGGTAAGTTGTTTGGAAGAAATCAACGACTTGAATGGCAGCATAGGCGTAAGCTCGAGGTGCAATGGGAATCATCGTTTTGGGCTCATGGCCCGATGCTAATCATCCCGGCTGGATTTGGCGAAGAATACCACAGGGCTCGGCTCTGAGCATCCTGCCGGATTGCCGTTAGCTCTCGTTCAGACTGCTAAAATAGGATTCCAGGATCAGGCAGGCGGCAATTTGATCGCGTAACTCCACTTTACGCTCTAACGACAATTCCGCGCCGCTCAACTGGTGGTTTGCTTCCGCTGAGGTCAGCGTCTCATCGACGTCCAGAATTGGTAATTTGTGTTGTTGTTGAATGTGGCTCTTAAGGCGGTTGATAACTTTGCGCAATCGTGGGTTATCTCCACCCGGATCGCCAACAATGACCCGATCTGGTTGCCATTCGGTAATTAGTGCATCGACTTTGGGCCAGTCAAAACGTCCATTAGTAACAACCAGCTGGCCAGCTGCTTGAGCGGTGTTGATTTGGCTTTGACCAATCGCGACGCCGGTTCGTCTTAACCCGACATCGAATGCCAACAAGGTTTCAGGTTTGCCTGGGTTCATGCATTACAATTGCGAGGATGCGTCCGTGCTGGACAGCCGGTTATTGCTAAGAAAGTGAAACGCCCTTGTAATCACCAAGATATCTGTTTTTGGGTCAATTTCATCAGGAAAACTGGCAAACGGTGAAGCGTCCCTAACAAACCGCAATGCAGAGTCATTCAGTAGTTTGTGCGGAGATGGGTTATTGATAAAAATTGAATGAATCGTGCCGTTGCGGTTGATTTCAACAGTGAGAATCAGGGTGCCGGACATGGATGCAGCCTTGGCCTGAACGGGATAATTCGCATTACCCACCACTTCAACTTTCTTTCGCCAATCATCCAGGTAGCGGGCCGCCTCATGTTTTGCCGTACTGGGGGAAAGAAACTCTTTTTTAGGCCGTTTCTGATAGTCCTCCATGGTCTGGTTGATCTTGGCCAGCAAACGTTCGCGTTCGAGTTGACGTTGAGACTTGGTGGTGATTTTGTCCGGTCCAACCTGTTTGCGCTGCACTTCCAACTTGGAGATCTCGGGTTGTTTGCGTTGCACCTGGATGGATGCCGACGGCGCAGTCAAAAGTTGGTCTGGTGCCAACGTGGTTTTCGGTTGTTGCTGGGCCACCATCTTGATCGATTCAACCGGAGAGTCATTAACTGGTTTATAGGGGATCGGGGTGGTTGCTTCTTTCTCATCCTTGCCACCGCCTTCGTTGTCGCTACTGGAAACCGTTTCTGCATCGACTGGTGTTATGTTGTTGGAATTGTTGACCAAGACAACATCCAGAGTGTTGTCGGTGTTATCTATTGCAGCCAGGTCAGGTAACTTAAAGCTGATCCCCAAGATTACCACCGCGTGAAACAACGCAGAGAAAAATGCGGTAACGCTGAGCAAATCTTGGTTGGCGTTCATGCTTGCGCGGAACTTAGGCGTTCACTTTTTGTTCGATTGCTCGCATTAAGTCCAGAGCGATGTTGGTATCGAACTGTGTATTAATTTCCTTGATCCCGGTTGGGCTGGTGACGTTTATCTCGGTCAGCCGATCTCCAATCACGTCCAGGCCGGCAAACAGAATATTTCGTTTGCGTAGTTCCACACCGACTTCGCGCGCGATGGCTGCATCTGCGTCACTCAAAGGTTGGGCAACGCCCTTGCCGCCGACTGCCAGATTGCCGCGAGTTTCGCCCCCGGTTGGTATTCGCGCCAGCGCATAGGGCACGGCTTCACCATTAATTAACAGAATGCGTTTATCACCTTCGGTGATTTCCGGAATATACCGTTGCACCATGGCATAGCGAGTGCCATGCGCAGTCAGGGTTTCTATGATCACCCCAATGTTGGCAGAGTTTTTTCTGACCCTGAATATGGAGGCGCCACCCATCCCATCCAATGGTTTGATAATTATGTCTTCATGTTTGTCCAGAAACGCTCTTAATTGCGGGTCACTGCGCGTGATCACCGTATCCGGGCATAACTTGGGGAACCAGGCGCAATAAGCCTTTTCAT
>JBCCFY010000027.1:0-56936 GCA_039110515.1 Pseudomonadota bacterium
GCCGGCCATTCACCGACGCTCAACTGGTATGCTGGGCGCGTTGATTCCCTATGTCTTCTTTATCGATTTTTTCTCGGCAAACCCGCTATCAGGATTTATTCCTGCCTTGTTCGTCAATGGCGCCGCCGGAGGGTTTACGGCTGATCTGTTGATCTCATCCTTCGTATTTTGGGTGTTCATGTGGGGCCGCAAAGATCATGGGCCAAGTCCCATACCTTTTGTGCTGATAAACCTGACGATCGGACTGTCTTGTGCTTTGCCCGCCTATTTGTATTTTAATGAGAAAGCACGGTAAATCCGGCTGCCAGGGAGCTATCTGCGTACTAGCCGCGGGTTATTCCGGAAAGTAAAAGCCCTCGAACCAGGTGTACCAGGTTTCGCCTTTATCGGTGGACTCTTCGAAAAACTGTCGCACCACGCCATTCTCCATGGGCGTCCATTTAGCCCGGAAATCTCGCACCTTCGGCGCATTCCCATTCAGATAAAAGATTTCACCCACCATTACCATTGACTCGTCGACCAGGCCTCCTTCGATATTGATGGTGGTGCCACCGGCACTGACCCAGTGTTGAACCCATTTATCCTTGGTGCCATCAAAGTAATTCATACTCGTGCCGATACTGCCGCTAGCGCCAGTCCAGCTCTCCAATACCATGCAACCATTTTGAGCTTTTTCTAATAGGTTGTTGCCGTAAAGCGGGCCAGTTTTTTCAACATTTCCGTATACCGCCCATTTCCCCAGCCAAAAATCGAATTCGCGGAATCGATGATCAAACTCACAGGGTTTGGCATTTTTCTCGACGTCTTTCATGACAGATTGAAACTTGTCCTGAGCCCGGATGTCATCCCATATCTTGGCTTGCTCCATAGTAGCCAGGCTACTGTAGCCGCTTGCAACGGCTTGACCGAGCTGCTCCCACATTTGAGCTTCATCACCGCTGAGTTTATGGGCTTGGGCTGTGTGATAGGCAATGATAAAGGCCGGGATGGCAGGGCTTTTACTGGCTTGCTCAAGTGCCGGCAGGGCCTGTTCGCCCTGCTGAGTTTGCAGCAGTGAATTACCTAGCCGAAACCATGCCAGGTAGTTTTCTGGTTGTTCGCTGGTGATACTCTTGTACGCCTTGATCGCTTCCAGCCAGTTTTGCTCCTGGTAATAAGCAGCCGCTTGATCGGCGGTTGCGTTTTCCGCGCTGGCTGCCCCGGAGCAGCAGATGGGAAGACTAATAATGAGCGATCTGAGAAGGGTGTTCATACAGGTAATCCTGTTGGTTGATGCAGACCTGCCCAACATTAACGAACTGCCTACCAATGGCGCTATCAATATATTGCGCACTTTATGCAATTGTCACGGTGTGACTAATTTCTCTGGAAAATCGCAGTCTGTTGAGGCTGGTGCTGGCGAAAATCACTTGGAGTGCAGCCAAAGTAGTGCCTGAAACTGGCGGAAAAGTGACTGTGGCTGGAGAATCCATAATCCAGCGCCAGACTGGTCAGGTTTTGCCCGCGCAGTATCGCCAGGCTGGCTGCTCGCAGGCGTTGCTGAAGTCGATACTGGCTGATGCCGATGCCGCAATGTTGTTTAAAGAGGCGAGATAGGTGGTAGACCGACAGGTGGTGCTCCTGCGCCAGGTCCGTTAGCGAGAGTTGCTGTGAAATATTTTCCTGCAAACTGGATTTAATTCGTTCAACGAGTTTTTTCTGGCGCAGCCGACTTTTCCCGGCTTTGTACGTATGCGACTCCTTACTGACCGGGTCGAGGATCAGTGAAAACAAGGCCAGTGATTGCTCCTCAATTGTCATGATAGTGCTGCTCAGGATGTTTGCCTTCTCACCCCGTTCCCTGGTTCGCAAGGCAGACAGGGACCGTAATATGCCCAGTTGCAACATAAACGCACTGCGGCTACTGCGGAGATGTTGAAAATGAAACATCTCGTTGGCTGAGCGATCATGGCCGAGCTGCTCACAGAGGATATCTTCCCGCAGACTGAAACAATGGCAATAGTCACCGCGGGGATCAATCAGGGAGCGGCTGTAGACCTGGTCCTGGTTATAAAAATTCACCAGGGAAGTGTCCGCTACAAATGATTGTTTTCCTTCATGTTTTATCCAGATTGGATTTTTTGGGAACACCGCGATTGGATGCTGAATATGGCCGATTTGATGAAACTTTTCCTGGCTTGGCGCAAGTTCAAAAGCCTCGATTTTTACTACGGGACTGTCGAAAAGTACGGTTTCCATCGGTTTTCTGCCAGGAAGAAAATAAAAACCATCATAACACCATTAAAAATAGAAAATAGCTTGCGACTATTTGTCTAAAGAGTGCATCCTTAAGCTATGGAAGGTGAAAAACAGCTGATCCAGAAACAGCGTTTTCAGCAGGTGGTGGCTGATGATCTTGTGCTTCGTGCACAGGCCGGGGAGATGCGTGCGCATAGTGAGATCTACCGCATGTTTTCGCCCGCAGTATTAACGCTGGCACGCGGCTTTTGTCGCAATCAGCAGGCAGCCGAAGACGTTCTGCATAACACCTTCATAAAATTGATCGACAAAATATCGTCATTCGAAAACAGAGCACCTTTCGGGATGTGGTTACGGCGCATCGCAGTGAATGAAAGCCTGACCTATTTGCGTAAGCAGAAAAAACACAGTGGGGGTGTTTCAATTGACGAGTTTGCGATTATTGAGTCCAACCATGATGCCGTTGAAGACATGTCGTTGGCCTCGGATTATCAAGATTTCACCGAGGTCCATGGCACCAAACATGAACTGAGCGATGTATTACGTGAATTGCCAGAACATGTGCGTCTCATATTATGGTTGAAAGAAATCGAGGGCTATACACACGACGAAATAGCGAAAATGGTGAACAAAACGCCGAGTTATTCGAAAAGTGTAGTGGCCAGAAGTTACAAATTTCTGCGAGAAAAAATCGGTTCGCAGGATCTGGTTAATACAGTAAGTGGGTGTTAAGCGAGTACCGGGGTGATCGGTATGAACAGTAAGGTAAACATAAATATGCATGCTACAACTGAACAACTGCTGGAGATCAAAGACGGCTTACAAAATGGCGCAAGCCAACATGTGAGCAGCTGTGATCAATGTCAGAACGAATTGAAAATTCTTGAGTCGATTGGCTGCGAGATATTCGCCGCTGCCGATCAGGACCCGCGTCCAGAGTCTTGGGAACGTATTGAACAAGCTTTAGTTGAAAAGCGTGCCGAGCCTGAGGCAGCGAACGATTGGCAAGTCAGCAGCTTGATGGCGGATGTTAGCAACAATACAGCTCATCAAAAGAATTTCCAGATAGGGGAGAGAAGCATAGGCAGTTCTGCTGAGGACCTGACCGCAAGAGATGTTCCGGTAGAACTGCTTATCGCTAATTCAGTCCAAAACAAGTCCAATTTCAACAGTCTCAGTAAAGCGATTTATTCCCTGGCTGCTTCAATCATGGTGACAGGCTTCGTTGGATTGTTTATCTATGGTCAACAAAGTGCCGAGCGACAGCAGACTGAGTTGCTGCAGGCGAATATCCAGGAGCTAATGCTCAATTCACGGGCGATGGAGCTGGCCTACCAGAACGTGGCCTTGCAAACCGAGTTATTAACCACCGCAGAACAAACCGAGGCAGAGCGTCTGTACTGGCGCATCAGCTACCTGGATCAGATGATTCACGACAATAACGTCAATAGCCAGTCCAACCCTGAGCGGGTTGAAACGCTGTGGAACGATCGCATTGAGGCATTGACTGAACTAAACAAAATTTACTTCCAGCGTCAGCAAACGATGGATGATTCGGAAATTTGAGCGTGTGCTTGAACTCTAACAAACTCACGTTTTATCTCACTGCAGAGTATAAAATACGCATTAACAGGTTAAATTATGAATACTAACACCGGACCCAATTCCAATAATAAAATGAAAATACCAAAGATATTGTGGTTGTCGATCGTTTCTTGTTGCTTGGCCGTCTCTACATCACACGCAGGTGAATGGGCTGAAGCTGAAATCAAAAACGAAATTAGCTACTTGGCCAAGAAACTGCTGGATATGAGCGGCAAGGATACCTATACCGTTGAATCACCGGCATTCATGAAGCCCTACCTGGGTGTTTGCTCGGCCATCAGCACCGCCGGGGTTAAGATTACCTGTGTGACGCCAGGCTCTGGTGCAGCCAAGAGTGGCTTGAAAACAGGAGATGTGTTGAGCGAAATTAACGGTATCAGCATGGTTAATGATGACGAAGGCAAGGTGAAGGACGCCTACTACACCGCTGTTAAAACCATGAAAACTGGAGAAGTAATGGAACTAACTGTGTTTCGCGGCAGTGAGACCCTCACCCTCAAAGCAACCATTGGTACCATCAGCCATCCAGCCTATACACTTACTGTCAGTAATAAGTAATTCCTCCCTCGGCGAATCATCGTTTTTGGTGATTCGCCGCGTCGGCTCAAACGGATGAGCGACGCGTATTCTTTCAGCATGTGATAACCACCCAGGCGTTGTCTATTCTGGTTCTCAACCACCGCGTCCTGTGGGCAGTGAAGGGTTTTGGCTTATGCAGGCTTTGTGCTGTGGGCCGGCGGCCATGCCGCCCTCCCTGAAAACATTACAAAATGTACACAACTAAACTGCATTTTTTTGCATCTAACTATTAAGCGCATCCAATTTTTCGTTCAAATCTATGAATGGTTGGGCATAAAAACGGGTGGAAAAAGAAGAGAAGTAGTTTAGATACCTATTGTCTAGGTGGCTGCAGCGGGTATCGGAGAAGGTGTTTTTTGAGTAGTTGGCAGGACCTGGTGAACACTGGCAAGGCAACCTACCGGTCGGCGCAAATACTGTTTGCGTTTCGGGCCGGATTAGCTGGTGCGCACAAAGGATCGAGCAGTGTTCGCAGGGAAGAAGGTGATCAGTATCATGCTTGATAACACTATCCCTCAGCGTGGCAAACTAAACTTCGTTCGAGATCGAACCGATCTTAATCAACTGACAGAAACTTTCGAACAATTCGGGCGTGTGCAGATACCCGAATTTCTAGTGTCAGACAGCGCCAACAAAATACACCAGGCTCTGGAAGAACAATCTGAATGGAATTTAGCCTGGAACAACCAGGGCCAGCATACGGATATGAGTTTTACCGGTGTAATGAACTGGACCGAGGAACAGCGCAAAACGCTTGAGAAGCGAATTCACACGCAGGCAGAGCAAGGCTTTCAATATTGCTATTCGGCTATCCCGATTTTTGACATTTATCAAAACAATTTGATGCCGGATCACTTCTTTAACGAGATTTATGAGTTGTTTAATGACCCGGGGTTGCTGGCCATGGTGCGCCAGATAACTGACCTGGATGCGATTCGTTATACAGATATGCAGGCAACGCGTTTTTCGAAAGGGCATTTTCTTACCGAACACGACGACAATGTAAAAGGCAAGAATCGCCTGGCTGCGTTTGTGCTGAATTTAACGCCTCATTGGCGAGACGACTGGGGTGGGGCGCTGATATTCCCTGATCAAAAAGGCTCTGAGAGCAAGTCCTTATTCCCCAAGTTCAACGTGCTGAATATCTTTGCCGTGCCGCAAAAGCACCTGGTGTCGTTTGTGACACCGTTTGCTGGTGCCCATCGATATTCGATTACCGGTTGGTTTAGAAGCAGCCTGAGAGTCGGTGGCTGAAAACATCGTCTAATGATGAGGTATATGGCGTTTTGAAAGTAACGGGCTGAGAAGTTTGCTGCCCAAAAACGAGAAGTAATCGACAATCACATCAGGCTGCCGGCCTGAAGTGATTGCCAATAGAAGTAGGTAGTAGTTCGCTATGAACAGTAATATTTTTAATTCGATCGCTGGGCCAGCATCCGAACCATTAAGTAACCGGGTAGCAGTAGACGTCGCGACTACTGGATTAGATTCAGTAGAGAGTCCCATCCATCAATGGTTTGAGATCCTGGAGTCACCCGACTATTTCTTGCACGTGGTGGATGCTCGCTCAGGAAACTTTGGGTTTATCCGCACCTCCCGAGAACGTTTGGCTAATGCATCCTTTGTCGACGGTCGCTCGCCCCTGGCTGTGGACAGTAAAATTTGGCAGGTGCCTATTGATGAAGCGTTTAAATGGCAGAAAACTGCATTTCGTAGTACCCAGCCAAATCGCTTTGTGTTTCACCAGTCATTTTGTGGATCTACCTTCCTGGCGCGAGCCTTGCATGTTGAGGAAAAATCGTTCGCCTACAAAGAACCAAACATCGTTGCTCAGTTGGCCAACTTAAAGGCGGCACACCACCCGCTCTATGCGAATAAAGCGCATTGGTCCCAATTGCTCAACTTTGTGCTCGAGCAGTTTAAGCAATCGTGGCTCACACTCTCACCAGCCGTTAACGAATCCGACCACCAAAACCTGATTAAACCATCCAGTTGGGTGAATACCATGCTGCCTGATCTGGCGACTGAGGCAGGTCATTCCAATATTGTGCTAGTGTCACAGTCTGCTGAAGATTTCCTGGTATCGGTGTTCCGCGGTGGCGGGGAACGTGTGCAATTTGCTTATGCTTTGCTAAAGCACCTGCGCAGCGCCTTTCCCGACTATTACCAGGTAATTTCTGAGATTGAACAAAGCGCCTTGGACAGCGCCGACCTGTTTATTCGTCTGACCCTGATTGCTCATGCCCTGCAGAATCGCGCATTTGCGCAGCTTCAGGCACTGCTCCCCGCAAGGGAATGCATGACCCTACCTTATCAGGAGTTACAAAAGGACCCGGTAGAAAGCGCCTACCATGCGGCTCGTACGCTACAGCTAGGGCTGGAGAAGAGTGATTTGGTGGCTTCGGTTGCGCACAATCTTGGTCAACACGCCAAAGTCTCTCACCGTGGTTATGCGCAACAACAAACCGATGCAATCAATGCGCAAGTACGAGCCCACTACCAGGAAAACTTTAAAGCCGCCATGGACTGGTACCAGGATCATCTACTGCCATCCTCGCCACTGTTTGAGGGCTAGTTTCCAGGCCGACAATAAAGTCTTTCAGGCCCGGCCTATTTAATTCTGTAAAAAAGTACCGCGAGGGACATTCTATTGCTCTGGGTTTGGTACACTGTGGCTCGCGCTCTGAAGCTGCCCGACAGCTAACCGTCTATCGGTAGTAACGGGATTCACGAGCGGCTAATAAAAACCACCTATGTAGCCAGGAACCACCATGTCAATCAATCCCGAATTATTCGACCTAAAAATATCCGACAAATTTGTACCCGTTTTCGAACAGGTCAAAGCGTTCATCCGCGATGAGATCAGCCCCGTCGAAGAGGAATTCCATTCTTCCGCAAATAAAGACGATATTTGGACTCTCAGTGAACGCCAAACAGAGATTCTGGAAGGTCTGAAAGCCAAGGCTAAAGCAGCCGACCTGTGGAACTTTTTCCTGCCAAATTGGAATGATGGTGGCATCAGTAACCTCGATTACGCCTACCTGGCGCAGGAAACCGGTCGGAGTCGCTTAGCCCCCGAAGTATTTAACTGCGCAGCACCTGATACCGGCAATATGGAAGTTCTGGAAAAATACGGGTCTGAAGCGCAAAAAAAGCAATGGTTGGAACCACTGCTGGATGGCAAGATTCGTTCTGCGTTTGCCATGACAGAGCCTAACCTGGCTTCGTCGGACGCAAAAAATATTGCCACTTCAGCGATATTGGAAGGCGACGAATGGGTCATCAATGGCGAGAAGTTTTATATCTCGGGCGCTGGCGACAGCCGCTGCGCGATCATGATTGTGATGGTGCAAACCAATCCCGACCCGGATGCACCCCCGCACCTGAAACAAAGTCAAATCCTGGTGCCGATGGACAATCCCGGGGTAAAAGTATTGGGGCCGATGCATGTGTTTGGTAATCCTGATGCGCCGCATGGGCATATGCATCTTAAGTTTGAGAACTGCCGTGTGCCAAAAGACAATATTTTGTTAGGTGAAGGTCGTGGCTTTGAGATATCCCAGGGACGCTTAGGCCCGGGTCGTATTCATCACTGCATGCGTGCTATCGGTCAGTCTGAGTTAGCCCTGGAACTGATGATAAAACGTGGATTGTCACGCAACGCTTTTGGGAAGCCGCTGGTAAAACTGGGTGGAAACTTCGACGTCGTCGCCACCAGCCGAATTGAAATCGATAGCTGCAGACTGATGGTGTTGCAGGCCGCTAAAGCCATGGACGTACTCGGTAATCGCGAAGCACGTGTTTATATTTCTGCGATCAAGGCCATGGTGCCGAAAGTGACCTGCGATATCATCGATCGAGCGATTCAAATGCATGGCGCAACCGGCGTATCACAGTGGACACCATTGGCAGATATGTACACCGGACAACGGACTCTACGCCTGGCTGATGGCCCGGATGAAGTTCACCGCATGGTCGTGGCTCGTGCGGAAATTATGAAATACAGTCAAATGTAGGCCTCTCAACAGGTTGGCTTGGCGCAAAATGCCGTTCTGCAAGTCTGAAACAAAGTTAGCATCGTGTGCCGTCAATATTGGGCTTGCTTGCATTTGTTCGAATAAACCTTATTACTAAATCGTCCTATCGAGTACGCCATACCGAGTCCATGGATTTAGCAACCACGTCGTTCCGATTGCTCGGGGCGTCGCAACAAATGCTTTTTTTACTGGTACTGCTTTCGTCCAGTAACCCGCTGCGGGTGCGTACTGTGGGTGGGGTACTGTTGTTGGGCAGCATTATCTACCTGGTTGGCCCGCTCATTATCGAGTACGCCAGGGTGGACAGTTATTGGCTGTTCCACGTGTTTCCATCGATGATTCCCGCCATGACCATGTTGTTTGTCTGGGTGGTGTTTGAAGAACGATTGGCAATCCCGCAATGGTTGATTGGCCTGGTGCTGCTGGATTTTGGCCTGACCATCTGGCTGGAACCTGATGTGATCGGTGATGAAGGTCGTTATGGCGCGGTATTAGCGCAACTCCTGAAGATATTCCTAGCCTGCGCGGCTATCTACCTAGTCTGGTTAGGTCGTGAAGACGACCTGATCGAGATGCGTTTGAAAGCGCGACTCTGGTTTGTTGGCTGTCTGTCGCTGACCGTTCTGGGAGTGGCCATCCTCGAAGTAATGCGAATCTATTCCATTGTTTTGCCTGGAGAGGCACTGGGTTTTGCCTGGATATTTTTACTCACGCTTGGCATCAACTATTCCTTTATCAAGTTAAATCCTACCGCCAACCTGGTAGGTGCTCCAGAAAGCCCACCCGCACCAGAAACCACTTCAGATCCGCTGGTGACCAGCATGCTCGAACGCATGACGGAAGAACGGCTGTATGCGGATCATGATCTTCGTGTCGGGTCGCTGGCAGATGTTATCGGTATTCCTGAGTACCAACTACGTAAAAAGATCAATCAGAGCCTGGGATTTCGCAATTTTAACCAGTTTGTAAATCAATATCGTATCCAGGAAGCCAGCCAACGTTTGCTGTCTGAACCCCGTACACCGGTACTGACGGTGGCCCTCGATGTTGGATTTCGCTCTGTTTCTTCGTTTAATACTGCTTTCCAGGCCCATCACGGGGTCTCTGCAACCGTTTTTCGCGCTCAAAACCGAACGGATTCTTAAAAAACCGACCGAATTTCGAAATCCGGTGCCGAAATCCAATAATTCGGCAGATTGACTTGCGTGCATGCGGTTCAATGCCAGCATGTTATTAATCGGTATCGACACTATTGCGAAGCAGTCACACCTAAGCAGCCCGAATGCACAATATCGTTATTTTGCACTCCTCACTCCCTGGCCGCTTGTCCCAGACTACTCTGCACCTGGATCGCCCGCGAATGACATATCAAATGACATTTAACCGCAGAACTTAACCGGAGATTCCCAATGAAATTATCCATCGCATCAACTCTTGTCGCTGTTGCCTTAATGACCTCAATGACGGTTCACGCCAAGTCAAGCGAGGGTCAAATGCTCAGTCAATGCAAAACTGCCATCAACGCTCAGTTCGAAGACGTCAACAAGATTCGCCTGGTAAACCTGAAAACCCGTAAGAACACATTTACCGCAAAATTGCGTGTTATCAGTGAAGCCGACCGAGCCATGTATACCTGCACCATTAACGGTGATGAGCAACCACAACTGGCGCGTGTTGATCGTAAAAACACCCAGGTCGCTGCTGGGGAATAAGCCCTAATGTCATATCCTACGGAGCCTGCAATGCACCCTACCTCGGGTCGGTATTTGCAGGCTTCGCTGGTATGACCCGCTTAGCTTAAAGGTCACTCAAGGATGACCATCGCCTGGCCTGCTGGCGATTGAATTAGTCAATCCAGCCGATCTCGCGCGCGGTTAGATCGCCGATCATGGTTTGGCTGAGACGAGTGGCAACTTTATGGTTTGTTTCGGTCAGTGGTATTGCCCTGGCCATAATTTCAGCTCGCCGTTGCGGATGCGCAGGTTGTTTGAACGGCTGAGCGTAGCCTGCCGGAAACAGGGGTTGTCCACTAATTAAATCGTACTTATCTGCTGCACCCAGTATGTGCAGCAATTCATGCGTGATTACCACTGCATGGATTCGTTTATTGTTGTCATTTACCCGCGCATTGATCAGCCCGATCAGGCCATTTTGCAGGCCAGTGGAATGTGGTAGCTGGTAGTCCGTCTGCGGACTCTGATAGAGCACGTACAACCGAATTTGCGTGTCATGGTAGCCAGGTGGCTGATTGACCCAGGCCCACCAGCGCAACTTCAAGGACCACAACATGATCTCTATGCGACCAGCGCCGGCTTCAGGGATAGGGGGTGGATTTTTCTCTATGGGCGGCTGCAAACCGATTTGCAATGCGTGCTCAAGATCCCGATTGTGACGCCCAGCCTGTGCTACCAGGTATTTGCTCACCTCGGCAAAATCTTTCACTTTCAGCGATTCCACAAACTGGCGAGTGCTGGCCTGCTCATCTACCAAAACCGGAATTATTTGAATATCCAGCGTACCTTGCCAGTCCTGGCTAACCTGTTTTTGCAAACTATAGGTGGTCCATACCGAACCCAGCACGAGTAGTAAGAGGGTAATTCTTAAGACTTTGAACATCATTGGCTGGATTTGGCTCCATTGATGGCAAATTGCTGATTCATGACGAGTCCAGAATAAACAGGATTGCTGACCAAGTCCAACTGTCCAGTAATGAGCGACCTTATTGATTTCCTGCCTCGTTAGCTCATTCGTCGGTTGCTTGACCCAATCCGAATGTCGATTTAGCCTTGGTGGCATGATGACACCAGTAACGAGTCCAAGTAGATTAAGGGTGGCGATTTTAATAGTCGCCATTTGTCTCCCCCGCGTGGGAACAGCCCTGGATTTAGAACAATTTCAGACACAGTTTCCAGAATACGGCTTGGTTGACGGCCCGGATGGGCGCTATCTGACGCGTCAGTCGGGAAAATGGGGCAAGGGCAGCAAACAACAAATTTGGTTTTATCCAGACGGTCAGCAGGCGGCCGTGGTGCCAGCCTGGGCGAGCCCGGAAGCAGATGAATCAGATTTTTACTATTCTGCTGCGCTGAGCAAAGCTTGCTTTGTGAGTAACCGTGATACACCTGCAGCAGCACACCATGGCGATATCTGGTGCTTGGATTGGACGGACCAAGGGTGGTCGGAACCCAGGAGGTTACCCGATCCACTAAATTCAGCTGCTGAGGAATACAGCCCGGTATTGGCTGCCAATGGTGATTTGTATTTTGCTTCGGACCGACCTGGCGGATTAGGCATGGGTGATCTATATGTTGCCACCAGGGATAAAAGTTCCTGGCGGGTGACCAATCTTGGTGACCAGGTTAATACTGAGGGAGGGGAGTGGAACCTTGAGCTATCCCCAGATGGCAAGCAGCTGATATTCGAGGCGTCACATCGAGCCAGTAATATCTCGGTGGCTGGGGACCTGTATCTATCAGAGCTTCGCGATGGTGAATGGAGCAAGGGTCGCTCATTGAACAAACTTAATTCGCGCGGCAGTGATTTAATGCTGCGATTCCTCGCGAGTGGTGAGATCGTCTATGCACAATCCCAGGAGGGCGATGTAACCCTGTTGCAAGTGACTCCGCAAGATTTACGTTAATACCCGCATCTCTCACTCAGAAGTTTATGATTCGATCCCCAAAACCTCTGCTCAGTAGCAGAATTAAAGCAATCACTGGCTAGCGACAATGTACGTGTTCTGGACTGCTCATGGTATCTGCCTTCCGCCGAAATTGATGCCTACCAAGAGTATTTAAAACAGCATATTCCCGGCGCCATATTCTTTGATATCGATCAGATTTGCGCGCACGACACTGAATTGCCACATATGTTGCCGACCGCAGCGGAATTCGCCGACGCGGTTGGTAAACTGGGTGTGGGATCACAGCATGAGGTAGTTGTCTATGATACTGCCGGGCTGTTTTCGGCAGCCAGGGTTTGGTGGATGTTCAAAGTATTTGGCCACCCCGGTGTGCGAGTGCTGGATGGTGGTCTGCCAGCCTGGATCGGCGATGGCGGATCATTGACCGCCAATGTGCCAGACTATCCATTCGCTAATTTGGATGCTCAATTAAACCCCGCTTTGTTGATCGATAAGGCGGCACTACAGGCGAATTGTACCAGCGGTGAGTTTATTGTTTTGGATGCGCGCTCAGAAGCTCGTTTTCTTGGTTTGGCTCCCGAGCCGAGACCTGGCTTACCATCCGGGCATATGCCACATTCTCGTTCTCTCCCCTATGATTCTCTATTAAAAAACGGTGCCTTGAAGCCAGCACAGGAATTGCGCGAAATGCTTGCCGAAATGAGGCTCTCTCAAGATTCCAGGGTCGTTACTTCATGTGGGTCCGGGGTGACTGCAGCGGTGATTGCCCTGGCATTGGTGGAGGCTGGTTGGCCTATGCCAGCGCTGTACGATGGCGCTTGGGCAGAATGGGCATCTGCGAGTGATACCCAGTTGTTGACCGAGCAAGATTGATGTTGCTATCGGGTGCTAATGCAGCATCTCTGACAACCCGGCCTTGAACTGTTTAATTCGCCACAATTTACGCATCTTAAGGAATACGCGATGCTGGTCAGGGTAGTATTCAATATCCGAATGTTCACAAAGAATATTGAGTTTGGAGACAATAGCGTCAGCCGAATCGTCACTGTGGGTCAGGCTATGGTGGGTGAGGAGAACGAACAGACTGGCAATTAACTGGTCGTAGCTGTTTTGGGCTTCGGCGGTATCAATTTTCTTAATATCGTCTTCGATCAATTTCATAATGGGACTTATTTTGGATTCAGGAATCGAATTGAGTGGTTTGTCGAATTAACTCACGGCCAAAGCGCGCAAGCGATGAAGGAGAGTGAGTCCTGCGTTCATCTTCAATTGCCAACAGGAACAACTTCTTGATGAATCGTTTGCATTGATTGTCGGAGTGAAATCGCAGGTCTTGCGGGTGAATGTTCTGCTGGTTTAAGAGCATTTTCAGCAATTCGCAACTCTCGGGAATTACCCATTGCTGGGTGCGAGTTTCAAGGACAAAACCTGCTGGGGAATGCTCGGAAGCTTCAGGTAAGGAGTGTTGCGGAATCATGATTATCTCAATATATGCGAATGATAATCATTCTCATTAATAAAGGATCGGAAGTCAAGTCCTGCGCTCATTTACTTGCGTTTCGGCGCGAACTGAATTCTGACGATGACTTTTGTATACTCTGCTGGCGGTTAACCAGACCTCGACCCGTCAAAGAAAACGGCACTGTCTCATCCATGCACAAAACACGACAAAATTATCAGAAATTCACAGCCGGCGCGTTGGCAGTACTGGCAGCACTGGGGTTGCTAATTCGCGTGATTATCGCCAGCGGACAATTCGGTTCGGTGTGGAGCGGTGTGTCCCACCTGTATCAATTCTTCACCATCACCACCAATTCCCTGGTCTTAGTGGTGATGATCCTGCTGTTCAGGGAGCGAGAAGTTCATCGCAATGTAATCCTTGCAACAGCGGCCTCCATTGCTGGCGTTGGTATTATTTTCCATACTTTGCTGGGCGCACCGGCAGGTCAACAGGGCTGGGATTTGCTAGCTAATCTTATTACACATACCTTCGTGCCGATTGCCATGGTGCTCTGGTGGTTAGTCTACACGGACTACTCGCAAGTGCGCTGGACCGATACCTGGTATTGCCTGCCATGGCCGGGTGCCTATTGTGCTTACGCCTTACTTCGCGCTGAGTATTCAGGCTTTTATCCCTATCACTTTATTGACCTGGAGCAACTGGGTTGGGTAGGGCTTGGTAAGAGTGTATTTGGACTCAGCCTGGCTTTCCTGTTTCTGGGTTTACTGCTGGTGAGTTATGCAAAGATGCATCATCGAATAACACGGAAAGCACTCCCAGCAACTTAGGGTTGGTGCAGCTCTTGCAGTTGCCATCGATGGCACTATATAAACTGAAACCATAACGTGAGACTGACATGAGTATCAAAATTTCCTCTGTATATAACGGCATACTGACCCAGCAATTTCCTGCCCTGGTAACCATTCTCAAAGAAGCACAGGCGCATGCTGCGGAACAAGGCGTTAGTGAACAATCCTTGTTGGATGCACGTCTGCGTGATGATATGCACCCACTGCTGTGGCAATTCCAGGCAGTGCTGGATTTGGCGGTTCGGGGTTCGGCGCGACTGACTGGCCAGGAACCACCATCATTTGAATTAGATGAAACAAATTTCGCTGATTTGATCTCCCGCATCGAATCGGTAGCTGACGAGTTGGCTGGGTTTGATGAGGCTGCACTGGATGCCAGCAGTGATAAGCAATTCGAAATTCCGATGGGGCCAGAGGCTTCGATTACCCTGTCTGGCCAAGATTACATCCTGAAGTTCCTGTTACCCAATTTTTATTTCCACATGACCACCGCCTATGCGATCTTGCGCAAAGAAGGCGTGCAATTGGGTAAGCTGCATTTTCTCGGGCCAGTAACTCTCTGATTCTAAAAATTATTTTCAGAGCCGGGCCACCTGTGGCTTGGCTCTGTAGTAGCACCTAGTCAGGAACAAATAGGCTCTTCTTGCCGCTGCTCGAAACGGTGCCGGTTCGGCCAATCGCTTCTGTCTGGGTGAGTTCTTCCAGCAGTTCTGCGTCCGAGGGAGTTTCCGCCAGGAATCGTTGATCGTTTTCCAGTCGCCCGATAATAATGCTCCGCTGCAGGCCCTTGTCTCGATCAAAAATAACCGTATAGGTTTCAATCCTGGCCTTGCCTTCTGGGCGCGGATTGACGCTGGGCTTTTGTTCGAATGCCACTTCAGGCGGGTGTTCTGGAGCCTTCGCGAGTAACCACTCCGGATCGGCTGCCTTGGTGGAGTAAATGCCCAGAGAATGTTTGGTAAGAAACCAGCCGTTGGCATTAAGCAAGCCGAACTTCCCAGGGTTTTCCCGCAGGCGCCGGATCATTTCAGCTATGGCATGCATGCTGTAATTGTTACCCGGTCCACCAAAGTAGGGCAGGCCGCCCGTTAATGACAGCCCCCTGGGATCGTCATGTGCCAGGCCAAATTCATCGCAAGCGATTTGCACCGCTGAGGGGAAGCAACTGTAAATATCAAAAAACGCGATGTCATCGATGCCGCACCCTGCTTGTCCAAGCGCCTGTTGACTGGCTTGTTGCAGTGCCGGTGAGGAATAGTAGTTCAGTCGTTCGCTGACGTTCCAGATTTCATAGGAGTCAGCAGCCCCGTGTAAATAAACCCATTTATCCTCGGCGATACCCAGTGCCCTGGCGCGTGCTGCGGTCGTCATCAGTACTGCGGCGGCCTGGTTGACATAGATCATCGACGTTAATAGCTTGGTATAGGGAAAAGCGACATATCGGTTTTCCTCGGTCGGGGTCGCTAATTCCTCGGCACTACGGGCTTGGCGAAACCATGCGTATTCATTGGCTGCGGCTACTTCAGAAAGCCTGCTGAACAGCTCGCCCATATGCTGCCGATGTTCTTCATGGCTGAAGCCGTAGTGAGCACGCAGGGCATTCTCGAATAGAGGGTAGGTATTAGCTGGTAGTTCCAGGCCATACAATGTCTCTAGCTTGTTGGTCTCTCGGCGCTTATCGCCGATCGACAGTGGGCGGCCGCCGGGCTTGTCTTTCCAGCTACCCTTGGGTTTTAACAGGCTGGTCCAGTGCGTAAAGCGCCTGGTCATGGTGCGTAAGGCTTCGCCACCCGCAAGTAGCACGGTATTTGCCCGGCCTTGGGCAATTTCGCGTGCAAAGTGGTTGACCATCAACTGTGGTGTATTTCCACCAGTGGCGGTGTAGTACAGTTGTTTGGGGCTGATGCCGAGTTGATTGGCAATGCTCTTTGGCAAGTTTCGATAGCTGCCAGAGAGCGGAGTCTTCACCATGTCTGCGTCCACCGTCAGGCTGCTGGCTACAATGGTATCAATCGCTGCAGCAATCTTGTTGCTGCCAGCATCATCCAATGCTGCGTTGCAGGCGGAGGTGATGATTTCCAGCGGGCTCTGGCCCGAGCCATCTGCGCTCCGATCAGTGTGTTGACCACACGCGACCAGAACCGGCGTAATTTCCTCGTTCATAAACAGACTGTTTGTTCCCCAACCAGGGATTGTTGGCGTTTATTCAGGGGCGAAATAGTGCCACAGATGACTCAGCTGGTATATCTCCAGGGTGACAGGATTTGATATCAATGATTGTAGCTGACCGCTTCAATCTCGATGTTATCGTCGATGTAAAAATAGAATCGGCGCCCTGGCTCATAGTCGCCGTGGTTTTCGGTGACCAGGCCTTCAGCGAGTACTCGTTCTTCAGTGCTTTCGAGATCGGGGACCACTACGCCAATGTGATTCAGGTTCCGACTGTATTCATGGCCATTCTTTGTGTGCGCCCTGATTTCTTCAGGTGTATAGAGTGCCAGGTAGCTGTCAGCGTTGGCGGGGTTGCCTACATGTACCGTGCTACCACCACTAAGGGCCGGGCCTTGCCAACGAATTTCCCAGTCAAATAAGCGGCATAGCAGCTGGGCCGTTTCAAGTGGGTTAGTAACGGTAATATTAACGTGTTCGATCTGGGTGACTGCTGATACTGGATTGTTCATGGTTCTCTCCTGTTTGAAAGTTTGCATTGTGAACACTGAGTCTGCTATCTCAAGTTAACTTGAGGTCAAGCAATAAATAAGATAAATTTTGAAAATGAAAAAAGATCCGTTTATTACGATTGGTGCGATGGCTGTGCGGACTGGTACCAACGTTTCTGCAATACGGTTTTACGCTGACGAGGGCATCATCCCCTCTATTCGCAACGCTGGCGGCCACCGGCTATTTCATCGCTCGGTGTTGCGACGTGTCTCGTTTATCCTGATAGCCCAAAAACTGGGTTATACCCTGACGCAAATTCGTGCCGCGCTGGATTCTTTACCAGACAGCCGCACACCGACCAAGGCAGACTGGGACCGGTTGAGCAGAAGTTTCAGCAAGGATATTGATCAGAAGATTCAGCAGTTACAACAACTGAAGGAGTCGCTCTCAGGCTGTATTGGTTGTGGCTGTCTGTCCTTGCAGCGGTGTCGTCTGTATAACCCGGATGACCAGATTGCCAAGCGGGGGGCGGGGGCTCGCTATTTGCTCGGAGATAGTTACTCCGACTTGAATCAATAAACCCGGCACAGGGCCGGGTTTATTGGAAAGTTGACTGTTTCTGGCCTAGTTAGAATTGGCCGGAATAATCAGATCCGGTTTGGGGAAATCGGAAAAGGGGAACGGGCGTTGATCACTATTGAAAGTTACAAAGCGCAGTATGTCGTGGATATATTTACCCAGGCTGTCGCCAAATTTCAACAGATGCGAGTTAGGTGTATTGCCAATCAATACAAACACACATTGAGCGATGGCCACTGCCGCTACCACCATCTGTGCAACATAAAAAATCACCCAGAACAGTGCAACAAAAAGCACACGCTGCCAGTCTGTTTCGCCTTTGTATGGTTCATTCATATTTGTCTCCTCCCGAAGCGGAGGGTATTTCAGTTACTCTGTAGTAACCATATAGGGCTTTAAATTGCCTTTTAAAGAGTTTCCGTAGGCGGGGAGCTGATTTTTTAACCGTCGGTGAGAGGGTCCAGTTGAACCGGGCCTGCGTCCGCTAGCTCCACCACCACTGCTTTGATTCTCTGCAGTTTCTTACGCATTGCTTGCTTTTGTCCATCGTCAAGACTCTGAAACAGATCTAACAACATTGTGCGGTAGATTGCATCGTCATGCCGCCACCGTTGCGGTGCCTGGATTTCAACCAGATCGATACGGGCAAAATGATGATCACTGAATCTTTGTGCGAAATCTGCGTGCGTACGCCCGGCCAATATCACCAAAAGCTGATCGGACCATTCGCGCCAGATTGCCTGCTGAGCTTCGCGTGAGAGCTGGCGTTGGGCCAGGTGCTGTTCCACTGTTTGTACTTGCGCTTTATTTAACTTCAGGCCCAATCGACGAAAAAACTTCTTCAGGGTAGCGGCGCCTGCTTCGGCAGGACTCTTGTCAGACTGCTTCTCCCATTCCTCGATCTCTTCAGCATAATCCTTATCAAAGGCATCAGATATTTGTTCGACCTGTTCATCGCTCAGGGCCTGCATCTGTGGAGTGAGGGCCAATAATGGTGAGTTCTTGTCCAAGCGCAGGCCAATCTCGTAAAGAGCGTCAAACAGCCAGTTGACGTCATCTGCAGTGGGTCCGCGATCCAGTATTCGTGCTTCGAACTCATCGATGGAGTCAGCATAGAGTGGCAGCTCACTGCGACGATGCCAGGCTGCCATTACCTCGATTTCTTTGCGAATCGCAGATTTCTGCGCGTCACTGAAGTCGGCATAGCTAATGAACTGGCGGTACAGGAAATTATCAAACTGCCCATAGAGCAATTGCCAGGCCAGCGGGCTATTCGTGCACCCGGACAGGGTACAAATGATGATGATGGCAGCCAGCAACCGCTGCCAGTACAGCTTAATCTTCACAACTTTGGTCGAACTATTTGTCTGTAGTCGTGATTAGTTCTCTGCGGCGTAACTGGCATTTTGCATCAGTTGCAGCATGGGCTCTAACACGTCTTGTTGATGTTCCGCTCCAATGGTGTGTCCCATCTCGTCGAGCACAACTAACTTGGCGCCGGGGACCAGTTCGGCAGTATGCTCGCCATGTTCCAGCGGGATCAGCGGGTCGATCTTGCCATGAATAACCAGGGTGGGCAGATTGATTGATTTCAGCAGTTCGACCCGGTCGCCCGAATCGACAATGGCCCAGAATTGTCGACTGAAGCCGTCGGCATAATGGCTACGGTCATAGGTCCGGGCCGCTTTGGCATACCATTCTGCTTCGCTGAGGCCGGCATCTTTGCCGTAAATGGCTTTTCGCATGGTTATCATTTGCTGAATGCCTTCTTCGCGGGTGGCCACGTCGCGGCTATCAGTGTCTATTTCCAGACTGCCCTGGGGAAGATGTTCAGCCCCAGACGTCGACATTATCGAGGTCAGGCTGAGAACTCTATCCGGGTAATTGCCAGCCATGATTTGTGCAATCATGCCGCCCATCGAGACCCCGGCGATATGGGCTTTGTCGATTTCCAGGTGATCCAGCAAGCCAATGCCATCGGCCGCCATGTCATCCAGGTGGTAAGGGGCGTTCAGGCTTAAACCAAGTTTGTAGCGAATCCCGGTGATAATGCCAATGGTCGGTTCGTCATAAAATTTTTCTGACAAACCCATATCACGGTTATCAAAACGTATTACTCGATAGCCAGCGTCGACCAATTTCATGACAAAGTCATCATTCCAGTGAATCAGCTGCGCGCCGAGTCCCATCACCAATAATACGGTTTCGTCATTTGGATCACCGAAATCCTGGTAGGCAATGCTGATGCCATTACTATTAGCAAAATAGGTTGGAAATTCGGGGTGACGATCGCCGTTGGCGTTGACGGCGAGACTCGCTACGAGGAGCGAGAGAAATACAAAATTGCGCATGATTTAATTGTCTGTCAGTGGCTTTTGAGAGGTATGAAAACTTACTGGCCTGGTAAAAACCTGTGCTACCGGGCCATGCGAATTGGTGAAGTAGAAGTATAAGCGCTTTATATGATAGCCTCGACACATAATCATCACTTTGCTGGCAATTGGTTTTTGTGGAGGAGTAGAAATGCATTTAGTGCAATTGAATAAGCAAGTTTCGGTTTCTGATCAAATGACGGTCGATGATGTCGCCGAGTTGGTCGACAATGGGGTGGAGTTATTGGTGTGCAATCGTCCCGACGGCGAAGATGAGGGGCAGGCGCCGTTTGCAGAAATCCAGGCTGAGGCTGAAAAACAGGGCATGAATACCAGCTTGCTGGCATTTTCCTCCTACCAGATTAATACAGATGATCGTGATCGATTGATTGAGCTGATTAATACCAAGCAGAAAATGCACTTGTACTGCCGCTCAGGTTCTCGTTCACGGCGGTTGTGGATTACCGCCAACAAAATCGGCTGTGGCGGCCACGACTACCAGGGATAGACACGATCTGTGTATCAGGCTCCGATAAAGATAATCACGCCAATAAAGGCAACTAATACGCCGACTACCTTACGCTTGCTGAGTTCCTCTTTAAGGAATAACCAGGCCATCAAAACTATAAAAATACTGGAGGTTTCGTTCAATACCGACGCGACGGATGCATCGGCGTGTTTGAAGCCGGCCAACCAGAAGATCATCGCCAGGTAGGTACCACACAGACTGGCGGCCAAGATGGTCGGCCATTTGTGTTGCTCAAATCGGATAATGCGGATGGTTTCACTCATCTGACCTCTTAGTCCCAAAAACAGCATCAGGCCCAGGGTGCCTGCCGCCAGCCTAAGGCATACCAGCCACAAGAAGCCATCGTTCTCCAGCACAGGTTTCATAGCGACCACTCCCAATGCCGTCATAAATACCGCCCCGATGGCCAGCGCTATACCAGACCGCAACTGGCCTTTGTCTACCTGCTGATATTGGCGCTGATAAATAGCAATCAGGATGCCGCACAGCACCAGAACGAATCCAGACCATTTCCACCACGCCAGGCGTTCGCCCAGCAGCACAATTGACAGGATGATTACCATGGGGCTGTACAAACTACCGACGATGGCCGTGCGTCCAGCTCCCAGCATCCGCAGTGCCTGAAAATACCAGCTGTCGGCCACCGCAATCCCTAAGTAGCCACTGCCGATCAGGATTAACCAGTGCAGTGCGCTCAACTGAGGTAGCTGCGAGCCCTCGATAAACATAGCAGTCGGTACCAGTAAGCCAACGCCGAGAACATTTTTAATCAGATTCAGGCTATGGGCACTCATGCTGTTACCAGCATGCTTGAACAAGACCACCGCAGAAGCCCAGAGGATTGCTGTGATCAATGCGTAGGCTTCGCCAAGTTCCATAATTTGAATGGGTATTGAACTATCGCAGGTAGCAAATTGAATAATGTTGGCATGATACCGGAAGCGATTTGTTGATGCAGGCTGCTAAGTACCGCATCGACTTATTCACCTTGCTATTCACACCACCGCATCGTTATCATTTGTAGCAATTATTTCCAGAACTACCAAGAGGCAGTTATGCACCTATTATTGAGAAAGAGCCTGCTTGTTTTTGCCAGCAGTTTCTTAGTATTTGTCGCACAAACTTCGGCGCAACAAAATAAGGATGCCAGTCAGGCAGTGCAGTCAGAATCAGATCGGCTTAATGCCTGGTTCGAACAGCGTTATGAAGAAGAGCTGATGTTTAGCCCCATCGGTCTGACCATGCAGGGCCGCAAAGAGCGCTATGCCGAGATTGATGATTTCAGTGAAGCCGCTGGCGATGAACAATTGCAGTGGAAGGGCAAGACCGTCGAAGATATGAAAAGTCAGTTTGACTACGACGCCCTGGATGCCGAAACCAAGACTTCATGGGACCTGTGGGAATACCAGTATCAAAATGGATTGAAGGCCCGCGAATTCAGACGCCAGGGCTATGTATTCCACCAGATGGGGGGTATTCATACGTTCATTCCCACTTTTATGATCAATTTTCATAAGGTGACGAGTGAGCAGGAAATGCAGGACTATGTGTCACGCTTGAAAGCGGCTTCGCGCGGCATAGAGCAATTGGTCGAACTCGCTGAAAAAGGTGCCGAGGAAGGTGTGCATGCGCCCCGGTTTGCCTATGACATTGTTAAGGACCAGGTAAACAAAATAGTAAACGGTCAGCCATTTACCGACGCTGAAGAGGATTCCGCTCTATGGGCTGATGCGAAACAAAAGGTTAAGGCCTTGCAGGATGAGGAAAAAATCGATCAGGAACGGGCCGATGCTTTGCTGGAAGAGGTTAGCACGGCACTCTCAGGTTCTTTGCTGCCGGCTTACCAAGGCTTGATGAAGTTTCTCGAAGCCGACTATGACAACACCAGCGAGACCGCGAAAGGGGCCAGTTCTCTGCCAAAAGGCAAGGATTATTATAATTACCGACTAGGCCTGATGACCACCACCACGATGACGGCGGATGAGATTCATGAACTGGGATTAAGCGAGGTAAAACGTCTGCGCGCGGAAATGGAAACGGTTAAAAAGCAGGCTGAATTCGAAGGGACACTACAAGAGTTTTTTGTATTTCAGCGCGAAAGCAAAGAAGATCCGCGACTCTACTTCATTGATCCAGACACTGGTGCCCAGGACTATATCGATGAGGCCACCGCAGCGATCGATAATATCAAAGCCCAATTGACCAATTACTTCGGCATCCTGCCAAAAGCCGATTTAATCGTTAAACGCGTCGAGGCCTTTCGCGAGCAGGACGGTGCGGCACAGCACTATTTCCGTGGCACACCAGATGGTTCGCGCCCGGGTATTTACTACGCACACCTTTCAGATATGTCGGCAATGCCACGCAGTCAGTTGGAAGTCATCGCCTATCATGAAGGTTTGCCGGGTCATCATATGCAAATTTCAATCGCGCAAGAACTAACCGGTATTCCAACTTTTCGTACTCAGGCTGGTGCCACGGCGTATACCGAAGGTTGGGCTTTGTACGCTGAGTTATTAGCCAAGGAAATGCCCGACACCTATCAGGATGCCTATTCTGAGTTCGGTCGCTTGTCCAGCGAGATGTTTCGCGCCATTCGCCTTGTAGTAGATACCGGCATGCATGCAAAAGGGTGGAGCCAGCAACAGGCGGTGGACTATTTTGCCGAGAACTCGCCCGAGCCACTGGCTAGTATCGAATCAGAAGTGATGCGCTACCTGGTCATTCCGGGTCAGGCCACTGCATACAAGGTAGGTATGTTGGATATCCAACGTCTGCGCGCCATGGCCGAAACCGAGCTGGGAGATAAGTTCGACATCAAGAAATTTCATGACGAGATACTCAGTGGCGGAGCATTACCTTTGAGCCTGCTGGAGCGTCGCATTAAGACCTGGATATCGGCCAGTAAAGCCTAGTTCGTCTGGTTAGCTATCGAATCTGGCGAGCCGCTCAGGTAAACCAGATAAAGCACAAAAAAGCCCCCGAGGGATACCTCGGGGGCTTCCATTAAACCAACGCTGGTCAGGTGGGGGGATTACAAGTCTTGAGCAGCAACTGATTTAATTACTTTCCACTGGCTGTTAGCTTCAGTGATATTTTCTTCTTTGTCTTCAACCCAGGTTTCATACACATCCAGGTTTTTGTTGACATACAACTTGCCATCAACCACTTCAAAGGCTTTGCCGTCGACTGGCAATTTTTTGCCTAACGCAGTGCCATAGGCGCAGAAACCGCCGTACTGTGGTGCGTATTTGGCTGGGTTGGCATTAAACGTGTCGCGATTTTTCGCACTTGAGAAGTAGAAAATAGCGCCATCGTAAACAGAGGTGAAAGCGGCACTGCCTTCAACGGCCTGATTCTCAGTGAAATATGCAACCGCATCGTGACCTGACAGGGTCACTGCGTTGTCATCGGCAAAAGTGTCTACGTCTGCGAATACAGAGAATGAAATCAGGCTGACGGCGATAACGGTAGCTGATTTAAGAAAAGATAAAGTTTTCATGTTAGTTCCTGTTGTTTAGTTTGATTTTAGCGCTGACCAGACTGTCGTTCCTGCCAGCGACGGCGTGCATTATGTGCGTGGGGCGCCTATTTGACTGTATCCAGTCGTCCGCAATGACTGTCCCATCGTCCTCCTTTGCTTGGATCAGGGTTAAAGACCACAAATAAAATTCGCCAATCGGTGATTTCCCCTCAGTTTTTGTAAAAAAATAATCCTCGCACGAATTTTTTGTGGTTCTGAAAAAAAGTATTTATTTGCCGTCTTGACCACCGCACAATGTCACTATGTCTCGACTCGTTCCCGAAATCAGAGAGCTGATAAAGCTGGCTCTTCCAGTATCACTGGCACAATTGTCGCTGGTGGGAATGACTGCGACCGACGTATTGATTGCGGGGAATGCCAGTACCGTTGATTTGGCAGGGATGAACCTGGGGTCCAATACCTGGAATATGATCATCCTGTTTTTTATGGGCATAGGATTTGCAACTCAACCCCTGGTTGCCAAGCATTTCGGGGCTAACAATGAAGCAGGAATCGAGCACCAGCTGCATCAGTCTATCTGGCTATGCCTGGCGCTTGGCGTTGCGGCGATGCAGGTGACCTGGTTAGGCGCCTGGTTCCTACTGCAACTAAACTTCGATGCCGAGATGGTCGGCATTGCGCACCATTACCTTCTGGCTATTTCTTTCTGCGCGATTCCGTCAGCATTGATACCGGCCTTGCGTGGCACTTTAGAGGGCATGAGTCTGACCCGTGTAGTGTTCTGGATCAATTTTGTGGCCTTCCTGGTGAATATTCCGCTCGACTACGTCCTGGTAAACGGTCTGTATGGCTTTCCACGGCTGGGTGGGGTTGGTTGCGCCTGGGCGACCGTTTTCCTGATTTGGTCCATGTTCCTTGCCAGTGGTTTGGTGTTAATGCTACACAAGCGGCTGCGACACTTAAAACTGTTGGCTAACTTCCAGGCGCCGCAATTCAATACGATTGCAGCTACCTGGCGGCTGGGTTTTCCGATTGGCGTATCGATCGTGATCGAACTCAGCATGTTTAGCGGTGCCGGCATGCTGATAGCCTATTTTGGACCAGTAGCCGCCAGCGCACATGCCGTTGCAATCACCGTGGCTTCCTTGTCGTTTATGCTCTATACCGGCTTGGCACAGGGAGTAACGATACGTGCTTCACAGTTTCTCGGAGCGGAACGGCCGAATCGTGCCTGGTACACGGTTAAAGCCGGTACCGGTTTTAATGTGGCGATATCGGTGCTGATTTGCGTGTTATTCCTGATCTTCAACCAGTCCCTGATCGAGTTGTTCAGCAGTGATCCGGAAGTGATCGCCCTGGCGATGGTATTACTGTATTTTGCGGCGGCGTTCCAGATAGCAGATTCCCTGCAGGTGGCGGTGATCGGCGCCTTGCGGGCTTATCACGATACTTCCAGTCCGCCCAAGTACCAGTTTATTGCATTCTGGGTATTTGGCTTGCCAATCGGGATTGGGCTTGCCTTTTATCAATGGTGGCCGGCATTGGCAGGACCACAAGGGCTCTGGTTTGGAATGGTGGCCAGCCTGTTTATGGTTGGCGCGTTGTTGTTTAAACGACTGCACAACAAAGCACGGGATGATATTGGTATGATCGCGGTTCAGGCAGTTCATGATCAGGGGACTGGTTAACACGCGGGAGGAGCGTATGGGAATTGTGGTTTGTGTATCAATGTTGATTGGCCTATTAGGCTTTATGCCGATGCCATGGCGTGAAAATCAGGGAAACTCGGTGCCAGCTCAATCAATCTTGGGTCGGATCCAATCAGTTGCACCGCTATTGCTGGCCATAATGGGGGCCTGGAATGCGCTGTGGTATGGGCTAAGAAATCTTGGTAGCTTTTGGGGCAATGCCGGTTTGCTAACCGGTTTGATCATGATGATGGCTGCTGTATTGCTTAACAAAGCCAATACAGGATCTTTGCTGGCGTTGATCTATCGTGTCTTGAACCCACTGCGCGTGCTGGTGTTTGTGGCTCTGTTAGCCAGCTTCCTGCTGTACCTGGTGACCTTGATTCAACTTAACCTGGGCTACCCCATAATCCGCTAAGCTTGAGTCTGGGCAGATCTGCTATTGGAGCTGCTGATTAGCTTGGCGTTGTTGCCTGAGCTGATTTTGCTGATGGTTCCTGATCTCCAGGCTGAAATCGTATAAATCGTCATAATCCTGGCCAGTCAGGTTGTAGCGGCGCAATGCGCGGGTGGCGAGCATGCGCGTGTCAAAGGCATTGTTTTCGTCCCTCATCAAATTCAACAAGGCGTCACTGACAGACGCGTCCTGAAATTTGCCGCGCATCAGCGAAGCAATGGCACTACGCTGTACCAGTGTGTTGGAGTCAGATAGCGCCTCAATAAGAATTGCTTCACTATTTTCCACCGGAAATGCTGCCAGAGCTCGTAAAGCCGCGCCCTTAACTTCTGGGTCAGTGGATCGCAAGTGGTTATTAACCTGTGAGGTTAGTGTTTCACGGGTCTGGCGTGGAATCTTGTTGAAAAAGGCATCGCTGCCTTTGTTAATAGCGCGAATTGCCTTACTGACCTGTTGAGCCTCAGCAAAGTAGCCGAGTTGTTCGCCCAGGTAAGTTAATGAGTCGTTGGTAAATACGCCGACATCGCTGAGTACATCCAACCATTCGTCCGGCGGATCGCCTTGTCGCATTCGATCGATGATTTTCTCCTCAATGATATTGTTCTGGCCAGGGTAAGATGCGGTAAGCAATTGTTTTGCGCGATTCTTGGTCTTCGGATCGGTGATCGAAAGATAATTGTCGAGAAACGTACTGGCTAATTCAGGTTTAACGGCAAACATCGAGAACAGTTCGTAGGCCGAATAGAATTCTTCCTCACCGGCGGATTGTAAAAAATCTAACAGATCAGCGACATCCCAATCGTCGATTGAAACCTCCAGTTCACGCTGTCTGGCTTCTAATAATTGCTGAAGTTGCGCGCTGGCGGCATCAATCTCAGATAGCTGTGGTTGGCTTTGGTTTTCCACACCCGTTTCTGGTGCTGGTTTGCTCATCACCGTTTTAGGTGGAGCAATTTCAGCAAGAGCGACATTCTCAGGTTCTGTTGACTGAGGCGTTTGGAGATGCTCTTGCTCAGGTTTTACTGTCCATCCAAGAGCAAAACCGATAACTAGGATAGCGGTGTATACGGCGACTGATTTTCCCTGCATGGTCAGAAATTAGCACACACTGTCTGCGATTGCCGCAGAATTACCGGATTTCAATAAATCGAGGAATTGACGGGGCCAATCAAAGGGATGGGCAAGCACACCTTGCTTGCCGTTATTATCCGATTACTGATTCTCCATTGCCGCCTGGCAGTCCGGCACTGACACCACGTTTGTGCTCAATCCATCACAAAGAGTTTTGGCCTCGACTCGGTCACCCCTGGCCAACAATAGCCTGACAAGCTGGGTAGTTGCTTGTGGTTCAAAAGGTGCCAAATCCAATACTTTCCGGTACCAGAATTCAGCCTGGTTCGGATCGCCGGCTTGTTCATAAAGATTGCCAACATGAATACCGACGCTCGGTTGCCAGGGACCAATATGTTGCGGTGAGTTCGCGTACTCCTGTTGCATCGCGGCAAAAGCCTGTTTGAAGCGTTCAAGAGCGAGCTCGTGCTCACCGGACATCTGGTGAATCTCGCCTAGATTGATCAGTGCAGGCCAGGCTGAGTCGTCATTTGCCAGGATAGATTGATAAACCTGCCTTGCCTTTGCTATTTCTCCGTTTGCTGTATAGGTGAGCCCCAGTGCTTTTTGCACTTCGGAATTATCAGGGGCACGTCGGGCCGCCCGCTTGGCAAATGACAGGGCCCTGGAAAGAACCTGCTTCGCCTCCGGGGTAGACAGAGAACCTGATTCCAGCGCCGAGCCCAGCGAACTTGAACCGCTTGCAGCATCAGCGGGGTGATTTGGCCAACGTATCATTCGTTGTACCAGTGTATTCGCAATGCCGGCCTGAGCCCGCGGGTTATCCGGGTCTTGCGTGAGCACGCGTTGATACAAAGCCAGTGCGGCCTCGTTGTCCCCTCGATTGAAGCGCATATAAAAATCATCTGCTCTGTCCAGCAGCTCGTTCTCTTGCGCGGTTGTGTCGGAATTGATGTCAGTGTTTGGTGTGTATAGGTAAGCTGCGATGGTCAGAGCAACAACGGCCATACAGGTTAAAACCCATCCACTGGCAAATTTCTTTGCGTTATCGGTGGTTTCCTTTTCATCAGAATGGCTTGTTTGCTGAACCACCTCGGTCAACAAGCGATAACCTTTTTTTGGAATGGTTTCGATATAGTCCGGCGATTTTGGTGTTGCTCGTAGTGATTGCCGCAGCCGTGAGACCGTTTTGGCCAGTGCATCCTCTCCGACAATGGTGTCTTTCCAGAGTTGGGCAATGATTGTTTCCCGTTCTAATACTCTGCCATTAGAATCAATGAACATCTGCAACAGTTGAAAGACCTTGGGCTCAAGTCTCAGCGTCTGCCTGGAACGCTTATTCCTCAGCTCATGGAGCTCTGTATTAAGTATCCATTCTCCGAAAACATAGTTAGATTGGTGGTTGGGCGGACTTGGCTGGTCTTTTTTGTGCATCAGTTTGGGATGGTCAGCTTTTTGTCAGGTAAAAAAGACCTTTTTTCCATGGAGCTAAACCTACTTTCACGCGATTGTCGGCTTATCGAAAACCAGCAGATTATACAGTATGAAAATTATTAACCCCATCATTGCCGCCGCCCTATTGATTGCCAGCCTGCAAGTGTCGATGGCCACAGAAAAGCTTCAGCCAGCACAAATTAAGGAAGACTTAACCGAGTTGTTCTCAGGTCTGGAACAGGCACATGTGAACCTGTATGCAAATATCGATGAACAGCAATATAAGCAATATTTTGAGCAGGCCATCAGTGAAATCAACCGACCCATGACAATCTCTGAGACCCAGGTGCTGTTACAAAAATTTGTTGCGCTGGGCAAAGTGGCACACGCAAAGATTAACTTTCCCGACGCGGAATTTACCGCCTATCGTGAAGCGGCTGGTAAAACCTTTCCGGTTTACCTGCAGAGAGTAGCAGGGCGTTGGTATGTCGATGACAACTACTCGTCTAGCGAGATTCCCGCAAAGGCAGAACTGGTCGCAATCGATGGTGAGCCTATGGAGCAGGTCTTCCAGGCAATTCGAGCGCATATCTCTGCTGATACGGAGGACATTGCGGCCTCTTTGTTGGAATTTCAGTTGCCACAATATCTATGGTTGATTCATGGGGCACGAGAATTCTATGATCTGGAATTAAGCGTCAATGGTGATACCGAGTTAGTTCGGGTTGCCACCCTGACCCGCGGAGAGCTTGAACAGCGTTTTGCTCAGAAGAAAGAACAGGAATCCGAGCAGGACAGAGCGCCACGTGTGTCGGAGATGCTGGATGATAATATTGCCTATATCAGGCCGGGTCCGTTCTACAATATTCAGAACCCGCAGGACCCCTGGGACGCGTCTGCATTTAAAGTGTTTGTTGACGATTCTTTCGCTCAGTTCATCGAGGCCGGTGCGGAGGATCTCATTATCGACCTGCGCGAAAACCCGGGTGGCGACAATTCCTTTAGCGATGCACTCATAGCCTGGTTTGCGGATAAACCATTCCGGTTTGCCAGCACGTTTCGCGTTAAATCAAGCCCACAAGCGCAAGAATCCAATGGTGCGCGGGTGGCTGCCCGGGCTGAAAAAGATCAGGTGAGTGATTCGTTCCGACTTGATAAATTGTTCAAAAGCACACCACATGGTGAGGTCTTTGATTTTGAAATAAGCCTGGCCGAACCGAAAGCTGACAAGCGCTTCGGCGGCAATATCTACGCCCTGGTGAATAAGCACAGCTACTCAAACGCAGTTTCAGTCGCGGCGATCATCCAGGACTATGGGTTTGGGGTTGTCGTAGGGCAGAGTACAACAGATTTCGCTACGACCTATGGTGCGATGGAGTCATTCGAACTCAGTCATTCAAAAATCAAGGTGGGTTTCCCCAAGGCGCTTATCATCCGCCCAAATGGGGATCAAACTCCGGGGCCTGTGATCCCTGATCTGCAGTTAGAACAATCCCTGGGTGAAGAAGGGGACACGGTACTAGCGAAACTGAGACAACACGTCGTCAGTGCGAGAAAGAGTTCTGTGCTCTCCAAGTAAGAGGATTACTTGTACGCAACATCATTTGGGCTAAAGAGGTGGGCTAAACAAGAGGGCTAAAGGGAAGAATCGAAACCCCGCACACACTGAATTGTCAGTGTGTGCGGGATGTGTCTCGCGGAACGTCTCTGTTCAGTTTCCCGGAGAAGGAAAGAGAATGCTAAGACGCTTGCTTGGCGGCTACCCAGGCATCAACCTTGCCTTCCAGGAAGTTCAGTGGTAGCGGGCCGTACTTGAGAATCTCGTCGTGGAATTCGCGAATATCGAACTTGTCACCCAGCGTGGCTTTCGCGTCTTCACGAAGCTCGAGGATTTTCAACATGCCGATTTTGTAGGCAGTCGCCTGTGAAGGCATGACGATGTGTCGCTCAACCATTTTTACGCCATCTGAGACTGCATTCGGCGTATTGTCGGTGTAGTACTTGATGCCGTCTTCGCGAGTCCATTTTTTCGAATGGATGCCAGTGTCAACCACCAGGCGGCAGGCACGCCACAGTTCCATGGCCAGGCGACCAAAGTCAGAATAGGGGTCTTTATAGTAGCCAAATTCCTTCGGCAGAAACTCAGAGTACAAGCCCCAGCCTTCGATATAGGCAGTGTAGCCACCAAACTTGCGGAACTTTGGAATGTCTTTCAGCTCTTGTTGAATCGCCAGTTGCATGTGGTGACCAGGGATACCTTCATGATAGGCCAGTGCTTCCATTTGATAAGTCGGCATGGCTTTCATGTCGTACAGGTTGGCGTAGTACAAGCCAGGACGAGTGCCATCTTCTGACGGACGTTGATAAAACGCTTTGCCAGCAGACTGCTCGCGGAAGGCTTCTACCGCTTTAACATTAATGTCTGCTTTTGGCTTGGTGATGAACATCTCGTCCAAGGTCACCTTCATGCTCTCGATTAAGTCGGTGGCTTCCTTCAGATAACGTGCCTTGCCTTCGTCATTGGTCGGGTAGTAGAACTGGTCGTCGTCTTTCATAAAGGTCATGAAGGCTTTCAAATCACCTTCAAAGCCGACTGCATCCTTAATCTTGCGCATTTCATCATGGATGCGTTTTACTTCGTCCAGGCCAATTTGGTGAATTTCCTCAGACGTGAGATCAGTTGTGGTGGTGCGTGCCAGCGCAACATTGAAAAACTCATCGCCGTCTTTCCACTTCCAGATGCCATCATCGGTAGTGGCCTGAGTTTCCAACTCAGTCAGGTACGCCACCAATTTTTCGTAGGCTGGCTTGAATGAGTTCATCATCGCATCGTTAGCGGCGCTCATCAGCTCGGCCTTTTTCTCTTCAGAAAGACCGATTTCTTCATTTGCTGCCAGCGCGTCTACCTTGGCTGTAAAGTCGGCAAGAATGGCATTCGGCTCACCATCATCGAACGGCGCACCCTTAATCAGGTTGCTGCTATCGCGAATGATATGTGGGAACACGAACTTCGGCGGGATAATGCCGGCCTCGGCGCGAGCTTTCAGACCATCAATCAACTGATCGAAGTATCCCGGCACATTATTCAAACGCGCGATATAGTCTTCCGCGTCTTTAACCTTGCTGACTCGGTGTTGGTTGATCAGCATGCTTGGCACACCGGAATGCGTGCCAAACATCTGGTTAACCGGGTAGTTATACAGACGCCAGCGGTAGTCCTCGATTTGTTCTTCCAGAGCCTGTTTGAACAAGTCGTAACTCAACTTTGTTGGAAGATCGAGTTTGCTGGCATCAATTTCTTTAAGGGCCTCCAGGTCCAATTTAGCCAAGCGCTGAGACTCTTGATCGAACTCTTCGCTCAAGTCGTCCCATTTGTCCATATTGGTGCCGCGACCCAGGAAGGTTTGTGCTTCCGGGCTGCGTGAGATGGCGCGCTCGAAAGAACTTTCAAACAACTCGTTGGCTTTGTCGTTTTCGGATTTAGCGGTTTCTTCAGTAACCGGCTCAACTGCTTTTTCGACTGCGTCAACCACCTCCTCAGCGGTTTGTGCAGGCTTTTCACCGCAGGCAGCGATCGCCAGCAGCAGAAATAGTGCTATTAGACTTTTCATTTTTTCGTGGTACATGTTTTTGACCCTATATTAGCCAGATAAAAAATTTGATTAGTAGCCATACCAACCCTGCTACCAACAGTAGCAGCGTGGTATTGACGGTGTATTTAAGAATTTTGTAGGCCACCAGGTTGGTTTCCTTGAGGCGCTTGCTGCGTTCCAGCAATGGCACCACCCCACTGAATACCCGGTTGGCAAAACCTTTCCTATCTTCGTCGGTATTGGGTACGACGGTGGCCCGCATTAACAACTTGTAAGGCCAGTTTAGCAGGTGACCAAACCAGGACATGGGGCGGTCAATGTCACACATCAGGATCAACCGCGGGCGACCGGCATCGTTATGCGCGAAGTGCAGGAAGGTGACGTCAAACAATAGTGGCTCGCCGTCACGCCAGGAGTATTTTTGATCATCAATACTGATATAGCAGCGATCATCGTTGGGCGTATCCAGGCCCAGGTGGTAACGCAGCGAACAGGCCACAGGGTCGAGATGTCGTGTGAGTTGACCACCAGGCGGCAACACTGAAAACATGGCGCCATTCACGGATGGCACTTTGCTCAAGAGTTCAACAGTCTTGGGGCAGGTGCGTTTGGCAGACTCATGGGTATAGCCGTACCAATTGATATAAAACTTGGTCCAACCGTATTTGTAGAAGGTGCGGAAGCCAATATCGTAATAGGATGCCGAATCCGGATCGCCAATGGAATCAAAGCCGCCGTCGGCCATCAGAGTCTGGGCTTCATCACGGATCATTTCCCAGTTTTCATGTAATTCCGCCAGCTCCGGAAACTCCCGGATATCCATAATTGGCGGCCGCGCACGAGCCTTGGTGAACAGGTATAACAGGCAATTAAAGGGGGTGAAAATCGGCCATCCTTTCCGCAGATATTCGCCCACGCTGGAGTAGCGTGCGGTGCCGCGTACGGCATACACATAAGCCATAGAGCCCACGCAAAAGGCCACTATGCTGAGCATTACCCAGTTAGTCATATTTTGAAGTCACTGTTACCCCCAAAACAAAAAGGGGAATCTTAATCTGACAGGCAATATAGCCTAAATGATTAAAATTCCCCAGTGTTGCGGGCCAAATGATCTGCTTTGTTTACGAGGTCATTTCGAAGAAACAAAGCTTGTTGCCGTCCAGGTCGCGTACATATGCGCCGTAGAAAACCGGTAAACGCTCACCGGGTTCGCCCTCATCGGTGGCACCCAGTTCAATGGCCTTTTGGTATAAGCGATCAACGCCAGCACGATCGCCACCCGGGATCGCGATCATATTGCCATTACCGTGGTGTTGCTCTTTTTCATCGTAGGGAATACAGATTGCCAACATGGCGTTGCCACGCCCGCTGCTGTAAAACTTAATCCGGTCCATGCCCATAACCTGCTTGGCGCCAACTTCAGCCAACAGTGCATTATAAAATTGTTCGGCGCGTTCCATATCATTTACGCCGATGGTGCAATATCCAATCATCTTAATTCACGTCTTCTCAAAATTCAGGGGCTCGGAGTTAACCACGGTGTTGCTGGAGGTGCAACGATAATCTACCGCACTCTGCTGGAATTTTGCTGCAGCGGTTACCAGGCTCCTGCTCAGAGCGACACAACCAGCCCGTGGCTGGCGGGAACCCGGCCATTGCAGACATCATCATAGACTTCAGACAAACCTTGCAGCCCATCGATGGATTTAACTTCCATCCATTCCCGACTCTTCATGGCAGTGCGTTGGATGAATCCTGATGAGCGTTGGTCAAAACCGGCTGGTCCCCAGTCCTTCATGCGTTTTTGAATATGACCCGGGGCAAAAAACATCTCACTGCGTTCCTGGATAAACCCGGGGCCCGGACGAGCTTCTTCCCAGTGGGTGAGGCCAACATTCGAACAGAAGCGCATATTATCTCCCAGATGGGTGTGTAAGCGCCCCAACACCTCACCATTGGCAGACATATCCACAATGACCGTAGGCAGGGTGGCGTCGATGGATTCCAGCTCGTCGTAGGTGGTGGCGCTGTCATAAATACTCAGGCTTTTCACCATATCAAGGTTGCGACTTGAGGTGAGGCCGACGACCGCCGGAGATGACTCGTCTTCATCCAGCGCATACGCCAGCCCAATACTGGTTTTGCTGGACGCGCTGATAATGATCACCTGCTCGGCGCCAAACCAGTTGTTGTCCTGCAGCATGTCGTGCAGACAAAAGGAGGTGATATGTAAAGGGAACAGCAACATGCGCTCGTTGTCCATGGCCGAATCATAGTTCGGTTCGCCGGCGACGCGCCGATAAACATTGTAGCCAGGTGGCAGTTCGGCACGGTGGGCCGCACCGTCAAACAAGGTGGCATCGGTGATCCGGGTAGGGGTAATGAGTAGCGTATCGGCTGGCGGGAAGTACCCAAATAAACGTTCGCCAACTGCTATCTCCGGGCACTTCGATTCAGTGACCGTAGCAAAGCCCCAGACCGGGATAATTCCCCACTGCTCAGCATTATCGCCAGCGGGCGGAAAAAATTCCCAATAGCGAATTTGTTCACCCATCACGGCATAGGTGATGTTGTTGGCGGTAAAGGCGAATTGATTGACTGCCAACAGGACATCGCCATCATTGACAGCTTTGGCCTGGGTATCAACCAGGCGGGTGGCGGAAAAATCATCTTTGCGAGTTTGGAATTCGGTCATGTGCAAATCCTGTCATGTGAGCCGGCGGATACCGGCTTATTTAATAATCGATGTTAAGCTGAGGGACGAGTTTAAGCGGCATTCTTTAATTCTGCGAGAAATTGCTGAATTTTCATGCCAGCTGGCATCGAATACTCTTTCATTTTCGCCAGGATCTGCATTTTCTCCACATCGCCGGGATCAACGTCCTGGATCATTCGGCTAAACCCATCGAGCCGGTTTGCAGCAATCCATTCACGCAGTCCGGGCTCCTTGGACCATTGAACCTGGTTCATCATCTGTGCGCCGGTGACAAGCAACCAGTCGGTCGCATGATTCGGCAGTGGCACAACGGTGCACAACTGGTTTTTCTTGGCGCGCTCTTCAGGCGTTGAGTCCGGGTATTGGGCTTCGATATGAGCAATAAAGGCAGCACTGAAAACCGGTTGTACGGTGCGTACTGTTTGCACGGTGATCACGTTGTCCTGGAACACCGGCACTGGTGGTCGCGGCGGCACTGCACTGGCCGAACAATCGATATGCAAGACGTTTTCATTGGTGGGGATGGTGCCATGCTCCAACACAATTTGGTCTTTCTCGATGCTGGTTACCCGGCCCATGCGGATGACATTTTTGATGCGTCGTAACTCCTCGAGTTCTTTCTGGCTAATGGTGGCACCATGAAACATTTTCGGTGTTACAGATTGATCAATCCGTACCAGGGCACCGACCTTTTCGAGGCGGTCGAACAGGTCGTCTAAGGACTCCGCTTTTGCCAGGGCCTCCATTTGATTAGCCTGGGTACCCATCGAATGTTCAAAGAACTCGGGTATGGTTTGGGTGTTCTTGCGGTCCATGAGCCAGGCATCGCGCGGCATAATCCAGCGGATATTGTCAGGATCAATCTGGTTTTCCAGCAACCAGATGCAGGCGTCAATACCGGTTTTACCACCACCAACGACCACGTAGGACTCGTGTGCTTCTTTCATCAGGGGTAAATCATTAAGCGGCGCAAACTGGATTTCCGGGGCAATATCAAAAGCGACCTTGTGAGTCGATGGCACCGAGGTGTTGAAGAAACTTCCATCGACTACCTTCTTATTTACGTTTACCTGGTATTGCTTATCCGACAGCAGTGAGTTGAATTTGCCATCGCCGGTGTATTCACACATTGGGAAGTATTGCACGCGTCCAGATGGTAAGAAGCGATTGAGCATGACCTGGTCAAAATAGCTCATGATTTCGGGTCCCGTGGCCAATTCCTGCAACCCTTCATTGGGCCCAACCTGGGCAATGGTTCCACTGCAAAGTTCCTGCGAGCTTACGCCGTAGAATGCAGAGGGTTGATGCAGCGTGACAAAGGAATAGGCGTCGTTCCAGTGACCACCTGGTTTGTGATGTTTATCAACAATCAGGATGTTGGCTTCAGTTTCACTCAAAAGCACATCGGCAAAGGCCATGCCCACGGCACCACTGCCAATAATCAGGTAATCGGTTTCAAGTTGTTTGATAGTCATAGTGGTAACAATCTCGGAATGAGTTCAGCTTGTAATATAACAGTGTTATATATTATGATAACAGTGTTATGGCTGTCAACACTAAAGCGGAAACTAAAGCGCAAACAAAATCACAAAAAGTCCAGGAAAGTCGTTCCCGGATATTGCAGGCCGCGTCAGAGCTGTTCCTGGATGGTGGTATGGCAGCGCTGAGTGTGCGGGCGATATCCAAACGCGCCGGACTTTCAACCATCGGTATCTACAGCCACTTTGATGGCAAGCAGGGCATTCTTGATGCCTTATATATAGAAGGTTTCGAACGCGTGGCCGAGGCTATGGATGTACCACCCGATAACCATAGCCCCAAACAACGCGTGCTTGCCTCTACAAGGGCTTACCTGGAGGTGGCGGATAAGTATCGTGCCCACTATAGGCTTATCTTTGGTGAAGTGGATGAGGGTTATCAGCCATCGGCAGCGGCGCAAGAAGTTGCTGAGCGTGCATTTGGAAAACTCATCCGAGGCGTGGGTGGTGTATTGCCTGAATCCGCGACGTTAAGTGAAAAACAGGCGCTGGCCCTGGAAGTGTGGGCCATAGTGCATGGCTATGTGGGATTAAAAAATCACGCTGTGGCACATGCGGTGCAAAATGTGGATTGGAACGAGGCGGCATTGGCCGCCGTTAACACCCGCTTAAACGCGTTATGATTATCATCTTTTCACAGGAGCACCAGGGTCATGCCCCTCAGCATGAATTTTTTCGTGGCGAACGAGTGCCTTGTTTTGAATCGCCGTCCCGCCTGGAAATCGTACAAGAAAAACTGCAGCAGCAAGGACATGATGAGCGCTTAGCCAGCGTTGACTCCACATCAGTATTGCACCAAGTTCACGATCCAACCTATTTGGATTTTATTAATACAGCCTGGCAGCAATGGGTAGACCTCGATCCAGCCCATGCCACTCTACAACCCTTTCCATCGGTATGGCCGATCCGCAGCCTGCGTGATGACCGAGTCCCAACCGACTTTGTCGCTCGGCTGGGTTTGTACTCCATGGATAATGGCACGCCGATTGACGTAGGTACCTGGCAGGCGGCCAAGGCTGGTGCTGATATCGCTGCCACGGCGGCCAAGTTGGTTGCCGGTGGGGCACGCAGCGTATTTTGCGCAACGCGACCGCCAGGGCATCACGCTGGGTATGATTTTATGGGTGGCTATTGTTTTATTAATAATGCCGCGGTTGCAGCACAGTCACTACTGAACCAAGGTTGCAACAGGGTGGCCATCCTGGATGTGGATTATCACCATGGTAATGGCACACAAAGTATTTTTTACGATCGGTCTGATGTGTTGTTTGCCAGTATTCATGGTGACCCTCTGACAGAGTTTCCGTTTTACCTGGGGCACGCAGATGAAACTGGCAGCGGAGCTGGCGAGGGGTATAACCTGAACTTGCCATTGGTCGCCGGTACTGATGCACAGACCTGGTTTTCCGCGCTTGGGACAGCCCGTGAGCGCATCGCCGCGTTTGGCGCGGATGCGATGGTGGTCTCTCTCGGCCTGGATACCTACGAGGGTGACCCAATATCCAAATTCAAACTGGCCAGTAAGGACTTTATCAAGCTCGGTAGCTGCCTGGAACAAATAGGGCTGCCGACAGTCATCATCCTTGAAGGGGGCTATGCGACGGCGGATCTTGGGCTCAACACGGCCAATGTGCTAGAAGGTTTCGAGTCAGTCTGAGCCGGCCGAATCCCATCGGTTCTGCATTTCCTCGGCGGGCACGTGCTCGATCTGGGTTTCTATATGCCAGGTGTGGCCGAAGGGATCCGTGAGCATGCCGCTGCGACTGCCATAAAACTCGTCATGCACCGGGCGTAACTCAACCGCGCCCAGTTCCAGAGCCTTGGCAAATACGCTGTTCACATCTTCCACAGTCAGATGCAACTTGACTGGGGATCCGCCAAACGTAATCGGGCCAAGTGCGCCAAAATCCGGGTATTCGTCTGAAATCATTAAGGTACTGGTCCCAAAGTTCAATTGTGCGTGACCAATGCGTCCATCAGCCGGGTCACACAGTCGAAAGTCCTCTTCAGCACCCAGTGCCGAACAATAAAATTCGATGGCAGCTGCAGCATCTTTAACAGTGATATACGGGGAAATAGACGGTGAATTGTCAATATCGCTCATAATTGTCTCCTGATAGCGACGGCTTTGAGAGCAGTCACATTGATTAACTATTCATATTATGTTACGTTACGTTTCGTAATTAGTAAAGAACTATTTCCATGACAAAGAAATCAGCGGGTCGACCGCGCAGTGAACAGGCGCGTGCTGCCATCCTACAGAGCGCATTCGAGTTGCTTGAGGAAGGTGGTATCACTCGGGTTACCATTGAGGCCGTGGCAGCGAATGCCAAGGTTGGAAAACCCACCATTTATCGCTACTGGGCCAATGCGCAAGAATTGGCCATGGCGGCGGTGATGGAGCAACCAGCAGATAAGCAGCTTGATCTCGCCGGGATGGAGCCGGTGTTGGCCTTAAAAACGCAGTTACAAACGGTGGTGTCGCGATTTGCCACCAGCTCGGGAAAACAGGCAACCATATTGATGGCGTCGGCTCAGCCAGAGAGTGAGCTCAGTAAGGCATTTCGCAATCAAGTGATTCTGAAGAGTCGCGAAGAGGGCAGGTTTCTGGTGGAGGAAATAATGGCGGCCGATAGTGCTCAAAACGGTATGCCGATTGATACCATCCTTGACATGATTTACGGCCCTATTTTTTACCGTTTACTGGCAGGGCATGCGCCCTTGCATGATGATTTTGCCGACGAGATTGTTGATACGCTGTTTAATCCCGGCTAAAGCAAAGTGTAGGAATACCTACGGCAAAGCCACCAACGGGAACAACATCCAGTTGGATGCTGTTCCCATCGGTCACTACTCTGCTAGCGAGTCCTGGTTAAGTAGGACTAACAGAATTTAGAGAACCCGGTCCAGGTTCATAACTTTGCTCCAAGCGTCGACAAAATCCTGGACGAATTTTTCTTCCGAGCCGTTTTCAGCATAGACCTCGGCCACCGCTCGCAGTTCCGCACTGGAACCGAACATGAGATCGACCGGTGACGCCGTCCATTTCAATTCACCGCTGCTGCGGTCATGGCCTTCGTAGACACCTTCAGCGCTGGCTGATTTCGACCACTTGGTAGACATATCCAACAGGTTTACGAAAAAGTCGTTGCTCAAGGTTCCGGGCTTGTCGGTGAACACGCCGTGGTTTGATCCGCCGCTATTCGCACCAAGCGCGCGCAAGCCGCCGACCAGTACGGTCATCTCCGGTACGGTCAGGGTGAGCAGGTCGGCTTTGTTGATCAGAGCATCAGCGGGGGACTGTCGGTTGCCATCACCATAATAGTTTCGGAATCCGTCTGCCTTAGGCTCTAGCACCGCAAACGAGTCCGCATCGGTCTGCTCCTGAGAGCTATCACCTCGGCCTGGCGTGAATGGGACAGAAATGTCCAGACCGGCATCTTTCGCAGCCTGTTCGATGGCAGCAGCGCCACCCAGCACGATGACATCGGCCAACGAGATTTGTTTGCCACCTTTCAGAGAACCATTAAAGTCCTGCTGAATGCTCTCCAGTTTGCCAAGCACATTGGCCAGCTCTTTTGGTCCATTCGCAGCCCATTTATTTTGCGGGGCCAGTCGAATGCGTGCGCCATTGGCGCCGCCACGCATGTCGGTGCCGCGAAAACTGGAAGCCGAAGCCCAGGCAGTGCGAACCAATTGCGCGGTACTCAAACCAGAGTCAAGAATCCTGGCTTTCAGCTTGGCGATATCGCGGTCATTAACCAGTGGGTGGTCTGCTGCCGGAACTGGGTCTTGCCACAGTAATTCTTCGGCCGGAACATCGGTGCCCAGATATCGAGCGCGTGGTCCCAGGTCGCGATGGGTCAGTTTGAACCAGGCTTTGGCAAACGCCAGCTCGAACTCTTTTGGATCACTGCGAAAGCGTTCTGAGATTTCGCGATAACTGGGGTCGAACTTAAGCGACAAGTCAGTCGTTAACATGATCGGCGCATGACGTTTATTCGGATCGTGCGCGTCTGGCACAAATTTCAATTGATCGGCATTTTCGGGAATCCACTGGGTGGCGCCCGCCGGGCTCTTGGTTTGTACCCATTTGTAGGCAAACAGGTTATCCAGGAAGTTTGTAGTCCACTGTGCCGGGCTAACCGTCCAGGCGCCTTCGAGGCCGCTGGTGATGGTATCTGCACCTTTACCGCTGCCACACTTATTGGTCCAGCCGAAGCCTTGCTCCTCCAGGTCAGCTGCGGCAGGTTCAACGCCCACACAACCATCGGGCTTGGCAGCACCATGCGCTTTTCCGAAAGTATGCCCACCGGCGATCAGGGCTACGGTTTCCTCATCATTCATCGCCATGCGGCCAAAGGTTTCACGAATATCCTTCGCGGCCAGTAACGGGTCGGGATTACCGTTCGGGCCTTCCGGATTAACGTAGATCAAGCCCATCTGAACCGCAGCGAGCGGCTTTTCCAGCTCGCGATCACCACTGTAGCGCTCATCGGCGAGGAATTCTTTCTCCGGACCCCAGTAAACGCGCTCAGCTTCCCAGTCATCTTCTCGACCACCGGCAAAACCGAAGGTTTTGAAACCCATGGATTCAAGCGCCACGTTACCGGTTAACACCATCAGGTCGGCCCAGGAAATGCTGCGACCGTACTTTTGTTTAATCGGCCATAACAAGCGACGGGCCTTATCCAGGTTGCCATTGTCCGGCCAACTGTTCAGGGGTTCAAAACGTTGTTGTCCACCTGCAGCGCCGCCTCGACCATCAGATACCCGGTATACCCCGGCGCTGTGCCAAGCCATACGGATAAAAAACGGGCCATAGTGTCCGTAGTCAGCCGGCCACCAATCTTGCGAATCGGTCATCAACGCTTCGATGTCCTGTTTGACCGCGGCAAGGTCCAGTTTGTTGAACTCGTCAGCGTAGTTAAAATCGCTACCCATCGGATTGGAATCCGGCGTATGTTGTCTCAGCGGCGACAGGTCAATTTGCTCTGGCCACCAGAACAGGTTGGACTTGGCCTGCTGATTGGCCAGCGCGGTGTTTAGAAAAGAAAATGAAATCAATGCAGCTGCGAGTGCAGTGCAGAATTGGATGGTTTTTTTGCTCATGGTGCTCCTCGGCGGTTAAATGCGTTTAAGCTTGAGCAAAGTATAGACACAAAAATATTAATCGAAAATACGAAATCAATTAAACATTTTGATAGACCTGTTCAGAATAATTGATCAGCCGTGCCGTTGGACAAACTTATGGGAATTCGTAGTATTAGAATTTAACTATTGAATAACAACAGCTTAGCTGTTTGCTCTGCTGAGGCCAGGAAGCCTGTCAGGGAGCGATGCAAATGCTCGCAAAAACACGGGCAATAAATTGCTGTCAGATACCGCCGCAGACTAAGCGGTTTTGGCAGACATGTATTTGCTCATGTACAGGGTCAGGTCAGATTTGATACTAGGGGCCAACATGTAGAGTCCGACGATGTTGGCAATCGCCATCGAGAAGAACATGGAGTCGGAAATATTAATCACCGAATTGAGGCTGATCGACGCGCCCAGCACAGTGCAAATACAAAAAATCAGCTTGTAAAGTAAATCCATTGCCTTGCTGTCCCCGACCAGGTAACTCCAGGCAATGGAGCCGTAATAGGCCCAGGAGATCATGGTGGAGATGGCGAACATCAGCACCGCGAAACTGAGTACATAGGGAAACCACCAGATAACGCTCTCAAACGCACGGGAGGTCATACTCACGCCATCAATGCCGTCGACGCCCACGTAGGCACCGGTTATAACAATCACCAATGCGGTGATCGTACAGATCACCACGGTGTCGATAAAGGGCTCAATGAGTGCCACAAATCCCTCGCGAATTGGCTCCTTGGTGGAAGCTGTGGCGTGGGCAATAGCGGCGGCGCCCATGCCGGATTCGTTGGAGAACGTTGAGCGTTTAAAACCCTGCACCATCACACCAATGATACCCCCGGCCACGCCCTGAGGATTGAAGGCGCCACTGATGATCAAGGCAAAGGCATTCGGAATCTGGTCGGCGTTGACGATAAGGATAAACAAGGCCGCAGTCAGGTAAATGCCGGCCATGAGTGGCACTACGCGCGAAGTGACCTTTGCGATACTTTTGATCCCACCAATAATCACCACGGCAATAACGATGGCGAGAATCAATCCGAATAACCAGCCCTTGTCGGCCCAGAAACTGGCGTCGCCACCCATTACATGGGCAAACTGCTGATAAGCCTGGTTAGACTGCAGCATATTGCTGCCACACAGTGACGCGATACAGCAGCAGATCGCAAAAAAGATCGCCAGGCCGCGTCCCAGTCGTTGGTGGCCGAGCTCAGCGAGTCCGGCGCTGAGGTAATACATCGGGCCACCGAGGACTTTGCCATCTGGGGCAATTTTCCGGTACTTGACGCCGAGCGAGCATTCCAGGAATTTGGTAGACATGCCCAGCAAACCGGCTGCCATCATCCAGAATGTGGCCCCTGGGCCGCCTATGGATACTGCTATGGCAACTCCGGCGATATTACCCAGCCCAACCGTACCTGAGATCGCGGTAGTCAGGGCCTGGAAGTGTGAGACTTCACCGGGGTCATTCGGGTCGTAATAATCACCGCGTACCACCCTGATCGAATGGGTGAAACCGCGCACATTGATAAAACCGAAATAAAAGGTAAACGCCGTGGCTGCAACGATTAACCACACCACGATCAACGGTACTTGAGCGCCCGCCACCGGCACAGCGTAGAAGATCAGGCTGATCAGAAAATCCGCGAAGGGTTTAAGCAGTTGATCAATGCGCTGATCAATAGTGAGTTCAGTGCTGGCTTGGGCGCCCATTACCGGGGCGAGGCAAAGTAGGGTGGTGATGCTAAAAACGACTAAATTATCAACTGATAAAAGCTTGCGCATTTATTACCCTCGCTGGATTTTGCTGGCGTGTTAGTCGTACTCAGTGATGGCTATTCGAGGATGAGGCGGCAAAAGCGGCAATGATAGCCGCGCGTGTCTTACTGGGTTGGATGACCGCGTCTATTTCCAGGACTGAAGCAACCTCGGTGGCGCGGCCACGGGCGTAGGCTTCGGCCAATAACTTGTCGAACAGCGCTTGCCTCGCAGCAGGGTCAGCCTCGGCTTCCAGTTCTTTCTTAAATCCGAGGGTGACAGCGCCTTCCAAGCCCATGGGGCCAAACTCGCCGGTCGGCCAGGCTGCGGTGTAGATTGGCTGGCTGGTACTGCCGCCGACCATTGCCTGTGCGCCCAGGCCATAACATTTACGCAGCACGATAGCTACCAATGGTACAGAAAGGTGTGAGCCGGCTGTAAATAGTTTGGCCAGCCTTCGCACTGCACCGCGTTCTTCGTGCTGCGGCCCGACCATAAACCCGGGTGTATCGCAGAGAGACACCACAGGCAAATTAAACTGGTTGCACAGGTTGAGAAAATCGGCGGCCTTTTCACCCGCGTCTACATCAATAGCGCCACCAAGCACATTGCAATCGTTGGCCATCAGGCCTACTGGCTTACCTTCCAGGCGGATAAATCCGGTTATCACGGCACCGCCAAATTTTGACTTCAGTTCGATAAACGAGTCCTGGTCGGCCAGCGTTTGAATAATGTCTCTCACCTGGTAGGTATAGCGGCGATTCTCCGGCATATGGTCCGCAATTTGGTCCTGATCGGGCTGTTGCCAGTCATTGATATCGCCCTGAAACATGCTTAGGCAGCGCTTGGCCAGGTCACTCGCTTGCGCTTCATCCTCTGTAACAATATCGACCACACCGTTCGCAGCCTGCACATCGATAGGGCCAATTTCCGTTGGTTTGAAATCACCCAGTCCGCCGCCAGCGATCATCGCGGGCCCGGCCATGCCGATCCACGATTGTCTTGTCGCAATGGTGATGTCCGCTGCGCCGAACAGGGCAGCATTGCCAGCAAAGTTATACCCGTTCGCTACCGCGATGCGAGGTGCGATCCCTCCCAGCGCCGCCCAGCTGCCAAAGGACTCACATTGCAGCCCCGAATTGACTGTGGTGATATCGGTGTCCCCGGGTCTGCCACCACCACCCTCGGTGTACATAATCATCGGCAACTGTTGCTGTTTAGCTACGGCCAGGATGCGATCCAGCTTTTTATGGTGATAAAACCCCTGGGTACCGGCCAGTACCGAGTAATCATTAATAATGAGAGCGGCTTTGCTGTCGTCCGCACCGAATAAATCAGAATTGACGGAGGCAACCCCGGTGAGAATGCCGTCAGCGGCGGTTTCGCTTTGCAGTTCTTCCAGGCTCTTGCGTTGCCGTTGTGCGGCAACAGCAAGTTGACCATATTCTACGAACGAGTCGATGTCGCAAAGGTCCGCCAGGTTTTCGCGCGCTGTGCGATACCCTTTTGCATGCCGTTTATTGCGCGCCTCGGCGCGTTGTTCATCCAGAGTTTTGTTGACTCGCTCTGTGTGTTCTTTCAGTGCGCGCGTTTTCCCATCTTCCACAATACCTTTGTCTTGCTTAGGGGCAGTGGCACTGGCCTCGGTATTGCTATGGTTCAGTTGTACCAGTGCAGCACCTTTCTCAACGGTATCGTTTGGCGCAACCAGGATTTTGCTGACGGTCGCGGCTTCAGGCGCACTGATGTTCGTGTGCACCTTCATGACTTCCAACACCATGATGGTCTCACCAGCGCTCACCTGGCTACCTTCACTGACCAGGATGGATACCACAGAGCCCAGCATCGGGGCACTGACTACCAGAGACTTGGACATTAGATCTCTTCCAGAACGGGCTTACTGACTGCTAATGCGGATGAGCTTGCCATTCTCGCCATCGGTGAGAACGTACAGCGCACCATCTGGACCGGTACGGATATCGCGCATGCGGTCATTCAACTCGGGGAATACTTTCTCATCCGAAACCAGTTTTCCCTGCTCGACTACGGTGCGACGAATTGATCTTTCCGCCAGTGACACAGTGAACAAACTACCTTGCCATTGCGGAAACTGCGAGCCATCGTAATAGGTCATGCCCGCTGGTGCTATAGAAGGGGTCCAATCCACCAGCGGTTGCTCCATCCCGGCATATTCGGTGTAAGGTGAAATGCGAGCGCCGCTATAGTCGATGCCATAGGTAATCACCGGCCAGCCGTAATTCAGCCCCGGCGTGATGATATTTACTTCGTCACCACCTTGCGGACCATGCTCGTTGGCAAACACGGTGCCATCGGGGGCTACCAATATGGCCTGCATATTGCGGTGGCCTCGTGACCAGATTTCCGGCAAAGCTTGCGGATCATCAGCCCAGGGGTTATCAGATGGGACCTGCCCATCTCGCTGGATGCGGATGACCTTGCCCAAATGATTGTCCAATGTTTGCGCTTGCTCACGATAGTTAAAGCCATCACCGACGCCCATGAGGAGGCTGCCATCGGCCATTTGCGCAATTCGCGCAGAGTAGTGATGAGGTGTTTTCTTCAATGGCTTCGCGGTGAACAGAATTTCAACGTCTTCCAACTGCATATCTACCAGGCGCGCACTGATCATGCGCGTGGCATTGCCTGATTTATCGCCATGAGCAAACGATAAGTACACGCGCTGATTACGGTTAAATTCGGCATCTGTCACCACATCCATCAACCCACCTTGACCTGCGTAGTAAACGGGCGGAACGCCGGTTATTGGTACCTGCACCAGTTCGCCATCGCTGATTCGGCGCAAGGTACCACCCAGCTCGGTAATCAGCATGTCGCCACCCGGCAGGAATGCTAACGCCCAGGGTGAGTTGAGACCGTCAACGATAGTCTCGATTTGATAGTTGGATTGTTGCGCAAATGCTTTATTGAAAATCAGAACGCAGCAAAGCAGGGCGCTTACTGCCCATAGAGAAAGCCTAGGCATATCGACTCCTTCTCGGTTTGGGTTTGCTTAACCAGGCAAACACCCAGCCGCCAACGGCGCCTGCGACGCCTTGCATCAGCAGTCCGGCGATGGTGCGTGCGCCTGCTATCGGCATCAATTGTAAGATGGTATTCATGAGGATCAGGGTAGCCAATAGAGCTGAGCCACCCGCCACCAGGTACCATATCTTTCGGTTACCGCCGAGCTTGCGTTGCGCAAGCCCGGCAATGATAAATCCGACTAAAAAACATGCGCCCACCACTGCTAACAGGGTTTGCAGGATGTTCAGGTCGTCAACCGTCATCGATAAGCGTGTCCCCAGCGGGATGGCCACCCCTATATTCTGCAAAGCAGCAATGACAAACTGAGTGGAAAATATCGATGCGAGTATCGACGCCGTCACCACTGCTGCGATGAAGGCGCCGACGATCTTGACTAGTTTTTGCATGGTTTGTTGATAGTTGTGATGCGTGCAGTGCTTATGACGGTTTTCGGAACTTCAGCGTCATGCGATTTGATTCGCCAATTGCCAACATCTTGGCTTTCAGCTCTTCGTCGTCTTTCGCGCCGCCCAGGGCAGGCGGTAAACGCCAAACCACATCGCCTTCACCGGCCTGGTCTTTGGCATTGCTGTTTACATCACTTTCGGCAACCAGCTCAAAACCGGCTGCTTCCATGGTGCTGATGACAAAACTTTTTTTCAGATAGCCATTGCTGCCGTTGGCCCACTCATCGGGACGGTCCTCGGCTCCGTGATGCTGCACGATTCCGACAATGCCACCAGGCTTCAGAGCCTTGAAAGCGTCGGCCATCGCGTTGGTGAGATAACCCCCTTTCTCTTCAAATCGAGCCAGGTTATGCAGAGCACGGATAAACAGAACCGCGTCCAGCATGCCCGCGCTATCCTCCGGGATGGTGCCGAAAGTAGCGGCAGACACGGTAGCGCCACTATCGCCACGCCAGGGTTGTGCCCCTTCAGTCCAGGTCTCCGCCCAGGTTTTGCGTTTTTCCATGAACTCTTCATTGGCAAAACCACCGAAGTGTGGCCACATATCCATCGCATAATCGACACCCAGTAAGTGACCTTCTGCACCCAGGTAAGGCAACAGAATTTTGCTGTACCAGCCGCCACCAGGCAAAGCTTCAGCCACTTTCATGCCTGGCTTGATGCCGAAAAATTCCAATGTTTCCTTGGGGTTACGATATTGATAACGTGCTTTTGCGTCATCAGTTTGTGCGTCCAGGACGGCATCCAGACCATTTGGTTTGTTCTCACCTTCTTCATGGTGTGCGGCCTGAACAGACCAGGTGCCCAGGCACAGCATGAGCGCGGCCAGGGAGCTGTAAACTAACTTGCTTGGTTTCATTTTGGTAAGTCTCCTAAAAAATAACTGCCGCTAGTCTATCAGTAGTTCACAGAAATTGGGTAGTTACGATTCGGCGAAGTGTTCTGAGTGTTTACCTAAACCTTGGCGCATGGTTAGTATCAGCCTTGTTATACTATTGTCAGAAACGCATGACCAACATCAATCGAGGTAACCCCCATGAATGAAGGAGAAGTGGCCGCAAAGCTTAATCTGCAAGGCAGTTGCCTGTGCGGAGAGGTACAGATTTCGTTGCCAGAAGTAAGTTCATCGCTCGGGGTCTGTCATTGCAGCATGTGTCAACAGTGGGGTGGCGGACCATTTATGTCATTAGAAGCAGGTGAAAACATCAATATCTCTGGTGCTGATTCGGTAGCCAGGTTTACTTCCTCAGACTGGGCTGAACGTGCCTTTTGTAAACACTGCGGTACACACTTGTATTATCGCTTTAAGGGCAATAACGGACACCATGTACTGGCCGGGCTGTTTGGCAGAGATGCGCCATTACAACTCGACCACCAGATATTTATTGATGAGAAACCGTCTTATTACAATTTCAGCGAGGAATCCCAGAAAATGACCGGCGAAGAGGTCATGGCGATGTTTCAGGGCGAAGAAGGGTAGAAGGAAGGGTAAGCAGCGGCCTGCATCATTGACCCAAGAGCCAATGCGTTAACTGCATACTGACGGATAGGACAACGTCGTTTTTGCTACCACTGGCCAGGGTGACCGACCATTTGGGATTGTGATAGTAGGTGAACCCATAAGAATGATCACTGCCGTCCAGGATCATGCTGGCCGCAATCCCTCGGCCCGGTTGTGCTTCGCTGCCATCGGCGCCGCCATAACGCCACCAGTACAGACCCAATAAATCGACGTTAAGCGTTGGCTGTAGATGATGGTCTGCATCGGATAGGTAACTGAGTCCAATAGACGGGCGCAGGCTCAGCAATTTGTAGGCGGGTGGCTCGGTAAAACCGCGTTTATTCTGTCTAAACACCAGCGAGTTCAGCAGTACTTCCTGGGGCCACAATAGTATGGTGTCGTCCTTGTAGGATAACCACTTCTTCTCGAGCCGCTGATTAAATGCCTGGCTGGCAACGACATCACTTTGATTAAATTGATCAGCCAGTCCACGATAAACGCCTGCTATCCACCAAAGATGCGCAGCCGTGCTGAATGCCTCTGAACAGGACGAGGCCGGCTCTTCATCGCAGGAGAAGTTAATCAACTCTGAGAACAAATCCAGCTCCAGGCTGTCGGCACCTGGCAGCGGCATAAGCAAAAAACCGGTTCCGGCATCGCGATTCACCGCTTGGTTAATAGCGCTGATCGCCTCTCTGCGCGCTTCCGCCGTATCAGCATTGATCAATGCATCTGCCAGACCTTGTAGTTCAGTGCCGCTATTGCCCAGGCGTGGGTCTTGGTTCGCCTGCACCTGCAGATAACAGCGTATAGATTGGAGTTGTTGTTCGAGCGTTTGATCGGCGTTGGTTGCCTTCAACTGATCGCTCAATAGTATTTCATTGAGCTGCGCTGTCGCCTGGTTTCGACTGAGAGGTGCCAGCTCTGAGAAAAGCAATGATTCGCAGGCGATGCTATTGCTCGTCAGCAAAGAACTGATTAGCAGTATTGCCAAACAAAGTGTCTGCTTCATGCAATCACCTCTCCCTGGCTTCCTGGGCGGTCATGATGATCAAAGTGACCTGGCTCGTTATGCTCAATGGAGAAATCCGCAAATTTAAGTACCAGGTTCACATAGGTTTGCCAGCTGTTGTCCGCCAATACCGCTGCGTCAGCCATTAAAGTATGCAACGCACCGCGCAGGCCGGAATTTACTTTCGGGCCGACTGTGGGGAAAGCTAACCGGCGTGATTCACGCTCGGTTAAAAAGCGTCCGAATCCGCACAGATCAAAAATCTCATCGGTGATCTCGGGATGCAGCATATAGTGGGTCAGGCCATGCACATTGGTCTCATGCACATGGTCCAGCAGAATGTCCTTGTAAATCTCGCGGCCCATATAGCGTTCGGCTTCGCGGCCACTTGGCCAGTGGTTCAGGCGGGTTGGAATTATGCGTGCGATCGGGTCGAAGCAATTGGTGACGGTCCGAAAATAATCATAGGCATCGCGAGGGAACACGTTTTTCGGTGGGAATTTATCTTTGTTGAACGGCAAGCCAAACAAATCCGTCACATCCGAGATCTGCATAAGGAATTTGAGTTTGTAACCTTGCTGGTAAAAATTACTGCGATCCGCTTGCTCGGTGCGAATCCGTTGCAGGGTGTCGTTAATCACCCGTGTACCCAATGAGTGCGCAATGATGCCAAAATTATCCGCGGTGCTGCCAGCGGATATGCATGTGTAGATCTGTTTTGCGACCAGGGCATTAATCTGTTCTCGCACCAAGGACATTTTGTACAGGATGACGTCTACCAGGTACGACCAGACGAAATGCCGATCGGTGACCTCATGCGCTTGCAAGGTGTCCGACAAGCGCTGACGTTCATCATCGTCAAGGTCAATCGCGTCGTGAAACACTGCCTTGCCCAGGTCGGCAAAGTCGTCTAGGTAATCCTCAAAAACCGCATCATAGGTAATGGGCACAACCTCGATATGATCCCGGAAGGCATTCTTCTCAATGCCCATCTCAACGCTCTCGTTCCAGGCCTGCTCAAGCAAATTGATCGTTTCGTCCGCCCAGCCAGCATCCCGGTGCACGCCGATTCCGTGAATTAAAAAGAGCGTAAATTTGGACATTGCAGCTTCATTTGGCAGAGAGATGACTCGGAGTTTACTACCACTAGCGGCCGTAAAACAATTGCCATTGCGGGCAGCCATTACCAGCGTTAATTGTGCTTCGAATTGAAACAGGGTAGATTGGGATGCCGCTAAATTCTCACCTGTAGTCTTCCATGTCGAAATATCAAAGTTCCAGCTACCGCACCTATGTCCTGGTGCTTCTTACATTTGTTTATGCAGTTAACTTTGTTGATCGGCAATTGCTGGCCATTCTGCAGGAATCCATCAAAGCGGATTTGAGCCTGTCGGATACCCAACTCGGATTACTGACCGGGTTTGCTTTCGCCATGTTTTATGTACTGGCAGGAATTCCGATTGCGCGTTGGGCGGATAAATCGAATCGTCGCAGCATTATTTCTCTGGCAATCGGAGTGTGGAGCGTGATGACCGCATTGAGTGGCCTGGCCGCCAACTTCGTACAGTTGTTGTTGGCCAGGATTGGTGTAGGGGTTGGTGAGGCGGGATGCAGCCCACCGGCACATTCCATGATTTCAGATATGTACCCACCAGAGAAGCGCGCTACGGCACTGTCGTTTTATTCGGTGGGCATTAACGTCGGCATTATGATCGGCTTTCTGCTGGGTGGGGTCATCAACCAGTATTTTGGTTGGCGCGTAGCCTTTTTTGTCGTGGGTGCACCCGGCATCCTGTTGGCGCTCTGGTTTCGTTTTTCCGTGGAAGAACCGATTCGCGGGTGGTCGGAAAAGCGTGAGGTTAAAAAAGAAACCGTCGATTTGGGCCAGGTGGTGAAATTCATCCTGGCCAGGAAGTACCTGATTCATACCAGTTTTGGTGCTGCACTGAGCGCGGTGGCAGGGTATGCGCTCAGCAGCTGGTCAGCCTCCTTCTATATCCGCAGCCATGGCATGCCGACTGCCGAACTCGGCGTGTGGCTGGCAGCCGGCGTGGGCATTTTTGGTTCATTGGGCACCTTCGGCTGTGGTTACCTGGCCGATAAGTTTGGACGACGAGATCGTCGCTACTACTTGTGGGTCCCGGCAATCGCGATATTGCTGACCATCCCTTTTATGGCCTATGCCTACAGTACCGAGAGCGTGATGATGTCACTGATCGTGGGCCTGATCCCGCCGGCCTTTACGACCGGTTATCTGGGTGCTTCGTTGGCAGTCTTCCACAGCTCGGTTGAGCCGCGTATGCGCGCTACCTCATCAGCGCTGTTCTTCCTGATCCTAAACATTATTGGGCTCGGCATGGGGCCGACGATCATCGGTGCCACCAGTGACCTGTTGGCAGATAGCCAGGGTGTGCAGTCCTTACGTTATGCAATGTTGATTATCGTACCAACTGCCTGTGTCTGGGCGGCAGCGCACTTTTTCCTGGCAGCGCGTTCCTACGGGCAGGCGCATGCTGCAGCCCCTGAGAGCAAGCCCGCCTAATTCTGGCACTTGGCACAATTGTGGCTGCTCGCTGCGCAGGCTCAGACTTTGTATATAATTTCATTTTCATTCTGAACTCATCCACGAGGTAAGCATATGAGTAAGACGCTGACTTTTTACACCAATCCAATGTCGCGCGGGCAAATTATTCGCTGGATGTTGGAAGAAACCGGGGCCGAGTATGTCGAAAAGGTAGTGGAGTATGGGCCGGAAATGAAATCAGGAGAATACCTGGCCATCAATCCAATGGGCAAAGTGCCTGCTATCAAGCATGGTGATGCGGTTGTCACCGAGTGTGCAGCTATTTGTGCCTACCTGGCTGACGCATTTCCAGAAGCCGGCTTGGCACCATCAGTAGATCAACGCGCTGATTACTATCGTTGGTTGTTTTTTGCTGCTGGGCCAGTCGAAAGTGCTACCACCAATAAGTCACTTGGGTTTGAGACGGATGAACAGCAACAACGAATGGCAGGGTTTGGTACCTATGACTTAACCATGCAGGTGCTCGATGACCTGGTTGGTTCTCGCGACTATGTCTGTGGTGATCGGTTTACCGCTGCAGACGTCTACGTTGGTAGCCAAATCGATTTTGGGTTGCTGTTTGGCAGCATTACTGCAACTGACAACTTCAATCAATATGCTGAACGATTGCGTGAGCGACCAGCCTATAAAGCAGCCAAACAGAAAGATATGGCTCTAATGCCAGAGACCAAATAACAGTTCTTAAACTGGCTTACCGAGTCTGTGACTAGGTTTTCTTACTGCGCTTTTTGCGGTTGGCTGGTAGCTTGGCAACCTTGCCGGTCTTTTTCTTGCTTGATGCTTTTCCGCTGACTTTCTTGGTCGTCTTCTTTGGCGCCTTCTTGGTAGAACCCGGTTTTTTCGATGCTGGCGCCTGTTTGGGCAAGGCCAGGGCGGCTTCATTCAATTCGGTGAAACTCTCACGCATGCAGCTTATGAAAAATTCAATATCCGGCATGGTGCGGCGGCAGGAAGTTGCGTTCAAATACATCACCCCGTTATAGCTAGTGACGGCAATAAACAAGCCCATGCGGTCGCCCAACGGGCCAAGCCCCAGTGCGGCGATGCCTTTGGCGCCATTCATGTAAATCGGTACATCCGGTCCTGGCACATTGGAGATGCAAACATTGGTCATGCGGCCAGCCATTTCCGACGACATGACCAATCGAGCCGCCAACAACTGGGTGCTCGCTGGTATGTGGCGGGTCACATCGGTCATAAGTCGCGCTGAAATTCCTTTTTTTGCTGCTTTTTGTTTGCGAGTCTCGTTGTAGATCGCAGCAAAGCGTTCTACCGGATCCTCGATGTTTGTATAGAGCGAAGGCGCCATCGTGCTGATGTTATTCCCGGGCTGATCACTCTCGGTCAAACTGCCCTTGGTAGGTCTCACGTTCACTGGCACGAAAGCACGCAGTGTTTCGGCAGGCAGTTCCTTGTGATGGGCCAGGTACTTGCGCAACGCGCCACTACAGACCGCCAACACAACATCGTTAATCGTACTGTTCTCTACCAGGCGTCTAATCTGCTTGAAGTCCTGCAATGGAAAGGTGGTGGCGTCAAACATCCGGTGCGGCGACGTTTCCAGGTTAAATCGTGTGATCGGCACGGTTTGCTTTGCTTCCGAGCGGCTGTTTTGAAAGGTGTCGCGGGCTGATCGGACGATAGCCGGTGCGTTACGCAACAGGGTGTCGGCAATCTTCATCGGCGAACGGGCAGTATTGATCATGCCGCGTGCGGACATCTGAAATGGAGTTGGCTTCTCATAACGGGCCGATGTTACCTTCTGTGCCGCAGGCATGACCGGTGTGCCTTCAGCATCCAGGTCGTGCAGCCCACCAAAAAAGTTGATTATGGCCATGCCATCGGCTGCAGCGTGATGGATCTTGGTTGCCACGGCATAGCAGCCCTTGGGAATACCCTCGACATTATCCAGACCTTCAATCACATACATTTCCCAGGGTGCGCGTTGCATATCCAATGGGCGGGAGTGAAAGCGGGCCAGGTGAATGCATAGCTGCCGCCAATCGGCTGGCACGGGCAGGCGACCATGGCGAATATGGTATTCAATGTCAAAGTGTTCGTCCTCGATCCAGTATGGATAATCCAATTCCAGCGGTACATGATAGAGGCGCCGTTTGTAGATTGGTGAGGTGTGAAGCCGACTTTGCACATGATCAATAATTTGCTTGAAGCGCACCACGCCCCCAGGAGCCGTGGAGGGATCGAAAATACTGACCGCCGTGACCTGTGACAGGCTCTTGTTGGTCTCCATATATAGGAATTGCGCGTCTTGTGCAGAAAGCTGTTGCATTGAATTACTCGTACTAAAAAAATCGGAGCCTAAGTTTAGCTTAAACCTCCGGCAACAGTAAGCCCTCTAAGGGCTCGTGGTGTCCGACCTGTTGCGGCGTCGTTCTGGCGTGGCTGATCTTGTAAATCCCTGTCTATGCGGTACTATTGATGCACAATTGGCCAACCCAATATCTCTTGGTGCATGCAGTTATACGATAAGGTAATTAAGGAAGTAGAGCAGTCTCCAGAAGGCCCTCAAATCGGGGCTTTCTTTGACTTTGATGGCACCATAATCTACGGCTACTCGGCGACTACCTATTTGCGCGAGCAAATACGGCGCGGCGACGTCAAACCGCGGCAGTTGGTTGAGATTATTGGCACCATGACCAACTTCGGTTTGGGCAATATGGGTTTTTCACAAATGATGGCCCAGACCTCGAAATACCTGAAAGGCATTGAAGAAAAGGACTACATCGAATTTGGCGAGAAGCTTTATAAAAAACACATAGCCAAATTGATTTACCCCGAATCACGTGCACTGATCGAAGCGCACCTGAAGAAGGGCCATACCGTCGCTTTGATTTCTGCCGCCACGCCTTACCAGGTGACAGCTGCGGCCAAGGAGTTGGGTATCCCCCACGTCAAATGTACTCGCCTGGAAACCATCGGTGGACGCTTTACTGGCAAGGTGATCAAACCTACCTGTTACGGAATGGGCAAGGTGGCAGCTGCTGAGGAACTGGTTGAACGCTACGATGTAAAACCCGAAGAAAGCTTCTTCTATTCCGACAGCGATGAAGATATCCAGTTGCTGGAGTACGTCGGCAAGCCCAGGCCACTGAATCCAAATTCACGGTTACGCGGCATTGCTCGCGGTCGTGGCTGGCCGGTACAAGACTTCAATAGTCGCGGCAAAGTTGGCATTAAAGATTACTTACGGACCTTTGCCACCCAGGGCAGCATGGTTGGCTCCTTTCTGGCAGGTATCCCCATGTATGGCTTAACAGGATCGCTTGCTAAATCACGGAATTTTTCAACCTCGCTGTTTGCAGATCTGGCCACGGCCATTACCGGCATAGAGCTGGACGTGACCGGTGAAGAGCATGTTTGGACCAATCGCCCCTGTGTATTTATTTTCAATCATCAAAGCCAGGCGGATACCATTATTTTGCCAGCCCTGTTGCGGCGCGATATGGCTGGGGTCGGTAAAAAAGAGATTGGCGATGTGCCCATACTCGGCCAAATTATGAAATTTGGTGGAACGGTGCTCATCGATCGGGAAAATACCGCTTCCGCTAAAGAGGCGATGAAACCCTTGGTGGATGTGATGCGCCTGGAAGGACGTTCGGTTTGCATCGCGCCGGAGGGAACGCGCTCTACCTCGACCAATATGGGCCGTTTTAAAAAGGGCGCGTTTCACCTGGCCTTACAGGCGCAGGTGCCGATTGTCCCGATTGTCATCCACAATGCCATCGATGTGGCCCCGCGTGGTCAGTTCGTGATGCGGCCGGCCACTGTCAAGATTACCGTATTGCCGCCGATTGATACCTCGTCCTGGACCGTGGAAACCATAGATCAGCATGTGGATGCGGTAAGAGATATGTTCCTTGTTGAATTGGATCAGATGGAGATCCAGGGTGAGCAATCGGGCAAGGAGTCAAAACACCCAACCAAGAGCAGTGTCGCCAGGTTAACGGTCGTTAAAAGCGAACCAAATCCAGCGCCGAAAGAGAGTAAGAAAGCTGGCGTAACGAAGACCCGAAGGAAAGCCGTTAAGAAAAGCTCTACCCGCAAAACTGGCACTGCGAAGAAAAAAGCATCCAGGTCAGCGAGCCAGACAGCCAAGAAAGTGGCCAGCAAGGTTGGCAAGAAGGTCGCGAAGTCTGCTGGCAAAGTTGCCAAGAAAGCGGCTAAGGCTGCGGTTGGAAAAGCCGTTAAGAAACCCGAGAAGAAAACCACCGAGGCGGCTCCCAAAGCCACGTATCGAACTCGTCGCTCACGCAAGAAAACCCCGGTCGTCAAGGTGTCGGCGAAACAGGTAAATGACGAATCGGCATCTTTGATCGAGGCGAAACCAGTCAAGGCTGCCAAGGCGGCAAAAAAAACTGGCACAAAAAAGAGCACGGCCGCGAAGAAGCGCACGACCAGCAGAGGGAAAACCAAAACTACTGCTAAAACTCAAAAACAAAGTGCAAAAACAGGGTAAGACTCCATGTCAATAGATCCTTGGCAGGACATCAATTCAGATAGTGTACTTTTTATTGTTGACGCAGATCACCAGGTCGAAGAGCAGTTACTGCTGGACTGGATTAAGACTACTCAACAATCTGCCGGATTCCAAGGTGCAGTCAATCACGTGATAGTGCCGATTGCGCATGATCCGGAAGACATCTCCATTGATGATTTACAGCCTGCCTTAAATCTGGCCGATGAAACCCTGGTAGTGCCCATCCGCCTTGGGTTCCCTAACAACAGATCGCGTAAACGTGGTTTATCGCTGGTTCTATCAAGGGCAGTTTTCCACACCACGCGGATGGGCACTACCAGGGTTTCATCGGCCAGATTTAAGGCAGGCTGTAAATCATCAATGGAGATGTCTTCCGGATCATGCGCAATCGGCAC
>JBCCFY010000028.1:0-55812 GCA_039110515.1 Pseudomonadota bacterium
ATTGATTGGCAAATTTCTGGACATAAAACGGGTTACCCGAAGGATTGAAAACGAAGCATGCTAATGGGAATCATTCGCATTATCAAATGTACTATAGCACTCCTTAAAAGCAGTGCAAACCGCGTCAAGCGCATTCGTTCGATCGCCAGCTGAGCTGCTTTGCACTCATTTCAACAATAAATTGTGTTGCTGGGGATTTATCAGCAGAAGGATCTAAGCCTATCTAGCTGTTTATCTTTTTATCACTATTCGTTTGATGCAGTAGGTAATCAATCCTCGTCATAGAGTCATTTTCCAATCCTTTCTCTGCTATCAACCAGGCATAAGCAAACCAGGAATTTGACCGTTTTCGGTTGATTAGAGGGGCCAGTTCCATATAATTGCGAATGATTCGCATTTGCGGATGATTATTATTCAAATGAAGAAAGGGTTTAACATGAATACTAAGATCTTAAAATTCATGCCAGCAACGATTGGCGTGCTCGGTATGAGTTTGTTTATTTCCACTGCACAGGCACAGCAGCAGGATCCAGAGCTTGAAGAAGTAATTGTGACCGGCACCAAGCAAGGTCTTACTGTGCAGGACACGGTGACCTCAGTCTCGGTTTACAACCAGCAAAAACTCGAACGAGAGGTTTTGTTTGAGCTGGACGATATTTTTATCCGCACAGCGAACGTTGCCTCAACCGGATTTACCGGCAGTGTTTCCATTCGCGGCATTCAGCGAAATGGCGTTGGGTTTGCCGGCACCGGAAACACGTCTAATATTTACATCAACGGGGCGCCGTTATCGGATCTTGGCACTGGCGGGATAGAAACGCTATGGGACGTGGCCCAGGTGGAAATTTTGCGCGGTCCGCAATCAACGGTACAGGGCCGTAATTCCCTGGCTGGCGCCATTGTTATTCAAACAAAAAAACCAACCTACGAAACAGAAGGCAGTGCCCGAATTCGCGTTGGTGATCTTGGCACACGTCAGTACAGTGCTGCGATCAGTACCCCGCTGGTTGACGACCAGTTAGCAGTGCGCCTTGCGGTGGACCATATCGAATTTGAGGGTGATACGCGGTATGCCTCTACGAATGAACTGAACCTGATTAACGAGGGCACCACCTATCGTGGTTCTTTATTGTGGGAACCGAAAGCCATTGATGATTTGAGCGTCTATGTAGTCGCTGAGAGAATCGAGAGTTTCGTTCGTGATACGGCACTCGCTTCAGCGCCAGCGCCATTTGGCACGCCTGAGCAGCAGGCTTTTGATCCTTTTGCTGGCATTAGCCACAGCATTCCGCAACGCTTCGATTACGAAACGGATCGATTCGTTGCGCAGGTGGATTACGGCATTAACGAAAATTGGAGCCTGGTTGCCATTGGAACCTATGAGGATGCCATCAATGACCGTGTGTTTGGTAACCCGGAAGATCCGTCACAATTCCCGGATGCAACCAACGCTCTGTTTGATGCCTTTACCGACACCAAATCTGCAGAACTCCGTTTCGAATACCAGGGCGAAAAGCTGTCTGGTCGATTCGGCGCGTATTATTTTGAGGATGAAGCGGTCAATGATGTCGTCGCTTCAATATTGCTTAGATTTATTATTCCGGTTTTCCCGGTGGACAGCATCGCAGATATCGGTGCAAACTTTACCACCGTCACCGACAACTCGGCTTTTTTTGGTGAGTTGCGGTACGACCATGATGAGCATTGGTCATTCGAACTGGGCGTTCGATATGACGAAGAGGAGAGCCTTAACCCAGGCGTAACCGGTACCGCAGAGGTTAACCCTCCAAGCTGTATCATTGCGCCGTTTATCCCGGGTATCGGAGGCTTCCCGTGTGCGGCTCTCTTGCCGCAGGCACAACCTGATCTAACTGGCGCAACATTCGATGCGTGGTTACCACGTGCAGCGGTTATCTACCGGATCGATGATGAGCGATCACTGTCGTTCTCCTATCAGCGCGGATATCGATCAGGCGGCTCATTTTTGTTTGCCGACCCAAATCAACCGGGTGCCACACCGGTCCTGGAATCATTCGGACCGGAATTCATCAACAACTATGAGTTAGCGTTGCGCTCACGTTGGTTGGACAATCGACTCACGGTTAACGCCAACCTCTATTACTCAGAGTGGGAAGATCAGCAGGTTAGCCTGCAAGGCCCGACCGGTGTGAATGATAGCCGTACAGTCAATGTCGGTGCGTCTGAATTAAGTGGCCTTGAGATCGAGGCGCAGTATGTTGCGAGCGACAATCTTGAGTTGTTCGGAACTCTGGGCATCTCGAATACCAAGTTTAACGATTTTCCCTATGCCGTTGACTTGGCTGGCAACCCCATTGATCCACTAAATCCACAGTTTGCAAATCTGCGAGGTAACGAGTTCCAGGTTTCCCCGGATATGACTGCCTCGATGGGTGCGTACTACAAAACAGACAGCGGGTACTTCAGTGATCTGACCATCAGTTACACGGACGGCGGATTCTCAGACGTCTTTAACCTTGCTTCCGATGCATTTGATTCGCGTACCATTACCAACCTGCGCGTTGGTTACGAGAATGAAAACTGGAGAGCATTTGTCTATGCTAACAATCTGTTTGATGACCGTGCGCAAACGGAATCAAATTATGAAAACGTTAATGTGGACAATACGATAGAGCGTTTCGATACGCCATTCGTTCGTATCAACAAACCGCGCGTCGTAGGTGCCGCGGTCGAGTACAACTTCTAGAGCCATCAATTTGGTCATTGAAGAAAAAAGCTGGAGCATTGCAGCTCCGGCTTTTTATTGCCAACTGGCAGGCGTGTAGCTGTTGGTTGGTGTCACGCGACTGACGCTAACAATTAATCCTTTGTCAGGTCGAGCCGGATGCAGCGGGTTCATGGGACACTTCGCGCATGCTGGTTGAGACGTAATTTATCGCTATGAAGTACGTAAAAATACTCTTGCTTGTTGTCGCGCTGGTTTATCTGAACAACGCATCCTGGTTGCGGTCTGTGCCTGACGCGGAACTTCGTTTTCTCGCTCACCGCGGTGTGCATCAAAATTTTTCCAAGGCCGGGATAACCGGACAATCCTGCACCGCAAGTCGGATTGAAGCTCCCTCACATCAATACCTGGAAAACACCTTGGACTCCATAGACCAGGCATTTGCTTTGGGCGCCGATATTGTTGAAGTTGATATTCACCCTACGGCAGACGGCAGGTTTGTGGTCTTTCATGATTGGACTATCGACTGCCGAACCGAGGGCAAGGGCGTTACAAGAGAACAAACTCTGTCTTATCTGAAATCCCTGGATATTGCTTATGGGTATACCGCGGACGAGGGCAAGTCCTATCCGCTGCGGGGAACGGGAATTGGAAAAATGCCCAGCCTGGCAGAGGTGCTGGATCGTTTTCCGGAACAGAAGTTTCTTATCAATATCAAGAGTAATGACCCCGTCGAAGCGGACCTGATAAACGCTTTTCTTGCGCAGCGACCAGGTGAAAACCTGGGGCGTCTGTCTTTTTATGGTGGTCAGTTACCAACGTCTCGATTACGGCAGCTTAACCCCAGCCTGAGCGGGTTTACCAATGCATCGGTAAAACGCTGTGCGATCCGTTATTTACTTCTCGCGTGGACGGGATATCTCCCGGAATCGTGCAGAGACACGACCGTAGCAATTCCCATCGACTACGCGCCTTATTTTTGGGGTTGGCCGCGTCTGTTTGTAAGTCGCATGCATAACGCGAATTCACAGGTCATTCTGCTGGATATGAGCCACGGTCACACCGATGGCATTGATGACCCGGATCTGGTACATAGCCTGGCACCTGACTTTCGCGGAATTATCTGGACCGATAAAATTGAACAGCTGGAATCGAAAAATGACTGAGCACCAACCCATGGTTAAACCACATCAACTCGCTTTCCAGCCGGACGTTTTGCGGCCATCAATCGCAATGTTTGTGAATTCATACGATAATAGCCGCGCTATGATTTCAGTACCGCAATGCGCTTTGCTGGTCAGCAATCGTGGGTCATCGCCAGTAGCGCGATTTAGGTCGGGAGCCTGTAACAAATTCATTTTCTGATTTACCAGTATGTCAAAATCTAACCGTAAAACAGTCTTTTCAAATCCGAAGTTGCGCGCATTGTTGGCGACTCTCGGGGTGTTCCTGGCGGCCATCGTGATTACTGCAGGATTGCCAGTCTACTTGCCTTTGTCTGAAATCAATCGTATAGCCACCCCAGTATTGCTGTTTCCATTGATCTGGTTTGCCTTGTTCCTGATGGTGGTGATGACAGAGCGAATCAAAACGATGGCAGTGTTTTTATTAGCGATGGTGCTAATCCATGGTTATATAGCGTATTCGGCAGTTGTATAGGAGGAATGGCAGTGAAACAAACAACCAATAAAAAGCTTTATGAAGTCCATAGTTGGGTGGGGTCAATAACCGCTATTTTGATGTTTATCATCGCGTTCACGGGCGCCGTGTCAGTGTTTGGCGATGAGCTAAAAGTATGGTCTCAATCGGGCTTGCATCGAGCCCAGGACATCTCAGAGCAACAGATTGAATCGCTCGCTCTTGGCCATCTGCAAACGATCCCGACTGACTACCACAAACATCTGCAAATCACCCCGCCACACATAGGTAATGTGCCGTACCTGGTGTTTTTGTTCGAAGCAGAAACACCAGAAACACCGGAAGGGGAGCAGCCGGACCCTGATTTCAAACCCTATATGGCGTTTCTGCATGATCCAGAAACGCTGGCGCTGGTAGACCAGCGGGCAGGAACGCGAGAAGAGGTGCTGCCATTTCATTCCCGCGACATGTCGGACTTCATCACTTTTTTCCACGCTGATTTGCATCTTGGCAATCCCTGGGGCCTGATTGTCACCGGCCTGTTGGGTCTGACGCTACTGGCATCAACGATTACCGGCGTGGTAATCCACCGCAAAATAATTGCAGAGATGTTTGCCTTCCGCGCGCGTCGCAGCTTGCGCCTGATGTACGCGGATTTACACAAGGTAATTGGTGTTTGGGGCATGCTGTTCCATGCCATCATCGGGTTTACCGGCGCCTTTCTCGGCCTGGCTTTCGTGGTGATGCTGCCTGCTGCTGCCTATGTTTCCTTTGGCGGTGACCAGGATAAACTAATAGAAACCTTTCTGCCGGAGACCGCTCCGGAGATTTCAGGTGAATACGCGCAACCACAGATAGCTAATACCCTAGAGTTTGTGGCGGAGCAGCAGGACGGAGACCTGCTGGTATTCAACTTGTTTGGCGGTACGGATAAAAACGCCCTGATCGAGGTAATCACCGCCTCTGACAGTGAGAACCTGAATGTGCGCACCCATAAATTCACGGCTGCTGATGGACAGTTTGTGGAAAGCTATGGGGAACTAGAGCAACTCGGCGGTGCGGCCAAGGTTCTGGACCTGATTGTGCCGCTCCATTTCGGCAACTTCGGCGGCATTGCCATCAAGGTTTTATGGGCAGTGTTGGGACTCAGCACCGCATTCCTGGCCATCAGCGGCATGATGGTGTGGGTTGAACGCAGGACGTTTGGTTCCAAGGGTAACTTGAGTATTAAGGCCTACCGGCGGCTGTCCCGACTAAATATTGGCGCTTGTGGTGGTGTGGTTGTCGCGGTGATGGCGCTCTTTCCTTTGCAGCGCATACTGCAAGATGCACTCGGTCAACCGACCACCAGCTTGGGTTGGGCATTCTTTATTATCTGGTTCGCCTGCATTTTCTGGTCAATGCTGCGAGACAATGACTACCTGACGCTTCGACAACTGGTCTATGCCACGGCAGCAATTTGTATCTCTGTGGCGCCTATTAACGGGTTAGTGACCGGTAATCACTTGTTCAATGTATTGACTCATGGACATTGGACAGTGGCCATTATCAATGCCTTCTTGTTGCTTACCGGTGTTCTACTGATGCGAATTGGCGCAAGAATGCCATCGCAAAGACCAGAGCGTTTAAAGGATGTGGCCACCAAGCAACAGAAGATCAGCGCTGAAGCAATGGCTGTACCAGAGACTTAACCTAGACCGAGAGCCAGGAAACACAATGAATCTCCTCATCGCTTTGATACTGGCAATCCTGTCGGTGCATCTGTGGAAAACGTCGCGCAGCGAGTCAAAACGAGTACCCCGATTGCTGGCGGCTGTGGCCGCAGGGGTACTGTCGCTTGCGTCCTTGCTGTACATAATGGGTGCACTGAAAGCGATCGTTATCTGGTTAGCGATACTGTCAATTGCGGGCGTTTGTTTGGTGCTAATGCAGAAACAAAATTAGAGTAGATCTGCGGTAAGTTAACAGCCTATCCTGATACCGCTGTAAGGGATGGCTGTTTTGACAAAGCCCACTATGGATTCAGTGTCACACTCCCTTTTGCCCCTGCCTGGGGAGTGGCTGCCGCTGAGCAGTGCGAGTCGTCTTATACCTAGCGATGCTTATCAACCACAATCGATTTAATTAAGCCCACTGCCATCAACGCCATTACCAGGGAGAATGGCAGGGCGCCGACCAGCATCGCCGAGCGTAACGCGTCCATGCCGCCGACTGCGAGTAGAATCCCGATTACCGAAGCATAAATGCTGCCCCAGATTATGATGTGGCGAGAATGTTTGGGAGATTGATCGCCCGCTGAAGCAATAGTGTTGATGATAAGAATGGCGGAATCCGCCGAGGTCACCAGGTAAGTCATCAATAAGATCACGATCACCAGGCTCATGCCGATGGCGAATTCCGGACTTAATATCAGGTTCATGGTTTGGAACAATTGCGCCGAGATATCCGCATCAACAATCGCGCGATTAGCGATGCCGCGCAACTCCAGATCGATGGCAGTGCCGCCAACCAGGGCAAACCAGGTGAAGCACATCAGGGATGAGACGATCATGGCGCCAAACACGTACTCGCGTATGGTTCTGCCACGAGACACGCGTGCCAGGAAGAGGCCCACAAATGGCGCAAAGGCAATCCACCAGGCCCAATAGAAAATAGTCCAGGCCGATTGCCAGCTTACCAGGGCGTCGCCGGTTTCGCTGCCATCGCCCGCCCATACCGTCAGGGACATCTCCGGTAACGACGTGATGTAATCCCAGATGCCGTAAAAATATGTCTTAAACGCAAAGGCGGCCGCACCAAAAACCACAAAAAACACCAGCAGGAATACCGACAGGCCCATGTTCAGGTTGGACAACCATTTAATACCCTTATTCACTCCGGTCATGGCACTCCAGGTAGAGGCAGCGATCACAAGAATCAAGGCGCTTACCTGCGCCAGCAGGGTAGGGGTGCCATCCGGGTTTAACAGCCACGATAGCCCGGTGATGTTATGAAAACCTGACGCCAATTGAGAGACCCCATAACCAATGGTGACGGCCACCCCGATAATGGTTGCCAGGATGGCAACAATGTCGACGATGTGCCCCACCATGCCGGAACTCACTCGATCACCCAGCAAGGGTTGTAAAGGTGTGCGAATGGTCAACGGCATGCCGCGGTTATAGGCAAAGTAGCCCATCGACATGCCAACAATGCCATAGCATCCCCAGGGTGTGAGGCCATAATGCAGAAAGGCCCACTTGTAGGCGTTGCGCACATTATCCGCATCGAGTGAGTTGGAGGCACCAATAATGGTGTCGGGATTGATAGTGAAATGAAAGATTGGTTCGGCGGTGGAATAGGTCAGCATGCCAACTCCAATACCCGCGCCAAACATCATGGAAAACCAGGAGAACCGGGAAAATTCAGGCTGCTCGTCAGGCTTGCCCAGTTTCACTTTGCCGGTTGCCGGCCACAAGGCGAGGAGCAAACAAACAGTCAGGTAGAATGCTGTAACCCAGACATACCAACCACCGAAATGTTTGAGAGACCAGGAATTGGCCTGAGCGAGTAAATCGGCGGCTTGTTCATTATCAAAAATCGCCCAGAGCAGGAGCGCGCCAATCAATACTTTTGGAACCACCGCGATTGCTCTATTAAAACCCTCGTAAAACCCTTGTTCTTCAACCTGGATAACTATCCCATCCTCTCTCATACACGATTTCTCATTGTTCTTGTTCGTTGTGGTTATAGTCTACACTGAGCTAGCGGGTAAATTTTATTGCTTTTTCATTAAGGCTCCGCATCAGTACTCCTGGTTGAGTGCGTCCTCCGCAGGAATTTCTCGTTGTCGTTTGGCCATGTATTCCAACAGTGCTTCATCAATGGCTGGATCGAGCTTGGGCTCTTCATAGTCTGAGAGCAGTTTTTTAGCGCGATCAAGTGCGCGTTCAGTAATCTCCTGGCTGCCATCTGCCTCCCACTGCTCGATGGAATTATTATCAAACATCTCCGGCATAAAGAATGCGGTTTGGAAATTCGCCTGGGTGTGTGGGTGACCGAGATAATGGCCTTCCGGCCCAACGTCTCTGACGGCTTGCAGGGCTTCATCAAAGTCATCCCAGTTCACACCCTGCGCCATGCGATAACCCATCGCACATTGTTCGGCATCCACCACGAACTTAGCCATGGAGCAATGCATGCCCGCTTCGTTCCAGCCCGCCGAGTGCCAGATATAATGTGCCCCGGCATGGAGAACCGCTGATAACGTAGCGGCGCTTTCATAACCAGCCTGGGCATCGAAAGTCTTGGCGCCACCGAGCGTATTCGAGGTGCGCCAGGGCACATCGTAGTACCGCGCCATCTGGCCGATCATAAAATTCATCAGGCTGATTTCTGGCGTGCCTGCCATGGGTGAGCCGGTTTGCATGTTTACTGTGGCGAGATAATGCCCATAGATTGCCGGGCACCCCTTGCGCACCACTTGGGTATAGGCCAGAGCGGACAAAGCCTCCGCATTTAGCTGGGCCACAGTGGGTGCCACCGATGCCGGGGTGTTAGCACCACCCAACACAAAGGGTGAACAGAGTACTGGTTGATTGCTACGACAAAAGGCGCGCATGGCTCCTAACATGGTCTCATCCCAAACCAGTGGAGAGTTTCCATTGCAATTGCCAGTCACTACGGCGGTGCTCTCCATCAGCTCTTTACCAAACAGGATCTCGCACATATCCATCACGTCCTCAGCATTCTTCGGGCTGGTGGTCATGCCCATAAAGGTCTTGTCCGAATACTTCATCGAGGAATAGGTGATATGCAAATGCCGATGCGCCACGACGATGTCCATGGGTTCCACGATATGGTGGGCCGAGGAATGAATGGCTGGCAGCATCTGCGACAGCTTGTGAAAATTATTCAGATCCTCCATGGTCGGCAAGCGGCGCTGATCGTCCAGATCGCGCACAAAGGGTGCCCCGGTCATGGGCACAAAGATGGATTGGTTGCCACCGATATCCACGCTGTTTACCGGGTTGCGAGCGTGGTAGTGAATGGTTGACGGTATTGTTGCAATCAGTTCCCGGATCAGGCCGCGATCAAAGTACACCCGTTCGCCATCCACTTTGGCGCCAGCTTCTCGCCAATGCTCGCAGGCAATTGGGTCACGAAAAATAACCCCGACTTCCTCCAGAATCGCCATCGATGCCTGGTCAATTTTCTCGATTTGCTCCTGGTCCATCGGTTCACACCAGGGCAGGGTGGTGACCAGGGTTGGCAACATGTCTGTCTTTGGCAGGCTGCGTAGCGCCCGCATGGCATGACGGCCACCTTTTCTGCTTCGTCTTGCACCCATGGCTATGCCTCGTTTTGTTCTCAGTGGTTTAGGGAAATGGATTAATCGTTTTCGACCAGCGATACCGCTTCAACCCGGATGTCGGCCATCAACAGCTCGCCATTGCTCAGGATCTGGCGGATGCCTTCTTTGCAGGAGCTGGCGTGTTCAATCGAGACCTGTTCGGCGGCATCGGCATCCTGGTCTTCCAGTGCCTGGTACAGAGCGGCGTGTTGTTCGCACATCAGGCGATTTACTGCCGCATCGCCGCTGGCAAAATTATTGCTGTACCACAGTTGCGCGATGCGCTCATGATCGGCCAGGATGCGTCGATAAGAATCGACGAAATATTTGTTGCCACTGGCCGCAGCGATGAGCAAATGAAAATCTGAATTACTTTGCACCATCGCCGCTACATCTTCAGCGCCCAGGTCCTGTTCAAATTGCAGCATGGCGTGGCGAATTTTTTCCAGGTCGGTTTTTGTTCGACGCAGGCAGGCGAGCCGGGTGTAGGCGCGTTCGATCAAATCCCCCGCTTCAAAGATCGACTGCAGGGTGACCAGGTCCAGTTGGGACACTTTGGCGCCCTTGTTTTTTTCGATCTCGACCAGGCCCTCACCTGCCAACCGTATCAAGGCTTCGCGTACCGGGGTGCGTGATGTGCCGAGTTCCTCAACCAGTGATTTTTCATCCAGGCTGGAGCCTGGCGCGTAGTCCAGGCACACAATTCGGCACCGAATCTGTTCATAGGTGGTGGACTTGGGTACGGCTTTGAGGGGTAAATTCATCGTAGATAACGCAGCGAATTGGCTATGGTTGAGATTGCCCGAGAGTCGAAATAAATTGTATACTACATGTATACGATTTAAAAAATCAAATTCTGCAGTAGAATAAGAGCCAGAAAAACCACCGAAAGAACAAAGAAAAGAACAAAGAAAAGACCAAACAAAAGAACAACTAAAAGAACAACAATACGCATCCCCCACCATGCAATTTAAAGGTATTTTCCCTCCCGCTATCACGCCGCATCATGATGACGGCGTCATCGACTACGACGGCTTTACCCAGGTCATTGAGCACCTGGTCACGTCCGGAGTGCATGGCATTATCAGCGGCGGCACCACGGGCGAGTACTATGCACAGTCCGATGAGGAGCGCCATCAATTACTGAAATTGGCGGTGGAGACAGCGGCGGGGCGCGTGCCCATCATTGCCGGGGTCGGTGCCATTCGCACCGAAGATTGCATCAGGCATGGAGAAGTTGCCGCTAAATTGGGTGCGGAAGCCATCCTGCTGCCATCGCCGTATTACGCGGTTCCGTCACAGAGAGAATTAGCCAATCATGCCCTGGCAGTGGATCGGGCCGTCGACTTGCCGATCATGCTGTACAACTATCCCGGCCGCACTGGCACCATGATGGAAGCCGAGTTTTTCGATATCGTTGGTCGCAGTCGTAATTTCCAGGCGATCAAAGAGTCCTCCGGCGACATCAATCAACTGCATATGCTGGCGAGAGATTATCAAAACATATCTCTACTCTGCGGCATGGACGATCAAGCCCTGGAGTTTTTTGCCTGGGGTGCGAATGGCTGGGTGTGTGGCGGTGGTAATTGCCTGCCAAAAGAACATGTGGCCCTGTACCAGGCTTGTGTGATCGAAAAAGACTTCGATAAAGGCCGCGCCATCATGTCGGCACTGTTACCCTTCCTGCGAATCTTGGAGCAGGGCGGCAAGTTTATCCAAAGTATCAAATATGCCTGCAGCCTGACCGGGTTGCCGGCCGGCCCAGTGCGTAAGCCGCTACAGGAACTGGGCAAAGAAGGCCGGCGCGAAATACAAATGGTGCTCGAAACACTGGCAGCAACCATGCAAAAAATACATCAAGGGGATCCTGAACAATGAGCGAGTTACTCACCCACGAAGAATATCAAAGTATCGCCGAACAGCTCGACTTCCCCACCTCGGCCTATATTGATGGCAAGGCGCAAGCCGGAGGCGGTGAAACTTTTGCCACTATTAATCCAGCCACCAAACAGGAAATAACCCAAATCTCTGTCAGCGATAGTGTCCAGGTTGACGAGGCAGTGTTAAAAGCGCGCGAAGCCTTTGCCGATGGCCGTTGGGCCAAACAGGAACCGGCGGAACGCAAGGCAGTATTGGTGCAGCTGGCCAAGTTGATCAAGCGCAATGCCCGCGAGCTGGCAGTATTGGAAAGTCTCGAGAGCGGTAAACCGATCGCGGACATTGAAACCATAGATATCCCGGAAGCCATTGCCTGCCTGCTTTGGCATGCCGAGAGTATCGACAAGATTTATGACCAGGTTGCACCCGCCGGTGATGATGTGGTGGCCATGATTGTTCGAGAACCAATCGGCGTTGTGGCCTGTGTGTTGCCGTGGAATTTTCCGATCCTGATGATGGCGTGGAAGTTGGGGCCCGCACTCGCTGCTGGAAACAGCGTGATCATCAAGCCAGCCGAGGAAACCAGCATGACCGCTTTGCGTATCGCCGAGTTGGCCAGTCGCGCTGGTCTGCCGCGCGGCGTATTGAATGTGCTGCCGGGGCCGGGCGAAATTACCGGCAAGCTGTTGGGCTTGCACCCGGATGTCGACATGGTGTCGTTCACCGGTTCGACTGAAGTGGGCAAGTTATTTTTAAGCTACGCGGCACAGAGCAATATGAAGCAGGTAGTGCTGGAGTGTGGCGGTAAGAACCCTTGCATCGTGATGGACGATGCCGAAAACCTGGATGTGGTGGCGCAGCATGTCTGCAATGCCTCAATGTGGAATATGGGTGAAAACTGTTCCGCTAATTCCCGGTTGATTGTGCACCAGGATATTGCCGAGCAATTACTGGAGAAAATCCAGCACCGACTGCGCGAATGGAATACCGGTGTGCCACTTGATCCGCACAATCAGCTCGGCGCGATTGTGTCAGAAAAGCAGTTTGACCAGGTGATGGGATTTATTGAGCAGGGTAAAAAAGAAGGCGCGACCCTGGCCGCTGGCGGTACAGCGATCGACACCGACAACGGCTTTTATATCGAGCCCACGGTATTCACCGATGTCCAGCCAGGCATGACAATAGCGCAGCAGGAAATTTTTGGGCCAGTACTGTCTATCATCCTCATCAACAGCATTGATCAGGCTATCACGGTAGCGAATGATTCGAGCTATGGACTGGCCGCATCGATTTTCACCAGTAACCTGAAAACCGCGCATAAAGCCGCCAAAGCAGTACAGGCGGGTACGGTTACGGTTAACACCTATGGCGAAGGGAATCATGCCACCCCATTTGGTGGCTACAAACAATCGGGTTTTGGTGGTCGGGATAATTCCATCCATGCGCACGATCAGTTTACCGAGCTAAAAACCATCTGGATTGATATTTCCGACAGCCAGGTTGACGCGCTCGACTAATCAGATGAAGGCCCTGACCAGCAAGCGAAGTCCTCGCGACGAGCAACTTTCTGGCTGGTTTCATTGTTTGCCAACGCCGCGCGAGCTGCCGCGTTTATCGCAAACCGAGAATGCGGATGTAGTGGTTGTTGGAGCAGGCTTTGCTGGCTTGAGCGCAGCCAAACGACTGCATGACAACGACCCTGCTTTGCGCGTGATTGTGCTGGAAGCACAGGGCTTGGCCTGGGGAGCATGTGGGCGCAACTCGGGCTTTATGATTGATCTGCCCCATGAGTTAAACAGCGATAACTACAGCGGCGAGACCTCGCACGACATCGAGCAAATTGAAGAAAACCGCCTGGCTATTGAATTCGCCGCCGAGCAGGTGACCCAGTTTGAGATCGCAAACGCCTTCGAGCGCATCGGCAAGTACCATGGTGCAACCAGTGGTAAAGGCCTTAAGGCATTGCAGGACTACTCCACACACCTGCAAGCATTAGGCGAGGACTATACCGAACTCTCTTCTGCCGATTTGCAGCGTATTACCGGGAGCGATTATTACGATGGCGGGATTCAAACCCCGAACGCAGTCCTGATCCAACCAGCGGCCTACATTCAGGGTCTGGGCCAGGGGCTGCACGATCTAGGAAATATCTCCGTATTCGAACACTCGCCAGTAGTTTCGATTGCTCCGCAGAAGGGCGGAGTTATCGTGAAAACAACCGAGGGCCAGGTAAATGCCGAAAAAGTAATTTTGGCGAATAACGGCTTTATCGAAACCTTCGGGATTGCCAAAGGTCGCTTATTGCACCTCTTTACCTACGCAAGTATGACCGAGCGTTTAAACGAAAAACAATTGGCACTCCTAGGCGAGGAGACCAGTTGGGGCTTGATACCGGCTGCACCGATGGGAACGACCTTGCGCAAGCTCCGCAATCAGCGCTTCCTGATCAGAAACCAGTGGACCTATAACCCGGATATTCAGTCCAGCCAGGCCCAGGTAAAACGCTATGCCAGGCAGCATGATCGCTGCTTTCGGCGCCGCTATCCTCAACTTGCCGAGGTAAAAATGGAGTATCGCTGGAGTGGCCCAATAGCGATGACCATGAACAGCGTCCCGGTGTTTGGCGAGGTGGCAGATAATGTCTATGCTGCTGCCTGTTGCCTGGGTCTCGGCACCACCAAGTCCACTCTGTATGGCATGATGATGGCAGACAAGTTAACCCATCGCCGCGGCGATATCTTAGAGCGGCTTGAAAACGCCGCCGCGCCTGCCTATCTCACTCCCAGGGTGCTAAACCAGGTTGGCATTCCTGCTTATCTGAAATGGGCGCACTGGCGCGCCGGTAATGATCTATGAACGAATTTGCAAATAAATCGGTGTTGGTAACCGGTGCGGTAGGTGGTATCGGGAGCGCGGTCAGTCAGTTATTAGCACAACAGGGTGCCAGCATTATTGCCACCGATCGAGACGAAGCAGCCTTGGCAACAGCACTCAATGTGCTGCCTAGTTCCGGAGATCAAACTCATCATCTGATCGCAGGCGACCTGGCGAATGCAGCGTTTGCTGATACGCTTCCGACACAAGCCGCTTCGGTAGCCGGTCGGCTTGATGTGGTGATCAATAACGCAGGCCTGATTCGCCGCGGGAATATTGTCGAAACCTCGGATGAAGATTGGCAGGTTTCCATGTTGGTCAATGTGGAGGCGGTGTTTCGTATTTGCCGCGCCGCGATTGGCATCATGCAACAACAGGCTTTGGATGCAGACCAGGCCCGGGGCAGTATCGTTAATGTTGCCTCCTGCTGGGGTTTATCACCTGGCCCAGATCACCTTGCCTATTGCACCAGTAAAGCGGCCGTGGCGGCAATGACCCAATGCCTGGCCCGCGACCACGCTGGTGATGCGATTCGAGTGAACGCAGTCTGCCCAAATGAGGTCAACACACCGATGTTGCGAAGCGGTTTTTCCAAGCGCGGCCTGGACCCGGATACCGCGATCGAACAACTCAATGCCACCGTGCCCCTGGGCCGAATCGCAGAACCGGAAGACATCGCCGATACCATCGCCTTTCTCGCCTCGGCCAAGGCTCGCTATGTCTGCGGCGCATTGCTCGAAGTAAACGGTGCCAAACCGGTGGCTTAGATGAGCGGAGAAATAGAGCGCATGAGCAAGCAACAACGGGTGGTGTTAATCACCGGCGGCAGCTCCGGTATAGGGGCAGCGATCTGCCAGGCCTTTGTCGCAGAGGGTGACCAGGTTGTGTTGGCCCAGCGTCGACAAATTGATGCAGATGGCGTGCATTCGATTGCGGCAGACTTGAGTGATGCCGCGCAATGCCAGGCTCTTATCGAATCTACCATAAACCAATTCTCCCGCCTGGACGTGCTGATTAACAACGCTGGTATGATGAAAGAAAGCCCGGTATCTGAAACAAGCCTGGAAGACTGGCATGACACGCTGGCCCTAAATCTGACAGCACCGTTCGTGTTGACCAAGTATGCCTTCCCGCACTTGGCTGAAAGCAAGGGCAACATCATCAATATCAGTTCGGTAGAGTCATTGGGTTCTAATCCACAACACGCTGCGTATTGTGCCTCCAAGGCCGGGCTCAACGGCCTGACCCGCGCAACTGCCATTGACGGCGGACCGCAAGGCATTCGTTGCAATGCCATCGCCCCCGGCTGGATCGATACACCGCTGAACGAAGCATTTATTGAATCCCAACCGAATCCAGAACAATTTCGGCAAAACCTGGCATCGATTCACCCAAGCGGACGCACCGGCGCGCCGGTGGATGTTGCGCAACTGGCCCTGTGGCTAGCGTCCCCCCAGGCAGACTTCGTTACCGGTCAGGTGTGGACGGTGGATGGTGGGCGAATGAGTAAGCTAAGCTTGCCATGAGAATCGAAAAAGTAGGTATGATGGTCATTGCTAAAGACCAATCAAAGTTGGTAAAAAATATCGGAGCAAACCCAAGTGCTTAAAACCGTATTAATTCTCAATGCCATCTGGTTTTTTGGCGGCTTCCATATCTTTTATATCCGCAGAAATATATTTGCCAAGATAATTGTGCCGCAAGATGAGCGTGATACGCCAGTATTTCAGACGGTGGTTGAAACCGGGCGATTTATGGGTGGTTTTAATTTTGCTCTCTTCGTTTTGAACGTACTGTTGCTGTTTAATCTCGGTTTGTTTGACCAGAACCTGCAATGGGCAATCCTTTTATTTGTGATGGCTGTAGCGCATGGTTCTCAGTTTGTCGGTAATGTACCAATTGCCTTGCAGAATAGACGCGGAGAAGGCGTGTGGGACGTTTTCAAAGGCTTGATGTTGCTTATCTTCGTGGTGGACTTCACACTCATGATGGCCAACGGGTTGCTGGCGGCAAAATATCTATTATCTTAGGTCAGTAGTTCCTCTTCTTTTGATGTCCGAGAGTTACGAGGTTGTTTGATTCCTCGTAACTTTTTCCAATAGAAAAGAGTGTGTCCTGCAAAGGTGAGCAGTCTATATTCGTTGGCTAGCACCCACACCTGCTGCGCGAGCTGGTGAATCGTTCTTATTTTGCACAATTACTTATCGCGGTGTTGAACCTCTACTTGTCAACTAGAAACATACTGGTACAACTTGGCCTGAATTAGTTGGGATAGGCAGGCAAAACAGCTCGTCACAGGCGCTTTTCATCTGATCAGGGTTCGATACGAGAGGGCAATTATCAAACTCGTCGAGCACCGTGTCGTCATCATCGTCGGGATCACCCAAGTTGCATAATCCATCATCATCGGTATCGAGACCGTCATTCTCAACCGAGAACGTGCCCGAGCTGCAGTCGTCACAGAGATCGCTGTCTGAGTCAGAGCATGCAAATTGATTTAGATCATCTGAGTCCATGCCGCTCAAGACATTGTCTCCGTCCGCGTCGCCATCGCAGACATCACCCACAGAATCACCATCTATGTCAGATTGCGATTCATTCGAAATCAGGGGACAATTATCTGTACCGTCCGGTATCGTATCATTGTCATCATTTGGGTCCCCCAGGTCACACAAGCCATCCCCTTCATTATCGAGTCCGTCGTTCGACAGATCAAAAACTCCCGAAGAGCAGTCATCACATGTATCCGAGTCTAAATCGGAACAAACCAAGGGGTCGAGATCATTAGAGTCTTGGTCGGCCAAAACATTGTCACCGTCGACATCAGAGTCGCATGCGTCGCCGAAAGCATCGTTGTCCAGGTTGGCTTGATCGTCATTCACGACGAATGGGCAATTGTCGTTCGCGTCTAGAAACAGGTCGTTGTCGTCATTGAGGTCGCCAATATCGCAGAGGCCGTCTACATCATTGTCCGCTCCGTCAGCATCAAGATTGAATGTGCCTGAGCTGCAATCATTGCACTGGTCACCGTCCAAATCAGAACACGACAGCGGATCAAAATCGTCTGAATCATCTCCAGCATTAACACCATCTCCATCAGCGTCTGCATCACACAAATCACCGATATTGTCCCCATCCAAATCAGCTTGATCAAAATTTGCGACCAGGGGGCAGTTATCGGCATTGTCCAACACTAGGTCATCGTCATCGTCATTGTCTCCGATATCGCAAAGCCCATCCGAATCGTTGTCATTTCCATCATTTGCAGGGTCGAAAGACGATGAACTACAGTCATCGCATTGGTCGAGATCGGTATCCGAACATTGAAGTGGGTTCGTATCGTCGCTGTCAGCTGCAGTGAGAACGCCATCACCATCTACGTCGTCATCACAAGCGTCTCCAAAGCTATCACCGTCCATATTGGCTTGAGACTCATTGTCAATTAGAGGGCAATTGTCATCAATGTCGTCCAGAGTGTCATTGTCATCGTTTGGATCACCCAAGTCACACAAGCCATCACTGTCGTTGTCAGCCCCATCATTGTTTGTATTAAAATCAGCCAAGGGCCCAACACCATCCACTCCAACGCTGCAGTCGTCACACATGTCTGAGTCAATATCACGGCACATTGCAGGGTTTAGAATAGATACGTCCTCAATATCAGCAACCCCATCATTATCATCGTCCAGATCGCATGCATCTCCTGCGCCATCTCCATCAAAATCAAGTTGATTTTCATTTGGCACACTAGGGCAATTGTCTTGTTCAGGTGGTATTGAGTCACCATCGTTTGTAGTGAACCCGTCCTTGCTTACTACTTGGGTAAAACCGATGCCTGGCAGCTCTGTCACAGAGTGAACGCGGAAATTGCTGTTGCTATTGAGCCCTGTGCAACTAATACTCAATTGAGTATTAGTTGCATTGAGTTGAAATGCAGAAGCCTCTGCGGCGGTCGTAGCGTTTATTCGTCCAGACTTAATATCTGAGGCAGTTGGTATCTCGCTGGATTGAGTACAAATTGCGTAGAGGTCAAATGGTGTGCTGCCTTCTATTACCTGAACACCTAAATCAAGTGTGTTCTGGTTTTCCCCATTTTGAAATATCGAATCAACAGTGTTCGCGCATTGTCGTGTCAGGCATCGAACATCGATGTCTTGACTACCGTTAGCACCAACCACTGCAAATAATTGAGTGGAGGAGCCTGTGATGGCTATTCCTCGCTCACTGACAAAGTCAGACGTTTCTATGTGAGGTGTCTCCAACATCGTTTCAGCATCAAAAACGTGTACGTCTTTACGAAATCGATCGTGTCTTGCACGCGGTGTAGCGTTGACCAATGTGTCCAGATGGCTAAAAGCCGAAATTTTCCCATCCAGGCTAATTGCGCCAGCCTTTGGCGTGTAATCCAGATTCACTTCTCCGGCTAGAGCGAAAGTACTTGAGTCGAAAAATGGCAGCAGTCCATCGAAATTCGCCGAACATGTCGACAGCCCCGAAACCAGATAAAGGAAAGAATCATCTGGACTCAGGAATGCCTGTGGGAGGCTTTGCCAGCCACAACCGCCCCCCCAAAGTCGCTCTCGCAAAAGCCTTACCGGTGTGTCGGTAGATACATCCCACTTTGTTACCTGTGGTGCAGAAAAACCACAACCTTCCGTGACATAGATATTATCTCCCGCTGCATCTGTTGCATGCGGAATCGCGCCCGTAAACCGGCCAACCTCGAGCCCGGTTGCTGTGTCGACAATGACAATTTCATTGCGCACCGTACTATCCTCGCCGCAACCGCTCAAATAAATTCTATCCTCACGACCAGCAACAACGGCAGAGGGGGAAAACCCAAGGCTAATCGGAGTTAAGGCTGCCTGAGCTACCAGGTCCAGGACTGCTACTGTGCTGCCTCCTGACACAGCAATGTATAATCGAGTGCCATCCTGGCTGATGTCCATGTCAGTCGGTCGGGAGCCAACAAATATGCTGTTCGCAATTGTCCCCGTTAAAGTGTTGATGATGTGAACCTGATTGTTATCTGAATCACTCGCATATACAAAGGGTCGGTTAGGGTCGGCAATAACACTGTGGATGGTTGAACCAATGCTTATTGTCTTGCTGAATCCGGGTTCCCTGAGAATCTTGGTTTTTTGTGGATTGCTCTGCAACACCTGTGACAATGAAGCAGTCTCAATTACCGCAAAAACAGTGTATTCCACTTCGGAATCCAGGGCCTGGCAACTCAGTCTCACACTGTTCCCGGTGACGCTAATCATAGATGTAGCGGCATCTGCAAGGTCTATGGCGTTTTTTCGTCCGGCGACAATATCAGCAGGTGTCGGAATGTCTGATCCAGCTACGCACACCGCGTAGGCATCAAAGTTGTTTGCACCATTTAAGTTAACAACCAAATCGAACTCTATGGAGGTTGGACCAATCTCTACAGGGTAGACGGTATTAGTTATTGGCGTACATGCGGGCGCGAGACAGCGCACATCGATGTTTTGATTCCCGGGCAAGCCCACGACGGCATAAACTTCGGCGCCATTGGGTGTAACCGCCAGTCCGCTTTCGCTAGCGAAGTCCGATGTAGCCAGGTGGCGATCCTCTACGTATGAGCCGTCAAATACGTGTAAATCCTGTCTCAGTCGATCGTGACGTTCACGTGGAGTCGCATTTGTTACCGTATCAGAATGTGCTGCAATAATAGTTGATCCATCCTGATTGGTCCCAACTGTTAGCGGCGTCCAGTCTAATGTAATTTCCCCAACCTTAGAAAGATCCTGGGGGCTGACTACGGGTAACTTGCCATCGTAGTTCGCGGCGCAACTTGAACGCCCGGAGACTAAAAATATGCCGGCACCATCCGGTGACATGATTGCCTTCATAGGAGAATTCCACGAACAACCGCCTCCCCACCAACCTGCCGATAGAAGGCGGGTTGGTGAATCTGAGGATACATCCCATTTCTCGAATACTGGCACAGAAGATCCACAGCCGCTACTTGTGAACAGATTGTTGCCAGTAGCATCAGTCATATGTGCGATCGCGCCTGAAAAACTTGCTATTTCCTGGTTAATTTCCAGATCTATCACGCTGATGGTGTTGGTTGACGGACTCCCCACCATGCATTGGGACGCGTAGATACGGTTTGCTCTTCCGGCCGCGATCGATGACGGTGCAAAAGCGAGCACTGCAGTGTTAACAATGGCACGGCTCGCGATGTCGATACTGACTATCGTATTTCCTGCGGAAACATACAGCAGCACTGCGTCCTTACTAAGATCTATATCCAGTGGTTTGCTGTTGAGAGGAATCTCAAATGCTATTTGTCGTGAATTACGATCGATTGCCCTGATGAGGTTTTGTTCGGAGTCGGCGATGTATATCAGCGGACGTGTAGGGTCTGACAGAATTTCTGCCACAGAGGTTTGTAGTGGGATCGTGAAGTTTGTTGAGGTGTCTCGACTCCTAAGGGTATTGACTCCACTCACGTTGAATGTGGTGGAAAATACATCTGGGGTTGTTTCAATTACAGAATATGCCGTGTACTCGGTGTCCGGTGTTAACCCATTGCACATCATCTGTTGGCTGTTTCCAGAAACTGCGAGCAGCGAGGAACTTGCTTCTGCTGGCTCTGTGGAGTTTTTTCGACCTGATTTGATATCTGCAGCGGTAGGAACATCCGCGGATTCCACGCAAACGGTGAATAGATTGTAGTTGGCTCCCTGGTTCTCGACGTATAGTTGAAAATTGATGCTTGATTCGCCGATATTTTCTGGATAGATCGTATTGATGAAATTACTACAACTCATATCTGTGCAAATAACGTCTACGTTTTGCGAGGGTTTTTCCCCAACAATAGCGAATACTTGCATGGTGGATTCGTCCACAGCCAGACCTCGATCCGCAACCCGATCGGATGTATTCAAGTGCGGGTTCTCAGTGAACATTTGTGCGTTGTAAACATGTACATCATTCCTGAGAGGGTCGTGCCGCACACCTGGAGTCGCATTTACCAAAGATGTGTTGTGCGCGGCATATGCTAAGCTGCCAGAAGGATTTAGTGCGACCGCTATGGGTGTGAACTCAAGATCCAGCTCGCCATTTTTCACAAACGTGTTGGCATCAAATACGGGTAATATACCGTTGTTATTTGCACTACAGCTCGACATTCCGGAAGCCAAATACATTGATGTGTCATCAGGGCTTAATACTAATTGCGGCACCGAGTCCCAGTTGCACCCACCACCCCAAATATTATCCTCGACAATGACGGATGGGGAATCTGTGGAGATATCCCATTTACGAACGTTCGGAAACGAGAATCCGCACCCTTCTGTGACGATCGCCGCCAAACCATCCGAAGTCGCGGCATGAATTGCTGCTCCGGTAAACCTGCCTAGTTCATTGTGCGTTGCAGTATCAATTATGGCTATCTCGTTGCGGACCTGGTTATCTTCTGAGCATCCACCAACATAGACTCTGTTAGTTCGACCTGTGACCATCGATGCCGGAGCGAATGCCAGGTTAATCGTGTCGACCACGGTAAGCGTAACCAGGTCTATGACAGAGAGAGAGCTACTTCCTGCGTTTGCGACATAGAGCAAGTTTCCATCAATACTAAAATCCATCACTGTCGGTCTTGTACCCACTGTGATGCGCTTGGTTATTTGCCTGGAGCCCGTATTGATCACAAGTACCTCGTTACGACCTGTGTCAGTGCCATAAACGTGCGGACGAGTAGGGTCGCTAACAAGCTCGTAGAGCGAAGTGCCAAGTGGAATAGTTTGTGTGGCAAAGCCAGGATTGGTAAATATTGCTGCAGCAAAAAGTCCTTTTAACACAACCAATAGGAAAACTTTTGCGGCTCGCACCGCATCCATGAAATCAAACAGCATTGCTTAAGCAACCTCCGATGTGTGGGCTGGGTCTACCAATCAAGAAAATAGAATTGACTACAGGCACCTTGTCAATTACTCCAATCACTCATCACGGAAACGTGTTGAACATTGACCCATCGAAGCAGGACGGCACAAGATCTCTTGGGCATTCTAAAATATTTGTTAACAGAAACCAAACTCGTCACAATGACAGTGTATTCGCTAACTCCATAGATTTTGATTTTTTGTATATAAGTCATTCTTTACTCAACACATTCAGGTTGCAACATTGGTCTAGAGTAACCAACTACAGATTAGTATCGAGCTTCATTTTCTATAGTAAATCTTGCTGATTTTAGTTCTCCCAGTGGGTTTGAACGCTTTCGACTATGACTGGTAGACCTGATTCCAAACCATCAACTACTCAGTTACAACTGACCCGGGAATGCGCATTGTTTTGATAGCCACTCGAAATATCGGAAATTTGTCTGGATGGAATTTAGTCATCAAGTGTGACACCCTGAAGCGACTCTGATCAGCCCTTGGGGGCGAACACCGATGCGTTGGAAAAAATGGCTTGGCTTAAGTGTTGTTTTTTTATTCGTTATTGGCGGTCTTACGGTGTCGTATTTCCTGGACAAAATTTCATTGCCCGGTAACCCCGACGACATCGCTGAAATCCGAGCCAAGACATCCGCTCAGACCGAGTCTGGATTTTACCAACCGGCTCAACAGGCCCTGGTCGTGCAAGAGACAAACCCACTGAATAACCTTTATTTTGGTGATTTGCATGTCCATACCAATATCTCCGTAGATGCCTACCTGTTTGGAAATCGATTCGATATGGATACCGCCTACCGGGTAGCGAAAAGCGAGAGTATCGAGTTGCGCACCGGTGAGCGAGTAGTGCTCAGCCGACCACTGGATTTCGTGGCATTAACCGATCACGCAGAAAGCTTTGGTTACAGGTTGGCCTGTTCTCAGCCAGATTTGGATGCCGATGCCCGCAAGGCTTGTGGAACCGTAGACAGTCCTTCGTTCTTAAATTTTCTTGCGATACGGGCGCAAAATCAGAAGCGCCCGCCAGTGCGTGATTTGACGGTTTATGGTAACGATCCAGACAAAGAGCGGAAATTTGCCGCCATGGCCTGGCAGAGTGTTAAAGACGCCGCGGATCGTCATTACCAACCGGGCGTGTTCACCAGCTTTGCCGGCTATGAGTATTCGCCACCGTTACCAGATCGCGGCAAACACCATCGTAATATCATTTTTCGCTCGATGGAGACACCCGAGTATGCGATCGCCAACCCCGACTCATCATCGACCATTGATCTTTGGCAGCAACTGGAGGCAACCTGCACGGACGACTGTGAGTTTTTAACCATCCCGCATAATCCTAACAAGTCCTGGGGCCTCGCGTTTGCCAGCCATACCATAGATGGTGAAGCCTATACTGAAGCAGACTGGCGCTTGCGCGAACGCAGCGAACCACTGGTGGAAATGTTTCAAAACAAGGGCAACTCCGAATGCTCCGTGGCCTTTGGTGCCGGCGATGAAGAATGTGGCTTCGAGCAGTTTTTCCCGCCTTGCGCGGAAGACAGCGACACCTCATGCATCTACCCAACCTCCATGGCCCGCGATGGCCTGCAAAAAGGCCTGGCCTTGCAGGAGGAAATCGGCATTAACCCGCTGCGCTTTGGCTTCATAGGCGCGACTGATACGCATAACTCCAACCCCGGCAATACCGAGGAGTGGAATTTTCGCGGTGTTGTCACGTTCGGCTCCTCCCCCGCCGCACGTCGCTTGAACAGCTTTGATCCAGGCGGCTTGAAGATTACCAATCCAGGCGGATTAGCTGCCGTATGGGCTCCCGAAAATACCCGCGAAGCTTTGTTTGATGCCATGCGCCGCAAAGAAGTTTATGCCACCAGCGGCACGCGGATTCGTCTGCGAGCCTTTGCTGGTTTTGATCTGCCAGAGAATATTGCCGATACCGCCGATATCCAGGCCGCCTATACAGGCGGCGTACCGATGGGTGCCAGCTTGCCGGGTGAGCCGGGCACTCTGGCCTTTTTTGTCTGGGCAACGCGAGACCCGGACAGTGCTCCCCTGGCTAAATTGCAGGTGATAAAAGGTTGGATCGAAGAAGGTAAACGCCAGGAGTTAGTTTATGACATCGCCTGCGGAGGTTCTGAGCTGGACCCAGCTACTAATCGCTGCCAGCCCAATGCGGCCAGGGTGGATTTGCAAACCTGTAACTGGACCGAACAACCCGGTGCACCGGAACTGCGGGTGCGCTGGCAAGACCCGGATTACCGCCCCGACCAAAATGCTTTTTATTATCTGCGGGCTGTTGAAAACCCGACCTGTCGCTGGAGTACTTACGACAGCCTGCGCCTCGGGCGTCCCCCGCCTGAAAACGTGCCTGCCACCAGCACCGAGATGGCCTGGAGTTCACCGATCTGGATTAATGCACAGTGAGTGGCAATCGCAGTCCCTGGGTTACTTTCAGCGACTGCCTAAGTGTTGGTTAGCGCCGTAAACCAGTTTAATTCGAGGCAATGTTGATCAGCCAGCGGTTATCGAATCTAATCTGGCCTTGATCAATGAAGCAATCTCGCGCGCATAGTCCTTCTCTACAGCACGGTAGGTTTTACCATCGTAAATGCGGCTGAACGTAGGTTTGGAGATAGCGAAGTAGTTAATTGCCCCCAAGGTTTGATATACGATTGTCATTGCCTCGGTTTCGCTAATCCCTGAGCATCGCGCATCGTTCAGGATGACCTGGTTGAGCGATGCCAGAAACTCTTTAAGGTACCACTGCCGCGCTGACTCAGCTCTCCGCTTGTTATCCAGCAGCTCGCGGACCAGCAGCTGGGTTGCAGTGCTGTTGGTTAAACAGGTCTCACAGAGATTGGCGAACACTTGCTCCGGCTGCGCCTGCATCGACTCGCCTGTCCCGGGCTGATTGATGCTCTGCATCAACTCCTCGGATATCGTCTGTAGTACCTCCGCATAGAGCTTTTCTTTGCTGCCAAAATGGTGCAGCAGAGCCTGCTTGGTCAGCCCCAGTTGGTCGGAAATTTGCGCCACACTCACCCCGTAGAAACCGCGTTCGGCAAATTGCTCGGTGGCGACTGCCACCAGTTTTGCTCTGGTCTTATTCATTGCAGAGATTAAGCGCGCTCCAAATAGCTAGGTTTGGTGGGCATTATACTTGACAACTTACCACTTGGTAAGTTTTAATTACCTACCAAGTGGTAAGTATGATTTTTGCAACCCAGGACATATGAGATGAACCGAAAAACCGAAATTGCCTTGGCTGAGGAACTGTTGGCTCTGTCAGAGAGTGATACTCCGTATTTAGACGCGTCCGAAACTGCCAGCGCCGTTGCCTCCTATACGGATGTGGCCCGCTATGAGCTTGAGCTGGAAAAGATTTTTCGCAAGATTCCGCAACCAATAGCACATGCCAGCGAGTTGCCGGAACCAGGATCCTTCATAAAGCGTGATTTAGCAGGTCTGCCGTTGTTGATTACTCGAGATGACAACGGCCAGGTGCATATTTTTTTGAACGTCTGTCGGCACCGTGGAACTCGCCTGGTGGACGAACATTCGGGCTGCAAGAGGCGTTTTTCCTGTCCCTACCATGCCTGGACCTGGAACAACAAGGGTGAACTTTTGAGCATCCCCGGCCAGCAACATGGATTCCCAAATATTGATAAAGCTGAGCTTGGCTTAAAGACTCTCGGTGTTGTCGAGCAATATGGTTGGGTGTGGGTTAACCCGGCCGGCGAGGAGGCACCAGACCTGGCGGCGCATCTCGGTGATCTGGAGGTTGACCTGGCCTGGATCGAAGCGGATCAGCACCAGGTGCTCTACACCGAGGAACAACTCAAGCAGACTAACTGGAAGTTGTTAAGCGAGGGTGGCCTGGAGGCGTATCACTTTAAAATTGCGCACCGGAAAACCATCGGCCCATACTTCAAAGATAACTTATCAACTTACCAGGAATTCAACGGCAGTTTCCGTTCCATTCTGGCCAAGTCCAGTTTGCCAGAAATGTCGGCTCTACCACGGGAACAATGGCGCTTGCGGGACTATACACAAATTGTCTACACGCTGTTTCCAACCACATCTTTGCTGGTTCAGTCCGATCATATTTCCTGGATTCAGTTTAACCCTATCGCCGTGGATCAATGCCAGCTAAAGGTGACCACCCTGGTACCCAAGGACCGTGTGGAATCCGAGGCTGACCTGGCGCATTGGAAAAAGAATCACCAGATAACCGTGGACACTCTCACCGAAGACTTCGACATTGCAGAGAGCATTCAATCCGGACTTAAATCTGGTGCAAACACGCATCTGACTTTTGGTCGATTTGAAGGCGCGCTGGATAAGCTCAGCCAGCATATTGAACAACGTATTTCATAGTCACTACATACTGACTGCATAAATAATTACTGCATAGGCGTGACCGAGGAAGTTACAAATGAACCAGAAACAATCCGGACGCAACAACCCAAACTTTAAACAGATAGACAGCTACGCGGACTTCCTTAAGCATGACCTGGCCCAAACCCATGGCTTCACGCATAGCGAAGCGGCCGAGCAGATAGACCCGGAATTGTTGAATGCGCAACGGCAGCAATTGTTGGAAGACGGCTATATCATTCTGCACGATATGGTTTCTTCTGAGCAGCTTGAGCTTTTGCGTGAGCAAACCACCAGCCATCTCAATCACATGGGACGTAACTCCTTTGAAGGCGAACGCACGCAACGCATCTATGGACTGCCGGAAAAAATCCGCGCCGCTGATCCTTTTATCGAACACCCGCTAGTGCTGGCCCATTTGGATAATCTGTTGCAACCAAACTATCTGTTATCGCAGGCGCAGATAATCAATATTAAAACTGGCTCACCCGCACAACCGTTACACATCGACGACGGCTTCTACCCGATTCCGGCGCCACGCCCGGCGATTAGTATTGCGACAGTATTTGCTGTGGATGATTTCACCGAGGACAATGGCGCCACGGTCATCATACCTGGTAGCCATCGCTGGGAAGAGGGGTGTCAGCCACAAGACAGCGATCCACGCGTAAAAGCCATAATGCCCGCTGGGTCCTGCATCTTGTTCCTGGGCAATGCCTGGCATGGCGGTGGTGAAAACCACAGCGGCAGAGATCGACTGGCATTGACCGGTCAGTATTGCGAGCCCTGGGCCCGCACCCAGGAGAACTATTTCCTGTCTGTGTCCCGGCAGACGGCGGCCACGGTGTCGGAGAATATCCGCCGTATGTTGGGCTACTCTATCCATCCGCCGTTTATGGGAATGACAGAGGGTATGCACCCTAAGCGCAAGCTTCCAGGTTTTGAGAAATAGGGGTTTTCTCTGAATCACTCGGAGATAGAATTTTGCCGAAGATCGATTATCATCTGGCAAGCAACAATCTACCTGAGCCAGAAGCCTAGCAATGAAAACTCCTGAACAACTAGATGCCCTGTGTGAGGACAAGTTTCCTGGCATGCTCGGCATTAAGACCTTGTCGGTGTCTGACTCTGAAGCCCGAGCGGAAATGACGGTGACTCCAGAGCATCTGGCGCCGAATGGTTTTCTGCATGCAGGCGGCGTGGTTTCGCTGGCGGATACAACCTGCGGAAATGGCTGCCTGGCAAATCTGCCCAAGGAGGCGACGGCCTTTACCACAATCGAACTAAAGTCCAATCACCTGGGCACCGCCCGTGATGGCGTTATCGAATGCACGGCTAAAGCGGTTCACAAAGGACGTACCACCCAGGTATGGGATGCGACCGTTACGTCCAGGGAGACCGGAAAGACCATCGCGCTGTTCCGTTGCACGCAAATGATCTTATATCCTGCTTAGCTAGTCAGGGAACGAGAAGACCAGCACTGCGCCAGCGTGCTATCGCTGATCAATGGCTCTGGGTTTAGGTTGGGAGTTTTTCCAATTGAGTCGCCACTGATTCCAGGCGTTCACAAACGGCATCCAGTTTACTCGCGTTCTCGGGTGCGCGAGGGTCGGCGTCCCTTCGCATGCTCTGCCAGAGTGGATCGACCAGGCTGGCCACGCGCTCTTCGCATTGATCGAAGGCATCATGCAAAAACAGGCTGCGACTGCCATATTCCAGGCCGCCGAAGAACAGGTCGCGTAACGCGGAAATATTGATGTCCTCGCGCACTTCTCCACGTTGCATGCCTTCCTTCACAGCAAAGTCGAATACCCAGGCGTAGCTGATGTTTAACTCGTGCAAGACCGATTGACGAATTTCCGTATAGCCGGAAATGTCGACATTCATATAGGACTGGATCAGGCGCATAAACAGCGCATTATCGCGCGACATCACGGTGATGTGATTCAGCGCCAGCGCATCCAGGCGCGCGCGGGTATCGCTGATGTCCCGAAACACGGCCTGGGCATTCTCCGTCAACTCAGCGTAGATCGCTCTGAGCAAGCCACTCATTAACTCGTGTTTGGCGCCAAAGTAGTTGAACAGGGTGCCTTCTGAAACGCCTGCCCGCTTGGCAATCTTGCGCGTGGAGACCGCGTGATAGCCTTCTTCGGCGAACATATTCATGGCCGCATCAAGGATCTCTGCCTCGCGTTGCTCGGTCCGGTTGAGCGTGTTGTTGAGTGTGGATGACATAAAAATGAGCAATGCTCATATATATTGAGTGGTGCTCAATATTATTATATTATCGATGCTCTTTGCAAGGCTGTGCTCTCCCGGAGACAGACAATGAACCAAAAAACAATTCGAATCGGTGGCGCTTCCGGCTACTGGGGTGACGCTTCCCTGGCGACGCCGCAACTGCTAAATGGCGGCAAGCTGGATTACATTGTGTACGACTACCTGGCGGAAATTACCATGTCGATCATGGCGCGAGCGCGCGCTGCCGATGCAGAGAAGGGCTATGCGGTCGACTTTGTATCTGCTGCCATGGGGCACAATCTGAAAACCATTGCCGAGCAAGGGGTAAAGGTGATCGCCAATGCTGGCGGGGTCAATCCGCGGGCCTGCGCTGCAGCAATCCGCGAACTGGTCACTGCGCAGGGTCTTGAACTTAAGGTGGCTACCATCACCGGTGACGATATCCTGGCGCGTGTCTCGGAGTTTGCCGATAAGCAGGAAATGTTCTCAGGCGAACCGTTCCCACCTGAGAAACAAATGGCCAGTATGAACGCCTACCTGGGTGCTTTCCCGATCGCCGAAGCGCTGAATCGCGGTGCTGATATTGTTGTTACCGGGCGTTGTGTCGACAGTGCAGTTACCCTGGGTGCCTGCATTCATTCCTTTGAGTGGGGGCGCGACGAATTCGACAAACTCGCGCAGGGCAGCCTGGCCGGTCACATTCTTGAGTGCGGCACCCAGGCAACTGGCGGCAACTTTACTGACTGGGAATCCGTTATCGACAGTTTGGGCGAAGCCGGTTATCCGATCGCTGAAATCAGTGCTGATGCCAGCTTCACGGTGACCAAGCCGGAATCCACCGGTGGCCTGGTGAGCATTGGCACGGTTGCTGAACAGATGCTTTATGAGATCGGTGATCCACAGGCCTACCTGTTGCCAGACGTGGTATGCGATTTTTCCGAAGTTGAATTAGAACAAACGGGCACCAACCAGGTGCGGGTAACGGGCGCTAAAGGACATGGTGCACCAGACAGTTACAAGGTCTCGGCAACCTGGGCGGATGGTTTTCGCGCCGGGCATGTCTGGACTATGTATGGGCGTGATGCCGCCAACAAGGCCAGGTTGTTTGCCGAGCAGGTGTTCGCCCGCTCGGAACGACTGGCAACCATGCTCGGATTAGGTTCATTCAGCGAAACCAGCTGCGAAGTGATCGGGGTCGAAAGTCACTATGGTACCGCCAGCCAGGTTGAGACCGCGCGTGAGGTTGACGTTAAAATAGCGGTTAAGCACCCGTCACCGAAGGGAGTGGGTATTTTCTTGAAAGAGATGATTGGCTTGGCACTCACTGCACCGCCGGGGCTGACCGGGTTTGCTGGTGCCAGGGCCAAACCATCGCCGGTGGTTCGCCTGTTCTCCACGCTGGTGCCGAAAGACAGTATTCAAATCCGGGTCGAAATGGAGAATGCTTCAATCGAACTGAATGATCCGACCAGTGCACCCGAAGCCCACCCAGAACAACATCAAGTGCCGCCGATCAGTCCCGATGATTCCATGACCGAGGTAGCGTTGGAACAATTGGCCTGGGCGAGGAGTGGTGATAAAGGGGATAAGGCGAACATTGGTGTGATAGCCCGTAAACCTGATTATGTGCCCTGGATAGCAGCGGCATTGACCGAAGCGCGTGTTGCCAGGCTATTCGCACATTTTCTGGCAGCGGGCCAATCGCAGCCGGTAGAGCGCTTTTATATGCCCGGGCCAAACGCATTTAACTTTCTACTTCATGACGTGTTGGGGGGCGGCGGTATCGCCAGCCTGCGCAGTGACCCCCAGGGCAAAGGGTATTCGCAGCTGCTACTGGCTGAGATGATCGAGATACCGTCCAATCTGGCCGCCGATTTGTCATAAGAGACCATTTTAGAGGAACAGGCATGAGTAAAGTGTCCCCCAAATTTGTAAGCCAGGTAAAACCCGGTTCTGAAGAGTTCGCTCGCAATCGAGCTGATATGTCCGAGCTGATCGATAAGCTGGACGAGCTTTGCAGTCGTGGAGCCAAGCTGTCGGAAAAATCGCGTGGTCGATTTGAGAAACGCGGGCAACTTCTCCCTCGTGAGCGATTATCGCGACTGTTGGATCCGGGTGCGCCATTCCTGGAATTGAATAATATGGCCGGTTACCTGGTTGATGATGAGAACCCAGACACCTCGGTTCCGGGCGCGAGTTCAATTAATGGCATCGGTTTTATAGCTGGTGTGCGCTGCATGATCGTAGTCAGCGACTCAGGCATCAATGCGGGTGCAATGACCACGATCTCTGGCAATAAAACCATTCGCGCCATGGACATCGCTATCGATAAGAAGCTGCCCTTTGTGCACCTGGTCGAGAGCGCCGGCGCAGACTTGTTTAAATACCAGGTGGAAATGTGGATGCGCGGGGGCACCGTTTTCGCCAAGATGGCCAAACTCAGTGCCGCTGGCCTGCCAACCGTCACCGTGTTGCATGGCCTGTCGGTCGCTGGTGGCGCTTATATGCCCGGCATGAGCGATTACGTAGTGGGCGTGAAGGATAATGGCATGGCAGCACTGGCCGGGCCGGCTCTACTAAAGGCGGCAACCGGTGAAGAAGCCGATAACGCCACCCTGGGTGGATCGGAAATGCACTCCAAGGTTTCAGGCCTGGTGGAATACCTCGCTGAGGATGATGCACATGCCCTGGCCATTGCCCGGGATGTGGTAGCCAAGCTGGATTGGAATCGGCATTGCCCGCAGATGCCTCCCACGGTTTATAACGAGCCTGTCTATGCTACTGATGAATTGCTCGGTACGGTGCCGGTGGATTACCGCCAGCCCTATGACGCGCGCGAAGTCGCAGCGCGCCTGGTGGATGACTCCGACATGCTGGATTTCAAACCCGGCTTTGGCATCTCCATGGTGTGCCTGCAGGCAAAAATCTGCGGTATGTCAGTGGGCATCCTTTGCAATAACGGCCCGATTGATCCAGCCGGAGCTAACAAAGCCGCGCAATTTATCCAGTTGTGTGACCAATCCAATATTCCCCTTGTGTTCCTGCAAAATATCACCGGCTACATGGTCGGTACTGAGTACGAGCAGGGCGGCATGATCAAACACGGGGCGAAGATGATCCAGGCCGTTACCAATGCCCGAGTGCCCCGCATCACCATGATGATCGGCGCCAGTTTTGGTGCCGGCAACTACGGCATGTGTGGTCAGGGCTATGACCCTGACTTCGTGTTCAGCTGGCCGAATATTCAGATTGGTGTGATGGGTGGTGAGCAGGCAGCGAAAACCATGACCGAAGTGTTCCGCGCCAGCGCCGCCCGCAAAGGCATTGAAGTGGATGAAGAACAGATCGCCAAACAGGAAGCCATGGTGGTGAATCACTACAACCGACAATCCGATGCCTTTTATACCTCGGGTCGTCTTTTGGATGACGGCATTATCGATCCGCGCGATACCCGACGAGTGCTGGGGCTGGCATTGCAAACCTGTTGGGAAGCGCGCCACCGTGAAGTATTCCCGAATACCTTTGGCGTAGGCCGTATGTAGGAGAGCAGACTATGTTACCCACTGTAGAAAATTTATTATTGGAACGCGATGGTGATCTACTCACCATCTGGTTTAACCGGCCCGAAGTCAAAAATGCACTGTCCGATGAAATGGCCTCCGAGCTGGCATCAGTGCTGGAAGCGCTTCCGGAAGAGAAAGATATTCGTTTTGTGATCCTGCGCGGCAAAGGCGGTGCCTTTTGCAGCGGCGGTGATCTCAAGATGTTTAAAACCGTGTTCCAGTCTGGCGCAGGCAGTGATGAATTACGAGAACAGATCGTGGAGTTCAATTCCAGCTTTGGTCGTATGCTGCGAGCGGTGCAGGCATTGCCACAGTTATTCGTAGTGATGATCGAAGGCATCGCTATGGCGGGCGGACTGGGTTTGTCCTGTATTGCCGACGTGGTGATGACCACAGCCGATGCCAAGTATGCCCTGACGGAGGTGACCCTCGGAATACCGCCCGCACAAATTTCCCCGGTGGTGATAAAACGCATTGGCGCCTCGCAGGCGCGCCGCCTGCTGTTGACGGCCCAGCGCTTTGATGGCCGGGAGGCTGGCCGGCTTGGTTTTGCCCACTTCGTGGAAGAGGATACGGCGGCCCTGAACAAGCGAGCCAATGAGCTGATTAACCACTGTCGACGTGCTGCTCCTGGCGCAGTCGCGCTGACCAAGCAGATAATCAATGCCACCGAGTCACTGCAAGACGATGACCTGGTGCGCTTCGCCGCTGAGCGGTTTGCCGATGCCATGCTGGGTGGTGAAGGTCGAGAGGGCATGGCTGCATTCGCCGAGAAGCGCGCGCCGAGCTGGGCGATGCCAAAGGAGGGACAGTGATATGAGCCAGTTCGACAGTATCTTGGTGGCCAATCGAGGCGAGATCGCGGTGCGCGTGATTCGCTCTGCCAAAGCCCAGGGCTATCGCACCATAGCGGTTTATTCAGAGGCTGATGCTGGCGCGCCACATGTCAGCCTGGCCGACGAAGCGGTATTGATCGGTCCAGCGCCAGTTCGCGAGTCCTATCTCGATATGGAAAAGATTCTCAGTGCGGCTGCACGCACAGGTGCCCAGGCGATTCACCCTGGTTACGGTTTCCTGTCGGAGAATGCCGAATTTGCCCAGGCCTGTGACAAGGCCGGTATTGTCTTTATTGGGCCGAGTGCGGAATCGATCGAGCTGATGGGTAACAAGGCAGCGAGCAAACGCCGCATGCTGGAGGCCGAGGTTCCTTGCATCCCGGGTTACCAGGATGAGGATCAATCCGATACTGCATTAATGGCAGCCGCCGCCGAAATTGGTGTGCCGATTATGGTCAAGGCTGCTGCGGGTGGTGGTGGTCGCGGCATGCGCCTGGTGCAAGACATGGATGATCTTGAAGGCGCACTGACCGCAGCGCGATCCGAGGCCGAGAATGCCTTTGGGTCGGCAGAACTGATATTGGAGAAAGCAGTATTGCAGCCACGTCACGTGGAAATCCAGGTGTTTGGCGATAGTCACGGTAATGTGATTCATCTCGGTGAGCGTGATTGCTCGGTGCAGCGCCGCCATCAGAAAGTGGTGGAAGAATCACCCTGTCCGGTCATGACGCCAGAACTTCGCGAAAGAATGGGCCAAGCGGCCATTGATGCCGCAGCCAGTATCAACTATTGCGGCGCCGGCACGGTAGAGTTTCTGCTCGATGCAGAGAGTAATTTCTATTTCCTTGAGATGAACACTCGCTTGCAGGTAGAACACCCGGTGACTGAAATGGTGACGGGCCGCGACCTGGTTGCAATGCAGTTTCATGTTGCGCAAGGTTACCCCTTGCCAGTGGCACAAGACGATATTGAGTTGAACGGCCACGCCATTGAAATTCGTTTGTATGCTGAGGACACGATCAATGACTTCCTGCCTGCTTCCGGAACCGCAGAAACCTGGGTAGTGCCCGGTGGTGAAGGCATACGGGTGGATCACGGTTTGTTGCCTGGCCAGGAAGTGCCGCCATACTACGACCCGATGGTGGCCAAGATCATCGCCTGGGGCGAAGACCGCGATATCGCAAGGCGTCGATTGGTGCGAGCACTGCAGACCACAAGTTTGTTCGGTTTTGCCAGCAATCGCGAGTTTTTAATTGATGTGCTGAGTAACCCAAGTTTTGCCAGTGGGGAAGCGACAACGGCGTTTATTGAGGAGCAATTTCCCAACGGTGTTACTGAAAAACCAGCCACCGAAGAACACGCGCTGGTCGCTGCACTGCTGCAATACCTGTTGGCGCTGAGCGATAGTGAAGAACAAATGGTGTCACCCAACCCCTTAGCCAGTGGTTGGAGTGGCGTGCTGGATTTACAGGCGAGTTTTCGATATGGCCTCTCAGATGAGCAGCCAATGGATATACGCGTCACCCAGGTCGGGCTTGATCAGTACCAGCTGCGCTACGGTGAGCAGAGCAGTCGAATCTCATGGCTAGGTGCGGACGAAGACGGGCAGGCCCGAATTACCATCAATGATGTGCAGAAAATAATTCATTTCTGCTTCCTCGGCCGAGGAGAAGTGGGAGTACAGATTAATGGTCAGGCCGCCGTAATGACCAATGAGCTGGCGTTCACCCGCGGGGATGACAGCAAAATTGGTTCCGGCTCGATTGTTGCTCCAATGCATGGAAACCTGCTGGAGCTGATGGTGGCCGAAGGCGATGAAGTAGAGGTAGGGCAGGAGCTGGCCGTTATGGAGGCCATGAAAATGGAACACCGATTAAGAGCTGAAGTCGCTGGTACGGTGACTGCCATCAATGCCAGCGCTGGCGACCAGCTGGCAGGCGGCACGGTGATCCTGGAAATTTCTCCGGATATAGCTTAGCAACACCTTGTCCCAGCGGTAGCGCCTAGCCGCGCTGGAGCAAGGTTGCTAGTTAAACCAGAGATAAATCAGAGTTAAGCAAATAACACAGAGATGAGGAACCAGCGCCAATGCGTGAATTAGTAAACAGCCTTTTTTCCGACAGTGAACACTATGAACTGTACATGGGCGTTATCGAAACCGTCGAAGGCATGGCCAAGACCTTTCCAGAAGATGCCTGGAAGCGCAAATTGCTGGGCGATGAAGAGTTGGATAAACAGGTAGACGAGGCGGTGTACAGCGCTGGTTTAATGGCGCTTGGTGTGGATGAGTCCTCTGGCGGGATGGGCGGTGGTTTACTAGGCCAAGTGCTGGTGACCGATATGTTATCGCAGCAAGGCTTGTTTTCCTTCGCCCAGGTGCTCACCAGCTTTTCCCGCGCACCACTGATTGAATACGGAACGCCGGACCAGGTCGAAAAATACCTCAAGCCATCGCTGACCGGCGAGAAACGATTTTGCATTTTGGCCACGGAACCCAATGCCGGGACCAATACTTTCAATATTTCCACCCGTGCCAGCAAGCAGGGCGACAAGTGGGTGCTCAACGGTCAAAAGACCTACATCACCCAGGCTGCGGAAGCGGAGTACGGATTTTTAATTGCTAAAACGGGTGATGCTGGCGAGGCCCTGTCGGTGTTTATGTTGGATATGCAGAGCCCCGGTATTGATATGCATCCACTGAATATCAGTATTGCTGGCAGGGAAAAGCAGTACACCGTGTATTTTGACAACGTGGAAATGCCAGCAGATGCATTGGTGGGGCAAGAGGGTCATGGCGCTCAATATATGTTTTCCGGCCTGAATGCCGAGCGCCTGGTGATATCTGCATTAGGTGTGGGCACTGCAGACCTGGCACTCAGAGAGGCGGTGAAATATGTCAACGAGCGCAAACTCTTTGGTGAACAGCCAACCGGTGCCTACCAGGCGGTGCAACATCCACTTGCCCAGCATAAGGCCGATACTGAAGCGGCACGTCTGCTGATGTATCACGGGGTGCGCCAATTTGATCTGGGTGAGGATGCGGGCATGTATGCCAATATGGCTAAATTGCAATCGTCGATAGCGGCCACCAATATGGCTGATGCCGCCATGCAGTGCCATGGTGGCAGCAGTATGGATGAAGACACTGGCATGTTGGCACTCTGGCGCAGCGCGCGAGTGCTAAAGATCGCGCCGATCAATAATGAAATGATTCTGAATTACGTAGCGCAAAAAGGCCTGGGCCTGCCCAGGTCGTACTAAACCTGGGCTGAAGAATTACTGGCGCGGGCCAGAAGGCGCGTGTCGTTCCAGGCGAGGGAGTCGACCAATCATGCCGTCGGGTCTGGCCGCAGCAAGCATGCGTTGATAGGCCGGACGCTCGGTGATGCGTTTTTTCCATTCAGCTACTTTTGGGAACTGTGCTTCATCGACGATATTTAAGCCGGTAGCCACGTTTAGTGGGAACATCATCATGATGTCCGCCGTGGAAAACTCATCGCCGCCAAACCAGGGTTTCTTCGCCAGGTGGTTTTCGGCGTGTTGGACCACTGCTTCCGAATCGACAAAGCGGGAACGCGCCGTGGGCGGCTCTTTGCGCCAGGCGCGGTAGTCTGAAAACAGCCGTGCTGCCAGGCTGCCTTCGGCGTAGTGCATCCACATCAAGTGCTTGGCGTATTCCGGGCTGGCGACCTCGGGTTGTAATTTGCCCTTTGCGTAGCGATCAATAATGACCTGGATAATCGCACCGGATTCCACCAGCACTTCATCGCCAATAATTACTGTGGGCGCCATCGGCACATCCGGGTTAATGGCGCGAATCTTGGCCATCGACGCCGCCAGGTCGCCACGCACGTACTCGAGATCATAGGGCAGACCAAGTTCTTCCATCAGCCACACGATGCGCTCTGAGCGTCGGCCTTCAAGGTGATAAATGGTCACGTCCGGGCTTGCTTCGGCGGCATACACAGACACGGTGTTATTGCTGCCAGTAAAAATGATGAACGTTATCAGGGCAAATAGGGTGAACTTCATAAGCATTCTCGAGTTGATTGATCGGATCGTTTTTTGCAGGCGAATTCTTTAGATAATAACAATCGAACAGAAATTTATCTGGCAATACACAGATTATTCCATCAGCGGCGTAGCGCCCCAACATTCCCAAAGTTCAATTGTTCCCATTAAAAGTTCAGAATTGCGCGGACAGTCGCAGCACTTCTTATTCGTTCTCATACCGGGGGACTGACCAGAGGATTTATTGTATGCTTGGCGGCCAATTTCAACCAGACAGCACTTGCTTCCGTTAATGACTGCCAGCATTTTGATCATCGAAGACGATCCTGCACTCAATGAACAGATGACTGAGTTCATTGGTGATGCCGGGTATGCCGTGGATTCATGCTTTGATGGTGAAACCGGCCTGCTCGAGGCCTCGAAGGAAGTACATCAACTGGTGTTGCTGGATTTGATGCTGCCGGAGCGTGATGGAATCTCGGTGTTGAAAATGCTGCGCAAACGAAGCCAGATACCGGTCATTGTGGTTACCGCAAAGGGGGCCGAGGAAGAACGCATTGCCGGGCTGAGTAGTGGTGCTGACGACTATGTCACCAAGCCTTTCAATCAACAGGAGTTGCTATTACGGATTGAGGCTTTGCTGCGACGCAGCCAACCATCTGAAACACAGTCGACGCATATTCTTGATGTCGATGGCCTGCAGATAGACTCGCGGGCCCGGCATGTAGAGACACAGGAGGCCGCCATTGATTTGACCTCAACGCAATTCAAATTGTTGTGGGAACTTTCGCTGTATCGTGGTGAAGTATTATCCAAGGCCTACTTGTCGCAAAAGGTATTAAACAAAACGCTTGGCGCCTACGATCGCAGCCTGGACATGCATCTGAGCCGGGTACGACGCAAGTTAAACGAAGCTGGCTGGTCAGGTGACCGATTGCAAACCGTTCACGGGCAGGGGTACTGTTTATCATGACCAGAAAACTTCTTTGGAAACTTTGCTTGATCATGGCGGCCGGGATTGTGGCGCTGTTTTACGTGATTAACTATGTTTCGCTGCGCGTAGAAGAAGACATGAGTATGATCCGTGCTGCCGATCGATCGGAGTTGCGGAGCTTGGGCGCGCAGGCAGAGCGTTTTCATGCGGCTGGTGATGTAACCGGGCTGGAATCCTGGTTGGAAGAACTTAAGACCACGCAGGGCATTTCCGCTGCGGTAGTCAGTTTTGAGTTCAACCACCTGGCGGGGGAAACCGAGTTCGAATCAAAGTACCAGGGATATAACCTGGGGCGCAGCCTGGAGTGGCAAATTCATCTGTACTTTGAAGAAAACCCGGTGATGGAAATTCCATTTGAGAATGGCCTGGCGAGCTTCGTGGTTCAACTGCCACCAAGAATGCGACCTGGTGGCTATTGGCCAGCAACGCGAGTGGCATTACATGTTGTCATACCCCTGAGCTTATTGGTGTTGCTGACCCTGTTGTTATACCGTCATATTATGGTGCCCTTGAGGCAGTTGCAGCGCACCACCCAGGAGTTCAGCAGCGGCAGCCTGGATGCGCGCGTGGGTGACGCACTGGGCAATCGCGATGATGAAATTTCTGAGCTGGCAAATACCTTCGATCAAATGGCGTCGCGCATCAGTGGTCAGCTGGTAAGCCAACGCCAACTCATTGCAGACCTGTCTCACGAGTTAAGAACACCGCTGACGCGATTGGACATCGCCATCACACAAGCACTATCCAATGATGCAGGTAACGCCAACCTGTCGCGAATCGAGCGCGAGTCGGAACATATTCGCAAACTGGTAGAGGATTCCCTGGCACTGGCCTGGCTGGAGAATGAGCAGCCACAGTTGGAGCGAGAAAATATTGACCTGGTCGACTTGATAGACGTGATTGTCGACGATGCCAAATTCGAATTTCCGGATCACCAGATATCAGCCAATCTGCCATCCAGCGCACAATTGAAAAACTCCAATCATCGTTCGCTGGGGCAAGCTTTGGAGAACATCATACGGAACGCGTTGCGCTATACGCCACAAGGAGAATCAGTCAATCTCAATCTGGATTCCTCGGCAGAAAATCAATACACCATTACCATTGAAGACAACGGTCCAGGCGTTCCGGCGAACCTGCTGGAGCTGATTTTCCAACCGTTCTATCGAATTGACCCGTCTCGCAACCAGGAAACCGACAGCTTCGGTCTCGGCCTGGCACTCGCAAGACGGCAACTCCATGCTATTGGTGGCAAGGTGTTCGCCAAGAACAGAATTCCTACCGGACTGTGCATGTCTGTGGTATTGCCTAAGCAATAGTAGCTAGCAGTCTCTCCTCCCGCCCGTTCGGGCATATGTAACAAATGCAACAACGCTGTACTTTTTTATGAGAATGCGAATAATTCTCATTAACATTTTGCTTTCCGTGACCTGAAATCACGGGGCTGGCAAGGCTTGGTTGTTGTTACTTCGTAACATCAACTTGCTTTCTATGTGTGGCGTTGGTCAGCGTTTGTTGTCGTCTGGAACGCCAATCAAGTGAGTAGTATTCCGTTGCAGGCAGCTCCCGCCCGTGTACGGATTATTGCTTAACCGGCTGACCCGCCACACTTAAATTCAAACCAGAGAGATATCATGAAACAAGCACAACGCAAGTGGCATAAGAAAACCGCGGTAGCGGCAGCGGTGATGGCTGCGCTTTCTCCGAGCGCTCAGTTTGCACTGGCACAAGACAACGAATCTGACGGAACGGATCCAACTGTCGAAGAAATTTTAGTGATCGGTGAGTTTCAGCAGTCGCTGGTTGACCGCATCCCGGTCACCCCGAAAGAGCTTCCTTTTACCTTGAACGTGGTGGATCGAGCTTACCTGGATGCACGAAACTTTAACCGACCCATTGAAGCACTGACAACCTTACCCAATGTGGCAATGACCGAAGATCGCCTGGGTACCGGTACGCCAAATTTCCTGGTGCGTGGTTTTGAAGCACCGGTACTGGTTGATAACCGGGTACAGAACGGATTTCGCGGCTCGGGTGCGCGAGACAATTCCTTTGTTGATCGCTACGAGGTCTTAAAAGGTCCTGCCTCAATTGCGTTGGGTCCGGTCCAGAGCGGTGGCGTTATCAATACAGTCACGAAAACACCGACCAGGGATGAGTTTTACGGCATCGACCTGCGTGCAGATCAGTTTGGCAGTGTCGGCGCTGAATTTGATGCCAACTTTGGTGATTCTTCAGGCTCGGATAACGCGCTGTTCAGAATCAGCGGTGCATATCGTGACTTCCAGTTCGATGCGGATGAAACCAAGCGTGAGACCGTGGCGATTCGACCTGTGGTTACGTTCAAGCTTGGGGAAAATACCACCGCCAAGGCCAGTGTTTCCTATACCGAACACGAGGTAAATCCAAACAAGGGATTTCCACTGACCCCCGATAATGAGATTCCGTCGCAGATTGGCACCAACACCTTTACCGGCTTCGCCAATGGCATGGGTGATATTGAAGACGTTTATTATGAAGCGCAGGTTAATCACCAGTTCCTGGATAATCTTAAGTTAACCGTGCGTGGCAGCCGCCAGACCACGGATTTTGATTATCAAAATGTCTCTGGTGTGTATGACTATGGCTACGGTTTCTATTCCTACAGTTATCGTGGTGAGACGGACTCGGAAAGCACCTTCCTCGATGCGCAGTTAGCCTATCAAACGCAACGATGGGGCCAGCAGCAGGATATTGTTGTGGGTGTTTCGTACAACGAGTCTGATTTTGAGCGATTGTTTTCGCCGTTCCCGGGCGTGGGTCCATTCACTTTGGAGAGCCTGGTTAACCCGCGAGTTGGACAGGACAGCTTCACCGACTTGTCGCCATTCTCATTGTTTGACAACGAAGTATCATCAATTTACGCAGAAGCAGCGTTGCGACCAAATGAGTGGCTAACAGTCATCGGTGGTGTTCGCTATGATGATGTTGATCAAGTCTCAACGCGATTCCGTCGTGGTGAAGCGTTTGAAACTGGCCTGGTGGATGACGAGGTTACTTTCCGCGTGGGTGCCACGATTAAGGTATCTGACGATGTAAATGTGTTTGCCAGCTTTGCGCAAGCGTTTACGCCACAATCCGGTATCCGACGCGATAATTCTCCAGTTGGGCCGGAACTATCAAATGGTTTTGAGGTTGGCGCCAAGGGCTCGCTGTTTAACGATGTGCTGCAGTATGAAGCAGGCTTGTTCTACACGCTGCGGGAAGACGTTGCAGTGAGCGATCCTACCAACGGTGGTGATGAATTTTTTACCGTCAACGTGGGCGAATTGCGCGCGCAGGGGTTGGAGCTGACCGGTAATCTGAATCCTGTTGAAGGTCTGAATATTGACCTCAACTTCGGATATACCGATACTGATATTACCGAAGCTGGAGACGATGAAGTGGTGGCAGCGGTGTTCCCGGAAGTGACCGCCAGTGCGTACTTGAGCTATGAGCTGCAATCCGGTTCTCTGCAGGGTCTGACCCTGGGTGGCGGATTCCGTTACGTCGATGAGCGTGGGCTGGGTGGAATTTTTCCAAGCCACACGGTGGCCGATCTGAATGCATCGTATGCCATCAAAGAGAATATGACGATAGCGCTGGACTTTCTCAATGTTACCGATGAACTTTATATTGAAACTGCCAGCGCGTTCGCCGGACCTTCCGGTGGCGCAGTTCTCGGCTCACCGCGTACCGCGGTGGTAACTCTGAGAACCCGCTTCTAGTTCATCTTTAATGCAGAATGGCTGAAGGCGTTTTTGAGCACGCAGTGTTGGCAGTATTAAGCTGTCAACACTGTGATATTTACCAGAGCGCCAAAGTGTTAGCCCGTCCGCCAACACAAAATCAGCAGCGGATGTGGTCCGATTCGCGGAGATGGATTCCCGCGTCGGTACCGGTTCCCGACCTCGATGCTTACTAACGACAACACCGTGACCCGCAGCATACGGTTGCTGATTGCGGTGGTGGGTGGATACCTGTTCACCGATGGGTTTATTGGCCTGATCGGAGTCAGCTTGCCATACCTTGGGTGGGCGCAAAGCGAGGCTTTGAACCTGGCGATCCTGTTGGGTTTGCTGGCTTACGTGATCATTATGATCTGGGCCATTTCCACCGTTCGCCTGCTTTTCACCACTGTCGCCATATTTGCCAGCTCGGCAGCCATGATTTACGGCGCGCCACTATTGGTGCAAGCTTAACCGCTGCGATATCGATCATGGCCAAACTCATCTCCAAGCAATTTCGTGAATCTTTAACCTGGTTCCACACCTGGCTGGGAATCGGTTTGGCGGCGGTATTGTTTGCGGTTTTCTGGACCGGCACTCTGACCGTCTTCGATAAGGAAATTGATCAGTGGATGAAGCCTGAGCTGCGCATTGCCCAGCCTGGGCCAGTGTCGCTGGATCAATTGGTGCTGCCCAAACTATCGGAATTTGACCCTGCTCGAGAGTCCGAATTCTGGATGAGTGCGCCGCGTGATCGCATCCCGGCTATCCGGGTGCTCTATGAAGACCAGGACGGTGAAAGCCATGAAGCTATGCTGGACCCTCGCAGTGGCGAGGTATTGGACTTAACGGACAGTCACGCTGGTTCGGATTTTTTCTTCCGTTTTCATTTCATGCTGCACATGCCGGGCATTATCGGCTACATCGTGGTCGGCCTGGCCGCAGTCGGCATGATGGCCCTGGTTGTATCTGGCATCTTTATTCATCGCAAAATTATTCAGGAATTCTTTACTTTCCGGCCGCAAAAGAGCCGTCGTCGTTCCTCTCTTGATTTTCACAATCTGACTGCCGTCATCGCATTGCCGTTTCACTTTCTCCTCCCACTAAGTGGATTATTTATTTTTGCCAGTATTTATTTTCCCTGGTCGCTCGGATTACCGTACGACGGTAACGCGCGCGGGCTGAACGCCGAGACCTCCGGCTATGAGTACCTGGCCGTACCTGCGGCCGGGCAACCCGGGCCACCAGTCGAGCGCATCGATGCCCTCGTCTCAACCGCCGACGGAATCTGGTTGGCAGAGGAGGGCAAGCGCAGTAGTCGCGCGGATTGGATCGGCATTTTTAATTACGGTGACAAAAACAGCTATGTCATTGTTGAACGCTACTATCCGGATAACCGGGTTTCCATCGGGCCCGATCAGTTTAGTTTTGATCCCACCACACAGGAGATCACCAATCGCTTCAGCCCAGAGCCGGTGCACGCAGCGATGAACTGGCTGGAAGGTTTGCACTGGGTACAGTTTGATCATTGGCCACTGCGCTGGTTGTATTTTTTTGCGGGTCTCAGTGGCTGTGCCATGATCGGTTCCGGGATGGTATTCTGGATGCAGGCACGGATTAAAAAAGGCACCGAGGATTCTGTCAGTGTCCGCGTTGTTCGTGCGATGAGCGTTGGCGCTATCACCGGTATCATCATTGCCAGTCTTGGGTTTTTTATCGGGAATCGATTGATCCCCAAGGAGATTGATATCACCGGCGTGCATCGACACGACCTGGAAATCTGGGTGTTCTTTTTATTCTGGGCGCTGAGTTGCGTGCATGCGGCCCTGCGCGGTCGCGAGGCCTGGAAAGAGCAAAACATGGCGATCATGGTGTTAGCCGTGGTCACGGTAGTGTTGAACTGGGTCACCACCGGGCATCATCCTGTGGCGGCCGTTTCAGAATCGCTGTGGGTGGTGTTGATTATGGATGTAATGATCCTTGCGGGAGGCATTGTTGCCTGGTGGGTAGCGCTCAAGATGCGCGACGCATCTCCTGGTACGGCGGCGCTCCGCCCCGTGATCGATAGCCCCAACCGTAGCCCCAACTAAATCTCACCATGGCGCACCTTACTCTGATCATTGCCAGTCTGCTCGGGCTATTTGGTACTGCCTCGTTAGCCCTGTGTCAGCAACGGCACTGGAAATCTGTAATGCATGCAGACTTGAGTTCGGCTTCGAAATCCCTGATCAGGAACAGCGGGTTGGTATTTTTGCTGCTCTCCCTGGTGGTTTGCATTCAACGTGACGGCGCTGGTTTTGCTGCATTGTTGTGGGCGCTGATTTTTGCTGTAGCGAGCCTGATCACGGCGCTGGTGCTGAGCTATCAACCGCGCACTCTGAGGTTTCTCGCAAGCGCTTATTCTGCCCTTTCCGGAAGCAGCCAAAATAGTAGATAATCCGCAGCTTCGCGGTATAAACCCGACTTTAATAATTATCTGAGCGTAACTGGCGGCGTCCGAAAATATTTTGAACAGCAATACCGACAAGCCGACGGAAAATGCCGCCAGGGCCGCGTTTGAGAATGGCCTGCAGTGGTACCAGCAAGGTGTTGCACACCTGGAACAGGGCGATCTGCAGAGTGCGCTGGATGCGTTTCGACGCTCCCTGAAGTGTAACCCGGGTGCAGCGGCGGCGTGGATTGGCCTGGCCGATGTGTTGGAGCGCAATCAGCAATTCGACCAGGCTTTGGAGTGTTTGCACCGGGCGTGCTCGGTAGAACCAGAAAATCCCAAAGTTGCATCACGCCTGGCGCGTTCACTGCAACGGGCGGGACGTGTGGCAGATGCCCGCCAAGCTTATCGCAGCGCATTAGCAATCGATTCCAGCTCGGTTCCAGCACTACTGGGCGCAGCTGAACTGGCAGAAGATGAAGGCGAGCCGCAAGCGGCTGCGGATCTTTATCGACGGGTGTTGACCGCAGAACCGCACCATGCCGAAGCCCTGGCCAATATTCTGGGTTTGGGAAAGTCCGTTGACGTGTCTGAGGAAATGGCTGCTGCCAAGGCATCCATGGCAGAGCGCGGTGATCGAGACAAGGCCTTGATTGGCTATGGACTCGGCAAGGCGCTCGATCGTCAGGGCGAGTTCGATCATGCTTTTTCGGTATTAACCGATGCCAACGCGGCGAGGCGTCGCCAGGCCGGGGCCTTCGATGCGGCAATGTTCGCAGATCGAGTGAGCCGACAGAAAAGCATATTTTCTGCGGATTTTTTTCAACAGCGAGCCGACTGGGGACACGCCTCTGCGCGGCCTGTGTTTATCGTGGGTTTGCCGCGCTCGGGCACCACCCTGACCGAGCAGATTATTGGCTCACACGCTAACTGTCATGGGGCGGGTGAGTTGGTGGTGCTGTCGGATTTGGCAACCGCTACGCCAGACCGCCTGGGAATTCCTGATCCGGCCTGGCCGGAAACGGCACCAATGTTAACAAAGCAGCATGCTGAGGCGCTCGGACAGGACTATGTGCGCCAGGTGACGGAAAATCTGCCTGACTCAATACAGAGAGTGGTGGACAAAGCGCCGCTGAATTTCTGGCATTTGGGATTGCTAGCAATTGCGCTGCCACAGGCGCGAATTATTCATTGCACCCGCGACATTCGGGATAACGGCCTGTCCATTTTCTCGCAGAATTTCAGCCTCGATCAGCGTTGGTCAACCGACCTGGCCGATATTGCCAGCTATTGGATGGGGTATCGGGAGTTGATGGCGCACTGGGCAGACGTCACCGGTCTGCAGCTGCTGGAAGTCAACTATGAGGACACAGTATCTGACACTGAAGGCCAGGCGCGACGCTTGTTAGAATTCTTGGATCTGGAGTGGGATCCAGCCGTGCTGAAGTTTCATACCCATCAACGCGCAGTACAAACCCCCAGTAAATGGCAGGTCCGTCAACCGATTTATCAAACTTCAGCGGCGCGCTGGCGGCGCTACGAGGACTATCTATCGCCACTCATCGAGGCGGCAGAAAAATACTAGGCGACGAGATCGCCCCTGTTGAGCATCAATAGTTGATGCTCAACAGGGGCTCTGCTTATCGTTTAACTTTTGAGCTTCTGGATGAATCCAAATACCCGATCGGCAAACTTGCCATAAGGTGGGGCAAGCATGGGCATCAAGTTGAACGCGGCCTGGTAGAACACCGGGCGCAGTTTGGAGAATGACATAAAGCCTTCTTTACCGTGATAATGACCCATACCGCTGGGGCCAACCCCGCCGAACGGCAGATCATGTTGCGCCACATGGAACAGGGCATCGTTCACGGTTACACCGCCAGACATCACTGAATCGATATAGCGCTGCACCAGTTTTTTATCATTGCTGAACGGATAGAAAGCCAGCGGGCGATCACGCTCGTTAACATAGTCGATCACTTCCTGCGGATCGTTGTACGACAACACCATTAACAGCGGACCAAAGGTCTCGCGCTGGCGAATGGTCATTTCCTCGGTAGTGTCGAGTACCAGGTGCATCGGGATTTTGCGTGACTCGGGATTTGCTTCCTGGGTGTCGCTCAAATTGATGATGGTCGCACCCTTGGTGCGTGCGTCATCCAGGGTCGACATCAGGCGTTGGAATGAATGATCATCGATGATTGATGTGTAGTCCTTATGCTCAATATCGGGACAGTGCTCGGCAGCATAGGCCTTTGCCAACTCGATAAACTCATCGCGCTGCGACTCATGCACGAAGACGTAATCAACATTGGTGCAAATCTGCCCGGCGTTATATTGCTTTACAAACATAATCCGCTGCACAGCCTTGGCCAGGGGGTAGCTCGGGTCAATCACGGCCGGCGCTTTGCCACCCAGCTCCAAAATCACCGGTGTCAGGTTGGGCGCTGCAGAAGCCATGACCGAACGACCGGTTTGTCCTGAACCGGTAAACACCATCAGGTCGAACGGCAACTTGGAGAATTCAATACCTACACCGCCAGTTTCTTCGAAGAACGACAGTTTGTCAGTCGGAAGATAGTTTGGCGACAGTTCCATTAATAGCCTGGTCAAATGAATGGAGTTCTCAGACATTTTAACCATGGCGCGATTGCCAGCCGCGAAAGCAGCCGCCAATGGCATAAAACTAAGATTCACCGGAAAATTCCACGGCACAATAATGCCAACCACTCCCAGCGGCTGAGGGATAACCCGATTCTTGCCGCCGGCAAACATCGTCATATCAATTTGACGGCGTTGCACCTTCATCCACTTTTTCAGATGTTTAACGGATTCGTTAATACCATCGGTGACAGAAATGATCTCAGCAAACAGCGATTCATGTCGTGAGCGGTTGCCATAATCTTTGCTGACCGCCTCGATGATGGCCTCGCTATTCTCGTTTATCAATCGCTTGAGTGCCAGCAGGTCCTCTTTGCGTTGCTTGATATCAGGGATGCCATGTTCCAGGCAGGCATCGCGCTGCAGCTTAAGAACATCTGCCAGGACATCGGTGATGTCGCTGGTTTCGGTGGCAAGATTGGTGGCGTGATTCATCTGTGTTCTCCGGGGTTTAGGTTGCAACGGATGTTCGGTCAGATCAACAAGCAAAAGCGCTTGGATTTATTTAGGGCTGAGTAACCATTGCAGGCCGATTAGTCTAGCCTAATCCGGCATAGACGGACAAGGTGTTGCGGGTAAATTCAGGCCCACAATAAACCGCGCCAATCCAGCCAAAGTGGCCGACTTCTAACTACAAATTTTCAATTTGATGCGGCGCAAAAGGCGCAGCAAAGCCAGGCTTAGACCAGCAGGCTTGGCACGCTGAACAGCCTCGAAAAAACGTCTTTTCAAGTATACTTATTACTTGCGAATGATTCTCATTTGCATTATAGTTCCGGCGTTTTACGTCATTCAACTACCCGAATAAAAAACATGAAAATTCAAGCACTCAGCAGCCTGTCAGTACGAACTCTCTCGCCCCTGCTACTGGCCGTTGCCAGCAGTCAAGTACTCGCCACAGATGCGGTAGAGGTTGAAGAGGTTCTGGTCACCGGGCAAAAAATACAGCGCTCACTGCAGGATACCCCGGAAAGTGTGGCGGTTGTTTCAGCTGTGGACATAGTCGAACAAAACATACTGAACATCAAAGATGTGATCGATCGTACTGCGAACCTGACTACTCAGGAAGGAAATCGTTTTACCATTCGGGGCATCGATAGCCTGAATGTCAGTGGCGCGGGTCTGGCGGACCTGGCAACCATCTATGTCGATGGTTCACCGTTGCCGCGTGATGCGACACTGGCGGGGCCGTTGGATGTATGGGACCTGGAACAAATTGAGATTTTTCGTGGGCCACAATCCACCCTGCAGGGCAGAAATGCGCTTGCCGGTGCGATCATTATGAATACCGCTCAACCGAGTTATGAGTGGAGTGGTCGGGCCCGTGCTGTGTTCAGTAACGAGGACAATGAGCGTCGCCTGGCTGGTGCCATTGGTGGTCCGCTGATCGACGATCAACTGGCGTTCAGATTGTCTGCTGAAACCACAGAGGCTGACGGATTTGTAGAAAACGTCACGGCCGGTGGTAATGAAGACGAGACCAGCAGCACCATGGTGCGTGCCAAGTTGTTGATCGAGCCAGACAGCATCGATAATCTCAGCGCTACGCTGTCGTATACCTACGACGATCGGGAGTTCGGCGATACCCTGGCGTCCCTGGCAGTTAATGACCCGGCGGAAAACCGAACCAGTTTTGCCAACCGACGCAGCCGTGACAACGTGGAATTGGAGATAGGCGTACTCACTGTTGATTATGAAATTTCGGATGCCCTGTCGTTGACCTCCATCTCTGCGATTAATAAAACCCGGCGGGACTTTATCTCGGACGGAGACAGAACCGCACGTGACATCGAGTTCAGTGTATTCGATTCTGAGACCGATACCTTTACCCAGGAATTACGCTTGCAAGTAGAGAAGGAAAACTATTCGCTGGTTGTTGGTGGCTATTACGCCAATGTTGACACTCCCAACAGCGTCAGCGATGCAACCCTGAATATTGATCCGATTCTCGATTTGGACCTGGTGTCGGTTTTGGTTGGCGGATTTGGAATTGACGTTCCGACTGCCCTGTTTATTGGTTCATTTTATCAACAGCCAGTGCCAATTCGAGCCCAATCCAATAACCCGATTGAAATTGAATCCTATGCACTGTTTGCCGATTTCACCTACAACCTGAGTGATCGTCTAACCCTGTTGGGTGGATTGCGTTTTGATAACGAAAAACAAACCATCACCACCGGAAACTCTGTGACCGCCGATCAGTCAGCTTTACCCAACCCGTTGTTTGCACCGCCAACCCTGGCCCCGGTTTTGTTCCAGATTAACCAGTTCCTGGTTTCGCAAGCCGAGCGCGCGACGCGTGAGACGGAAACCCTGAGATCTCCTACATTTGATGCCCTGTTGCCAAAACTGGGATTAAGTTGGGATCTTAATGATGACAGCACCGTCAGTTTCATTGTCCAGCGCGGCTATCGTTCAGGCGGCGTAGGCATAAATCTGGCCCGGGCGCAGACCTTTGAATTTGACCAGGAGTTCATTTGGAACTACGAACTTTCATACCGCAGTCGCTGGCTGGAAGACCGATTGACCTTGAATGCCAACGCCTTCTACATCGATTGGACCGATCAACAGGTGAACGTGCAGTTGTCGGGCAATGTGTTTGATCGCGAAACGCAAAATGCCGGATCTTCCCGTTTGTTCGGATTTGAAATCGAATCCAAGTACGTAGCCAATGATAATTGGGAATGGTATGGATCAATTGGTTTTGCCGACAGTGAGTTTGAAGATTTTTCCGCCACCGTGAATGGTCAAACCCTGGCTTTATCGGGCAATGATTTTGCATTCTCTCCGAAACTCACGCTGGCTGCAGGTGTTACCTGGCGTTCCGACAAGGGTTGGTTAGCCAACGTCAATGCAAACTACAATTCGGCGGCTTTTCCTCGCGCGGATCGTGTGCAAACCACGCGTGAGATTGATTCACGAACATTGGTAAATTTTCGCGCAGGTTGGGAAAACGATAATTATGGTATTTACCTGACCGGAGAGAACCTGCTGGACGAAGAATATGTTCAGTCATTGACACCGTTTGATCCGCTGTTGCCGGCTAATACCATTGAATTCGCGCGATTCGGTGCACCGAGAACGTTCGCCATTCAATTGGAGGCACGTTATTGATCCGAGTATTTTCACGGACTGTTCATCGTCAAGGGCACTCGCTGACACAAGCAGTGCCCTTGGTTTGTTTCACGCATCTGTCCGGTCACTCGGTGAAAATAAAATTCCTCTAAATTTCAGCATAAAGACCCCCGGATAAAAAAGCACAGGCAATATTAACGCCGCAACAGACTATGAGCGAGATTGACACATTACAGAAACTGGATGCGCAATTTGGACCTGTGCCGTCGGCAATGCAACTCAAGGAAATAGACCATATCGATGAGCGTGCTGCCGAGTGGATTGCCGCTTCCAGCCTGGTTTTTTCGACCCTGGTGGGGGAATCCGGGCTATCCATCTCCGTTGCTGGGGGTGATGCTGGATTTGTTACTAGTTCCAAGCAGTATTTGCACCTGCCCTGCGATTCGCTTGACCACCCCGAGTTGGTGCAGCCCGGTGTTTCATTTGGTTCGCTGTTTTTTGTGGCGGGTATCAATGAGACGCTACGCGTGAATGGCACCATTGAAAGCGTTGCAGAAGCGGTTGCTAAAATTCGCGTTGATGTCTGTTTCGGCCACTGCGCAAAAGCCTTGATTCGATCCGATTTCTGGTTGCCACAGGAAACTCGTCACACCGCGCTTGATCAACAGGAATTTATTGAATCGGTTCGATTTTTTGCCCTGGCGACCTGCAATAGTGATGGCGAAGCGGATTTAAGTCCCAAGGGTGATCCGGCCGGTAAAACGGTCATTTTCCACGATGGCAATCTGTACTTTGCTGATCGACCAGGTAATCGACGCATGGACAGCTTTCGTAATTTACTGTCGCAAGACTATCTACAATTGTTAACGCTGATACCCGGCAGCTCGCAAATCGCCCTGGTTAAGGGTCGCGCACAACTCGCCACTGATGCAGCGCAGTTGGCAATGTTCGAAGTAAACGGCAAATTGCCCAAACTGGTCTGTTGCATACCCGCTTGTGAAATCGAGTTATACCCAAGCAAGGCGATTCGCCAATCCAGTTTATGGCCGGTGGCTGGGGGTAGCAGCCATATAAACCCTGCCAGGTTGTTTGTGGAACATATTCGACTGAACAAACAAAAGGGCATGGCGGCAAAAGTGGCAAGAGTAGCCGTGGGTGTGCCGGGACTGATGCAAAAGCAGTTAGATAAAGATTATGAAGACAATTTGTATTAGCCAAGAGCCGCTTGTGGCTTACCTGGCAACGCTCGTGTGTAACCCGTGCCATTTCCACGCGGTGCCAGCATGTTGATCTGGTCAAGTTTTGTGCTTGCCTACTTTGCTTGTGGAACGTTTTACCAGGCAAGCAACAAGCGGTCTACGTTGGGGCTGCATATTGAGCAATATGAGCAACTGACAGATGCCCAAATACGTGTCTTCAAACTTGTTGCCTGGGTGCTCATGGCAGCGTCTATCTACCTGGCCACTTTGCCGCAGGGTACCGAGCGCGGGATCACCATCTGGATTGGCCTGGTGAGTGCTGCTGGTTTTCTTGGCTTGTTTATCTCAGCACTGAAAAAAGAATGGCACCTGCCGAGCCTGATGATAATGTTGGCGGCATTAATCCTGACCTTGCTGATTAGAGGTGTATTATGAACAGCGCAATAATTGCCGGCGGGGTGAGCCTGGTGTTGCTCGGTTATTTCACCTACAAAGCGCCCCGCTTAACGCTGGTGCTGATCGGCAGCTTTATTGCCACCGTCTTCGTCAGCGCGGCGCTATTGTTGATCCTACCCGGCGAGTTTGGTGAAAAAGCGATCTGGATGGCATTACTGGTGCCCATTATCTGGGTTGCCTTACAGTTTTGGTGTTACTGGGATCAGTCGGCCAAGCGAGTCGTTATCGGTCATGTGCTGATGTCGGTACTGGGCGGATTAATCGTATTTTTCGTCGAACCGAAACTGTAGATAACGGTACTAAACTCACAAACGCAATTACTGACTCCAGAGAATCCTATGTTAAGAGAGCGATACCTGAGAATCTATGACCTGCACTCATGGAGTGGTGTGGTCCTGGGGCTGTTTATTTTTGTGGTCTCACTAACAGGGTGTTTTGCGCTCTTCGACCATGAGATCAAGACTTGGGAAGACCAGAACCTGCGGGCTGAGCTACCAGCCAACCCAACGCCAATCCACGATACTTTTACCGCGTGGGTCAAACAAACCGCCGGGGAAAACAAGGTGCAGTTTGCCACCATGATTTTCCCGAGTAACTACGAACCCTATTATCACGGGTTGCTGCAGTTTAGGGATGCCGACAATGCACGTGTGTTTGAGCATGAAAAATGGCATGCCTCAAGCGGTGAAATGCTGCCGCATCGTGAAGGTGGTCTGTCGGAATGGCTGTTGGATTTTCATCGCGATCTGATGTGGCCAGAAAGTTTGGGTGGCAGACAAGTCGGCAGGGCGATAGTGGGTATTGCCGGCATCGTGCTGATGATTTCCATTTTGTCCGGGATCATTGCGCACACCAAGATTGTCCGCGAATTCTTCACTCTGCGGTTTCAGAATACGATTCGGCTCAAATGGACAGATACACACAAGGTGCTTGGTTTGTGGGTGATGCCGTTTTACACCATGATCGCATTCACTGGCGCTTTTCTTGGCATTATCGTGATCATGTCCCCCATCATCGCCGCGCTTTCATTTAAAGGCGACACCGAGGCCCTGATTGATGCCGTCATCGGGCCGCCCACGGAGCCTCGCGGTGTAATGGCACAAATGTTGTCGATTGACGAGGTGCGCGCGCTGCAGAACCCAGGGAATGGTGAATTTCCCTATTCAGTTGTTTCGGAGAACTGGGGAGACGAAGCAGCGGAGTACCGAATATTCTATCCGGTGCAAAAAGAGTTAGGTCGCTTCGAGCTGCGCACCATCAGTGGTGTCTCAGGCGAGCTGATCAAGTCGGAGCCGATCAACGAATTATCTTCAGGTAATCGGGTGTCCGCTTCTATTGCGCCATTGCATTATGGAACCTACGGTGGCTTCTGGCTAAAAGTGCTTTATTTCATACTCGGTTTATCCCTGTGCGTTGTTACGGCAACCGGGTTAATGATGTGGATCGAACGGCGCCTGCACGGTAAGGAGGGAAACAGGAGCCAACAATTTTACCAGCGCCTGGGCAAACTGGTGATTGGGGTCACGCTCGGCCTACCCGTGGCTACCGCATCTATTTTTTACCTGGATAAACTCTACACCGGCATCGAAGACAGTCGCCTATGGTGGACTGGTACAAGTTATTTTCTGGTCTGGCTGGCCTGCATCTTGTTTTCGATGGTTGCCAGGATTGGAGAATATAAGCTGGTAAAAGGTTTGTTCTTACTCAATGCACTACTGTTCATTGGTATCCCGGTCATGCACTGGCAAGTGGTCCCCGGCTCATTCTCTACGGGCACGATGATGCCCTGGATGGCCGTTGACGTTGCACTGCTGATTTTTGGCCTCTGTCTGCTGGTTTTGGCGCAATTCTTGCCGAAACATCGAATTCAACCAGAACGAAACAGACCAAAAAAAGCGCGCCAAATAGGCGATCAACCCGTCAGCGCGGGTGGTATCTAAGCGCGGAAACAAGCGTTCAAATGCGCTAGAACGTGCCAAGAGACATCAATAACTAACTCTTGTCTCGCAAACACCGCCAGGCGATGAGCGCCATAATAAAAGTAGTAGGCGTAATCTAATAGTAGGAGCCAACATAGAGTTTGTTCTGTTGGTAGAGAGCTAGTCGTTCGTTAACTTTTTTTATATTCCAATCATTTCTCTTAGCAATTCTCTTTGCTTTTACTTGAAACTTGACTGCCTTCTTATAATTTCCCAGCAGTGCGTGGGCAGCCGCTCTTGTCTCTAATAGTCGCAGGTCATCATTAAAATTAAAGGGTGTATCTTCGATTAGGCTCAGTGCCCGATCTGCATTAAGAACAGATTTTTCACTCGATGTTGCCAGTTCCCAGGCTAATAAGACTTTTGCCGGGTAACCGAATTTTTCATCCATCGCCGCATTACGCAGCCAGCTAATGATCGATCTGGTGCGTTGAGGCGAGGAAGCTTGTTCCGCTAACTCGGATGTGGCCAGGAATGTCTGGGCTGGCGAGAATCCTCCAACTGCGGCGGCTTTGATCCACTTGAACCCATTTTCTCGATCAACTTCACATCCTCGCCCCTCAAGCATATTGCGACCAATTTCAAATTGAGCATTAATCACACCACCGCTAGCCGCCCGTGTGTACCATTCGTTCGCTTGCCGATACTGAAACTTATCCTTCAGGATGAAATCGTTGAAATGACGGTAGAAGTTTAAATGTCTTGCATACTCAAACTGCGCGGTGCTATCACCGTTTTCAGACTTCTCCCTTAGCTCTTCAAGGTTTCTGGAAACTCTCCGAGCCCAAACTGTACCACCATACGAATGCCCGAAGTGATAGACGCTTACATGGCGTTCTCTGGATGGTTTACCGCCGTGTGTAGGAGGATAACGATACCTCTCAAGTGCTCTTAATGTGGCTTTTGCAAAATCTTTGTTTGAATAGGATGTTACAAGTATTTCTCGGGGGTAGCCTTCGGGAGAAATCGTAAACTCCGCAGATACCAAACCCATGCGATGCTGCTGGTTTCTCGGATAGGTCAATGGTTCCTTGTGAATTGGCTTCAGCCGGGGTGGGCAGTCTTCATCATTTAGCAATCGAGGAAGGAGGTCTCGCTTAATGTTCTCCAACCCGTATACCAAAATTAGTTCTTGATAGAGGGTATCAGCCAGCTTTAGCTCAACGTCCGCCAGGGTTTCTTTGATACTAGTTGCAGCATTGGCAAACTCTATATCATTTGAATTTTCACTAGCGATCCTCATCAGTGCGTATGCACGGGGCGAGTTCTGCGCGACCGCTTCACCTCTAAAGTGCATTACACCCAGGTTGAACAACGAAGATTGATCTCCAATAGTGGCCAAGGTTTCGAAGGCATGCTTCGCTTCTTCGTGCTGACCTGCAGCATAAATTTGCATAGCTCGTTCAAAAGTTGCGAACGAAGTAATGGGTAGGCTGCACGATATGAGCAGCAATAGCAGTCGCAGCACTATTTTCTTTGGTCGATGATTCATTGGTTGCTATCTAACATCTCCATGCGGGGAGACCATCATTGATTATGGTCCCCCGAATTCACCTTTCTCCATTTTTAAAGTTTAACAAGCTATGAATTAACGATTTTAGCCAGTTTTCTCTCCAATGTAGAGACAAGTAATCGTGCCACAGTTATTGGGGAGACGAAAACCCGATAAATCAAAATTATTTCAAACGCCTACTTTTCCTTATTTAGACACCGCCAAGCGATAAGCGCCATGATCACCATTACTGCGACCACGCCCACATAAAAAAGGAAGAACGCCATATTGTTGGTGAGTGGTCCACCGAAAGCCAGTCCGCGGCTGTCCGGGAATAGTGGGTCGAGCGCTGACGCGACTACGATGGTCCAGCCCACGATGATGATCCAGTGGG
>JBCCFY010000029.1:0-54869 GCA_039110515.1 Pseudomonadota bacterium
CGCTCAATTACCCATAAAAAGTAAGGATTTTTAACAAACTGATAAGCGCCACGAAAAGACTTTTGCATAAATCAGTTGATGACAGCCCATGGCCTAAGTATTATTACGCCCCGTTTGCAGGATACGTTTATTAGCGTATTTTCATCTTTGTAAACGTCAACTACGCACCCGTAGCTCAGCTGGATAGAGCGTTGCCCTCCGGAGGTAACGGACATTCGGGAAAAGGAAAATGAGAGCAACGGACATTGTGCTAAGAACATGACGCAATGTCGTGTATCATAAAAAAATGAAGTAAAAAGTTTATCCGCCCCTAGCTCAGCTGGATAGAGCGCAGCCCTCCGGAGGCTGAGGTCAGAGGTTCGAATCCTCTGGGGCGGGCCATTTCCCTCTTTTTTGTCCTTTGCTTTTCTTAGTCACAAGTAATAAAAAACTGGTCTGTGACCAGATTGTGACCAAAGTCATTCTTTTACTCGCTTGTTGTCCTGCGTTTGCTCAAGACCGGTGCCACCGTCTGCAACGAAAACCACCTTTTGTTACTAGATAACCTTGTTTGCGATAGGCTTCAGCGACTAGCTCTTCGAAAATGCAGCAGTGTAGTTGCCGAACCGTCGCAATGCCCTTTTGAGCGTCTAATTGCTTAACTGATTATCGGTTTCGATTGCAGGCACGAAGTGCCCCACTTGCGAAATAGGCAATAACTGCCGTTAACACTGAAGCCCTCTATGGGACTCGGGAAAGATGATCAGAAAATGAAATATTTTTTCTTGGCATAATCGAACGTCATTGTTGAATAACAAAAGTATGATAATCAAGTAATGTCTTAAACAGGCATTAATTCCACTCGTGTAGTATCGTCTAATAATGAGATTTTAAGTCTTAATAGATAGGAGAGGTAAACATGGACGTGTTTATCGGTATCGATGTCGCTTGTGCAAAAGACAAATACCTGCCACTGGTTATTTGCAGCAAGGAAGATGGACGATTATTGCCGTTTCCGCTAGCCATTTACCAAATAAAACCGCCGAGAGGTTTGGGCAACGCACTGACATTGCATGACAAGGTTAATCAGGCCTATGCAAAAGATGTCGCGATTTACATACAAACGGTGTGTGAAGTATTTCACTTAAACCCAATCCGAATAGGTATCGACTCACCACTTCGGCCAAGAGATAACCACCTTAAACGCAGAGTCGCAGAAAAGGCGCTCGATGGAATTGGCATTAGCTGCTATACAACACCTTCTGCCGATGACTTTAAGATGATTAAAGCAAAAGGTGTTGCTCACCTTGAGGCGGGTAAACCAATACAGAACCTGCCACATGCGCATCAAATATTTATGCTGTTAGGTTTCGCTTTAAACGAACAGTTGAGCAAAGTAGCCGAATGTATAGAAGTTTATCCACACGCCGCTGTAAAACAACTGGGTGTTGCCGATATCCACAAAAGCAAAGGGAATCAGGCCGAGTTGCAATTGTCTGCCATGTCATATTACACCGGTTGGCCAAGAACTAATGATGACTGGATGCAGGCAGGCAATATCTGTCTGGGGCCGATGCACGATAGAGTGGACGCCTACTGTGCCGCATGGGTGGCAAGCTTACCTGAGCAGGAACGCATCTGTTTTGGCGAAGTAGAGAGAGGCGATGCTATCTGGATACCGAAAGTTGATTCGATGGACCGTTCAACTGAAAATACACAGACAATGTCTAAACCCATAACAGAGAAAAAACGGCCTTTTTCGAATGCTGGCCATCAACGCCCTTGTCCTGCCTGTCATCAACATGAATTTAAACGCTGGCCGTTTGGGTGGGATGCGCATGCCGCGCATCGCTGCACTGGACTAACAGAGGTAGAGCCGGAGACAAGGAAGAATGAGTTTAAGCGCCGATTCATGAGCAGTTAAAAATGCATCTCCTTTACAACCGTCTTAAAATAAACCACACTAGACTAAAGTGTAGAAAAGTACACAGGGACGATGCTCGACTCCATCAGCTTTGCTCAAAAACAACGCCTTGCTTATATCGACTTTTGCTTATTGTTCAAAGGTGCGATTTATCGTCAGGACTTAATTAATCGTTTTCAAGTCGGCTTGTCAGCAGGCTCACGCGATTTTGGTATTTACAAAGAGCTTGCGCCGGATAATCTGTCTTACGATTCGCGAGAGAAGCGTTACTTCCAGACCCCTCAGTTCAAACCTGTCTTCGAACACGACGCAAGGCGAACCTTAACTAAACTTGCAAACGATATCTCTGATGGGTTTGATGCAATAGGCGATATTCACTTTCCCGTAGAAGCACCGTCCAGTTTGAATGTGCCAGACATCTTTATCGTTGCGCGTCTGGTGCAAGCTATTCTTAACAATAAAGCGGTTAGCGTTATTTACACTTCACTTTCCAGCGGTTCAGGAGCTAGAGAACTCGTTCCTCATTCAATTGTAGATAACGGCTTACGTTGGCACGTTCGTGCTTTTGACCGTAAAAGTAAAAGCTTCCGAGATTTCGTGTTGACGCGTATTAGCAAAGTAACAATAAAAAACATGCCTGATGAGGAAGAAAGCGCCCAAGCAGATACCGAATGGCAGAGACTTATTCCGCTTCAACTCGTGCCACATCCAAAGAATGTTGAGCATCCTACTGCCATAGAAATGGATTACGGCATGGAAAACCAGCAACTGTTTATCGAGGTGCGAGCGGCGATGGCGGGTTATCTGTTAAGACGATGGAATGTGGACTGTACCGAGCGCGGAACGCTAAAAGGTGCGGAATACCAGCTTTGGTTACAAAACCGGTTTACGTTGAATAATGTGCAGAATTTGGCGATTGCTCCCGGGTATATAGCGAGTGATCAGAGTAATGGAGGTCAAACGTGATCCTCCATTGCACCAAGAAGCTTTATGCCAAGCTACCTGAAAAGGTAAAAACTAAAGAACAATCTGCGAGTTCAATAGGCATTCAGGCACAGTGGCTTAACTGGCATGCAAACCTAATCACTGTCCAAAGAAGGCAATGTGTAATTGTAGTGCATGACGCAACACGTTTCACTTTGTTTATTCCATGCCTGACCAAGAAAGACTTAGCAAACCTCGATTGGCATTTTAATGATGTGTTTATCAACACCTTGCTGAAAAGTGATATGCCGCCTGAGCTCGTTAATGCAGCAGCGACGAACTACCAACCACTTATGTTCGACGCAATCTGCAATCGTTCGGTACAAGGTACGATGAATCAGGTGGCCCGGGAAATTGATTACGGGTTGTATTACAAAAACACGTCGGTAGCGGATATCAGCCCGTACCGATACAGTGCAGATTTAAATCATAGGCCTTGCGGCGTAAAAGGGCAGAAAGATTACATTTGGCCTGATAGAGAAATGGCTGAACTTCTTTTAAATTTCAAAACATAAATAACGAATATTTGGGAACAACATGATTGTTAGTACCGGCAAAGAAATAGAAATAACAACAATTGAAGACGGCATGATGCTGGATTACTTAACCAATAATCCAATAAAAGAAACGCCGAAAGAACTGGTTCGCCAGAAAACGTTACGCGCCTTGTTCCACGAATACGGCATAAGTGCTGACGATATCGGTGAGCCACTTACTGAAAGAAAAACGCCACCAGGAACAGAGCTTCCGCCGCATTCTGGCCTTATTGGGCAATGCGAAGAAATACGGTCGTGACCGGCTCAACAAGGCCTGTGCCCGGGCGCTGGCCATCCACTCGCCAACCCGCAGCAGCGTGGAGTCCATTCTCAAGCAGGGGCTGGATCAACAGCCGCTGACAGCGGAGGAGACACCCACTCAGGACGAGCTGTTCCTGGATCACCACGAGAACCTGCGCGGTGAAGAGTACTACCACTAACCGACATTGGAGAGACTGAAATGTTTACCAACCAAACCCTGAACACCTTACGCAGCCTGAAGCTCACCGGCATGGCCGAAGGCCTGGAGCAACAACTGGCGCAACCCTCCACCCATGCTGAACTGGGCTTTGAGGAACGCCTTGCCCTGATGGTCGACCGGGAAACCACGCACCGCAACAATAACAAGGTGGCCCGTCTGCTCAAGGCCGCCCGCCTGAAACTACAGGCACACCCTGAAGAGATTGATTACCAGCACCCCCGCGGCCTGCATCGAAGCCAGTTCGCCGATCTGCTCAGCAGTCGCTGGATCCATCAGCACCACAACGTCCTCATCACCGGCCCTACCGGCTGCGGTAAGACCTACCTGGGGTGCGCCCTGGCGAATCAGGCCTGCCGACACGGCTTATCCGTGCGCTACTTCCGGACCTCACGGCTGCTGGAGTCGCTCAGCATTGCCCATGGTGATGGGCGCTTCGCCAAACTGATCCAGCAGTTGGCCAAAACCGATTTACTGGTGCTGGACGACTGGGGACTGGAGAAAATGACCTTGAGTCAGCGGAACGATTTACTGGAAATTATGGAAGACCGCCATGGCCAGCGCTCCACCCTGATCACCAGCCAACTGCCGGTCGGTCAGTGGCACAAAGCCATCGGCGATGCGACCCTGGCGGACGCGATTCTCGACCGCCTCCTACACAACAGTCACAAGCTGAATCTGAAAGGAGAATCCATGAGGAAAGCTATGAGCAAAATGGGGCAATCCGATCACTCCGAGTGATAGGATGACCACCGGCGCGTTAGATTGAACAGGTGATCGGAATAAACCAGTACAGGTGATCGGAATCACCGGAATACGCAACTGCAATGGGCCGACCCGTTATACCTTTGAAGATGACCGAGGAAGAGCGTAAAGAACTCAATGCATGGCTTCGTCGCCGGCAGATGCCCGCAGCCGAGCAACAGCGAGCCCGAATGGTGTTGCTTAGCACAGAAGGGTTACCTGGGAGGGTCATTGCAGAACGAGTGGGTGTGACAGCGGAGACGGTCGGCAAGTGGCGTAAACGGTTTGAACAGTTCCGGGTGGCAGGTCTGACAGATGTGTCAATGGCCATTTATTTTGACCCACCTTTGGCCAATAAAATTGACCCACCTTTCATAGTCTAGCTTGTAGATTTTTGCTTCAGTCGATAGCTTTCCCCTCCTAACATAAAGATGTGTGAATGGTGGATGACCCGGTCAATGATCGGTACCGCTACGTTGTCGTCGTGGAAGAACTCGCCCCAGTTGGTGAAGTCCTTGTTGGTGGTCAGGATGATGGACCGGTATTCGTACAGGCTGTTGATCAGCTGGAACAAGTTGTAGCGGGCCTGTCGGGTCATGGGTAGATAGCCCAGTTCGTCGATGATCAGCAGGTCGTATTTGGCTAGGGCGCTGACCCGCTTTTTCAGCTCGCCTTTCATCTCGGCCAGTTCCAGTTCTTCCACCAGATCCAGGGCATTGCGGAACAGCACTCGGTAACCGGCTTCCACTGCCTTGTGGCCGATCCCGATGGCCAGGTGGGTCTTGCCTACACCCGGCGGGCCGATAAACACCAGGTTGTTCCGTTCGTCGAGGAACTGGAAGTCCAGCAAGGCGTTCACCTGGCGTTTGGTAATGGTGGTCTGGTGCCGGTAGTCGAAGCCCTCCAGGCGCTTAGCGGCGGGGAACGCAGCCATCTTCCGGTTTCGGTGGATGCGCTTGTCCTGGCGCTGAGTCATCTCATGTTCGGCAAGCCGATCTGCGAAGCTCAGATAAGACATCTCGTTGGCTTCTGCCTCAGCCAGCAGATTCGTTAACTCATCGGCGGCTGCACTCAGGCGCAGACTGCGGTATCGACCCACAGTTTGCTCAAGCTGGCTCATGGGTCACCCCCTGGCCACTGGAGCGGCCAAGACGCTGGTAGGCGCTCAGATCCAGCGCTTGCTTGGGTTCCGGTAACGGTTCCGGCTGTCGCTCCCGGAGAACGGCGGCCTGGGCCGCTTCCAGGTAGCTTTGCAACCGCGTGGCGGTCATGCCGGGGCGCTCTGCCAGCGTCGCGATCAACTCTGGATCCACGGGCGCATGGCGCTTGAGCAAGTCGCGGGCAGCCACCAGCTGATCCTTATAGATCTTGGGCTCGGAGCGTTTGAGCTGCTGGCACAACCGATGCCCGATCTCACTGCCGATCAGGGCGCTGATGTCGGCTTCCAGCTTGCTCACACGCTGGGCGTGATCCCGGTAGTGGTGGGTATTCTTGATCACCTTGCCCTTGTCGGAGCACAGGGCGTGGCTGGCAATGACTTCGCCGGTGTCCAGATCGCTGATGTGGAGCTGGCTACCGGACTCCAGAACGCCCACCCGAGCCTGTTGCCAGGTCATGGGCACGGAGTACTTGTTGGCCTTCCAAGCGATCAGGCCGGTCTTGTCCGCCCGCCGTGTCTCGCTGGCTAGAGGCTGCACGCAAGCCGGTGACAGGTAAGCCTCCAGGTGTTCTCGCTCATCCCGTTCGAACCGCTCCCGGGGCGGTTCACCGGTGGTGCCGTGGATGCGGACATTGGCCACGCTCTCAACCCAGCCCTGCATGTGCTGGCGCACGTGTTCCTGATCCCGGAAGACTTCACCGTAGAGGCAATCCTGCTTGACGTACTTCACGCCGGCTTCCACCTTGCCCTTGCTCTCCGGGTCGTAGCCTTCGCAGGCATGGATCCGGAACCCGGCCGTGGTGGCATACTGATGGAACCGTTGGTTGAGCGTCAGTTCCCGATACTGCTCGTTAATCACCACCAGCTTGGTCTGATCGTAGACGCACTCCTCCGGCAAACCGCCGAAGTAACGCAGGGCTTCGTCATGGAGCTGGATAAAGGTCTGAGTATCCAGAGGGCGGTAGGATAACCCCACGTACATCAGCCGAGAGTAGGACAGCACGAACACTACGAAGTGCAGCGTGCGCTCTTCGCCACCGATCAACACACCCCGCAACTCCCCCGGGTCCACCTGGCATTGAACACCCGGCACATCGTCCAGGATGGGTTCGTAGTAGCGCATCTGGGCCGAGGCCACTTCCTCCTTGAGCGTTCGCACATAGCGGCGAATGGAGCGATCCGAGGCCGGCAACTCACCAACCTTCGCTTGCAGCTTGCGGGCAATCTTGACGGCGCTGAGCTTGGGGAATTGCTTGAGCAAATGCACCAGATAATCCCGGTGATCATCGAGGCGCTTGCTCCGCGAGGGATCTGCAAACCGTTCCGAAATCGCATCTACCTCCATCCGCAAATATTTACGAACGGTATTCCGGGACAAGCCCAGTTCCTGACTGATGGCGCGAATCGACAGCCCTTTACCGTTATCGTGCAGTGCCTTGATCTTGTGTATCACAACCCACTCCTTCACTGACATGCCCCCGGCCATCGATAAAAGCGGGGGACAGTAGCTGGTTCTATGGCCTGACGGCCACTCGGAGGTGGGTCAAAATTAATGGCCAGTAGTGGGTCACTTTAATTGGCCACTAACAAGATGCCCCCAGGAGCGGCCGGCCCCGCAGTATCAATGACGACAAAGTCACAGAGGTCATCAACAAAACGCTTCAGTCAAAGCCTAAGGATGCGACTCATTGGTCGACGACCTTGCTGGCCAAGGAAGCGGGTCTCAATGCCATGGCGATCAGTCGCATCTGGCGAGCGTTTGGTTTGAAGCCTCACCGTCTGGAGACCTTTAAGCTCTCAACTGACCCGCATTTTGTTGCCAAGGTTCACGACATTGTTGGGCTGTATATGAATCCGCCGGACCGGGCTTTGGTGCTGTGTGTTGATGAGAAAAGCCAGATACAGGCACTGAACCGTACCCAACCGGCGTCGTTTGGCTACTCAGAGACTCGGACACACGACTACGTTCGTCACGGCACCACAACCTTGTTTGCAGCCTTGGACGTAGCCACCGGCGAGGTCATCGGGCGCCTTCACCGGCGGCACCGGGCCAAAGAGTTTCTGGCCTTTTTGAATGCGATTGACCGGGAGGTTCCAAAAGATCTGGATATTCACTTGGTCATGGATAACTACGGCACCCATAAGACCGCAAAGGTGCGTGCCTGGTTTGCTGCCAGGCCCAGATACCACGTTCATTTCACGCCAACATCGGCGTCGTGGATCAACTTGGTGGAACGGTTCTTTGCCTTGATCTCAGGGCGTTGGATCAAACGAAACTCGCATCGCAGCACTCGCGAGCTGGAAGCTTCAATCAAGGACTACCTTGCAACTTATAATGACGATCCCAAACCGTTTGTCTGGCGTAAAACCGCCGATCAAATCATTGAGTCAATTGCGCGCCTATCTGACAAGCTCAATAGTAAGGCGAACTTTTGTTAAGGCACACTAGGTCAGGAATAGCTTCACACTTTTTTTCTAATTTGAAACTACTCACTAAACTTCCAAGTTCTCGAGAAAGTAAGACTAAGGCATTGTTTGTCTCAGCGGTTTTTTCTCCGCCTACTGCAGTTTGCTCCGCAACTTCGCTGATTGTGACTGTATTATTTCTAATCTCTGCGGTGACGACGCTTTGTTCTTCTGCTGCAGCAGCAATTTGTTGATTCATGGCCACAATGCTTGAAACTGAATTGACAATTTCCTCAATGACTTTCGTTGCTTGGCCTGCCTTTTCGACGCTGATATCGGCTTGAGCGCGACTGTCTTCCATAATATTGACTGCTGATTGAGTGTTACTTTGCAATCCTTCAATGGTAGCTTGAATTTCTTTTGTGGCATCTTGCGTGCGTTGAGCAAGCGTTCTTACTTCAGCTGCAACCACAGCAAAGCCTCTTCCATGCTCACCCGCGCGCGCTGCTTCAATGGCGGCATTTAAGGCCAGCAGATTAGTTTGTTCAGTAATGCCCTGAATCATTTCAAGCACGGAACCAATATTCTGGGTGTCAGCTTCAATTTTCTGAATGGCTTTGGCGGAGCGATTAACTTTATCCACGAGGGAGTGGATGGCCTCAGCTGCTTCAGAGATGACCCGTTTTCCTTTTGTTGCAGATGCGCTTCCTTCATGTGCAGCGTTGGAGGCATTCGCTGCTGACTTTGCCACATCATCAATGGCAATGCTCATTTCGCTTATTGACGTAGTAAGAAGCTCCGTTTCTTTCTTTTGAGTTTGTACACCATGAAGAGTGTCCTCTGTTATGGCGGATGCTTTCTGGGTTTCATCTGATAGGGTTTGCGCGGCTTGACTGATGCGTAAAACGGTATGGCGTAGGCTCTCAATCATTTTGATAGTCGATAACTGCATATGACCCATTTCCGCCGATTCTGAATGTTCAACGTTCACGTCAAGGTTGCCCTCTGCAATTTCTTTAATAGTGGAGGCTATACGCTGCAGAGGGGGGAGCGTTGATTGCATCATACCGATCAGTAATGCAATTGAGCTCAACAACATTGTGGCCACCAATAAAATCACCGTATTTTTAGTAAAGGCTGCTGCACCGCGAAGTCCTGCTCCAAATACTTCAGTATTTTCACTAGGCCACTGCATTAGTTGATCCACTATATTTCTTTGTTGGCTCGTTAAGTTATCTGTCTCAATGCGATCTAAAAATTCAATTATTTTTGTGAGTTCTTTTATATCCTTAGCGGCCAAGTCAAGAATATATCCTTGACCTAAAAGACGAAAAAATAATTTCTCAATACCAAAAATTGATTCATGAACTTTTACTGGCTGTTCCCGCGCCTTGATCACATGGTTCAATAATATTTTTCTTTCTACTCTTTCTTTTGACAGCTCGGTTTCTATATACTTTATATAGAGAATATGCATTCGCTCAAAGTAAGCAAAATCAGTCACCTTGCCCATTAGTCGTACGCCAAACATAATAATTAATAGAGAAAATATGCCGACGATAATTTGTATTTTAAATCTTCCTTTGAGCGTCAAGTTTTTCATTGTATTTATTTACCCTTGATATTTAGGGAGAGCCTGATTAACACCAAATTTCTACTGAATAGCTTTTCAGCTTGAGACCTTGACTCAATAAATAATTACAGCACCACTCGTTTTCTGTACACCTTAATATTCGCCCGGAATATCTCCGTTGGAGCCTAATACCCCAGTCGCTTTCTGGGCCGGTCATAGAATTTATCCACCACCCGCTTTTGCTAGGCCTTCGTTACCTTTCTGAAGTCCGCTCTCTTTAGAAAGTATTACCAAATGGTACTCAGCAAACTCCGAGCCGTTATCCAGTGTCAGTGTCTTTACTGTGCCTCGTCTGAGAGACCACAACTCTTCCAGAGATCGCCCCCCCTGCCGCCTTGTCACGGTATATCATCTCGTAGAGCTACTGGTGACTCGCTCGGACGTTGCCAATCCATTCATCAAGCAGCAATCTGCGCTGGGCCCCACTCATCTATCAGTAGATTGCTGCCCATTGCACAAAACATAAGGCGTGTTTACTGACTTTTCCGGCCTCTTGTCATCTCAGGTCACTGCAACGTTGCACCTGTGCCAGAGTACACCCTGAGCTAACTGTTGCACCCCAACTCACGACTAATCGTGGAACTATGGGAGCTCAGCTCTTTCGTTATTTGACGCACGGACATCTCCAGACTCAGCGGCGCATAAATCCAGTATTGCTGTCTTTGGGTCAGTTGTCGGTATCCAATGGTTCTCTTTACTTTGGTAGGTAAAGCGAATGAGAGTACCGGCAACGATCCTCCTTTCTCTACTCGATTATGCCTAGGTGCTGCGGTTATTATTTGAACTCAGGGCTCCGAGATCTTTTTCGGACTTGATGTCCTCGGCCAGTTCGGCAGCCATGGCTTTGAGTTTTCTTGGTTTAATTGCGTACCCACGACTTAGTATCCCTTCAAAGAGGTTACTAAGTCGTGGGCAGTTACACAATGTGGTTTACAAGCTCCGTGCACTTCTCATTTTTTATTGCTCAGAAGCGGTATGCGACACCGATGCTCACGATAGTGGGGTCCACTTCCACTTCTGCCTCAACAGGGGCCGGGCCCAAGTTACCGGTGATATCCGCCTTGAAGGGGGCATATCTAACGTCAAAATTTGCCGACCAGTTATTGTGTATCCTCCAGCGAAAACCAGCCTGAACCGCAGGGGCCCATGTATCTTCGACGTCGAAGTCGGTTAGTGCGCGATCCTTCTCATTTAAAAAGAAAATCCGTCCTACACCCGCTCCAAAGTAAGGAGAGAACTTGCTACCCGTCAAGACATGATACTGAAGCGAAAGAATCACCGGACCATAATCTGTTTGACCAAGAACGAGCCCAGAGAGTGACTCTTCGCCCTGAAGGTCTGCACTAGCGGGAATGCCGCCAAAAACGTTGAATGCCAGCTGATTACTCAGAAAATACGACACGTCGAATGAAACGGTCGTATCGTTGTTAATAGACAGGTTGGAATTTGGAACGGGGGCACCCCCCGCAGAGGCTGATCGCAAATCTTCATCGGTTAAAACTCTAGTGGCATTCAGTCCAACCACCCAGTCGCCTCTACTGTAAACCGGCTCAGATTGAGCGTTGGCCAGGCTCGCAGCAAGTGAAAGTAAAAGGAACGCCACTAACGAGACTTTACTAATTATTTTAGGTTTCATTTTTTTATTATCCTTTTTGGTATTAAAACAAATTGGCTTTAGGTAAAACTGCAATTTTTCGTAACACAAATGCCACTCATTGATGCTAGCTTGCCGGTTTATTGACTAATACTTCCCCATACTCAGAACGCAGCTTGTTTTTTAATACTTTCCCCGTGGCATTGCGTGGCAATCCTTCCACAAAGATCGCGCGATCCGGGATCTGCCACTTGGCGACTTTCCCCTGATAATGAGCAAGAAGTTCCTCCTCAGTAATATTTGCGTCGGGTATTTTTACTGCCAACAGGATCGGTCGTTCGTCCCATTTATCATGGGAGGCCGCCACTACGGCAGCTTCATTGATGGCAGAATGGCCCATTGCGATTCCCTCCAATTCGACTGTAGATATCCATTCACCACCAGATTTAATAATATCTTTTGAGCGGTCACGTATTGTCATAAATCCATCATCATTGATCGAAGCAACATCACCTGTCTCGAACCAACCGTCTTCCTCAAGAGTCTGATTTGGCTCAACACCGAAGTAATCGGCTACCACCCAATGACCACGGATGCGGAGATTTCCCTGAGCAACGCCATCTTCGGGCAGTTGATGTCCGTCATCTCCCACAATTTTGAGCTGCACACCATATGGAGGGCGGCCCTGACTTTCACGGATTTTGTTTATTCCTTCCTCCGAAAGAGTATTGTGTTTCGACAGCAGAGCATTGACGGTTCCGATCGGTGATGTCTCTGTCATTCCCCATGCATGGACAACTTCTACACCATACTTACTACGAAACTCCGACATCATTGAGGGCGGACAAGCGCTACCGCCTATCACCGTCCGTTTGAGCGTCTTTGCCGAGGAGCCAAGCTCGTCTAAAGCCGAAAGAAGTCCCTGCCAAATCGTGGGCACACCCAGCGCAATCGTTACGCTTTCGGAATCGATTAGCTTGACCAAACTTTGCCCATCCAGGCCAGGACCAGGCAACACCAGCTTGGCTCCAACCATCGCCGTAATGTAGGGTACCCCCCACGCATTTACGTGAAACATAGGAACAACCGGCATCACCACGTCCCGCGCTGATAAATTCAATGCGTCGGGTTGAGCAGCTACCAGCGCGTGCAGAACGGTGGAGCGGTGTGAATAGAGCACCCCTTTGGGATTTCCGGTGGTGCCCGATGTATAGCAGAGGCTTGAGGCCTGGTTTTCGGCGATTTCAGGCCAATTCGCGTTAGGCGTTCCTCGCTGGAGAAACTCTTCATAAAACAACAAGCCTGGAAATTGCGCTGCAATTTCTTCGTCCGGTTCGGACATCAATACAAATTCCTCAACCGTCTCCAGTCGGTCTCGAATATTTGAAACAATCGAAAGGAACGTTTTGTCAAAGAATATGACTTTGTCTTGAGCATTGTTGATAACGTAAATGAGTTGTTCTGGAAACAGTCGCGGGTTAATGGTGTGGCACACCATCCCGCTACCAGAGATGCCAAAGTAACATTCCAGGTGCCCCACGTTATTCCAACAAATGGTCGCGCACCGATCCCCCTGGACATAGCCTGCCGTTCGAAGCGCCGACGCAAGTTGTCGCGACCGCTCCGAAACAGTTGCCCAGTCAGATCGACTGGAATTTCCATCCGTTCCTATCGACACAATCTCAGCGTCTCCATGGTAGCGAGCAGCATGGTCGATCAAGGAATTCACGGTGAGTTCCATGTTCATCATTTGGCCAAGCACGTTTATCTCCTATCGTTTTTGTAATTCGTTGGCGCGAGTAACTGGCGTCATTAAGGTCCAATGTGGAAGGCATAATCCGGGTTTGAACCTAAACATTACCCAAGAGGATGTCCGCTGCATTTTCGGCAATCATCATGGTGGGGGCGTTGGTGTTACCCGCAACCAGACTGGGCATTATCGAGGCATCGACAACTCTCAGACCCTCAATCCCCCTGACTTTCAATTCCGGATCAACGACTGAATCCGGGTCCGCGCCCATGCGACAGGTTCCTACGGGATGGTAGATTGTCTCTGCATTTTCGCGGATAAAGTCTGCAATCTGGCTGTCCGAAGACACCGAGCTTCCGGGCTTAATTTCTCGTTTACTATGTAAAGCCATCGTCGGCGCCCCGAGTATCCGCCGTCCAAATTTAACGGCCGAAATCATTGTATTGATGTCTTCGGGGTTACTGAGATAATTGGGCTGAATCAATGGGTCGGCCAATGGGTCAGGGCTTTTGAGCCCAATAAAACCGCGGCTTCTGGGCATTAGATCGCAAATATGCAAGGTGTACCCATACCCGGCCATCACTTTTCGCCCATGATCCTTCAGGTAAGTTGGCAAAAAGTGGAATTGCACATTGGGCCGTTCGCGCGAGGGTTCGGATTTAACAAAGCCTCCGGACTCGGCAACATTACTGGTAAGAAATCCACGTCGCGCAAAGATATATGAGAAGAATGCACCCACCCCCCGAAACAGGAAACTGGGGGCAACACCAATAGGCAAACGTGAGTTCGCCGCGTGCATCAGCGTAATATCCAAATGATCAACCAGATTCTGGCCGACTTCAGGAAGATGATGCACAAGGGGGATCCCGTGTTTTCCGAGCTCTTCGCTATCACCGATTCCCGAAAGCATAAGTAGTTGTGGTGAATGAACCGCACCACCAGACAATATGACTTCACCGCCGTTATTGAGTCTAAGCTGGCGATATTCGCCCCCCTGGTTCAGTGTCACGCCGACTGCCCGCTTACCGTCCATTACCACCCGGGTTACCCGCGCGTCCGTTAGCACATCAAGATTAGGCCGGTTCTCCGCGACACGCAGAAATGCCTGCGCTGAACTCCAACGGCGACCATTTTTTTGTGTCACCTGGTAGAGTCCCAATCCCTCTTGCGTCTCTCCATTAAAGTCCGTGTTTATCGGGAGCTCTACATGAGGTGCCGCTCGAACAAAATCTCGACTCAACGGATTGACTGATTTGAGTTCACTTACGGTGAGCTCACCGCCCTCCCCATGGTAAGAATCTGCGCCAAAACGTTTATTATCTTCCAGTCGACGAAACAATTTTAAAGCGCGATCCCATCCCCAGAGGTCTGTCCCGGCAACTTGACCCCAGTGGTCATAATCGGCTTTGTGACCTCTGATATAGACCATGGCGTTGATAGAAGAGGACCCGCCAAGTGTTTTCCCACGAGGCCAAAACAGGCGGCGCTCCTTCAGATGTTCTTGAGGTTCGGTTTCAAGAGCCCAATTCAGCTTTTTACTATTGGAAAGGAGTGCTATACCTATAGGCATATGTATGAGTGGATTTTTATCCTTTGGGCCCGCTTCTAGCAACGCTACTCGCTTTGAAGAGTCCGCCGTAAGCCGATTGGCCAATACACAGCCCGCCGATCCCGCACCGACAATAATGTAATCGTACATAATAACTCTCTTATTATTTGATTATACTCAGCCCAGAATACGAACAGCAGCCTCTATAAGACGCCGGACCCAGGCTGTATAGGGTGGAAAAAGAAGATGCATAAGAGAATGTTTATCCTCCATCAACGCCTTTTCATGCGAAAAAGCGCGGAAACCGTATTCACCGTGTGCCGCCCCTATCCCCGAATTGTTCACTCCGCCAAAAGGCAGGTCCGGATGTAGAAAATGCACCACTGTAAGGTTGACCCCTACAGCGCCGGAACTCGTTCGTTCGATAATATTTCTGGCAAAAGACTTGTTCTGGTCGAATACGTAAAGCGCCAGCGGCTTGGGGTTATCGTTTATTTTATTGATAACCGAATCAATATCGTCGAACTCAATAACCGGTAATATCGGACCGAATAACTCCTCACGTGAGATATCCATGTCGCTGGATACATTTGAAATCAACGTCGGAGCAATAAAATTCTCTTCAGCATCTGTAACACCGCCTTCAAAGACTCTTGCACCTTTGTTTTTGGCATCATCTATCAGCTTTGAAAGTCGCTGGAAATGACGTCGATTTACAATCCGGCAATAGTCGGCGGTCGATTTCTGGGCTTCTGGTGTTTTTCCATAGACTCGCCCAATTTCCGTTTTAAGTGCTTCATTGAATTGACCTGCGATATTAACGTGCACAAAAACATGATCTGGGGCGATACAGGTCTGTCCATTATTGGCAAACTTACCCCAGACAATGTTTCTTGCAGCCCTCTTTATGTTGGCATCTGGACCGACAATGGTCGGGGACTTACCCCCCAATTCCAGTGTCACTGAGGAAAGGTTCTTGGCGGCAGCCTCCATGACCAGCTTGCCGACCGCAGGACTGCCCGTGAAGAAGATATGGTCGAAGGGCAAGGCCAACAGTTTCTGCGCTACCGCGGCATCACCCTCAATCACGGAAACCAGATCGGGAGGGAAAGTTTCGGCGACAATGTTGGCAATCACCTCTGAGGTGTGAGGTGTCATTTCCGAGGGTTTGATGATCGCACTGTTCCCTGCGGCCAACGCTGAGACCAGAGGTCCGAGCGCAAGATTGAGCGGATAATTCCACGGCGCAATAATCAGGCACACCCCCTTTGGCTCTGGCCGCACATAAGATTTGGTGCCCAGAACACCAACGGAGGCGGCCACCCGCTTCGGACGCATCCATTTACGCAGGTGTTTTTTGGCATGTCGAATTTCCTGAAGCACCGGCAGGATTTCGGTTAATTTGACTTCCGGAACGGGTTTCCGGAAGTCCGCCGCGCATGCTGCAATAATTTTTGATTCGTGGCGTTTAATTGAATCCCGCAGCTGGTCGAGCTGCGCTATTCGAGCCTCTAAGGTAAAACTTCCGCGACGCGCAAGTTGTGCCCGCTTTAGGGCCGTGAACGTTGAATCAATCGTATCGCTGGTTGACACATTGGGCAGCTCAACCTCCGCCAGACTAGCAATCTGCATCATAAAATCACCTCTTTCCGAACGAGACTGTTGTTATTTTTAATCGGATTATTAGTCTTCATAGAGGACATAGTCCTCTTTTGTGGCACCACAGTCCGGACAGCACCAATCGTCTGGAATATCTTCAAAACGAGTGCCGGCAGGGAAGCCTTCGGCTTCATCTCCGAGAGCTTCATCGTAGATATGGCCGCAAGTGATGCAGACCCACTTCCGATAGGTATCTTTTTGAGTCGAGTCTTTGGGCGATTTTGAAGAGGTAGGCTTCGGTTTCGCTTTGGGCTTTGTTTTATTTTTAGCTGAAGGAGTAGATGCGCCCGTTGCTTTCTGCGATGCTCCCTCGGTCTTAGCTTGGCTGGCAGTACGGACCGCTATATTGGTTGCGGACACCGAAAGTTCCGAGTTCGCTTCTTGAAGCGCAACGAAGTCAACCTTATCCCTGACGGCACAGTCTGGACAGGACCAGTCTTCAGGAATTTTTTCCCAGGTCGTTCCTGCAGGAAAGCCTTCGTGCGGATCACCAACCACTTCGTCGTATACATAACCACAATCCGGGCATTGATGTTTAGCCATTTAGAGCACCTTTCAAACGATATTATTGTCTTTGTTTTGGTAGCGCCCGACGCGCACCCTCTTTCAGGTGCACGTCAGAGGCTCTTTTTCTGCAACGTAAATAAAGTAAACGAGGTATATAAGTTCCGATTAGCCGATCATTTAGCCGCGGCGGTATCGACTGATTCAGAATCAGTCCCACCAAATTTACGCACATAGAATTCACGCTTGCCGGGTTGAATCTGAATCTTATCGAGATCTCCTTTAGCCCAATCCAGCACCCGGTGGTCCATTATCGACCGAAACCATGAGGGAAACATTGCGACCAGGAACATTCCGGGATATCCCGATGGTAAGGAAGGCAGGTCTTTGAAGTCGCGAAGCGATTGATAGGACCTTGTAGGATGGGCGTGATGGTCGGAATGTCGTTGCAAATGAAACAGAATCAGGTTCGACATAATATGGTTTGAGTTCCATGAGTGGTGCGGTTGTTGACGCTCATAACGTCCATCCGACATCTTCTCGCGCAGCAATCCGTAATGCTCAATGTAGTTGGCGCTGGTCAGCTGCCACCAGCCAAAGGCCATCTGGATGGGCAGGAAGATCAGCATTAACGGACCAAAAAACGCCAGCAATGCGGCATACAGCACGACCGTCAGAATCATCGGCTGAAGCACTTCGTTCTCCAGGCTCCAGACACTTTTGCCGCAACGGCTCAGGCGCTGCTCTTCCAGCGTCCATGCCCGCTTGAAAGCACCGGGAATTTCACGCAATGAAAATGCGTAAATGGACTCGCCCATGCGGGATGTCGCCGGGTCCATCGGCGTAGCCACATCACGGTGATGCCCCTTATTGTGCTCAATGAAGAAATGACCATATCCGACCACGGCGAGGACAAGCTTCGCCATCCAACGGTCAAACGTTTCTTTTTTATGGCCAAGTTCGTGGCCTGTGTTCAGAGCCAGGCCATTCACGATCCCCAGGGAAAGGGCCAATGCCAGAAACTCGAAAACACTCATTGGTTGCGTGGATACCCACCAGGCACTGACAATCAAGGCGGCATAGTGAATAGGAACCGTCAAGTAGGTCAGTACCCGATAGTAACGATCCTGTTCAAGCCGAGGCACAGCCGACTCGGGGGGGTTGGAAAAATCCTCTCCAAACATGGCATCAATCAAGGGAACTGCGCCATACCAAAGGATCAACACCAATCCGTACCAGATGCTCCATCCGGTCTGGGCGACCAGATAAAGGCCTATAAGAGGTGTTGCTGGCCACAGCACAGAAAGGATCCACAGGTGGCGCTTTCTGTCCACATAGTTTTCGGCACCAGGCTCTTTCTGAAGAGACTCTGTTGTTAAGACATTTTCTGACATTGACATTAGGATCACCTTATTGTTTTTCAGCTTGATCATTTTTCTACATTGTGCGAACACCGAGTCCCTCAGGTGAACGGACAAGTTGTAGGCATGAACAGGTTTGGCCAGAACCGGAGATCAAACAACTACTCTAAGGGGTAGTTTTCGTGCTAGACTTCTATCAATATGCTTTCACCACATAGCGCCCTCGCGTTTCGGGGAGACGAAGCAGGAGATAGGATTGTCATGACACGCCATAGCCTGGAAGATTGGTGCAGAAAGATGTCCGCCCGGATGTGGGGTCGTCAGCGTTTCATCACTCAAGGCTGTACAGACCGCCAGCGCCTGAGTGCTTCCGCGGTGCCTGGAGCAAAAGTCGTTCTGTATCGGGCCCCGCTCGGCTATGGAAAATCTGTACAAGTGGCCTTGGCAGCAAACAGTCGCGAACAGGAACTTGAGAGCGCCGTTTATATCAATACCCGGTCGTGCCCTGACTCATGTGACGTTAATGACAGTTTGTTTGCAGCGTTAGTTTTATATCAACTCGAAGGAGTTGAATCTTGGCGCACGATAAAAAGTGACATCGACACCATCGAAGTTCTTCGAAACGCACTGTGTAATGCAAAAAAGACGATAAGAATTTGCCTTGATGGGGTTGGCGAGGCTAAACATACCGCGGATTTGATTGAGGATTTAATCTATGAAACACCGAGCAATGTGAAATTTTTCATTGCACCGAGTAGCGTCGGGGCGTTGCCACGTTTGTCTATGATGGCGGGTGTTGTAACGTATGGTGCTGATGAACTTGTATTTATAGAAGAGGAGGTTAGTGAATTATCGGGTATGGGTGGCCCCGAAGCCAGCAACATCATAAAAGCCACCGGTGGATGGCCAGCACTTGTCAGGCTTATGTGCCGAACCCCAAACCCAAATCTCCCCGCAGCGACTTGGCCGGAAACTCGCTCGTATTTCAGGGACAACCTCTTAACTGGACTACCCAAGAATACGAGGACCTTTCTTTGCAATGCAGCGATGCTCGAAGTAATCAGCGCTGAATGCTACGACTATGTATATAAGACAGAAGAGGCCGACCGGGAAATTTCGTTTCTTAACGAACATTATGCTCTTTTAGCTCCCACCGTGGCTTCTGGTGATCGTATGGATATGCACTTTGTGCTGCGAGAGTATTTGCGTAGTTTATTTAACACCACCCAACGAGAACGTCGCTCGTATGTGCTGAAACGGGTCGCATTCTGGCATTGGCGTAGGGGGGAGTATCCCCATTCAATCAATGCAGCTCTGGAAGCCAGTGACCATCGCTGGGCTCGCGTCGTAAGTGACAGCATTTTCCTGGACGTGGCGCTCAGGCAGGGTGAAATCGAAGTACTTCGCACCTGGTTTGAAAAAGTACCAGCTCGTACGATGAAAAAAATCGCTTCCTTGAGCATAGGTTACGCGTGGATTTTGTATTTTAGCCAACAAGCTCGTCAAGCAGAGGAAATACTGGCTAGTTCGCTTCATCCGTGCTCCAGGGGGTTGGGCAATCTTGATGAGGAAGGATGGCGGGAATTGGTTAATGCGATAGGCAAAGCTACACAGGATAAATTACTGGAGAGTCAGGTTCTCTGTCAAAAATGGATAGACGCCTTTGGCGACCGTAACATGGTTGGCAAAGGCGCAGCACTTACGTGCCAGGCATTCATTGCCTCCAGTGGACGCCATTTCGAGGATTTCGAGCGATTATCGCATCGAGCGGCTGTGGCCATCCAGTCATCCAATCAACATTACGCTTTTATTTGGCTTAAAACGGCAGAAATTCAGGCTGAACTGTTTAAGGGTGACATCGCCCGAGCAATGAGTGTGTTGATTCAGGCGAATAAAACAGCAGAAAAGATTCAGGTGCCAAAAACTTTTTTAAATAAAATGTTTGGCGCTCTTGAGTTACAAATCCTACACGAACAGAACCATCACCTGGTTACCCAGGAATCCGCACAGGCTTCGTTCGATTTCACTTTGAACTATGGCGTTACAGATATTCTGTGGGGGTGTACAGAGGCCTACAGTCGTTTTCTGTACCACCAAGGGTTCCGAGATAGAGCCATGGCCTTGTTGGAACAATCCCGCTTAGCCGCCTGCGAGCGAGAGCTCTCTCGTCTAAATATCCTGACTACAGTTCAGTTAGCTGAGTTTACTCTCTTGAACAACGAGGAATTGGGTCCACCCATACTCCCCGATGAATGTGAGCTGACGTTCCTGCCAAATCAAAACCAGGCCATTCAAGCACGTATGGCCCTGGTAACCTCAATGTATAGACTACGGCTTGGGAAACATTTTGGTGTCGCCGAAAAATATGCCAAACAAGCACTACAAAGCGCCAGCGCAATTTCAGACGCTAGAACCAGGATCGCCGCCCACTATTGTCAGGCCCTGGCAGCCTTTGCCCTCGGTTCATCAAAATCGGCGAAGCGCACGATTCTTGATGCCAACCTACTTTCGGAACATTTGAACTGTCACTTTACACGGCTCTGGATCAAAGAAGCGTTACTTTCTCTTAGCCCCATTGCTCAGGATCTTTTTAACGATCTGCCAGACGACTCTGAAGCTAAAGCCACGAAGGATCCCGAAGTCAGAAGAAAAGACTCCAGCGTGCCACCTATGCCCGGCAATACCCACTCAACTATCACGATAAAGCAGATTTCTCTGTTGAAATGCGTAAGCAACGGAATGACCAACAGAGAAATCGCTGAACGGCTTTTTGTGACGGAGGATACCGTCAAATGGCATATGAAGAAGATTTTCAGCGAACTTAAAGTAACCAACCGGGTTCAGGCAGTCACTGAAGCTCGACTGCGCGGACTTTTATAGTGCTACAAAAACAAAAGAGGAATCGAGCGAATATGCAAAAAATAGTTATCATTGGCGCTGGAATAGCCAGCCTGACCGCCGCAGAGGCGCTCCGCCGGAATGGATTCGACGGAACGATTACCATTTTGGGCGAGGAAAACACGCTGCCGTACCAGCGTCCCCCTTTGTCCAAAGCCTATTTGACCTCAGATGAGTTGCCCTCGCCAACTCCGATCCGTTCTCCTAGTTTCTTTCGGGACAACAAAGTTGAATTTGAACAAGGCGGTAAAGTAATAGCGCTTGAACGATCGGCAAAGCAAGTAGTGATTCAAGGCGGCAGGAAAATTAAATACGACACGCTGATTTTGGCAACAGGAGCGAGGCCACGTCCTATTGATTTACCTGGTGAGAGCGCAAAAAATGTTTTCTATCTCAGGAATCTTGACCACTCCACCGCATTACGTAATGCCCTGTTAGCCCCGGAATGCGAGAAGGTGGCCATTCTCGGCGCGGGTGTTATCGGGCTTGAAGTCGCCTCCGCTGCCAATCTACAGGGAAAACAAGTCTCTGTGTTTGAGGCCAACAGCCGAGCGATGTGTCGAGTAGCGTCACCATTAACAAGTAATTTTGTCAGAAACCGCATGGCCTCTGCCGGCGTAATGTTCTACTTCAATGCTAGCGTCAACCAGATTCTCACTGAGGGAGACCGAGCTTCCGGTATCCGTTTGTCCGACGGCACTACCAAACCCGCAGACGTCGTTGTTATCGGTATAGGAGCCATCCCCAATGACGAACTTGCGCAAGACGCAAACCTGGATTGCGACGGTGGTATTATAGTAGACAGCGGCATGCGTAGCTCCGACCCTGACATATTTGCGATCGGAGATTGCGCTAAAGCCGTCAACGTTTCCACCAATACACCCATCCGAATAGAAACTATTCACAATGCCATGCTTCAAGCACAAATTGCGGCGGCTCATATTTGTGGTAAACCGTCTCCGCCTGCCTCTCCTCCTCGTTTTTGGTCAGATCTCAACGGCATGAAAGTCCAGTGTATTGGAATCGCCACTGGATACGACCGAATTCAGCGGCGTCCCACAGAGAGTGACAATGCCTGTGAATTCTGGCTCTTTTCCGGAGACCGGATGATCGCAGCTGAAACAGTCAATCTTCCCACCCGGCAATCCAAGCTGTCTGAAGCTCTTTCAGAGAGTGGACCTGATTAGATCTGGCCGTTAGTACGATCTTAAAAAAGACTGGACATTTTGGAGAACTTTACATGGCGGATTACCAAGCACCATTACGTGATATTCGTTTTATTCTGAACGAAGTGTTTGAAATCCCGAAGCTTTGGGATTCGTTTGACCTGCTCCCCTCTAGCTTAACCGTTTTCAGCTTAGTAATGTTCATCACAGCAGAGGACGATGAGCATGAAAAAGCGATTTTCAGACGAGCAAATCATCAGTATTTTGAAGGAAGCCGAAGCTGGCCTCGCGGTGAAGGAGCTGTGCCGCAAGTACAACTGGTCTTTATCCAACCCGGCAACCCGCAGCAGAATGCGTATATCGAGCGTTACAACCGCACCGTGCGCTACGACTGGCTGGCCCAATACCTGTTCCACTCCATTAGGGAGGTTCAGGAATATGCAACGCGGTGGCTATGGATCTACAATAACGAACGGCCCAACATGGCTCTCGGGGGCATTACCCCACAACAGAAACTGGCCATGGCGGCCTGAACTCTACTTTTGAACCCTCTAAAAACAATGGAATGGACGCTCCCACCCGTACCGGCATCAAATGTGCCAAAGTGGCAGTGTTAACTCACCACTTGAATCGAGAGGAGCGTCATCATGAAGATTACAACTGTTGGTATTGATCTGGCAAAGGATGTGTTTCAGATTCACGGTGTGGATGCACAAGGCCAAGTTGTGCTCAAGAAGCAACTGAGGCGTGTTCAGATGGCTTCGTTCTTTGTGAATCTGCCGCAATGCCTGATTGGTATGGAGGCCTGCGGCAGCGCACATTACTGGGCGCGTAAACTTCAGGACCAGGGCCACACGGTTCGGCTCATGGCGCCGCAGTTTGTGAAGCCTTACGTAAAGACCAATAAACATGACATGGCTGATGCCGAGGCGATTTGTGAGGCGGTACGGCGACCTAATATGCGGTTTGTCCCGATCAAGAACGTTGAGCAGCAAGCCGTCTTGTCGGTCCATCGCGTACGTCAAGGGTTAATCAAAGCACGCACAGCACAGGCGAACCAGATTCGTGGGTTGCTGAGTGAGTTCGGTCTAGTTTTGCCGGTAGGGATCAGTTTCCTTTATCAGCGTGTTCCGATATTGATCGACCAAGCTAAAGATGAATTACCGGGCATGTTTCAAGAGCTGATATGGCGATTGTTGGAACATTTGAAAGATTTAGATCGTCAGGTCAATGAGCTAGAACGGCAAATCAACGTCTGGCACCGATCAAACAAGCTGTCTCGAAAGCTTGAGAAGGTTCCAGGTATCGGACCCATTACAGCCTCAGCGCTCGTGGCCTCAATTGGTGACGCAAAGAGTTTTGCTAACGGGCGCCAACTGGCTGCGTGGCTGGGGCTGGTTCCCAAACAGCACTCAACCGGCGGGAAGTCGAATTTGCTTGGTATCAGCAAGCGCGGCGATACGTATTTGCGTACGTTACTGATTCATGGCGGGCGGGCCATTATTCGGTGCGCTGCGCTAAAGCCACCCCAAGCAAATTCATGGTTGGCGCGGCTGTTGGCACGACGCCATAAGAACGTGGCTACGGTAGCGCTGGCGAATAAAAATGCCCGGATTGTGTGGGCCTTGTTGGCACATGATAGAGAATTCCAAGTTGATTACGCTGGAGCATAATCAACTCGGCCCGTGAGAACGCAGAACCAAATATTGATAGAGGTATAGCTCGTCGATTGCTCAGGTAATCAATGATGATGGCAAACAGGTTAGACCGCGGTCGGCAAAGCCCGAAATCCCCCCTGCACGATGAGTGCGAAAAAACGATTGGGGCACCGGCCAGCACATTCCATCAGGGACAGTGGGTGAACCACAGAGAAAGTCCGAATGTACGGGTGCAATCTTTTCCTAATGTCATACTCGTTGAAGACTTGGCAAACCGGGAGCGTCCATGTAGGGGGGATTACCGTGGTTCAATGATTCCGGACACCAACGTAGGTGGTAATATTGCTGCCATAAGCGAGGTGTCTGATGACCAGGAAACGACGATCTTTTACCCCGGAGTTCAAGCAGGAAGCCGCCTGTCTGGTGCTTGACCAAGGGTACTCTATTGCCGAAGCCAGCCGCTCTTTGGATGTCGGCGAAAATGCCTTGAGGCGATGGGTAATGCAGCTCTCTGAGGAGCGTGGCGGCATCATCCCAAAATCCAAAGCTTTGACCCTGGAGCAGCAGCGAATTCAGGAATTGGAAGCCCGTTGTGAGCGGCTGGAACGGGAGAAGTCGATACTAAAAAAGGCTACCGCTCTCTTGATGTCGGACGAGATGAATCGTACGCGCTGATAGACCAGTTGAGTGAGCAGGAGCCGGTTGAGATGGTCTGTAAAGCGTTTGATGTGTCTCGGTCCAGCTATTACGAATATCGCCGCAGGCGGTCTGTAGTAGATGCCGAACGAGTGGTTCTGCGAGCTGATGTAAACCGGATATTTCGCAAGAGTCGAAGCTCGGCAGGAAGCCGGATGATCACCACCATGCTCAACGACGAAGGCGTTTTGATTGGACGCTTCAAGGTTCGTCGACTGATGAGTGAACTGGGGCTGATCTGCAAACAGCCAGGGCCGCATGCATACAAACAGGCAACAGTGGAGAGGCCCGACATTCCCAATCGACTGAATCGTGAGTTCAGCGTCAGTCGCCGGGGAAATTGCTGGGACAACGCCCCGATGGAACGGGTCTTCCGAAGCTTGAAGAGCGAATGGGTCCCTTCACTTGGGTACCGCTCGATTCCTGATGCAAGGAAGGATATTGGCGACTACTTGATGAACTACTACAACCGGCAACGCCCTCATACCTTCAATGACGGCATGCCACCCGTAATTGCGGAAGAAAAACTTAAAATACTGTCCGGAATTAGTTGACCACTACACCCACCCACTAAGCAGGAATGAGGCGTGGGATGACGAGGCCGGCGTGGCCGAAGATGCGCTCCTGATAGTACGTGGGTAAAAGATCTGTGGACGTGGCTCCAGTTTGGCTAAAAATTGCGGGGAATGTCGATGGAGCTTCTGACAAGTTCGAGCGGACGCGCACGTTGTTCATAAATAAGTGCCCACTATCACGTTGCTGAGTAGTCGACAATTGTGCTTTATTTCTAGCCATACTCGCTAAATGTTTGAGGATAACCACCATCAACAAGTACATTTGTCCCTGCAGCGCTAAGTAAAAATGCATCTCTATTGCCAGCAGGGTACATCTTCACTCTCAACATATTTCGATGTCCCAACCTTTAGCTACCAGTGCTGCTATCGTGCTCTCCTCCACCCGAGATTCATTAGCTGCTAAACACAAGAAATCTGTTGGCCTAGACATCGCAACATATAAGTTCCGCATTTGCGTCCGTTGAGTAACTGTTAGCTTGCCGTAGCCTTTACCTATGCCGGCAATAAAGGGAAGCGCCATCTGCAAATCGAAGCGCTTGCTGTTGCCTCCGTATGACTCCAACACTAATGATGCGACGTGAGTTTCACCCTTCATACTAGCAACCGTTCCCAAGCTATACTGCAGCTCTCGACCAGCATTGATTAACTTGCAAACTGTCGGCAGTTCACCATGTCTGCACTCTTCCGCTTCTTGAGAGTGAGCGAAGAGATCAAGTGCTGTGAACTCCTCAACAGTCATTGCGCTGAGTAGGAGATCGGACAGGCCCTGATAAATCTTGGAAGCGAGCGAAATCCAGTCGTCAGCGGACACCAAGGAGACAGGATTCAGTGTTAAATCACGGATAAGCCTTTGAAGCTGTCCAAGGTTGCCCTCTTGCTCCCTCACGGCACGAAATAGGGAGCGGCCATCGCGCACTCCCTCGCTCGAAGGAGCCTTGGCGGCTCGCAGCACCAAAAGAACAGCTTGCCGGACTTCGTATGCGCGTGCAGACAAAGTTGGCCGGTCATGAAGCTCATGCTGGGCGGAGAGTAGGGTCTGCAGACTATCTTTTGGAGGTGTTCTGTATGCTGGGCCAAAGGCTGGCCAGTAGTCCCCCATATTTCGACCAGGTACCACTTTGCCTTCACCTCCGCGCCGGGCGCACATTACTCTGACAGGCCGTTTTTTCAGTTCAGCATCGTTGAAACGATCCAGCACCAGTTCACCGAAACGGAAAACCACACGGTTGATGTCGGTCGTTTTGTACAGGATCAGAGCAGGGTTGCAAGCACCACCCGCCTCTCCTACAACTGGTAGCTGGCTCCCGCGAATACTCTCCACAGCCTCTGCAATACGTTGGCCAAAACGTTTGCTGGTACTGATAGTTCCGTGGCCTGTTCGGGGAAACGTCAATTTCTCCGACTCAGGATCTCTGGAAATGATTTGCTGATCGATATCGCCGAATCGTTGCACTACTGAGCGGCTATCAAAGAGTCGGTTGAGAATATCCTCTTGCTCCCACGACGTGTCCTGCATCTCATCAATGAAGACCATTGGAAAGCGCCGGTGGATCACATCCAGCAAATGCGGTTGTTCAGCAAGAGCGAGTTCAGCAAAAGCAAACATATCTCGGTGTCGAAAAATGCCTTCATGCGCAAGCGTTTTCTTCAATCCAGCCATTTGTTTGAATGAATCTGTATGAGATCTTGGCAACTTCCCGCCTTCTGACAGAACCTCAAGCCTGGAACTCTTGTAGAAGAGCTTCGATACGAGCTCTTCACCATTATGTTGGTTTCGGATCCAGTAACGTAGCTTGGAGTTCCGGGGGCTGTTAGCAAGTGACCAAGCCCGCTTTGCGAATACCTCATCATCAATGACGTCAAGGTTAATCCCTAGACGACGTAATGTAGACATTGCCAAGAACTGATTGATAAAGCCGTGAATGGTTCCGATGAAATGCGGGTAAGCCTGCAGTCGCGAGCCTTCTGCCGATGCTGCTAGCCGGAGTGTGAGCTCCTCACTTGCAATGTTCGTGTGACTCAGAACACAAATCCCCTTTTGGGAATGGGGCCATTTTTTTGCGAGCAAAAGAAGCTTAGCCGCAAGCAGAGAGGTCTTGCCGCTGCCTGGTACGGCATTGAAGTCCCTAGTGCCGTTTTCAAGCAATGCTTCTCGTCTTTCGTTGTCGTCGAAACGCAAATCCGGTACTAATTGCCCAAGGTCTCCGATATCCTTCGCGACTAAGCGCACAGCTGTCATAAAGCCTTTCCTTATTCTTCAATAGGAATACTATCGATCGACTTTTTTTCTGGCACCGTCGTCAGGTGTTTCAGCGCTATCTGAAGATAGTGAGGCAACATTTGAAACAGACTATCGCCTTGCCCGAAGTCTCCAGATTCCAGCAGCTGAGCGGCGTACTGTGCGGTAATAGCTTTGGATGCCTTCTTTTCATATAGGGGCTGATAAATGATCGATGCTAGTTCTTCAGTTGCATGATCAGAAGCCTTGAGGCTGGCCCAGGATTCTTCAGCTGCGGCCATCGCAGCTTGCTCATCCTTGTCGCTCAGCCTCTCATCCTTACTCTTGGCAGTCTCAGCCAACGAGATGGCTTTATGCATCAATTCCGCGCATCCACTTAGTGCGAGATCGTATTCCAGAGTCCAGCGATCCGATACGCAGACAATCGTGTTCCCCCCTTGCGCCTTGTTCTTCTTGCGCATTACCAGATCATCAATCTCCTTGGAGGTGAAGTCCGAATCGAAACGCTTACCGTTTTTTGGTTGATTCACATAACTCTTCGCAACATCGGGGACAACATCACGGTCGGTGAGGCAGACTACAGGCACGGGGTATTCTGGGTCAGGATTCTCGCGTTGCATAATACGAGCATAGTGATAAAGGCCGACATGTCCGACGTTCACGATCGAAACGCCATATTTCGAAAATGACCGGCCACAAGCTTCTGCCAGGGTAGGAAGCAGAATCGCTTCGGCGGGGCCTTCCACCATCATCACCCCACGGGCAAAGAACAAATTAGCCTTTGTCGCATCGATGAATCGCCGCAAGAACGAGTAATCTGATTTCTTAAGCTTAGTATGCCCTGACGAGAGTGGGTAAGTTTGTGCTTTATGGACAAGGGTCATTGCCTGAATATCCACACTCGAAACCAATGATGGGCTGTGCGTGGTCATCACTACCTGGACACGTCTCTCTCCATTCGAGACCTCTTTCGAATGCTGATCGAGAAGGCCCATAACCCGATCTTGAAGCTGTGGATGCAGATGAGCCTCAGGCTCTTCAATCAAGAGCAAGGCAAGATCGTCACCGTCGCGAAGTAAAACCAATTCCGTAGCCATAAAGAGCGCATTGTTAAAACCTAAGCCGCGAACACAGCGCTCATCTGGATGGATTGACTCACGAGGCAGAAGCGAAAGCTCAAACCTCTCCAGAATTCGAGTCAGAGAAAGGTCGGGAGCTATCCGAATTCTCGACTCCAACTGATCACCAGCAAAAGAGAACTCGCCAAGGTAATTTGTGTTGATATCGTCTTCCACGCCCCTGATGACCTCGTGCTCACCCAAGTGGTGTTGGGCGAAAGCCATAAGTCCAACTAGGTTATCAGGTACGGTCTTGGGGGCATCCGGTGAGAAATCATTCACTTCTTGTCCAGCAATATTGTTGTGTGCAGCAAGAATTTGTGACAGCCGGGACTGGCGGCCAGGACGCAACTCCGCCTCAGCATCACGTAATGGCCGTAGGTAGGTAGCACGGACAAGTTCTCTTACGGCATGACCAACTTCAGGGCCAACGCCGTCCTTACCTGCGCGCACAACTATGTCCACCCGGGCACGCTTCATTGATTGCGCAGGAATGTATTTCGCTTGCAGGTGAATAATGAGCGAGCAGGTATCATCATCCTCAAAAGTGAGCCATTCCAAGACGGAACTTTCCTGTTCTTCAGACAAATCGCACAGTGTTGCCTCGATGAACAAACTCCTGGCTCTGCTTGAACCTTCAACATGGAAATCATGCTCAAACAAACGAACGCTTTCGTAGCTTGTGGTTAGAAGAACCTGGCGAATAGCGTCTATGATGCCCGTTTTACCTGCATCATTTTCACCTACCAGAATGTTCAAGCCTGGGTTAAGATCCCAGTGCAGAACGGCCCCACTGGTGCCATCACCAAATGATCGATAATTGCAGGCACGGATTCGCCTCAGATACATATTAACTTCTTCCTTATTTTTCTATTTTGATCTGCATTACCTGCCAAAAGGCTGCAGCGGTCACCCTTGAACCTATCTTTGCCAGCTGGCGCCCAGGTCACTATATTGTTTATCAAAGTATTAGGAAACGGCTGGGACGTATTTCGGGTGAGACCGGTTAGCTAATACATCATTACGGAGGGCGTAACGCAGATATGACCACCAACCAAGATTCAATGCTCCCAGCAAAACAGAAAATCGTTTGTGATGTGATCGAACTCTACGAAGGTGATGTAGAAACAGCTATCTGGTGGCTGTCACAACCAATTCGGGCACTTAATGACAAAAGACCCTTGGATTGCCTTTCAGACTCAGAGCAAATGGCCGAGCTGCGAAGTGTCATACGCAAAATTGAGAGAGGAGACTTCTCGTAGGTCAATCTGCTTGACTCCACCATATCCCTATGTGTCAGCGTAGTCCATCAAGTACCCGAACATGATTGCCCCATAGCATAATCATACTCTGCGGCGTCATTCGGTGCTGCGGATTCCGATCCTCTGTCTAGATAGACTCTCCACGGGTAACCATCATGGCAAAACACCGTGCTCTAGTTGGCCGACTAATGTGCGGACCTTTTCAATACCCAGTTTGGTCTCCATGAGCGAAATAGGTGTGCGGTTACCCAATCCATGCGCCGGCGAAGATAGCCACCTGTCGGCGGCGACGCGGTCACCCTCGAACATCTCTACTACCTCTGCAAAAGCCAATTCCTTGAGCTCGTCGGTTGTCATTTGCTCATCGGTCATTGGTGGTTCTCCTGCTGTTGTTGTAATTTAGTGCTTCACATGTCGGCCGGATAACAATGTCCTTCCCCCTATGTCCAGGTAGATTGGTCTGATATTTCGCTGAGCAGCACTCAGATAATCAAAAGAAAGCACCAAGCACCCTATCAGCCCAGTGCTCCACTGATGCCGGTTCCAACAACAATTTGTTTTCCAGCGTAGTTCGCTCATGAGGTATCCGTTTGTACCCATCGGGGAACTCCTTCTCCAGCTTTTTCGTTGGCCAACATAACGACTTTTTGACCAGCAGTTGACTCAACTCTTCAACCATTGCATTCCAATCATAAGGGTCCGTTGGCTGTTTCAGAAGAAGCGTCGACAGTCTCTTCTCCTTGTCGATAGTGTCCACCTCCAGAAGCGCGTAACTCTGCGGCCCATAACTAAGCAGGCGGTAAAGCAGACATCTAGGATTGCCGTCGGGAAGTCGATACTTCGAATGGCCTTGAAGAACTGGCAATTTCCGAATATCTCCGACTAAAACTTCACACCCTTTGCTTTCCAGTAGCTCGACCATGCAAATGAACGCTTCGAACCCCTGTGGAAATACAGACTGGAGTCGTCGCTCTGATCATCAATGCCATCAAATACTCCTGCAGGCACCTCCCCTCTAATGGTCGGTTCATCAGTACTAACTTCAGTTTGAGAGCCACCTGGTTCACCTCGTTCTTCCGGGCCTTTCCTCGCCCCGGATCGTCTTCGGCCGTCGGAGGGTTTGCGAGTAGTATAAGCAGGCTCAGAAAATGACAGTATCACTGGTGGAACCTGAAGCCCGTATTCGCCTTTGTCCGCCGATGGCAGCTCATCATCGTTAATGTGTGGATGATCGGTGGGTACACCAGGTTCCTGTACGCTCCCGGTTTTTCCTGCTCGTTGCTCAGCAAACTTGGGGTCAAAAAACTCAACCTGTTTCGAACTCCGGGTACTCAAGCTTTCAACACTATCGATTTCATACACAAAAAGGACTTCGGACTCCTGGTCGTACTGTCCGCGGACCGACATACTCACACCCTCTAACGGTGGAGGATCGAACCGAAACTGCCAATGGCGGTAACCATTCATGTCCTGGCCTTCGGTCAATTGATATTGAGCAACACTATTAAAAGACTGCCGAACCTCATTGTCCAAAAGAATCCAGGCCAGCACCCTGCGCTGTGCGGGGTTAGCACGAGGATTCAGGGGTAGCGTGCTGGTCGGTAAAATATGGATTTCTGTTTTGCCTAGCTCGTCACTTGGCTGAATATCAAACTCTTCGTTCAACCCGTTCGGCGCCATCGCCAATCGGGTCATATAGGAGTAGTGAAAAAACAGAACCCGTGCTAATTCTAGTTGGGGTAGGAAAAACTGAATGCCGCCGGATTCGAAACTGAAGCACCACTGTTCATGGTCCTCTTGCTCACGGACATTCTTGATCGGACAGTCACCTATCCGGCAGTGAGACCATGTAGTGGCATTGTCTACGTGTATCGTCTTTCGGTAGCCAGCGGGTTCAAAGTGTTGCGTCGCATTCAAAATCCGGCGCCTGGGCATCAACCCCAACTGAGAGATACCAAACTTCTCTTTTCTTTGGCCCGGATCAAGCTTGATATTAATGCGCCACTCTGATGCGCCCAATCGCCGATACATTGAACCAACTTCTTTAACTCGGCTATTGTCTTCGATTCCGGTGATAGGTGGAGTTGTTTTGATTGTCTTCGAGGCCATTCAGATAATTCCGTGCTTCATTAGTAAGTCGTTCTTCACTGAGTCCGGCGCAACGCAACAGTCGCCAACGCGGCGGTTGCTCAAAGTCCTGCTGGGTTTCATGCCACGCGTTCTGCAACCGACGCACCTGATATTGAGCAACACTCTCAGAATACCGCAACAGAAGCCGTCTGGTTCGCGGCAATAGGTGAAGTTTCTTTTCCAGGGTAGAGCTCTTCCCCAACCGTTTCAGGAGATAGGTTCGGGACTGCCGTGGTCCAGATGTATTTGCTCGTATAAACCGGAAAATTTCTCGCAATTTTGCCAAGTAATGCCGATCTCGCTGACCCCAGTTGACTCGCGGCTTTCTGTTTACTGTTCTTGCTCGCAGTTGATCACGATTTACCTGTTTCAGCCAGAGTCGATCGGATCGGTACAGTCTTGCATAGAGCGCCGGTTTAGCAGCCCGGGCTGCTTTCGGTGGGCACTCCTCTAATACCTTCATCCACTCATACTGATCTTCAGTTAAATCGAGTGTAGCTTCAACATTTGCTCTCGTAGGTATTGCCACCGGCGACTGCAATGGTAAGTTCCGCACACGATCAATAACTTCATCAATATGCCAGAACTCCGGCAACAGCGCTTCGTGAACAATAATGTGCTGGAGGTAGCTGAAGGATTTTCGATGTTTCCGGAATATGGTTTGCAGCCACAAATTGTCTGCTTGGCCCTCTATTCCCAATCCATACCGCCGCAAAAATTTTGAAGACCACTTGGCTGACACGGCTTCAACGATAGCGCTGTGGTTAATCTGGGACTGCCCACGGATACAGCCATGCCGTTGAGCCAGCCAATGGTAATGGACAGACCACTGCTTAAAGCTCGGAGAAACTGCCGGCCTTTGCAGCAGCAGCTGTCGGATTTTATCCAGAATCCTCGCCGATTCGACATTAACCAACTTTTGGGGGAACAGCGGGCATGTCTCGGGCGAAGCAGCATGATAGCGGTGACGGTCTATCAGAGGACGGGTGAAAGCAGCATTCAGCAACTCTCCGTGCCTTTCACAGCACTCCACCCCGGCTACTTGCCATTCACGTTGCCAGAAATATTCGCCAACGGCATTTCTCTGCTCCCTAAGACATCCTGGGCAGTACCGAACGTGGTCCGGCACCTTCACAATTGATGCGGTTACGCCCATAGCCAGCTGCAGTGCGCCTTGGGATTCTCCAGCCATCCATGACAGGCAGCGTTTACGGCGCTCTTCGGGGATAAACGGGGCATACAATGGGAACAAAGTGTGGCGGTACGCTATGGTTTCCACGTTATAGGCCGCTGGCAGCCAGCGCACAATGTGTTTCAGCTGGTTAGGTAAATCCAGCGTTGCGATGACCTTACGGTTTCCATAGATTTCATCCAGTAACTGTTTGGGGCTGACGATTCCCTGCCGAATGCCTGCCCTGGCTACTGTGCTGTATACCAGCTCTTCCGGGTATGGAATCGGAAAATTCAGCATGCGTTTATCGCCTACTCACCGAAGGCAAGCCACTGATCCGTGTTAAACACCAAGCCCGTTTGCTGAACGGCATCTAGCATCTGTTCCTCGTTCGCTGCCTGGGAGTGCATAAAACGCAAATCGTCTGAATCGAGGGTATGCCACTCCTTTGCTTTGATCGATTTGGTTTTTTGCTTTCTCTTCGCCGGCGGCAACTGCTCCAAAGACTGATACCAGTTCAGAATAATGGGCATCAGATCTTTAATCTGTAAGTCGGTGTATTCTTCAAACGCTCTTTGGATCAGAGGTTCCAAAAAATCCGACTCGTAGCCCATATCAACCAGCATGTTATGCAAGCGGATTGCCTGGTCGTTACCTCCGTACTGCACCGATTTTCGAATCTGGTCCTTACTGGATTCCAGCAAGTTATTGAGTTCCAAAATTTTCTTATCAATATCGGGAATTGTGAGATCAGAATAGCGGGCTATTTTGCTGGGATCGCCGGACCGCAGTGCTTCCATCATGGGATGAATCGGTTTCAGCTCATCTTGATAGACCGCTGTCATGATGTTGGGCGTGATACGTTCCGTACCCGTCACCACCGCTCGAATCTGGGATAGCACAAACAGCTTAATGACGACATCCATGATGCCCTGAGAAAGGTTGAACCACAGATCTCTCAGTTCATCGGAGATCTCCTCACTGGCTTTGGTCAACCACTGGTATTTCCAGAGCTTGCTCGTGAACGCGCCCCATTCGGTGCGCAGCACGTTTTCTTCAGGAGCAGGCTTACTCAGAGGTTCCCATAATATCGAGCCAAACCCGGCGCCACGGCGTGCAGAGCGGAGGTCCATTTCAAATATTGGTCTTGCTTTAGGAGTACCGACCATCACAACCGGGATAGATATCTCGTTCACCAGAGTCACGAAGAAGTTCAGCATTTTCTCACCGCCCCCGGATGCCCGGACACTTAGATGCTGAATTTCATCAATCACCAGTAGTCCGATGGCGTGGGTATTTGCCAAATGCGACATCAAGGCAATCAATGTTTCCACACCATGACGCTTCTCTGCGTAGCGCTTGACGTAATTCGTGGCGAGGACGGAGTCGATTTCCCGGAAAAAATTGTGGCACAGGCTCTTAAGAGAGCCATCATGCGGGCAATCAATTTTCAAAAACACGATCTGTGTGAAGTTATGCTCTGGGTGGTGTATCAAATGTGGATAGGTTGCCAGAATACGATTAAGCGAGCTGGTCTTTCCAGAACCAGAACATCCAATAAACGCTAGGCTTTTTGCGGTCGATTCAACATGGTCAAACCGGAACACTGACAAGTTTCCCTGCATTACGCGCTCGTACCCGTTCTGTATATGGGCCGAGAGGTCCCCGGTCGCCAGGTTTCTGCCAACATACCCCTGGCGCAGCATAATCGAGATTTTGGATTCCAGCTCGATATGGCGTGCTAATGGCTGAAAGAAACCGTCGAGTAGTTGGGAGATAATGTGAATTCTGGTTTCACCATCAAGGTATATATCCGCCGGCCGGAGCTTTATGCTTCCTCCAAGTCCGACCTTTAGCTGTTTGCGCTCAAGGATGGGCGGCAACGCCTCAATCAATGGATTTCCTTTGTAGCCTGGAACCTCTGTCGTCCGGTAAACCGCACTTACCATTCCGGCGGGTAGTGTCATTCGTCATCTCCAAACAGCTCGTCTATGAAGTCCGGGAAAGAGCCTTCATCCGGTTTTCCATGCAGGTAGGTTACCTCAGACTTCGGTTTGCTGTTGTCAGGCTGGCGTGCTTTTGTTTGCTCAGCTCTCTGAGCATCCCGCTCGTGCTTTCGATTATCGCGTATGCCCCTGACTGTCGCCGCTTTGGATTGTTTGAATCCTGTGGGGCGTGAACGCTCAGCGTCTTTGATGGTTCGGCTGACCAGGTTTTCAAGGTCTCGCTTGCTTGTTGTTTCAGCAACCTTTGCGGCGCTGGCAGCTTGTCGCTGCTGCTGCTGACTGGCCCACAGCTCCCACATGGACTTGCCTCGATACTGACGTGAGCGATCTGTCAGTGAGCACGCCCAGTATTCCGGGCTACCGTCCTCTGGAAAAAGATAGATATGGTCAGCTACTGCGGGATCATAGGCAGCGCGCAGGTTAGTTACTCTGCGCTCACCGTTGCGATGCAGCCAACCGGATGCCAACAGCTCTTTCGATGTGTAGTAAGCACCAAAACAGCTCACACCCAGATCGGACAAATAGACCTTTTGCCTTGGCAATAAGGCAATTCGTAGAGCGTCTTCAGATACATTTCGCAGTCGGCCGGTACGGTATTGTATGCCCCAGTTCCAAATGTTGAGCGGGGTTAGTGCCATATCATTGGGCATATCCGCATCACGATCATATTTTGGCAGTACAGCGTACTGATTCCGGTGCAAAATGGAGGCGAGCATAATGCGCGTAAAGTCTTCCAGGGTCAGCGTTGCATCCAATCGATAATCCTTGCCTCCCTGCTTTCTGACTTTTGTGCCAGTCACGACGCCAGGTGCAAACGGTTTGAACTCGGCCTGCAAAGTGCGAAAGTAGCGCTCGACAATGCCCTTCGCATCGCCCCGGTAAGGCGGGGTGATTTCTATCCGGACACCAAAAGCTTTTTCCAGTGACTCTATCTGGTAGCCCAACAATTCCCCTCGGTCCGCCAAGATCGCATCGGGTATCCCAACGGTGGGCCATTGCTCACTGGTAATTTCAAAGCCATACCGACCACACAGATCGATCTTGTCAGACATTGAAGTGACCAAAGCACCCATAGCCGTCACATAGGACGGATTTTCCAGCCCAACATAAAAGCCTGTTACCATCCGACTGAAGACATCGACCACTACGTATAACGTGGGACGACCAATTACGTTGTGTCGATCGGCCGACAAGAGGTAGATGTCGGCAATCGTCGCGTCGATTTCATATCTCGATCCTGGGCCCAACACGCCAGCCGTGGCAGTACCGATCAATGGGCGGATGTCCTTTTGGTAGGTTATTCTGTTGATGCGTAAACGAATCCGGTCAGCTTTTTTATACTCGCGTTCATAGAAGTACCGAAGCTGAATAACCGTTGGGTAGTCCTCTCGGCGCACATCTGGATTTGCCGACTCGAACATATCCAAAAATCTTCTGTGGGCATAGGGCAACGAGCGCCCCTTGTCATTAACGTAATGTCGATCAAGTACGATCCGGAACATCCTCTCAATAGACGAATCAACTGTAATGCCTGTGCCCGGGGTCGTTTTTCGGGGCCGCCCCAGTTTCTTCTTGGAAGTTTTTTTCTGGCCTTTTCCACCGGACTTGCTGTAATCCGGTAACAGCGCGTTGGGTATTGACCCCCGCTGCCAATATTGTCGAAGATTCTTGTAAAGGGTTTTTCGTGGCGTACCAGTTTCGTCACTTCGGGCTTGCACTAATTGCCCCCTACCGCTGCGATAATAAATCTCTTCGTCAGCCAGCAACGGCGCGATCAGTTCATTTCGTTCATCGCGGATTTTCTGGGCACTGGTCCCCTGCTGAACAGGAATAGTCGCGAGATAAGAAAAAGGATCGTCTGATTTCCGCAGGCACTCATCAAGTATCCACTGCTCGATGTGGTCTGTTGTAACAACTTCAGGAAAAGCTTTGGCTGAATCAATATTAATCCAAATGACAAAATTTCCAGACATCGTCAGTATCCGGTACCGATCTTCCCCCATCTGAATGACATCATTGATTCGCTGCATAACTCGCCCTCAACAATGTTATGTCCTCAACAACCTGAAGATCTCGCGCTACCAATCGATTCCAGGGAGTTGAGATATCAAATGTCAGTGCCCTTAGAGCCATCAACGCTCGTAATCGCGCCAGGGATGTGCCTGCTTCCAGCGAATAGGACCGGTCAATCAACATTCCGATATCCGGGAGCTTGGCATCGGGGTTAGCGTCCAGAGAGTCCACGTAGACAGGAAGGCTATTAAACAGTATCTCCAGGCTCTCACTTTGGACTCTGGCGGAATAAAGAATGTCCAAATTTTTCACCACGATATTGGGGATCTGCTTTTCAGTGAGTAGACACCAGGAAATGCCTTTCTTTTTCCAATAGCGGCGCTCAAGCTCCAGCTTTTCGACAGTTCGTGGGTCTTTAAGATCAGAAGAATCTTTAACCTGAATAGCCAATTGCTTAGGCCCGGACGGCGCTAAGATATCAACAACAAAATCGGAGGACATGATCTGTGTATTTCCGCCCACTTCCGGGTGCCGAATGTTGGCTTCTGCAGCAAGAATTAGAGTGTCTTCTAAGCGGAGGGGGAATTGCTCGCGGATGTCAGTGACGGCTGGGTTCCACTCCAGCAAATGAAAGGCCGCCAGTTCCATATCGGAGAGAAGGTGATGAGTCCGTTGCGTAAGATGCCCCATCACCCGATGTGAACGGCCTCGGGAAGATAGATCTCTGACAGTGAGCCAAGGGTGGTAGTCCTTGCCGCTCCCGCTGCCTCTTCCCTCTTTGATCCACTTCTGGACACGTTTTTCGAGTTTGTAATCGGTCATTCCCTAGATTCCTGGAAAGAATGACCTGACTTTGCCACAACGTTCGTAAGTTACCAACTTTATTACAAAGTTACCGACTATTTTAAGTTGTTACCAACTTTATTATGACCCCACATCTAAATCATATTTTTAAAAAAATGGGCGAGCCGTTCAAATACGGAACCTTGATGCTCAATAATCAACCACGTACTTGCGGTAGGTTTATAGTCTACCGCAGGTACGAACTCTTCAAACCTCTTCTAATTCTGCAATTTTAATGCTCTTATATTAGTCCTTGGTTTTTTCGAGTAACCGATCAATTGGACAGTCAAAGTAATCACAGAGTGTATCAAGCACTTCAAAGTCTACTCTTAACGCTGTTTCTTGATATAGCCGTGTAATTGTTCCCCTGTTAATACCTGTATCCCGAGCCACATCTACAATTTTTAGTTTTTTCTCGCCCATTAAGCGAGACAAATGACACCTAATCATACCAATTAACACCAAAATGTTCTTCTGTAGAGCAAAAAGACTTGCAAAAGATAATTATGCTCTTATAATTAAAAATGTTCTCCAGGAGGTCATAATGATTTCTCCACGAGCTTTTAAGTCTACAAGAGGTGATGGTGTATGTCACAACAATATTTAACCACAGCTGAGCTGTCCAAAGTGATCAAGTACGATTGCCGTACGATTCGTGAGCAGTTAAAGGATTCTGTATTGATCGAGGGGGTTCATTACATTCGCCCGTTTGGTGGCCGAAAAATTTTGTATGACTGGGATGTGATTAAACGTGACATGTGCAAGTTTTCTAAACAGGCCATGGCGATTCCTATGACCCAGGGAGGTGTGTCTCATGGCTAGCATTAATGTTCGCAAAGAAACGGGAAAGCTGTATATCGACTTTCGTTATCGCAATGTGCGTTGTCGTGAACAAACTGACTTGTCTGATACAAAGCAAAACCGGGAACGCTTGCAAAAGCTGGTGGACAGGATTGAAGCTGAAATTCTGCTTGGTCAGTTTGACTACTCCGCTACGTTTCCCAATAGCTCAATGCTAAAAAAGATCCGGCGGATTGATGCTGCGACTGAACGCGAAGGTGTAATCCCAACATTTCGTCAGTTCGCCAAAATTTGGTATGACGAAAAATCAGTTGAATGGCGACAAAGTTACAAGGTGACAGTGGAAGGCATCCTTTCCCAACGAGTCATTCACTATTTTGGCGACTTCGCTATCGACTCAATAACCAAAGCCCAAATTCTTGATTTTAGGGCTGAGTTAGCAAACTCCAAAAAGAAAAATGGTAAGCCGCTGTCAAAGTCGCATATCAACCGACACTTAAAGATTGTCAAAGCTATCTTCGACGAGGCCTCCGAACGTTACAGTTTTGTATCGCCATACAAAAACATCAAGCTGTTAAACGTACCAAAATCGGACATTCAGCCATTCACGACAGAGGAGATCCTGTTAATTCTTGAAAACGTCAGGGAGGACTTTCGAGATTATTTTACTGTGCGCTTTTTTACTGGTCTTCGTACCGGTGAGTTAGATGGGCTGAAATGGCGTTATGTCGACTTTGATAACCGACTCATCTATATCCGAGAAACGCTCGTGTGCGGGCAAGAAGAGTACACAAAGAATGATTTCAGTCAACGAGACGTGCAAATGAATGAGCCTGTTTTTCAGGCTCTTAAATCCATGCAACAGCGAACCGGTGATGGCACATTCGTTTTCGTTAATAAATGTGGCAAGCCACTCGATCACAACGCGGTGACCAAACGCGTGTGGTATCCGCTATTGAATCACTTGGGAATACCAAAACGAAATCCTTATCAAACACGCCATACAGCGGCAACTCTGTGGTTGGCGGCAGGTGAGAATCCTACCTGGATTGCGAACCAGATGGGGCATGCTAACACCGAAATGCTATTTCGGGTTTACAGCCGATTTGTTCCCAATCTCACCCGTAAGGACGGAAGCCAGGCTGATTCGCTGTTTCTGCGGATCTTGAATCAACCTCGCCCTAAAAAGTAAGACAGCATTTTTTGGAGTACATGATATGAAGACGTTATCAGAAAAGTCACTACAACCACTTCTGGATGAAACAACGAATTTCGCTCGCTTCATGGGACGTTACTACCTCCATGAGTTGCATGAAGGTGTAAGTGCGTGCGGACAGGATTATTGGCTACTAACGTTGGCCGACGCTTCGGGAGAGCTGAAGGTATATTGCCATAACCCCGAATTGATGGAGCAAAAACCAGCCGTTGGTATGTGGATCCATGTTGAAGCGTCTCTCAGCCAGCCGAAAGGTGTTGCTTACTTCCGCTGCAAGAACTTGCAGATAGAGAGACCTGTTGAATGTATCGGGGCTGATCTCTCATCATTACCGCGTGCAGCATGTCCGATTGATTATGCGTTCGACGCTCTCTTTTTCATCGTGAGCCGAATTTCAAACCAGGTTTTGCGTGACTTTGTCAGAGGGGTCTTACTTCAGCCTGATGTGGCTGTCAGCTATTTGCGCTGCCCTGCCAGCGTCAACCATCACCATAACTATGAAGGAGGGCTCCTTGTACATTCCCTGGAAATGGCCTGGCAAATAATTTGTGCTGAGGAATTATTGGCAGATGAACAAGATATCGCTGTGGTTGCTGCGCTATTGCATGATATCGGCAAGGTTTGGACCTTAAAACCTCAGCTGCGCCGCACGCCCATGGGCAGTCTGGTTGGTCATGATTATTTGACCTTAGAAGTATGTGCTAAGCCACTTAAAAAATTGAGTGAGGCTGCTCCTGGATTCGCAAACCAGCTACGTCATGCGTGGACATGCCACTCTCCGAAAGCTCGCTACGGTTTTAAGCCGCGGACTCGCGTCGCTAAATACTTACAACGCGTCGATCACGATAGTGCATTCGTTGGTTATCCAGAAGCCTTCTTACCTCGGTTCTCACAAGCGAGCCAAACATTGGTAGGCAACCTTTAAAGCAATTAAACAAATTAATTGAATTAATTAAATGAAAGGAGATGGTTATGGCGCGACATCCTGAAATTCCGGACAAGGCAATCATTCAAGCTGGTAAGGAGCTTGAGGAGTTAGGGAAAACACCTAACCCTGGCGCTATTCGGGCTCACCTTGGCTACCGCGGTGGCTTGATAAGAATCAAGTCAGTGTGGAACAGTTTTGTTCAGCAACGAGATCAGAAGCTGATACCTGAGACCCAAACGGAGTTGACCTTTGACGCCCTCCCGGAAAGCTATGCGGAGAATGCCGGTGAATTAATGAAAAAGTTAAACGCTGCACTTGAGCAACTTTTTATTGAAGCGTATCAGCACAGTAGAAAAGTGTTCGAAAAAAGAATGCAGGATATCGAACATTCGGAGCGCTTAAGGCTTCAGGAATGGGCCGACGCCGAACATGAGGCAGATAAATCGATTTCTAGACTTGAAGACGAGGTGAATGACCTTCAGAAGGAACTATCCTCGCTGGCAGACCAAAACGCAAAAGTGCTTATTGAAAATGCCGAGTTTAGGGGGCGTCTTGCCGTTCTTGATGAGCGATTTACACCCGAGGGTAAAGCTAAACAAGTAGGAGAAACCGCATGAGGTATGGAAAAGCGATCTGTGTGGATTTCACCGCACTTGCAGGCGAAGCGCTTTTGGATGAGCTCGAAAAAGAGTTTCAGTACCAAATGGATCTCTCGGATGGTTGTTATGTCTTTTGGAATGACGAGGCTTTTCAAGGGTGGAGGTTGTCGCCGGCAACCACATCCGAATCGCAGGCGATTCTTCAGTTCTTTGCTGACTGTGCATGTCCAATAAGCCTACACCGACTTGGTTGCTCACTTTCTCCCAGAAACGCAGAACATGGGCCTATTACCTCCAATGAGCTTGCTATCAGATGTTTACTACAAGGATTTGAAACGATAGCAAACTGGAAATATGACCCCAAAATAAAGAGCGTTTTGAACGTCTACAGAGCGACGAATGATTACCTGCTCGCTTGCGACATTCTGGCTACCTACTGGGAAGATATCCAGACCAATCATCTTTGCCCCGAGGTTTTCGATACCGTTATTGATTTGAAAACGCTCGGCGGAAAGCACTAATTTGCCAACGCGTCCCGTTTAAATTTTCCAACTAGTAGGAGAGAACTTATGAAATCACTTTTGCCGATCATTTCAGTCAGTAGTGGTAATTCCTCAGTCATTCTTGTTAATGGTGAAAAACTGAGTCGCAGATTTGGTTGTGAAACGCTTATCAAGGTAGCGAAGACTAGGGTGCATGTTCATCCTGAAGACTGGTGGGAGTTTATACTGGTAGATGAAACACAACGAGTGACACTGCTATCTTCAAATGATGTTGAAGTAAATGAGCCTACATCAATAGATTTGGTCGATAAGCTTGGGCACCAGGTCAGCCTTGCCCCTTGGCAACTGTTATGTCTTAATGGCAGCTTCGACCGTGGTGCATACGTTACATACCTAGCGGATGAGTAGGTACAGCTAACGAGATACTTCAACGTTGCTTCTCTGTATTTTTACGTCGAGGCTCAAGCTCAAGAGCCTTGGTTTTTCTTTTTACTGCCTGAAGCGAAACACCAAGCGCCTGTGCGATTTTGGCTAACTCTTCACCTGATGAGTATTTTGAGACTAGCTGGCTTGTTCTCTCATAGCTCCAGTCATAGTGTGTATGACCATCATTGCCGCGCGAGAGCCCGAGAGTTTTCAACCTCCTCATTACCGCCTGCTTTGAAACACCTAGAATGGCAGCTAATTCAGGGTTAGTTTTTGTTTGATAGTGGCTTTTGAGGTTGTCGTCCATCTCTTCAGACCATTGATAATATTGAGGCCTCATTGCATCTACCGGTTTTTTCTCAATATTTAGCTTGCGAGCACGACGCAACACAGCATCCCGGGAGAATCCAAGGTGCTCCGCAATATCAATTGCACGCATTTTCAACCAGTTAGCACTTAGAAACTCGTCTGCATTTTTTGTCCAATCATAATTTGCCATGGTCTACTCCTCAGTCTCCGTTTCTAGCTCGTATGCTCGTTGATAAATGGCGAATATGTGTGCCGCGTATTGCAGTGCATTGGTTGAGTACTTTTTGTAATTGTTTTTGTCGAGCTCCATTTGCAATACTTTAGGTTTTAATAAGTGAAGACTTGCTCTTCCCAATGGATAATTTTCAAGCCCTGTAACGTTTGAGCGTTTCGCAACGATAACGTCAATACGTGTCTTTTTTTTCCACTTAGATTGCTGTATCGCCGGGTCTATAGCCTTTTTCCCAACGTTTGGTTCTAGAATGAGACACCATTTAGCAGAACTGGGTAAAACTGGGAAAATATCGTCTAAAAATGCTTTAAGTCGGCTGGGGCTGGAAAATATAACCCCACTTCGACCATGAGATGTTTGACGAAAGAGAAAGTCGACACTTTTTCGGAGTGTTGACCACGTGCCTTCAGGGGCTTCAATTAGCTTTTTCCAAATAGTCGTTACATATTCCCTTTCGTTGAGGGATTGTGGTGCAGGCGGCGCTAGTTTTAGTGAGTTTTTGGGATATAGACGGCTATTTTTTCCGCATGCGGTGAAATATTTTTTATACTGTTTGATATCTTGAGTAGCCTTAACGACATTAGCTGCCCAAGATGGTGTTAAGCCACATTTTGTGACAGCAGCAAAATAGTTATCAGAATTTCTGTCATAAGCTTTCAAGACTGTTTCACAGTCTTCCGGGCAGTATTGATGTTCTTTAATAGCGACTCTCTGGCACTTGATATCTGATTGTTTAGGACTTAAAGCGTTACTGGCTTTTGATGGCTGTATACTTCGCAGTACTTGAAGAACTTCAGAACCACTTAAATGGCCAACATTAGTTTTCTGTTTAGCATGTTTAAGCAGCGTCGAGGGTCTGAGACTACTGAGGTTCTGACAAAAACGGAGAGGATATTTTGCTTCTAAATTGCAGCAAGCCTGAAAAAGTAGTAGGTCAGTATGATGGGTGTATGTAGATAGTGTTATTGAAGACGACAAATGCCCAGCTAGAGACGATAGCTGCATTAACGTCTCATTATTTGCATCTCGGGCTAACCATTCCCGAATTTTTTCTGCCTGCTTAGCAGTGTAGGGAGTCAATTGCTCTATGAGTTCGTCGCTACCAAAAAGTACTAGCTGCAGAGCGGACTGACCGGCATGGCGCAATTGGTAGCAAGGAGTGTGCTCTCCTAAATAAGCAGTCAGAAGTTTAGTAACAGGTCGAGAAAGTGTAGAGCTTGAAAATCTAACATCATGATGCGGGTCAATCGAGAAAAGAAGTCTATTTTTACTCCCGTCAGCCTGATTTTTTCGTTTCGTTAAAAATTTTTGCAGAAGCACTAACTCGTCACTTTTTAGCAAAAGGTGTGCAGGTAATCTTCTGACCGCTGAATGTGTCTTCACGAAGATAAAAGGGTGGCGACGGACAAAAAGTGAACTGTCAGTGCTATAAATACTCACGTCTTTGATCCGAATACCAACCACTTCATAAGGTCTAAGGAACAGACGACGAACCAGGATAAGCATCAGATGAATAGCCTCTCGAATCTCATCCCTTTCGTTTTTGAAGTAAACAGCAATGTCAATCTGTAGCTGACGAAAATGCGCTTCACTTGGAAGCGTATTAACTACCATAGTGTTCGGTTTTTGGTCATTCAGAGATTCAGGCAAAGGAAATGAATAGCGATGATTAGTAAATCTAAAAAGGCTTTGTAATGCGTTGAGCACATTAGCATCTTGTTTTTTTCTGGCTTCTTTTATTAAATCATAGAGATATGATGCTCCATCAACATCTAAATCAAGCAATTCAATATCGTTGCTGAAAAGTAGCCAAGGTATACCAATAGCTGACAAGTTTCTCATCACTGTGCTGCTGGCGTTCCATTTACCATGCTCAAGCTCGTATATTGCCCACTCAAGTAGGATTTCTCCTGCCAAGGACCAATCTCCCGCAGTAAGACTTTTTAGTCTTTGTTTTGTCTCATTTACTGGGCGAAAGTTTTTTGTGGTTGGGCATTTTATGGCCTCTATTACTACCGAAATGAAGGGGTGCTCCGACGGCTTTTGATTTGAAGCATGTTTCTCTTTTTTTCTCTTCCGCGGCGTTTTTACAATGTCGGCATTATAAGTTTCGGTCCTTGATGGCGCTTTGCAAGTGCCGCTTACCAAGGCTTTAAAGCTTCGAAGTGTCATCGAACTAGACTGTATAGTGCCGTCGGCGTAAAACCTTTGCCATTGAGGCATATTACTTTCAGGATTAAGCATAAGCCGGAACGCTGCGGTCCTGTAGAGCTGCCTTTGCGATAATGCGGTTACGCCTGTTGCGGTGTATGCGCGCCTCAGTAATGGCTTTAATATCGAAAATGCTGACTCCTCCACTAATTCAGACTTATCGGCTTTCTCTAACCGTTTGCGAAAACCATTTATCGCCATTAAAGAAATGGGCTCAATGAACAAGAGCCTTTCTGTTATTTGTCTGCCTTTGTCATCTTTTGCGTTAAAAAAGTGGCTTGGCTTTGTGTAAAAGAGCTGTATCAAGTCGAATTGGGCAACATGCTCTATAGGGTTCTTTTTGAGCTGAATTTTTTCCACTACAGCATCAGCCAGCTCTTTAAAGCAGGCACCCGACGACACAATCAGAAAATAGATCGCCCATTGAAGTGATTGTTCAAGTGATGGTGCGCTAGTTTCACTAATTTCTTTAACAACATACTCATGGATTTGGTTAAGAACTGATAGGTATTTTATATCTGATGCGCGAAGTGGATTCTGATTTTCCCTGGCAAGCCGTAACTTCAGCTTTTTTGACAAAGCGCTAAGTAGGCAGCCCATGCGTGCTTTGCATAAAGAGGCTTGGCTAAAACCGATTTTAGCTAAATCATAGATTTCTCTTCGTCCACTCATTGGTATGGATGAAACGTTAGGTTCAGCCACGAGCTGCTCTAAAATGACTGACACGATGTGGTTAGCCATTTTTTTAATGAGCTTTTTATCACAAGTCCTGAACTCAAAAATCAGCTGGCTTAATTCCATCATCGCAAAGACCCTCTGCCAAATGGAGGCACAATGATTGGTACTTCCCAGTGTTCAAGGAGTAATTCGATTTGACGTGAAATCTCAACAATTGGTGTGTAGTCAAGAGACGAATATTGATTAAACCAGTGATCAAGAGACGGCTGGTGATCCGCAAAACAAGCAAGTTTGTCTGTGCAGAGTCCCTTATCATACAAGGCTGTAATGACAGTGTGCCTATGCCAGTTTCTATCTATATCAAAGTGCGAAAGTCGAGTCTTAATTTTGCTAACAGTGACCGGAAGCATCTCGTCTTCTTCCCAAAAATGAAAAAAAGGAGCCTTCCCAGCAAGAATTTTTTGGACGATCTCAAAGATATATTTGTTGGTGAATGTTGATTGCGACTGGATTTCTTTTAAATAGCGAATGTAACCTTGTAGTGTAGGCCGAATTATCTTAGGGAGGGGCAGCAGACGTGGCGAGTCGTCGCCTTTATCCCGAATGAATATGAATTCAAAGGAATGATCGAAATTGTCCAATGAACCAAAGATTGCATCAACCGGTCTACACAAGGTTACTAACTGCAGCAGTTCGATAACATATAGAGTAAAAAGATTAAAAATTGCCCGATTATCGTTAAAAATAGTTTTTTCTAGGATGTTGCTCTTGTACCAAGCAAATATTGATTGAATGCCCAGTTTATTCAGTGCACGTTTGCTTCCGAAATTCTGTACTGGCGGGGTAGGGTAACGCCAAGAGGTTTTAGCGAGTACCCAATCCCAAAACTTATAGAGTTTGTCGTATGTAGTCCCGACATCAAAACATACATAGTAGTTTTGACTTGTTTCATGCATTCGTTGCCCTGAAATAAAACGGCATTCGAATTTAGAGAGGCCAGCGCTCGAACCGTAATAGTGTAGGGTGTTGCTCACACGTACAGGCGTGATCCTAAAATCTTCTTCAGTTGGAATTTCTGCAAGTAATTTTCCTACACTTTTCTTGGTCACACCCCTCAAATTATGATGCGACTTTATATCCTGAAGCAGTTTGCCGAGCTCTTTGGGGAGTGGTATGGCAGCTTTGTCTTCTGGCTTATGCAAATGTGCACGGAGAGGTGATTTGATTTTTGGGTCAGTAAAGCTCCATGGGGAAAGAAGATGAAAAGCACCTGATGAGTCGCAGACAAGTTTTGTTTCACTCTTAAGTAAATCTGTAACTGACCAACCAGTGAGTAACGAAATCATTGCCACTGCAGCGTTTGGATTATCTAGCCATTGCTGGCAGTGTTCGCTTACTACCCGAACATAGTTGGAAGACAACCACTCAAGTTTACCCGCAAGTTGCTTTTCATTGCGTGCAGCATGCGTTTTCACATAACTGTTTTTTCTGTTTTTATTGTTTGATTCATTCGCCACTTTAGAAGCCTCCATGCATGCTAACTATTAGTTCTTGCTGAAATTTCTTTAGCTGACGCATTGAGCGCTTCCTGCCAACTTGATGGATATGTTCTGCAATTAGGTGAGGTTTTCCTTTGAGCCTTTTTGGTAGTTCCACAATTTTGCTCACACCCTCGTACTCCATTGCGAGTTGATAGGTGTGCACAAGAAACGTGTTTTCTGAAAGCGTACGGCTAATCTGCGTTAATAAGTAGGCCCAGGCTTGCTGCTCAATTTCTCTGGTGCTGACGCGTTGTTGTATCACGCTGATTGGTATGATTTGTTGTTTATTAAAAAATTGTTGCTGAATTGACTCCCAGCCAGCGAAAACTTGGTAGTCCTCATCTTCCTTTCCTTCAATTGCAAAAGGGAGGTCGTATGAGCGTGAACCGAAAAAGTTAACCGGTATGAGTGTAGTGTCTGCTTGATAGCAAAACTTCTGTGCAATGTTGAATGCTTTTTCAGCCATCGGATGAATGCTCACGGCACCGGCCGACACCCACACTAGTTCGGGTTTGTTTTTCCTTTTTTCGGTTGTCATGGCTATACCCCTTGCCAAGTTCAGACATGAGTCTAACTACAAAGGATGTGCCAACAGCGTATAGAATTAATTTTGAACGTAAATTTTTTTGCTAAGTATATGTTTTTATTGGGGCGACTTTTGGGTTGTGATCGTTTAATTAGGTGTAAATCCAAGGTTTGAGATTGTAAGGCTTTTTACACATCGGCCAAAGGGGATAAAAATTGTGTAAAAGAAACTAGACACATTCAGCTTTGAAAACTTCGATATTAATATTCGTATTATTATTCTCTAAATACATCCTTGCGGAGGGAGGCAAGTCAGAAAATAAATCATCATTTAGGATGAAATATTACTTCTAATATGATTCGGAACAAATAGCAGGGCTGTCCGTTACCCGTTCAGAAAAGTCGTTATTTTACGCAGGCAAGTGAGTGTGCTTTCGGTTATGACCTCACCTACACCCATATCAAAATGTGCATTTGCCTGCTTGAGGGTGGAAGTGAGCGCTTCTTCTACCTTTTCGTCTAAGGAGGCTAATATGCCGAGTGTTCGCTCCTTATCTATACCTTGCCGCTTGCCGTGCTCTGGCCAGTGTCTAGGCAGAATTTCACTCCATTTGTAGTGTGTATTTTTACTATGGACTTTCATTGCCATTTTGATTTTTTTTGCCTGAATATTCCCTTGGCCGAAGTAGGGGTAAGCGCTTAGCACATCATAGAAGGGCGTTAGACGGAATCCATCCTGATTCAGTGCGATGCTGAAGTTTTTTGCATGCCCATCAATAGCTGCAAGCAACCAAAATACGATTTGCACACGAAAAAATTCGAGTCGATCGTCATATGCGTTTGTTGAGCTCGACAGCAGTTCCATGACCTGCTGAGAGCCCGGACCACCTTTTTCTTCATACTTTGAACCACTCACTTTCCCTAATGCCTGACACATATCCTCTTGGGGAAGCCGGAAAATAGTATCTTCCTCGACTCTGCGATCAAAGCGTTCCACCACCAATACTTTCTGGTCTTCAAATTGCGCAATTTCACAATCTGCCACATCCAAGCCCAGGTTTTTCATAAATGTTTGGCAGAACCATTCGTTGTCTACACTAGAAGATAAGTCTATTCCCAAGCTTTCATGATGAAGTATGGGCGGCTTAAATATATGCGTGGTTGGCGTTGAGCCATGTGGTCGGCACCATCTTCCTTCCCATAAGGTTAGAGCGGTCTTCTCCTGCGCGCCAGCAAGAGAAATTCTGAAGTCATCATCTGAGTTCATACCTAACATTTTCTCAAGACGAGTTTCTCTTATAATTTGTGCGACTTCCCCCTCAGATAATGGAGTGAGCGACAACGGAAGCATTTCTCCTGTTGCAGGCGCTTGAGTGAATGTGAGCGCACCCACACAATCTTTTCCAACCTTGGCTAACAAATCGAATGGCTTGGCACTATCGGCGCCTAAGCGGTCTTTCATATGCTCTCTGATAGCGCTTGTATCCGGCAGCAAATTATCAAAATAAGCATGAACAGCGTCTCCTGTAATTTCAGCTCGTTGCATAGGTAGGCTTAGTGAGATAGCGCGGCTTCCCTCTACCCCTAGCCAGTTTGGGTCGTACTTAAAGCTCATGCGTCCATTTTTTAAATACAACTCACCCACTGGGAATCCGTTCATTGAGCAAAAGAGTGTGCGGGTATGTGATTTTCGTCCCATCAGAATCTCAGTGATTTTTTCGCGAGTGGAGTAGGCAGTGTGGATACTTCATCCTTGGACAGGCTGTCGACCTTCAGCTCTAAGTCTAGTGACGCGCAAAGTTTGATGAGCATATTGACCGAGACTTTTTCAGGTTTGGTTTCACAGTTAGAAATATCTCGTTGATATACACCAATGCGTTTTGCCAAATCAGCTTGAGTCCATCCTTTGGCTTTTCTACTGTCCTTGATAATGGCGCTAAGATCCTTGGGCGTATTAATCTTCATGTTAGTCTCTTATACCGATTTTTGCATAAAACAAAAATATACGGATTGCTGCATAAAATTACTATATACGAAAACCTGTATAAATCAAGTTTATGCAGATTTGTGTATAAGAACCCCAATCTAGCCAAAGTATTGATATTCTAATCTCACCAGGCCAACACTGTTGATTTATACCAACTTAACGACCTTATCAGGTGTTATGGGATTCCCATAACGAAAAGCCTCTCATCTAAATGGAATTCACACGGCTTGAGTCAGTTCGCCGACTTAATGAAGGAGCAAAATGAAATGAGTTGCTCGAATGCTGCGGGTCGTTTACGCTTTCGTCGGGGTGAAAAGTGGACAAATTGTCCACACTGAAAGTACCACTTTTGTGACCTAAAGTGTGACCATGACCGATTTGATTGGTCTTAAGTGGTGATATTTGGCATCTGTCCTGTTAACTGTAACTTACTGTAATTGCGATATTTATACGGTTTTTGCCTTTTAACATCGAACTGAAACATTTCGAAGGGGCGCTCTGAGGAGGCAAAGGTCATAGGTTCGAATCCTATCGGGTGCGCCATTTTTAAATGCTTCACCCTAATTTCACTTCCCATGCTCTACACTTAAAACTCGCTATACGCTAGGAGTTTGGCTTTCCATAAACAACATTTGTACCTCGCTTGTGGATACTAGAGCCAACTACGACCGCGTGTTGAATGAAGTATTGTTGAAAATTACAGATAGCTTACCTCGGAGAGACAATGGCAAGGTTAAACAATAAAGTCGCGCTGGTAACAGGGGCCGCGCAAGGTATTGGTAAAGCGATTGCAAAGGTTTTCGCTAAGGAAGGTGCCTTTGTCATTCTATCCGACATTGAACGTGAAAAAGGGCAGCTAGCGGCAGCGGCCATCGGTGCTAATGCCTCGTTCGTGTATTTAGATGTTACTTGCGAGCAAGATTGGATAGACGCTATGCAGGCTATCGCAAAAGCGCATGGCCACCTTGATATTCTTATTAACAACGCTGGCATTACAGGGTTTATGGAGGCATCTGGGCCTTTTGATCCTGAACACGTCAGTATGGATACCTGGCGTAAAGTTCATAGCACAAATCTGGATGGTGTTATGCTGGGGTGTAAGCACGCTATAAGTCTTATGAAATCAGCAGTCAGAGCAAGCATAGTTAACATATCATCTCGTTCTGGCTTGGTCGGTATTCCGGGTGCGGCCGCTTATGCGTCTAGCAAAGCGGCGGTTCGAAATCATACCAAATCAGTAGCACTTTATTGCGCGCAGCAATCTTATCCAATTCGTTGTAATTCAATACATCCAGGGGCAATACTCACGCCTATGTGGGAAGCAATGCTTCCACAGGGAGAGGAGCGCGCCACGGCAATTGAGAGTATTGCTGCAGATATCCCCATCGGCAGAATGGGTGAGCCCGAAGATGTGGCTTATGCTGCACTATATTTAGCCAGCGACGAGTCTCAATATGTTACGGGTATTGAGCTTAACGTAGACGGTGGCATTTTAGCGGGTAGTGCTGCTGCACCAAGTAAGCAATAAATTATGATAGCGTCAGAAAATATAGCCATAAGAACAGTACGTAGACAGGATTTACCCTTGCTTTACGCCTTAAGCCAAGACTTCAGTAACGCAGGTGAATTTATGCCAGTGTCGCTTGTTTCTGAAAGTGAATTTTATGACACATTTGACCAAGATGGATTTTGGCAAGACAGTTGTGGCAGGCTGGTTATTGAAGATAATCAGCACAATATCGTGGGTGAAATTGGAAGCTTTAAAACCGCGCATTACATGAACGGAAGAGAAGTTTACTACCGCATTTTCGCTGGCCACAGACAAAAAGGCTATGCAAAAAAGGCACTTTGCTTGTTTACGCAATTTTTCTTTGAGTCTACACACTTCAACCGGCTTCAAGCGGTTACAGTATGCGAAAACGTAGTGTCGTCAGCCATGCTCAAAAAACAAGGCTTCGTTTATGAAGGCACGCTTAGGCAGGGAAGATGGTTTAAGGGTAATCTTGTAGACTTAGAGATGTACTCATTACTGCGAGAAGAATGGAATCGAACTGATAGCAAGCTGTGAGAATGTGTAGCCGTTTTCCCCGCAAGCCTTATGAAGAAACATTGACTCTACATTCACCCTGCCATTGTTAACGTTGTTGCAAATTCGCTTCTATATCATAAGGAACTAGCAATGCGTTTAATGAAACTAGTCACAATTATTCTCTGTTTCTTTCAAGTAGCAGTATCAATGGCTGCTGATACAACCATTATTTTTGAGGCAGGCTTTGGAACCAAAGGTCAAGTGTGGGACCCTGTGATAGCGCTGCTACCCAATAACGTAAAAGTCATAAACGAGACCCGAAGCAGCTTGATGACGCCCGATGCTGAACCAACAACATTGGCTCAGGATGTAGCTGCAATGCAAAAAAGAATAAAACAAGCTAGCCAAAACGGAAATGTGATTGTGGTAGGGCATTCCTATAGTGGTTTGGTTGCAACGCAAACGTTAAAAAGCAACGTGTCAGAAATTGATGGTATGGTGCTTATTGAGCCGACGACGTTAGTACATCGATTGCGTTTCAAAGCATTAGACGAGGAGCGCGTTGTTGCTGACGATCTTGTTATCGCGAAGTACATGCCACCTCATCTTCAGGCGCAGTATCAGCGGTTAACTGACACATTAGATCAGGCTCAAGAAGCTTTAATTCCATTACCCGCCGCGCTTCCGACTATTCTTTTCACTTCAACACAAATATATGAAAAGCCAATGTTTATCGAGGAAACTCAAAAAGGCAAAGCGCTTTGGCTACAATTACACAATGCACTATTTCAGCAGGTGGAAACTGGACAGCATATTCGCTCAAACAAGTGGGGGCACTCGGTGCACATTGAAGCACCGGAAGAAGTAGCGCAAGCAATTATGAAAGTTGTTGAGATGTCAGCGCTAAAAGAAAAGTAAACTATAAATAGCATGTGGCTTTCCACCTAACCATGACAATAGACTTTCATAAATAATATTAACGCCAGATGGTACTTCACTTAGGATGAATGTATTGTTTATAACGTTAATTGAATATAAGGACGCAGAGATGAAAATTGATATCGCACTTCTAGAAGGTCAAAAGCTGCAGGCGAGTTTTGGTAAGCATCAAATTACAAGCGATCAAAGTGTATCAGCTGGGGGCGAAGAGGCTTATCCTGAACCATTCGATTACTTCTTAGCTAGCATGCCGTTATGTGCGGCGTTTTATATTCGCAAATTCTGTGAGGCTAGAGACATAAGCACAGACGGTATAAGTTTAACCCAAGAGCACAGTACGATTGGTGAAGATAAATACCATAAAGCGTTTTCTATTAAAGTTACCTTGCCTGAAGGCTTTCCCGAAAAATATAAAAAGCCTCTTTTAGCTGCCGCAAATAGCTGCACAGTGAAAAAAGTAATTCAAGCAATGCCAGAGTTCAGTATTCAAATTGAAGAGTAGTGGGCGCAATAAGTGGCATCTATTTTTTGTGCCACTTTAAAGGCAACACATATGAATTATGAAAGGTACTACTCACCGCTGCGCGCAGTGCATTCGGCAGATTTCCACCTCTGCTTCTATTGTGGCTGCGAGTCGGCTCAAAACGACTTTATTCCACCGATGAAGTTCATTCACGACTGGCGCGAGGGGAGTAAAGAGGCGGACTTTATTTCAGTTCCTGCGTGTAATGAATGCAGTGACCTTCTGAAAAACCAAAACAACGGTACTTTGGAACACAGAGTAAATGTTTTAAAAAGGCTCCTATCAGAAAAATACGCCAAAGCAATTAGGGTTTTTAACCATTGGAGCCAGGATGAGATTGAAGAAATGGATGCCGCATTTCAAATAAGCCTTAAAGGCGGTATGCGTTTAGGTAAAGAAGCCCTTTCAAGAATTCGTTTTGCAGGCTTCAACTATGAAGTGAATGGCAGCTTTACGCGCGTTGCTGCCCCGCAGCACCAAGCGTTCACGGTATTTGAACAAGAGTTCGAGAGCTTTCGAGAGGCGTTAGCGTTCGCAAGCAACGCCTATCAGATAAAAAAGAGCCGCTTAAGCAAACTCTATTTTGAACATGATGAATCGTTTGAAAAGGCGATTGAGGCTTTTCATGAGTTGATCGACCTGAATACTTAAGTTGGTAAGGCAAAAGACGCGCTATTACTGCTACCAGTCCTCCAGCTGCTGCAACGCTTTTATTCGATCGCGTTGAAGCATAAATGCCTCAAAAACATCTTCAAAGTTTGTGTTATCTGGGCGTAGGTTTGGCAGTGCTAAATTTGCTTGGCTTAAAAACTCATTTTGATCGTGCTGCCAGCCTTGTTTCCACCAAGACACTATCAACTCTCTAGAGTTTGATAACTTTAGGCCAGTCGGTAGTTTGTCTGACTCTTTAGCATTTATTTGGGACTTTTTAACCAAGTTTAATTAGCTTCCATCGTTACATCTCTTCAAGTACTGTGAAAAAAGTTATCTATTCCTATTTTTATGAACAGCCATGAACAATTGTAAATACATATTCAAAAATATCTGGGGAAATTCTTTAAAGCCAAAATTTCGAATGGTCATTGCATGTTTCTTGACCTAACATTAAAAAATCTGAGTAATCAAGGATGGTTAAATTTTGAAATTCATCGAGAGCTTTTTTTCTGGGGTCTTCGACTTTCTAGTTTTATTTGTTGATTCGGTCTACGTAGGAATATTGGCAATTGACATTAGACTTTGGAGTCCGATACTGAGGGATCCCCACGAATTTAGCATGTAATCTTGCTCATGCAAGCTTCAGCGGTGAGTTCATCAAGCCAGCGGATCGTCTTTTTCCACTGATGCAGGGTAAATCGCATTGAGGTGTTAAAAGCTCTCAAGCCAAGAA